>JBEBXH010000046.1:0-49464 GCA_040391785.1 Victivallis vadensis
CTGCTCGCTGCTCGCTGCTCGCTGCTCGCTTAAATTTTTCCGAACTTGATGATTTTGTAAATCATCAAGTTCGTCCTGCAGCTCCGCCGCAGGACATGTCACCACCACAAAGCGGTATCCATTGTAGTTCGACATTTTATTTGTTTGCAAAGCGTATCTCATATACTTTTGTATTATTCACTTCCTAATCGCAATCTATCCGCGTATATATAAGTATAGCCTACATAAATAGCCTTTGCAAGTCATCTTACAAAAATATTTATACTTTTAGCGAAAGTTATGCTTACTTTAAATAAACTTATCAGAATCGCATAACAAACTAAATACAAGCATATTCAGGCTGAATATTATATTTTTATCATATTCCACTCACGAAGATTACTCATACTTATCAATAAAACAATATTTCAGCTCGATACAAGCCTGAACACGCCGCATTCCCTATCGTCAACATAAGAATTGGTGATATATAAAAAATATGCTGTCCGATTTTCTGTTAGCCCCGCTTTTACCGCACGATTTAAGGAAAAATGTAATCAGACTGTAATCATTTTTCTGATTTCCGGATTCCAGCTGTTTTCATTTTCAGGTTTTTCTCTCATTCCACTCTTGAAAAGCACTGGATCGGAACTACATTTACAAGACTTTGTAACTTCTTGCAAATTACTGATTAAAGACTGAGGAGGATATAATGAGTAAAAATGACAATACCGGCAAAGCCGATGCCCACCCGGAAAAAAAAGCCATCCATAAAGCCAAAACCAAAAAGCTCCTGATCATAATCGGATTGATTGTGGCGGTGATGGGAACCGGCTGGTATGTTTACGAAAGATATATCAACGTCGAAAACCTCGACGAAATCAAGTTTTATTCCGGAAACGGCCGCCTTGAAGCGACGGAGATCAATATCGCGGCCAAGCTTGCCGGGCGCATCGAAAAACTTATGGTCAACGAAGGCGATTTCGTGACAGTGGGCCAGACATTGGCTGTGATGCAGACAAATGTGCTGGAAGCACAATTGGAGCAAGCCAAGGCGAAATACAATCAGGCCATCACCACCGAGGCCAGCGCCAAAGCCATGATCGAAGTCCGCATCGCCGAACACGAGGCGTCCAAGGCCGATGTCCTGCAGCGCCAGAGCAATCTGGATGGCGCCAAGAAGCGTTTCGACCGGTTGGCGGTACTGGTCAAATCCAGCGCCACTTCCGAGCAGCAATATGAAGACGCCGAAACCCTTCTCCGTTCAGCGGAAGCACAGCTGGCCTCGAACCAGGCCAGTGTGAAGCAGGCCGCGGCGGCGATCGAGTCGGCCAAAGCCGAGGCCAACGGCGCGTCCGCGGGCATCCTGGCCGCCAAGGCCGACATCGACCGCATTCAGGCGGATATCGACGACAGCAAGCTGTTGTCCCCCCGCGAAGGACGCATCCAGTACCGGATTGCCGAAGAAGGCGAAGTATTGTCGGCCGGCGGCCGGGTGTTGAATCTGGCGGACCTGACCGACGTTTATATGACATTTTTTCTGCCGGAGGAAATTGCCGGGCGGGTAAAGATCGGCGCGGATGTGCGGTTGATGCTCGACGCCTTGCCGGGTATTCCGATTCCCGCGAAAGTTTCTTTTGTCGCCAGTGTCGCGCAGTTTACGCCGAAAACGGTGGAAACGCAGAAGGAACGTCAGAAATTGATGTTTCGCGTCAAGGCGCGCGTCGACCCCTTGTTGTTGAAAAAATATGTGGAATATGTCAAAACCGGGATTCCCGGCGTGGCTTGGGTTAAACTCGATCCGGATGCCGCCTGGCCCTCCAATCTGGAGTTGAAGAACAGACCATGACGATACCGCAGGATGCTCCGGTCGTCCGGATAAAAGACGTAAGCCTGCGTTATGGAAAAACGTTGGCACTGGATGGGGTGACACTGGATGTTCCGCCGCGCTGCATGGTCGGGCTGATCGGTCCCGACGGCGTCGGCAAATCCAGTCTGATGTCGCTGATTACCGGCGCACACGTCATGCAGGAGGGTTCGCTGGAAGTACTGGGCGGCGACATCCGCAGCAAAGCGCACCGCAACCAGGTGTGCCCCCGGATTGCCTATATGCCGCAGGGCTTGGGCAAAAACCTCTACCTGACCCTGACGGTGGAGGAAAACCTTCAGTATTTCGCCCGTCTTTTCGGCTTGGACGCCACAGACCGCCGTCAGCGTATCGACCTGCTGACCCAAAGCACGGGATTGTATCCATTTCTGTCACGCCCCGCCGGGAAACTCTCCGGCGGCATGAAGCAGAAACTGGGCCTTTGCTGCGCCTTGATTCACGATCCCGATTTGCTGGTGCTGGATGAGCCGACGACCGGGGTCGACCCGCTGGCCCGCCGCCAGTTCTGGGAGTTGATTGACAAGGTTCGCGCCGGGCAGCCGCAGATGGGGGTCATGGTGGCCACTGCTTATATGGATGAAGCGGAGCGCTTCGACTACCTGGTCGCCATGGACGGCGGCAAAGTGCTCGATACCGGCTCGCCGGAAGAATTGCTCAAGAAAACCGGAAGCGATTCGCTCGAAACCGCGTTTATCCGGCTCCTGCCCAAGGAGCGCCGCGAAAATTATAAACCGGTCGAAGTGCCGCCGCTTCCTGCGGATGGACACGAAGATATCGCCATCGAAGCGAAGGGGCTGACCCGTAAATTCGGTTCGTTTGTGGCAGTGGATCATGTGGACTTCCGCATCCGGCGCGGTGAAATCTTCGGTTTCCTCGGCTCCAACGGCTGCGGCAAAACCACGACCATGAAAATGCTGACGGGCCTGCTGCCGCCCTCCTCGGGCGAGGCATGGTTGTTCGGCAAGCCGGTCAATGCCCGGGATATGTCGATCCGCCGGAACTTAGGTTATATGACCCAGGCATTTTCGCTGTACGATGAATTGACGGTGCGCCAGAACCTGCAGTTGTATGCCCGGCTCTTCCAGCTCCCGAAAGATGAAATCGAAGGACGTGTGGATGAAATGCTGAAGCGCTTCCAGCTGCAGGGCGTGGCGGATGAATTTCCCGATTCGTTGCCGCTGGGCATTAAGCAGCGCATGTCGCTGGCGGCGGCGGTGGTGCACAATCCGCAGATCCTGATCCTCGACGAGCCGACCTCGGGCGTGGACCCGATTGCCCGCGACGGCTTCTGGGAGCTCATCATCGGCTTGTCGCGAAACGACCGGGTGACAATCTTCATCACCACCCATTTCATGAATGAGGCGGAGCGCTGCGACCGTATTTCGCTGATGCATGCCGGTAAATCACTCGCTTGCGACACCCCGCAGGCGCTGACCGGGGAACGCGGGGCCGCCACGCTGGAGGACGCATTTATCAGCTATCTGGTCGAAGCCGAAAAATCCAATAAAAAAGATTCCGGCCGGGAAGAGGAGAATATCTCCACCCTGACCGCAAAGAAAAAGAATACGCCGGCCGTCTCCGCCATCCACAAATTCAGTTTGCAGCGGCTGCTCAGCTGCAGCTGGCGCGAGAACCTCGAACTGCTCCGCGATCCGGTCCGGGCCACGCTCGCATTGTTCGGTTCATTGCTGCTGATGCTGGTCATCGGGTTCGGGATCAACATGGACGTGGAAGATCTTACGTTTGCCGTACTGGACAACGACCAGACCGAATTGAGCCAGAATTATGCCTTGAATATTGCGGGGTCGCGCTATTTCATCGAAAAGCCGCCGCTCCATAATTATGATGAACTGGACAAACGGATGCGGAGCGGCGAAATCTCCATGGCCGTCGAACTTCCGCCGCGCTTCGGCAAGGAAGTGGATCAGAACCTCACGCCGGAAATCGCTTTCTGGATCGACGGCGCCATGCCCCAGCGCGCGGAAACCATTCAGGGATACGCGCAGGGAATCCACCTCGACTGGCTGTCGCAACGGGCACACAGGACGGGCTCAAACAGTTCACTGCCCGCCTCGCTCGAGACGCGTTACCGTTATAATCCCGATGTGGAGAGTCTGCCGGCCATGGTGCCCGCGGTGATCCCCGTTCTGCTGCTGATGATTCCGGCCATTCTCGCCGCGCTGGCCGTGGTGCGCGAAAAAGAGATGGGATCAATCATCAATCTGTACGTAACGCCGCTGAGCCGCGCGGAATTCCTGCTGGGCAAGCAGCTGCCGTATGTGGCGTTTTCCACGGTCAGCGCTTTTTTGCTGATTCTGATGGCGGTGTTTGTCTTTGGCGTGCCGATCAAGGGAAGCCTGCTGACGCTGATCCTGGGGCTGGTGATTTATTGCGTCATTTCCACAGGGATAGGGCTGCTGGCGTCGTCGATCACGCGCAGCCAGATCGCGGTGATGTTCCTAACCATGATCGGCACCATGCTGCCGGCCAGCCAGTTCTGCGGACTGATCAACCCGGTGAGTACACTGGAAGGAATGGGGCGGGTCATCGGCAATATTTTCCCGACCACCTACATGCTGCTCATCAGCAGGGGCGTTTTCAACAAAGCGCTGCATTTTGCCGATTTGCACCAACCGCTGCTGGTACTGGTCATAACCGTTCCCATTATCCTCGGACTCGGCATAATTTTACAGAAAAAACAGGCGACCTGATGACACATAAAATAAAAAACATCCTCAATCTCGGAATCAAAGAACTGCGCGGGCTTTTGCGGGATCCGCTGATGCTCGGCCTGATCGTCTACACCTTTACCGTCGCCATCTATATTGCGGCCACGTCCACGCCCGAATCCATTGCCAATGCGGCGATCGCCATTGTCGACGAGGACCATTCGCAATTGTCCCAACGGGTCAGCGACGCGTTTTTCCCGCCGATGTTTGTGCTGCCCGACCAGATATCGCTGGACGAAATCGACCCCGCCATGGACCGGGGCGAATATACCTTCGTCATGGTTATTCCCCAGAATTTCCAGAAAGATGTTTTCGCCGGAAATCAGCCGGTCATGCAGTTGAATGTGGATGCGACGCGCATGTCGCAGGCTTTCACGGGCAGCGGCTACATCCAGCAGATCGCACTGGGGGAAATCACGAAATTCATGAATGCCGAAAGCGCCGATGCCGTTCCGGTTGCCGCCAATATCGTCATCCGGAACCGGTTCAACTTCAACCTGACCCGTTCGTGGTTCGGCTCGGTGGTGGAACTGATCAACAACGTGACCATGCTGGCCATTATCCTGACCGGGGCGGCACTGATCCGGGAGCGCGAACACGGCACGCTGGAGCATCTGCTGGTGATGCCGGTAACGCCCTTTGAGATCATGGTGTCCAAGGTCTGGTCGATGGGGCTGGTGGTCATGACGGCGGCCTCGCTTTCGCTGCTGTTTATAATTCAGGGCATACTGAGTGTACCGATCGAGGGTTCGATTCCGCTGTTTATTCTGGGAATGGCCCTGCATCTCTTTGCCTGTACCTCCATGGGGATTTTTCTGGCTTCGAGTTCGCGGAACATGCCTCAATTCGGGATGTTGATCCTGCTGGTACTGCTGCCCATGCAGATGCTGTCCGGCGGCATGACGCCGCGGGAAAGCATGCCGAAGGCGGTTCAATCGTTCATGGAACTGGCGCCCACCACTCATTTCGTGGAATTCAGCCAGGCGATTCTGTACCGCGGCGCCGGACTGGACGTGGTATGGCGTCCATTCCTGGCGCTGGCGGTAATCGGTACGGTATTGTTTGTGATCTCCCTGGGCCGTTTCCGGAAAATGGTGGCTCAGATCGGGTAAACTTAGCGCTTATCCTTCCCGGTGAAATGCCGCTCGACTTCGTAGTAAAGCGCCGGCAGGACAAAGAGTGTCAGCAAGGTCGAACTGGCCAGGCCGAAGGTGACGATGGCCGCCAGCGGCCGTTGCACTTCCGCGCCGATGCCCTGAGCAAGCAGCAGCGGCAGCAGTCCGAGCAACGTCGTCAGCGTGGTCAGGATCACCGAGCGGAACCGGATGGCACTGCCTTTCAGGACGGCTTCGCGCAGCGGCGTGCCGCCGCTCCGCAGGTCCTTGAAGTCGGTGACCATAACCACCGCGTCCTGCATGGCGATACCGAAAAGCGCGATGAATCCCACCGTGGCCGGTACCGAAAGCAATTGCCCGGTAAGCAGCAGCCCCACGATGCCTCCGATCAGCGCCAGCGGTACGTTTGCCATCACGATCAGTGAACTGCGAAGCGATGAAAACGAGATCCAGAGCAACACGAAAATCAGCCCGATCACGATCGGCACGATCACCATCAGCTTGCGCATGGCGCGCTCCTGATTCTCGAATTGTCCGCCGAATTCAATGAAATAACCGGGCGGCAGCTGGACTTTTTCCTGAATGGCTTGCCGCATGTCCGCCACGATATGACTGGGGGCGCGCCCGGCGATGTTGCCCTGTACGGTCCAGCGGCGCTGGTTGTCCTCGCGGTTGATCTGAATCGGCCCTTCGGTAATCTTGATCTCGGCGACTTGTTTAAGCGGGATGGTTTTGCCGGAGGCGGATTTGACCGGGAGCTCGCCGAGCGCACGGGTGTCGGCGCGGAACTCTTCGGCCAGGCGCATGTTGATGTCATACCGGCGGGTATGCTGATAAATGCTGCTGATGTTTTCACCGCCGACGGCGCTTTCCACCAACTGCATGATCTGGCCGGCGGAAACATCATAACGCGCCGCCTTTTCGCGGTCCACGACCACCTGAATCTGCGGCTGTCCGAAACTCTGCTCGGTGGAGAGGTCAACCACGCCGGGAATATTGGTCACCGCCTGGCGGATTTCCTCGGCTTTGGTCCGCAGGATCTCCATATCTTCGCCATAGATTTTGATGGCGAAATAAGCCTTGATGCCCGACAGCAATTCCTCGAACGAATTCTGGATCGGCTGTGAAAAATTCAAGGTCACACCGGGATATTCATGCAGTTCCTCGCGAAGTTCATCGACAATGCGGATGCGCCGTGTGGCGCCGGAATGCTGACCGGGTTCGGTTTCGAGCTCGATCTGAATTTCGGCGAAGTTCACCGGATGGGGATGGCTGCCCGCCTCGGGACGCCCTACCCGCGATACCACATTGGCGACCTCGGGATGCTTCAGGATCATTTTCTCGAGATTGCGCACCACTTTTTCGGCCTGATCGAGCCCGATGGACGGCGCCATATTGACGCTGATCAGGATGGCTCCCTCCTCCAGCGTGGGCATGAATTCACGCCCGACTCTCTGCAGCAGAAAGACACTGACGCCCACCGCCGCGATGACCACCAGAAAAACCAGAAAACGCAGTTTGATCGCCCCCGAAACCAACGGAGTATAAAACTTGTCGATCAGGCGGTTCTGTTTGCGCTGTTTTTTCGGGGTTTTCATCAGGAACGAAGCCAGCACGGGAGCGTTGACCACTGCGGCCACGATCGAAGCCAACAGCGCCGCCATGACCGAAAACGCCAGCGGGCGGAACATTTTCCCCTCGACTCCTTCCAGCATGAAAAGCGGAATGAACACCGAGACAATAATCAGCAGCGCGAACATGATCGGGCGGCCGACTTCGCAAGCGGCGGAAGTGATAACTTTCAGGCGATCGCGGCCCTGATTTTCCGGCAGATTCAAGTGCCGGGTAATGTTGTCCACCACAATGATCGAGCCATCCACCAGCATCCCCAATGCAATGGCGATACCGCCGAGCGACATCAGGTTGGCCGTGATGCCGAAAAACTTCATGCCGATAATCGCCACCGCCGCACAGAACGGCATGGCCACCGTGACGATGATCGCCGCCCGCAGGTTCCACAGCGCCACCGCCAGCAGGATCATGACCAGGATGATCCCCTGAAACAAGGCGTTTTCCACCGTGCGGGAGGCATTGTCGACCAGGTCGGCCTGATCATAGGCAGGAACGATTTTCACGCCTTTCGGCAGGCCGGACTGAATATCGGCGATTTTGCGGTGCAGCGAATTGATGACCTTGGAGGTATTTTCGCCGTAAAGTTTCAGGACCATGCCGGCCACAACTTCTTTTTCGCCGTTCAGACTGACCATGCCGCGGCGGACATCGTGACCGTATTTGACATGGGCGATATCGGCGATCCTGACGGTGATACCGTCAATGCTTTTCAGCGGCAGCTGGCGGATATCCTCCATGGTTTCCAGCAGCCCGAGACCGCGCACCAGATACTCCTCGGCCCCCAGCACGATATACTGGCCGCCGACGTTGCGGTTGTTGGCCGTCACGGTCTCGACGATGTCGTCGATGGCGATATCGAATTTGCGCATTTTGTCGGGGTCGAGCTCGATCTGGTATTGGAGCACATGCCCGCCCATCGAAAGAATGGTGGTAACGCCGGGCACCGCCTGCAGCTGGCGCTTGATCACAAAGTCGTTGAGTTCGCGCAAATACGCAGACAATTCCTTGCCCTCGGTATTGATGCCGGGCTCTGCCTCCAGATAATAGATGAAAATTTGCCCGAGGCCGCTGGAAATCGGCCCGAGCGTTGGAGCCTCCAGCCCGGCCGGCAGCGACGCCATGGCGGCGGCGAGCCGTTCGGAAACCAGCTGACGGGCAAAATAAATATCCACACTGTCAGCGAAATACACGTAGATAACCGCCATGCCGAATGCCGAGGTCGATTTGACCAGCGTCACATCCGGCAACCCGCTCATGGTGGTTTCGATGGGGATGCTGATCAGCCGTTCGACCTCCTCCGGAGCCAGCCCCGGCGCTTCGGCGAAAACGGGCACCATGACCGGGGAAATATCCGGGAAAGCATCCCTCGGCGTTTCAAAATAAAGCACGATTCCATACACCGTTACCGCCACGACCATGATGAACATGACGATACGGGACTGGACGGCAAGCTTGATGATTCTGTTGATCATAACCGGGCGCCTCCGATCAATGGCCGTGCCCGGCGTGAGCGTCCATGCCGGCAGTTACGATCATTGATTTCAGCTCAAAAGCGCCATTGGTCACATACTCCTCGCCGGGCTTCAACCCGGAAACGATTTCACAGGAATTACGGTCCGAACGCCCCAGTTTGACGTTCCTCGTGATATAGCCGTGTTCGGAAGGCACGAAAACCATATTTTCGCCTTCGATCATCTGCACCGCCACTCGGGGAACCAGTACCGAATATTCCGACTTGTCCAGCACCACCGAACCGACGGCAAAGAGGCCGGGCTTCAACTTGCCGTCGACATTGTCAAGGATGACCCGGACCATGGCGGTACGGGTCGTTTCATCGAGCGCCGGGGCGATATAGGCGATTTTGCCATGATAGGTCTGGAATCCATTGCCGAGGTTGACATTGACGCTCTGTCCGATCCGCAAATGCGGCAGATCGTCCTGCCGGGCGCGCAATTCCAGCCAGAGTTGAGTCGTATCGGCCACCACAAAGGACGGCTTGGTGTTGTCCTCCGCGTAATTCTCGCCGGGGGTGATGTCGCGGGTGATGATGACGCCGTCCAGCGGCGACTTCATTTCGTATTCGGTACAGACAGTGGCGGCATCCGCCTCGTCAAGGTGATTTTCGTGCAGCGAATGAGCGGGATCGAGTCCCAGTGATTTGAGGATGGCCTCGGCACGGCGGCGGGCGATCTGGGTATCCGCATACTGCCGTTTGGCCTTCAGGTAATCAATCTCGGACATGGCTTTTTTCTCATAGAGACGCTCGGCGATCCGGTACTCGGAGAGGTTGAGTTTTTCCAGTTCCAGATTGGCGTTGTAGTCCGAATACAGTTCGCCCAGCTTCTGACTCTGGAGAATGGCCAGGATTTCGCCCTTTTTGACCTTTTGTCCTTCGGTGGCGTTGATCCGGCTGACGAAGCCGGGCAGACGCGGCATGACGTTGGCGATTTTCTCCGCATTGTACTTGATTTCGCCATCCAGACGCAAGGTGTTTTCCAATTGTCCGGGGCTGGCTTTGGCGGTTTTCAAACCGATCAGCTTGAGCTGTTCCGAAGTCAGTTCCAGCCCTTCGGCTTCGGGCTTCTTTTCTTTCTCTTCACCTTCGCGCTCATGATCGTGATCGTCGTGGCTTCCGTTTTCATGGTTGCGGGTTTCGGTTTTCGCGTCGTGTTTGTGATCGTGGCCGTCATGATTTTTTGAGCATGACGACATTATCAGCGGGAGTGCTGCGGCAATGCAGCAGAGTGCAATTTTTTTCATGAATAATTCCTGCAGTTGGTTCATTGATAATCGAAACAAAGATCAATAAACCAGCTCAGGTACGCAGGACCACCGAACGCAAAGAAAGGTTCAACCAATGAAGCCGCGGCGAAATCCGCGCGCCCATATCCGTTATGCCCCGGTAATAATACGACAGCATCACCGGCTCCAGAACCACCGGCTCCGGCGCGGAAATCTTCAACGGCGTCTGCGGCGCGATGGGCTGCGGATCGCTGCTCTCGATATGGCATTCGTCGCATTCCGCATGATGCTTGTGAACCGAAAACTCACACGGGTTATTGCCCTGCAGGACCAGATCGTACCCCGGCACGGAAATGCGGTCCGGGTACGACACCGTCCGGCACGGCTCGCAGGCTTTGCCCACCAGTTCCAGGCCGTATCCAAATAAAGCGATGATCGCAAAAAATGTAAATGTCCAGGTTTTCATCTTTTATATTTATACTGAAAACCGGCAAATGTCAACCGCAATCCGAAAAAAACGGCGATTTTATTGCGAAGAACCGGGAAAAACTCAATTGCCGTTGATCCCGATATTACGCATGGTGATGGTTTTGACATCGGTGCAATGTATGGCATTTTCCGCCGACAAGCGGATGTTTTCCAGATTGATTTCATCCAGGGGGTGCTCCGGCAAACCGCGGATTTCCACGGCGATTTCCGCTCCGCTGCCGGACACATCGGAAATATTGATATTCCGGAAATCGGAGGGCGTTTCAGTGCGCGGGTTGACTGTGCTGAACGGATAAAACATGGTGACTTGAATGGCCTCATGGCTGACATTGTCGATGGTAATATTGCGAAACCAGACATTTTCGATGAAGCCGCCGCGGCCGCGCATGGATTTAAGGCGGATGCCCTGAAAAGTGCCGGAGATTTTGCAGTCATGCGCATATACATTGCGCACGCCGCCGGACATGCCGCTGCCGATCACCACGCCGCCGTGCCCCTGCGTCATCACGCAGTTCCGGATAACGATGTTTTCGCACGGTTTGCCCACGCGCCAGCCGTCCTCATTCATCCCCGAATTGAGCGCGATGCAGTCGTCGCCAGTGGCAAACCGGCAATCTTCGATCAGGACGTTTCTGCAGGAATCGGGATTCAAGCCGTCGGTATTGTGGCCGTCGCTCACGACCTCCACGCCTTGAATTAAAACGTTCTCGCAATAAACCGGATGCAGCATCCATTGCGGACCGTTTTCCACCCGGACGCCTTGAATCTGGACATTTCTGCAGTTGATGAACTGAATAAACGAGGGGCGCAGCGCGGCCTTTTCCGTGCCGTAAACCCGGTCCTTGACCGGGATGCCGTCGGCCTCCGCGTAACACAATTCATTGGCAGCCTCCTGCTGGAGCTGTTTCCAGTGCCACCAGGCTTTGCCATTGCCGGCCAGAGTCCCGGCGCCGGTGACGGCGACATTTTCACAGCCGTTGGCATAAATCAGCGGCGAATAGTTGTAGCACTCCATACCCTCCCACCTGGTGAAAACCACCGGCAGATAATCGGCATATTGATCGCTGAACACAATGACCGCGTCCTTCTCGACCTGCAGCCGGATATTGCTCCGCAGATGGATGGGCCCGGACGTCCATTGCCCGGGCGTAACGATCACCGTGCCGCCGCCATTTTTCGCGCATGCATCAACCGCGCTTTGAATACTCGGGTAATCTTTCGCATAAACGCTTTGCGCCGGAAATACCGGAGGTTTAATTTCCGCCATTTCAAACGGCGTTCCGTAAAAATTCGTCATTTCCCCACGTCCTTTGCAAAGTGTTTCCGAACCGCATCAAAAGCCAATTTCGGACGGCGGTATTCGTCGAAAAGCCCCTTGTTGTTGAAAGCGCGCGGCCGCCCCAGCGCATAGGATGTGGAGTATGTCCGGCAGTCGAGAAACTGCCACAGCGCCACCCCGGCAATGCGGTCGTTTTCGTTGACATAAGCGCACACCTCATCCAGATAATCCGCCTGGTATTCCTCGCTCCAGTGAGCATGAAAACGGTCACGCCAGCCATAGATCGCCCCTGCCCCGATTTCGCTCAGGATAAAGGGCTTATCATCAAAACCGGATTCATGCAGAAAGGCCAGAAAAGCATCGATCCGCGGACGAATCTCATCCAGAGGCCGCATCGTCTCGGGATTCTTGGCATACCAGCCCGGGTAGGCATTCAGACTGATGATATCGACCAGGTCGAAATTGATATCTTTTTCAAAGAACATCGAGGCGTAAGTGACCGGGCGGCTGCTGTCCAGCCGGCGCAACGTCCGGGCCATATCTTCATAAAGCGGCCGGGCGGCGGGCAGACTGGAATCCGATTCATTCAGATACCCCCACATAATCACCGAGGGATGATTGAAACTGTTTTTCACCATCCACGGCAGCTGGCGAAGCTGGGCGGCGCAGAAATTCGGATCGGTCAGGTGGTTTTCACGGTCGCCCCAGCCAATGCTTTCCTCCCAGACCAAAATACCGTTTTCATCGCAGAGGTCGAGAAAACGCTGGTCCTGCGGATAGTGTGAACCACGCACGAAATTACAACCGGTTTTCTTGAGCAGCTGCAAATCCTCGATCACGATCTGCAGCGGCAGGGCCGGGCCGAATTCCGGGTGGGACTCATGACGGCAATAACCATGCAGTTTCAACGGTTCGCCATTCAAAAATAGTCTTCCGGCCTTTGCTTCAATGATCCGCAGGCCGAAACGCTCGATGATCCGCTCGTCATTCGGCAAAGCCAATTCCAGCGTGTGTAAATTCGGGGTCGAATCACTCCACAAAGCCGGATCGGCAAGCTGCGCTTCGAACTCAATAATACCGTCCTGAACCGGCAGAGTCCGTTTTTTTGCCGGTTCGCGGTCAAAGCTATAACTGATTTCCACGCTGGGCGGCAGCTCGCCGGTCAGTTGCGCTTTAACGCTTACCTTGCCCTTGAGGTCAAGCGTACGCACCTGCGCCCGGTCCAACGCCAAAGCCGGTAACTCGTGAATCTCGATGCTGCGGAAAATACCGCCATGACAATAGTAATCATAGAACTGCGACAGCAGCGGCTGGCGCTCATAATCGAAACGGTTATCGATGACCACGACAAGCTCATGCGCGGTCCCCTCACCGGCATTGAATTCAAACTCCATGCCCGAATACGGCAAGTCGATAATCGCGATACGCTTACCGTCCCAGAAAACTGCGCCCCACATGCCGAGGCCGCCGGATTTCAGCAGCAACCGGGCATGCGGAGCGGTATTTACCTGTGTCCGGTAGTAAGCCGTGCCGCGCTGTCCCGCATAATCCGGCAGGGCATCGAACACGCCCGGCACCGCCTGGCGGTCATTGTAGCGAATGGTGCTCAGATCGGGCGCGGCAGGATCGCTGCAGCCATCTGTAAATGAGAAGTCCCAAAGCCCATCCAGATTGATGATTTTACGATTCGGAAATTGTGGATAAAAATTGATCATTTTATTATTACCTTTTGTATGATTTATCTGGGAACAGGTGCATTATAGGCCGCATCGCCGCCATGCTGCAGAAAATTGCGGTATACTTTATACAGCAAAAGGGCGGCTGTCAATGTGATAATGCCGCCAAACACGAACAAATAGCGATAATTGTGATCCAGCATATCGAGCGATTTACCCATGATTGGGCCGGCCAGCATGGCGCACGCCGAATTGATAATGGTCACCGCCGAGCCGAACTGCGCGAACAGCGCCCGCGGCAGCAGCCGTGCCCCCAGCGACGCGGACAACGTGAAATAGCTCCCCGAGACAATCCCGTGCAGGACGAAAATCAACCCGAAATACCCCGCATCCCCCATGAAAAACCACCCCATGACCATGACCAGAGTATATGCGATCAACGCGGTTATGCCGCAGCGCAGCGGATGGAATTTATCCGCCACCGCGCCGAAAAAGTAACTCATAATCAGCGAAAAGGTGTAGGTGATAACCAGATAAAACCCGTATTTGTCCATGCCGATATTCAGTTTCTGCGCATACTGGATCGAGAAGAAATTGATCGGGGTAAACGCCAGTGCCGCCAGTGCCACCGCCAGCATGTACCAGCGATAATACGGCAATGAAAAACTCTGCCGGAAGTAAGTGACAATGGAGCGGAAGACCTTCATCACCACTTTGCCGCTGAATTCATCCTGCGCCGGAAAATCTTCCGGCGGCGGCGGATATTTCCCTTCCTTCACCTTGAAGCAAAGACTCAAGAGCCCAAGTCCATACAGCGTACCGACCCCCAGAAATATTTCCAGCGTATGTTTTTCCACCTTGTCGATCAGCCAGGCATTGAAGATCATACCGGCTCCGAGGCTGACCATCCGGAACAGTCCGAAAAACCGTCCGAGAAGCTCCGGCGGCACCACGTCATTGGCCAGTGCATTGAACAAAGATGACGACAATGTCGTACCGAAATCAAGCAGCACCCAGGAAATACAGAAAAAAATCAGCATGGCGATATTCAACGGAATCGACGGTGCGGCCTCATGCAAAGCGGTTCCAAGGATCCGGGTCAGCCCCAATCCATAGAGGCCCAGCACAATAAACGGAGTCGTGAACAGCAGAAACGGAATACGGCGTCCCCAGCGCCCGCGATGGCGGTCCGAAATATAGCTGATGATCGGTGCCAGAAATGTATTGGTGAAATTCGGAAAACCGACAATGATCAGCCCGTAGACGAACTCGGAGACGCCGATCTGCTTGATCAGCAGTGTTGCCGACGGAGCCACCGCGCGGTCTTTCAGCGTCCATGGGAAATCTCCCCATAACAACCAAAAGCCTAACATAATCAAACCACCGGTGGTATAGGTCAACGTTCCGGCATGCCACAATTTTTTCTGCGGCGGCGCTGTGATTTCAACATTTGATGTATTTTCCATTTCCGATCTCCTATTGGCTTGCTGCGGTGAGCAGGATTTTTTCCAGGTATTTCATTGCGGCGGGCGGGCTCCAGGAGGCTCCGGCCTCGGAGGGAAGAAGATTTTTTCCGAAGGCGGTATCGAAGATCTCCAGAATTCCCGGAATTTCCCGCTGATTATTCATGTCGGCGATAATCCGGTATTCGTTGGCGGCCAACTTCTTCACCGGAAACAACCGGTGCAGATTTTCAATGCAGAACGTATGCTCCATGGCATTTTCCAGCGTGTATACGAACGCATCCGGATCGCTCAACCGCGCGATCACATCATTGAACATCGATTCACGGCAATCCGCAATATCCTCTTCCCTGATTTTCTCGCCCCTTGCATTCAGGATATACCATTTATTAACGCTGCTGTCCCAATGAATTTGACCGTATTCCAGTTCAAAACGCAAATACGGTTCGATATTTTCCGCACACGCATGCGTCATCAGCATCTGAATCGGGATATCATTGCCGGCCAGCATACGCACGCCACAAGTGTCAAAGGTCTCAATCGTATCGCGTGCGCGGACCAGTTCGGCCTGCATCGCGTGGACGTGAGCCGTCACCCGGAAATCTGGCCCCGCACAGAAAAGGGCGATATTCAGGAAGTGCGCGAAAGCGTTGTTGATCGGCGAATCCAGGATGGCCGAGCCGTCTTCCGTATACATTTTGCCGGCCCAGCCATTCCTGCCATAATACCGGTCGTGACGGCCCCAGGCTCCTTTGAAGGAAATGTTCTTCAGTTCGCCATACTTGCCGGAAAGGATTTCCTGCTTGATCGCGTGAATATCCCGCCCATACATATCATTGAAGCCCACCGCCACAAATTTGCCGGATCGCCTTTCCGCTTCGATCATGATCTCGACATCTTCCACGCAGCCCGCAGCCGGCTTCTCCAGCAGTACATTGATGCCGGCCGCCAGAAATTTACAGGTCAAGGCCCGGTGAACCGCGATCCCGACCGGCAGACAAACCAAGTCCAGAGAAGTGCTCCGCTCCGCCAGCAGGGCATCGACCGACGGATAAATCGTCGCACCCATCGCACGCAATTCTTTCACTTTCTCCATTACCGGCTCCAGCGCCATGCATTCCGGCAGGATCACCGCGGCGGCAAATTCAATCTTTCCGGCTTCGGCAAGGGATTTCAGGTATTTGTAATGGATTCTCCCGTATCCGCTCACCCCGACTAAAGCGACCGATGGTTTTTTCATATATTTTCAGTTCCTCTGTTTCAATGTAAATTATTATACACTATTTACAGAAAATATCAATAGTAAATAAATGAAAATAAGAAAATTATTTCCAGAAAATAAAAACAAGAGCACACAAGCCAAGAAGATGATTAATCAGAAAAGAAATACGGAATACGGAATTATTCTTCGGAACTGTTGTTTTCCGGAATAACCAGCGAGGGCTTCAGCATGTAGGTGACTTGCTGCATTTTCGGATGACGAAGACGCCAGATCATCGCCTCGACCGCCATCTGCCCGATCCCCTGCGCGCCGATGTCGATTTTAACCGCTTCCGGAGTACTGTAATCGTCACAGATCTCCTTATCGCCGGCAATCATTTCGACATCCCGGCCGGGAATAATTCCGTTCGCGGCAAGCTCCGCATACAAGGGGAGGCCAAGCGAGTTCGCCACAAAGATTCCGTCTGGCATTTTTTTCAGGGCTTTGATCCTTTTGACGGCTTCCTGAGCGGCTTTTTTCCGGACGTCCACCGGCGCGGAAACACGGTCCCTGAAATCCAGATAAATCATATTGCACGGCGTTTTTCCAATATGCGCCGCATTCTGAAAAGCCTGCTCACGTGTCTTCCAGTAACGATAGAAAAAATCATAATCCTGGCAGCTGACGCAGCAGAGATTCCGGCAGTCCTTTTTCATCAGATATTTATAAGAAAGCAACCCCACTTGAGCGTGATCGGGCTGAACGCGATCGCCCTCCTCATGCAAGCCGGATTGAAGCAGCCAGATAATGGGATATTGCCTGATCTTATCCACAAACGCATCCGAAAAACCGCTCCCGCTGAGGAAGAAACCGTCGATCTGTTTTCTGCTCAGAATATCCGACGCATCGCCGGATTTCGGAATAAATTCAATATTGATCGCGGCATTGAACTGACTTGCAGCCTCGGAGAGTCCGTGCATGATTTCCTGCGCCGTAATTCCCATCGAGGCCCCTACCCCACCGGACCAGACCATGGCAAAGTTATAATCCTTGGACTGGCGGGCCTTTTTAAGCTCCTTGTCCTTCTTTTTATGAACCCTCAACGGCTTGAAATTATGCTGCTCGATGATGGAGTTGATCTGCTCCAGCGTGCTCCGGCTCACCCCCCCATTATTATTAAGGGCGCGGGAAACCGTGGCAACCGAAACACCGGCCATATTCGCGATATCTACGATTGTGATAGCCATACAAACAACTCCAAATTCATAATGTAAATAACGATACAGTACACCGAGGAATCAAATAGTCAATACTTATTTTCAATGATTCGCATCAATACTGCTCGGTCAAAATATTAGGAGCGGTTGCCTTGCCCAAATCATTATAAATATTCTGGCGCAAATCCCAGCGCGTGTGCCCGTCGACAAAGAGCATATTGGCCCCGCCTTTGTGCCAGGAGGGAATACAGGCCCCCTGCAGATAATAAAAACTTGAGGCCAGGGGAAGCGTGGCATCCTTATCCATCATATGAAGCGCGGCAGAAGGAGATTTCAACTTGACCCGCTTTATATTTGCATTGTCCGGCATCGTATAATACGCCTTCGGAATACTGGCCTGCAACACACAATATCTCAGCCTGTCCTCCCAATCGGTCTGACTTGTGGTAATATACTTATTAATGGGGCCGCCCCAATGATACCAGGTCTTATTTGAACCGTTTTTCTTTGCTTCTGAGTTCACCACAAGCCAGTCTTCGTAATCATTGGAATACTGCGCCCAGGCCAGGCCGAATTGCTTCAGATAAGAAGTACAACTTATACTTTTTGCCGTTTCCCTGGCCTTATTTAAAGCCGGCAGGAGCATTGCCGCCAGGATCGCGATGATCGCGATCACAACCAGGAGTTCAATGAGGGTGAAATTTCCGCCGATTTTTCTTCCGTTATTCATCTTTGTCCCTTTTACATTTAGCGAGCTGCCAATAATAATATCATTCTCTCCCTGATTCGTCAAGGAGCCGATTCCACAATTCTTCACCAAACCCAGATAATCCCTTTTCATTCCGCATCTCCTTATTTTTATTTACCGTAAATAAAACAAGTAAATAATCTATTTACATCTAAATTATACAACGAAAATAAGATTTGTCAATCCCCCATCAATAAGAAAAAGCAAGAAATATGCTATTGGGATTTTGTGAGCTTCCGGTATTCGCGCGGCGTTATTTGGTATTTTTCCCGGAATTGACGTGTCATAAATCCGGCGTTGCGAAATCCACACCGGGACGCGATTTCGTTAATCCGCAGGTTTGAGTAGCGCAGCAGTGCATAAGTCTGTTCCAGGCGGAATGCGATGACATATTCCGTAACGCCCGTACCGAAGTGCTCTTTGAATAACCGGCTGAGGGTGCGTACACTGACAGCCGCCGACTCGGCAATTTCCGAGCGCGACAGAGCACTCCGGCTATAATTTTGACCGATGTAATTCACGGCCTGCCGAATTCCGTCCGGCAAACGTTTCTCGTGATATTGCAGCTGCAGCTCCTGCAACAGTTGAAAAAATATCCCGCCCTGTTTCGGCAGATTGTATGCCGTATTGTCGGACATGGCATTCCGCATTTCATCCATGATTGCTTCTATGCGCTCAGGCTTCCGGAGACAAATCTTCCGGCCGCTGCCATAAAACATTTTGGAAATCAACCAATCGTGAAACGCATTACGCCGTACCGATATCACTTTGCGCAACAATGATTTTTTGCCGGTCACGGCCAGACGGTATTTTTCTCCGTTCGCTTCCGGCGGAAAAACGATATTGAAATCTCCGGCCGCAAAATTTTCCGTTTGCCCGTTCTCCTTGATTACGGTATAACTCCCGTCAAGAATCAATGCATAAACCGCAAATTCGGCATTCTCAGTACTGGCACGGAAACCGGGCTTGAAACAGGAACTGAAATATCCCTGGACAAAAATCCCCGCCTGAGAATCATCAACCGGAAATGAATTGATCAGATATTCCTCGTGAAAAAATTTATTGCTTACTTTTTTTAATGCCATTTTGAGGTAACATATGAAACATTTTGACGATGCGATTTTTTAAATTATACCACCTGATGCCATAAATGTCAAGCAGGGTATGGCTTTTGGCGATAAAAACCAGAATTCGCTTAATATGCGCTTTTTTCGGAAAAAGATCCTATTTTTTGGCCCAATAATATCATTTTCATATATTGTTAGATATCTGCAAACACAGTATAATATAAGTAAGACATTCAAATATTTGACTAGCAAAGGATATAAACGGATTATGACTTCATTGCGTGTTGGGATTGTCGGGCTGGGCGACCGCGGCCTTCATATGGCGGAGCTGCTTTCCAGATTTGAGGAAGTAACACTGGCCGCAGTCTGCGACTTGCAGCGGAACCGCTGGTTCGAATCGCGGCCGGAAAAACAGCCAATGGCACAAAAGTTTCCAGAAACAACATTTTTCCATGATTGCCGCGAAATGTTCGAGACAGGCAATCTCGATGCGGTATTGATCGAGACCGGAGCCGATAATCACGCTGATTTCTGCGAACTGGCCTCGAAACATCATCTGCATGTGATGTCGGATATCCCGGTGGTTGCTACCCTCAAAGAAGCCGCCCGCTTGTGGGAGGCGGAAAAAGGCACGAACAAAATATTCATGGTCGGCGCCAATCCGAATGAATCCGGCTTCATCCGGGCCTTGAATGACCTGGTTAACAAAGAATTGCTTGGCACCTTGCTTTATCTGGAAGCGGAATATATTCATTGCGCCCCCGAACCGGTACGGAGGCAGCTGGCCAGCAACGGACCGTGGCGCCGCAGTTTGCCGCCGATACGCTACTGCACACATTCGCTGGGGCCCCTGCTTTCGGTATTGAAAAGCGAACTGCGCTGGGTCTCGTGTTTCTCAACGGGCGCCCGTTCCGGAATCGAACCGCGAATGTCGGATGACCTGATGAGTGCGCAGTTTATTACGGACGATGACACCATTGTCAAGATAACCATTTCATTCCGCAATGCCGCCGGGATCGGGCTGCACTCATACCGGGTATTCGGCAGCGAAGGTTATTTCGAACACCTGGCGGAGCGCGGCAAACTGCAGGACGCCCATACCTATTTCAATTCCAACAAGTTATACGGCATGCGAAATATCACCGAACTTCCAATCGGGCTTATGCCGCACGAATATGCCGCCGACCCGCGGGCAGTCGGGCACGGCGGAACAGACTTTGCCTTGCTGGACCGTTTTCTCAAGGCCATCGCCGGAAAGGCTTCGCCGATTTCCCTTCGCGACGGTTTGCGGATGACCCTGCCGGGTATCTATGCGGCAGAATCCGCTGAACGCCGCGGGGAGCTTATACCGATAAAGTACCCCTGGGAAGAAGACTTTGCGACTGATTTTTCAAGCTTTGTCAAACTTAAAACCAAAAGGAATGCATCGAGAATGAAAAAGTATGTTTTCACACTGATTGAACTCCTTGTCGTGATCGCGATCATCGCTATTCTGGCCGCCATGCTGCTGCCGGCTCTGAACAAGGCGCGTGAACGCTCAAGAACAAGCGTCTGCACAAGCAACAAAAAACAGGTTCTTACAAGCATGCAACTTTATGCCGATGATTATGAATCGTACATCCCCTTTCGTTTCCGTTACCAGAATTGGGGAAATATCATGGAACCGCTGCAATATTTCCCGACCGACACGACCGGCCGCCGCTGCCCGTCCGCTCCGGTGGCGGAAAACGATCCTTACAAAGACTGTATTTTCGGCGTTCCCCGCGCCGCACGGGAATGGAATGATTATTTCGACAATGCCCTGGTTCCATTCAATAACGGTATTCCCGATCCAAACGGCAACGACAGTATTCTGGCACAGAGGAAGCTGAAGAAAATGAAACTGATGATGGTGTGCACCTTCACCGGATTCGGCGGTTCCGTACCGAACCAGCAATATTATTACTGGATGCGGCGCGATACCACGGTGACGAGCTGGACCCAGTATGCATTTTACATCCATGGCGGCCGGACCGTGGCCGGATTTACCGATGGCCATGTCTCGCCGGTACTGCCGGTGGAAATGAAGGACGAGACGGATTGCGGTATTTATTATGACAGCAACGGCTTGAAAAAAACATTATAATTGCAGAGAAGAGGTTGCTTTCATGCGAATTTTTGTAGTATTTTTATTTTTGACAATTCTATCAGGAACTGTCTTAGCATCAGAAGAAATCATCATTATCGCGTCTTCCAGTCAGGGGGATGCGGCCAGGCTGGTTGACGGCCGAACCGGCGATCAAACCGCTTGGAACGGTGCTGGAACTCCGATCGATCTGAATTTCAAATTTTCCCGCCCGGCCACTCCATACAAGTTGCGCATATACCCCGGAATCCGCTCATCGATCCAGAATCCGAGCACCGAATGCGGTCCGGCAGAACTTATCGTATCGGGCTGGAACGGCAAAGCATTCCAGCCGTTGACCGATACCATCAAAATCCCCCGCGACAACCCCGGCAATACCGAATTTTTCGTGGATATTCCGTTGCCCGGTATCCGGACGGATCAGATACGGGTGAAGCTGCTTGCAACTCATGATTCCGGACGGCGCGCCAGTGCACCGGACCGCGTAACGGTACCGCCGGAAAGACGCAATACCCATATCCGGGAAATCGAATTCTTTTTCCGCGAAAACGAAATTCCCCCCGAGATAATACGAAAACGCGCCGAAGATTTACTTGCTGCTTTCCGTCAGCGGATTGCAGACGGGGATTCACTTGGCACTGCCTTAAATGAAAAATACGCTCCCCGGATAAATGATCTGGTGAAACTGCTTGATTCAAATGACCTTCCGGCATTGACCCGCGAGTATGATTATCTGAAGCGCCACCTCGGTCCCTGGCTGACAACCCAACTGGCAGTCGATGGCGGAAAAGTATCTCTGGAATTGCAAGTGCTGAATAGTACCGGCGACACGCTCGCTGCATTTCCGGTCAATTTCGCCTTGATGAAAACGCTTACCGCTAAGAAACTTTCTCACAATCGGGTACAGGTATTTCAACCCGGCGGCACCGAACCCCTGGTATCGCGGCTGGATGCGATCTCGCCCGAGCGGTCGATTCTGACCTGGGCCGTTTCCGACGCGGGAACCTACCGGATTGAATTCATGGCGGCAGAAGCCGATGAGGCCCTGCCTTCGGTTCGGGCGATCGGCGACGGCGACCACCTGATGACGGACCGGACAGGGAAATCAACCTTGCCGCACAGCATCTGGTCCCTGGCATTTGTCAATATTTTCGGCGACCCGGGTCCGGCGTTGATTACCGGAGACTTCGCCGATTACGCTTACATCTGGCGCAACCTCGGCAAAAAGAAAGGCGAATATCTGTTCAGCCAGGCGGCTTGTTATCCGGTTCGCGACCGTTATGACAATCTGATCGGTACCACGGATTATCACGGCCGCGCCACGGCGATTGCCACACCGGCCGACTTGGATGGCGACGGCAAAATCGATATGATATTGAGCCGCTTCGTACCGTCTCTGCCGAGTTTCGTGCGGAATCTTTCGGAAAATCCGGAACAAATGGCTTATGCCGATCCTGTTCCGCTGCAGACGCTGAAATTCGGGCGGCGCTATGCTTATGCTGACCTTGATGGGGACGGCCGGATCGATGCTGTGGGCGCATTGGCCGAAGCCGGTCAGGTGAAACTGGAATTTTACCGTGGAAACGGGGTGGATGAATCGGGAACTCCGGTTTTCAGACCTCCCGTAGAACTGCCCGTTTCGGTCCCGGATGCGACCCCGGACCGAGAGCGCCAGGCCGCCGTGCCGGTGGTATCCCTGGCTGACCTTGACGGCGACGGACGTCCCGATCTTTCCATCCTCACGCCGCCGCGGCTGTATATCGCCTATAACCGGACCGAAGGAGATAAAATCAAATTCTCGGACCCAATTCAAGTGAAAAGCCCTGACGGAAAACCGTTCGACAGCGGCGTGTATTTCCCGACCATAGACTGGCATGACGTCAATGGCGACGGCATACCGGATCTCCTGCGGGCGCCCGGCTTCAACCATTTCCGGGCGCAAGGCAATGTCTCCGTGCTCGGCCCGCGGATCGCCATGAGCTGGCTGACCAAACAGTTCAAACTGCGCGATATCACTGAAACGTTGACTGGTTTTGATATCGCCGATCTCGATGGCGACGGCAATTTGGAATACTGCGAAATAGACCGGAAATTTCAGCTCAAGCAATATAAATTCATGAACGGTGTTTTCACCGCGCCCCAAATAACCAATCTGGAGCCGGATGGAACGGAACGTTACGGTTGCCCCGACCCAATCGAATACGCCCTGCCCTATTGTCAACTCAAACTCGCCGATCTCGATGACGATGGCCAACTTGACCTGCTGGTCAACAGCGAGCATAACTGGCGCTTCGGTTATTATTCGTATTATCGCAATCTCGGCAACGGCCACTTTGCTCCGGAAGAGAAGCTCGTTCCCAATCCGGATAACTCCCATATCCGTATTGAACGAAACCGGCTGAAAATCGATGACAAGTCAAATCTTGACTTTTTATCATTCGAAACCAAAGGCCGTTTATCGCCCGAACAGGGAAAATTGGAGTTCACCTATACGCCAGACCAGGTAACGTCCTCCAACGCCCGGACGCTTTTCAGTTCAGGTTTCTGGCATCAGACCGCGCAATTGGACAATCTGAAACTGCGTGCCCTTTATGCCCGGGCAAAAAATACGGATGAGATTTTCGCTGAAATATCCTATTTCGCCTTGCTGATCCTGCCCGATGGGCGGCTTCGCTGCCAGCTCGGCCGCAACCTCGCTGCCGATTCAGCTTCGCCCTTGCAACTCGAAGCCGGCAAACCGGTCAAATTCGAGGTCAGTTATGATGCATCCGGCACCACCGTCCGTTGCGACGGCAAAGAATTGATTCGTTCCCCGCTGCGGCCGGAGCAAATCGCCGAACGCCTTCATATCGGCTCTCTCGCCTGGCACGGCATTCAGCGCGACCGCGAATATCCGAGCCGCTGGAAAAATCATCCGACCGACTTCAGTCTACCTGCTAATGGCAGTTTCGGTGAATTCAACTGCTATGGCGCCGATGGCGCCCCTACTGTGAAAATGGATTTCGCCAGGCAGCAGTTTGGACCGCTGGTACCCCGCTGCCGGATATCCTACCGCACGACTCCGGCCATCATGGAGTACCAGGGCAAACCGGCGCTGGTTGCTCATTTCGGCGATCACCGACGCGAAGAAAAAGGCTCGGATAAAGCTGTTCTGTACCTTTGTCCCTTCACGGCAAAAACCGGAGACCCTCTGCAATTCGATGCGGCGCTCCCGTTGAAAATGGCTGACGGAAAACCGTTTTTCTCTTTCAGCCGCACGCAGGTCATTCCGGTCGACTGGAACCGCGACGGCCATACCGATCTGCTTCTGGCCACAGCCGGTTTCGCCAACCGTTACCACTCCGGAATCGAGCTTTTTGTCAACGACGGCAAATACAATTTCACCCGGACCGCCGACCCGATGCTGCTGCGTTTGAATAAACTCCTCGCGGCACACCATGATACCAAACTGGTTTTCGCCAATCTTTCCGGCGCGGCCGAACCGGATCTGGTGACCTGGAGCGACCCCGGCCTGCGTCTTTACCGCCAGGCATTTCTGCGCCAGAAGCCAGTTGAATTCAAAGTGAAAAAACTGACTCTGCCAACCGCAACTCACTGAAGTATTGAAAGGAAAAAACAAAGATGGATTTCTCGCAGGACTGGATCAATTATCTGATTATAATCATCTATATGGGCTCCATTATCGGACTTGGCTGCTTTTTCACCAATAAAAAGGAGACGACGGAAAACTATCTGCTCGGCGGACGCAATATGCCGTTTCTCGTCATCGGCCTCGCCTGTATGATGTCGTTATTGAGTTCGATTTCGATTGTCCAGATCCCCGGGGAAATTTTCAATCATGGCTGGACGTTTTTTTCGCTCGCCATCTTCATTGCCCTGCCGCTTCAGATTCCCTGTTATCTGCTTTTCACCAAATTTTATTTCAAGCTCGGCAGTTACACGCCTTATGAATACCTTGAATACCGCTACGACCGCTGGGTTCGCGCCGTGGTGGCGATTTCCGGCTTCTACACCCGGACCATGTACCTCGGCATGGTACTCTATACCACCAGCAAAATCTTTGAAGGCGCCTACAACTGGCCCGCCTGGCTGACGATTCTGCTGGTCGGTGTGACCGGAGTATTTTACACCATCATGGGCGGCCGGAAAGCGGTCGTCTGGACCGACGTCATCCAATTTTTCGTCCTGGCCGGCGGGCTCATCGTCGTAGTCGTCACCCTGTGCATGAACGTGGAGGGCGGAGCGTGGGGCGCTATAAGCTATGCCTTCAAAACCGGGCACGGGGCACCGCAATACCTGGAAAAGAGTTTCTACACCATAAGTCCTTATATCCGGCTGCTTTTCTGGCTGATGCTGTGGAACGCGATCATCGCTCCGCTCACTACGGCCTGCAGTGATCAAATCACGATTCAGAACCTGCTCTCGACCAAAAACTGGCAGGCCGGTTTCAAGTCGCAGATTGTTTCGACGGCATTGGGAATCGCCTCGAGCATTGCCTTGTATTTCATCGGCTTCGCCATTTATGCCTACTACAGCCAGAATCCCGATCCATTCGTAGCTGAGCGTGGCGGCGATGTGGCGTTTTTCCGCTTCATATCGACCAAACTGCCCAACCCGATGCCCGGCGTTTTCATGGCGGCCATGCTGGCGGCAATCATGAGCAGCCTCGACAGCGGCATCAACTCGATGGCGACCGTCTGGCTCAAGGAGATTCACAGCAAATTCATCAACAAAAAACTTTCCAGCACCCAGGAAGTTTCGGTTTCGCGCTGGGCTACTCTTTTCGTTGGAGCGTTTGCCATTATGCTGGCGCTGGCGATTGACTTCTCCGGGCGCTGGCTTTCGCAGTCGGTAACGGAAGTCGGAACCATTTTCTATATCCTCGGCGCAGCCACGCTCCCGGCCTTCTTGCTGGCAGTACTGAGCAAACGGGCCACTGCGGCATTAATCTGGGCCTACACATTTTTCTCATTCGGTGAAGCCATTGCAAAAAACGTCTGGTATGCGCTCTCGCGCTCCTCGGAACAGGCCTGGCTGGCGAATCCCAGCGCAGGGTTCGGCTGGGCGGGCAAACTCGATTTGATCTACTTCATAATACCGCTGGCAGCCGGCGTGATTCTCTCCTTGCCCTGGCTGGTTCCGGCGTGGCGCAAAACTATATATTGTAAAGCATCTTCGCTCCTCGGCATGTGCTTTCTCGGCGCGGCCTGTGCGATGGGGATGTGGTATTTCTTCAGCAACCTGCTGATTACGGATGTACCGCAGTCGCGGAGTTTCACCTTCTTTCTGCCGATATCTTTTATCGGGGCGTTCATCATTATCTGGTTCTGCCCGGTTCAGCCGCGGAAGAAATGGCAGGGACTCACCCTCTCCTCCCTCGGCGAACCGGTTCTCGATAAAGAATGATTACTTCCAGGAACAATTTCCAAGCAGGCCTTCGGCGAAAAACACCGGTTTGTAGCCTGCCTCGGTCGCCAGGCGACAGGCGAGTTCGATACGGTCCAGGTGATCCGGCAAGTAACTGGCGTAATCCGGATATGAATATTGTTCGTGGGTCAAAAGCCCCAGCGTCTCATTGTAAACCGGGTTATTGAACTGCGCCTGCAGATGATTTTCGATTTGCTCCATGGGGAAATAATTGGCACAGAAAACACTTTTGTAAAAATACATTCCTAAACCGGCGTGGTAATAAACCTTGCGGGCGTCGATATAACGCGCCACATCCTGTTCACAGTGATAACCGATATCGGTTACCGGAACCGAATGGGATTCCCCGATACGGGTGCGCCCGCCGATGTAAGCGCCGCTGAGGCTGTTCACGCCGCGCTCCTTCAAAACCGTCAGATTGGCCGGATTCGTCATGGCCCAGTGGATAACACACGGAGCGATAAACACTTCCGGCCCGGCAAAGCGCTCGATTTCGCCTTTTATCAAATCGTAATCTGCCGCCAGTTTTTCTGCGGTCGCATTCTGATAAGGACGGTCGGGAAATTCACTGTAAGCATGAAAAGACAAGCGCAGCCACTCCCGGTTATCCATGAATTCCTGCCGGTAGATACCGGGAAAATCCCGAATGGAAAAATCATGGTGATCGTCATGATAAAAAAGATTCAAGGTGAATTTCGAACCGAATTTCCGGTGAATTTCGCGCAGGCGTTTCAGAAAGAAGTGATCGAACAACGAGCGCGGACGGACTTTGGCGATTTCAGTAAGAAAAAATGAGCAGTCATCAAAAAAGAAATTATATCTGCGGAATGAATTGCGGTCCCAGATCACCGCCAGTTGACGAATAATTTTCCCGTAGTTATCATCCGCGGCGACCTCAATCTGGTTGATCTCCTGCGTCAAGCGTACGGTTGCTGCGAACTGCCGGTCCACCCGTTCGGTTTCCTGACCATTTACTCTGACCTCCGCTCCTGGTTCGGCAATACCTTCCACCCGGAACTCCAGGGCATCGGCTCCTTCTGTACCGTCATTACGATTCAACACTGCACCGTGGCGAACATTTACTAATTCCAACATTTTGTCATTTTTCCTTATTTTAATGATCCCAAAATGATCGATCTGCTGTATATTATAGTAATCGGCGTCATAATTGTAAATATGCAAAATTGGTTATTCCTGAACAGAGATGGTGAAAAATGGGATATTTTGATGATTTCGAGCTTCTGAATATACAGAAAGTGGTCTCAATGGGTGGCGACAATATCACTCCGCCATATACACTATATCATTATCTGGGGGTCATGACAGGACATATTATGTTGCCGAAAAGCAATGGCGATCTTTATTGCAGCGACTCTCCGTTTGTCTATCATACGCCGATGAATATAAAGCGGCTCGGAGGGTGGCAAACTCCGCCGGGCCTGGAACGGCATAATTTTTATCTGGAATTCCGGGGAAAGCGGGCGGACCGGATTATGCGGCATTTGAAAACTGATTTTATGACGACGACTTCACGCCGGATGCTTTTTGTCGATTCACCTCAACCTTATATCTCTATTCTGGAAGAAATCCGCGAAATCTTCAATTGCGGCCAGGATCATCGCAATTTCCGCATCACGTTGCTGGTTGAAGAATTTGTCGCCCTCATGTATGAGCAGCAATTGCGCAATGCAATGGCAGGCGACCGGCACCGTGCCGGTTTCGAGCAACTGATGGCGGAAATAAACTCTGACCCCGGAGAAAGTTACGACTTTCAGGATATTGCTCGAGCCTGGGATATGTCTTATGATCATTTTCGCAAACTTTTCCTGAAATATTCGGGCAAACCTCCCCACGAATTCATATTGGCCGCCCGGCTGCGCCTGGCCTTGAAACTATTGTCTGAAAACAAAATCGTCGCCATTAAATCGATCGCGGAAGAATGCGGCTTCAGCGGCGCTTCCGAGTTCACCCGTTTCTTCCGGAAAAAGATCGGAGTAACCCCATCCAGATACCAGTGCCTCCAACGCACCATGTAAAATAAAAGACGAAAAATGCCTGTCCGACAAGATGGGCATCTTGACTTTTTGCAAATTTGTATTATTGTATGACAGATAGCAATAACATATTAATTATAATGATATTAAATGAATAAAATTAAAAAAATCAGAAAAATCAGCACCCTCGAAGCCGCCACCGCGGCCATTCAGGATTATGTGATCGAGAATAAATTGCAGGTCGGCGATTCGCTCCCGACTGAAATGGAGTTGACGCGCAGTCTGGGCATCAGCCGCAGCATTGTCCGCGAGGCCATGCAGCACTTCCGGACCCTCGGCATGATTTCATCCAAAACGCGCTCCGGGGCGGAGATCCGGCAACTGCTTCCGGCCGACCCGTTTCAGGATTATCTGCCGTTCATATCCGCCGACCCCAAGGCATTTCATGAACTGGCCGAAAGCCGGCTGTGCCTGGAAACGGGCGCGGTGCCTTTGTTGATTAAAAAAGCGACGCCGCAGCATCTCGCCACGCTCCGGGAAATCTGTCAAAAAATGAAAGAGGCGAAAGACATATCGGCACTCAATCAGCTGGACATGGAATTTCACCGCATTCTGCTCGGTATCCCGGAGAACCGGCTGCTGAGCAGTTTCCTGCCGTTGCTGGTGAATTTTTTCCAGAGCAATATGCCGGCTGATCCGGATTCCGCGAACTTCAGTACTGCCAAAGATCATAAGGAACATCTGGATATTGTAAATGCCCTGGAAAAGTGCAATGCGGATCAATTGCGTCAATTACTGGAAAGCCATCTCCAAACTTATATAAACGCATCGGAGTAACATCACATGAAAACCTCGAGAACCCAGGAACTTTATGTCCACGCCAAAACACGAATTCCCGGCGGAACCCAACTGTTGAGCAAACGTCCGGAGCAGATGGCCCCGGACATCTGGCCGGCTTATTTTAAAAAGGCCTTCGGCTGCCAAATTACCGACCTTGATGATCGTACGTATTATGATTTCAGCATCAGCAGCGCCGGGGCCAGCATTCTAGGCTACAGTGATCCTGACGTCAACGCAGCGGTCATGAAGGTGATTGCCGACGGTAACATTTCCACGCTGAACCCGCCGGAAGAAGTAGCCTTGGCCAACCGCTTATGTGAGATTCACCCGTGGGCGTCGCAAGTGCGTCTGACCCGGGCGGGCGGCGAGTCGCTGGCGGCGGCGGTACGGATTGCCCGGGCGACCACGGACCGTTCCAAGGTGGTGATTTCCGGCTACCACGGCTGGCATGACTGGTATCTGGCGGCTAATCTGGGCAACAGCGAAAATCTGTGCGGCATGCTGCTGCCGGGGCTTTCGCCGTACGGCGTACCGCGTGAACTGCGGGGCACCACCACGCCCTGCCAACATGGCGATTTCGAGGCCATGGAAGAGATCTTCCGGAAGGACGGCAACCAACTGGCGGCGATCGTGGCGGAACCCTGCCGCCATCATCTGCCAACGCCGGGATTTCTCGAATTCCTGCGGGAAAAATGCAGTTTTTATGGTATAATACTGATTTTCGATGAAGTTTCCATCGGCTGGCGCTGGCACTTCGGCGGTTCGCACCTGAAGCTGGGCGTAACCCCGGATATGGCGGTATTTTCCAAAGCGCTGGGGAACGGACATCCCATCGGAGCAATTATCGGTACGAAACAGGCCATGGAGGGGGCACACAAATCGTTTATTTCAAGCACTTACTGGACCGAGCGAACCGGACCGGCGGCGGCACTGGCAACGCTGGACAAACTGGAAAAATACCACGTCGCCGAGCACGTCAATGAGACAGGGCGGAAGATCATGGGTTGCTGGCGGGAAACGGCGGAAAAGCATGGTATCAAAATTCGCCTTACCAGTGATTTCGGCTGCCTGAGCACTTTTGCATTTGATTACCCTGAAGCCGACAAAATCCGAACTTTGTACACACAGATCATGCTGGAAAAGAACATTCTGACCGGCTGCGCTTTTTACCCGACCTTGGCCCATGACCAAGCAGCCGTGACTGCGTTCGCCGGGGCTCTGGATGAAGCGTTTCAGGAACTTGCCGGCTGCATCGCCAATGACCGCGTCGAGAGTTCCCTGCGGGGACCGGTGGCGCACTCCGGTTTTCAACGGCTGATCAAGTGAGGAAATCATGGAATTCAAGGAGAACTTGACCGCTTTTGACCGGCAAATCTGGGAAGAGGAATTGAATGACTTTGTCCCGGAACGCGTTTTCGACGCTCACACGCATTTGTGGAGCGACCGCCATGCCGGAACCAACCCCGATCCGGGCAACGCCCTGCGCCTCGACGTCGACTTCCGGACGCTGGACAATTGGAGCAGAATCCTGTTCCCGGGGCGGCAGCTCGCCTACCTGCTGCTCGGCACGCCGGTCAGCGGTATGGAGGTCGATGGGCACAACGAATTCATCGCCGCGGAATGCGCTAAATCTCCGGTCAAACTCGGAAGCATGATCACCGTGCCCGAAATGACCGCCGGTAAACTCGCGGAAACGCTTGAGAAATATCATTTCCGCGGGCTGAAACCATACCGTTTTTTTGCCCATGATCCGGCGGAGGCCCGCATCGCCGATTTCCTGCCGGAGCACCAGATGGAAGTGGCCGATTCCCACGGCCTGACCGTCACGCTGCACATGTCCCGTTTTCAGGGCATCGGCGACCCGTTGAATCTGCAGGATCTACAGTTATATACGGCGAAATATCCGAATATCCGCTGGATTCTGGCGCATTGTGCCCGTGCGTTCAACGCTGCTACGCTGGAGAACAGTATCCGCCAATTGCGCGACCTGCCCAATATCTGGTACGATACTTCCGCCGTCTGCGATGATTACGCGCATTTCCTGCTGCTGAAATACGAGAACCGGAAGCGAATCCTTTTCGGCACGGACAACATTGCCGCCGGCAGCTGTCGCGGTAAATATATTTCGTGGGGCAAAGGCTGGTGTTTGTTCCGTTCCGGAGCGCAGCCGCACTGCAACCCGGAAAACACGCTGGTGGTTTATGAACAACTCCGTGCCCAGAAACACGCCGCCGATATGGCCGGACTCAGCACAAGCGAGATCGAGGATATTTTTTACGGCAATGCCGCCCGGCTGTTCGCCCTCCCTTGACATTTCCCCGGAACCATGTTATAGTGGAAGAGCACACAAAACATGGAGGTGGAAATGGTTGGAATGGAGGAATTTATTGATCTGCTGCCGAAGCTCGTGGTCGGCTTCATCCTGATGCTGCTGTACATTCACCTGTCGGGCAAAGGTTCTCTCGCGCCGATTTCAAATATCGATCAGGTCGGCAATGTCGTGCTGGGTGCATTGATCGGCGGGGCACTTTTCAATCCCCGGATCGACCTGTTTGCCTTCACCGCCTCGGTCATCATCTGGTCGGGGCTGATGCTCTTCATCCGCTTCCTCAGCAACCGCTATATGGAAGTGAAAAACGTGGTCGACGGCGAGGCGGTTTGCCTGATGCGGGACGGTGAGCTGCAGACCGGCAATTTTCTCCGCGCCGAGCTCTCGGTGCGCGATTTCACCATGCTGCTGCATCAGCGCGGCTTCCATAATCTCACCGAAATCAACAACGTCTGGTTCGAATACAACGGCCAGCTGACGGTGGACCGCAAAGGCGATGAAAACACCGCCACCGCCTTGATCGAAAACGGCGAAATCAACAATGAGCACCTCCGGCGGCTCAAATTCACCCACGAGTGGCTGCTGGCTGAACTTCACCGCCGCGAGATCAAACTGAGCGACGTTTTCTACGCCGAATGGCACGATCAGCAACTGTGGATTTACCCGAAACAGGTCGAACCTTCCCACTTGAAGAAGGAAGGATAAATCACGGTTCCGCTTCGGTTTTGAGCAATATGGATCAATTACATCCATGACCGGATTTTATCCACTAATAAATTTCTCACAGTCGGCCTTGAAAATTCGCATTCCGATTGTAAGATATAGAACCACGGAACGAGATGTTTTGTGATCGGAAAAATTCTTGGACAATGCCAAAAATGTATGAAGATAAAGCAGCTAATATTGATGCGAATGCCCCTAAAGTATACCGGGACGAGCCGATACTCAGAAGCGCGGCATCGACGGCTAACTTCACCCCGCCCAGATACCGCGAAATGCGGAAAATCGCCGGCGGGTTCGACGTCTTCGGCCAGCCCGATAGCGTGATCTTTTATAAACAGGGCAAGTTCATGGAGGATTTCGAAGACGACTTCGAGTACCGGGAGGAATTTGTCCTGTATTTCCCGACTTACCGCAGCATGAGCGATGCCCAGCTCCGCGGGTATTTCTCGTGGCGGACAAAATTGCGGCACGGCAACCTCGAGCGCACCTCGCTCTCCTTCGCATTTCTGTATGTTTACGAATTGATCAATCAGATCGGCGTGAGCTCACCGGAAGAGGGTTTCCATAAGCTGAAACAATTCTGGACCGGGTACGGGGAGATCGATGAGAAAATCACCCGTTACCTCAAAATATGGCTCAAGGATTATGTAGTGTACTATAATCTGGACAAATCGCTGCTCGATGATTTTTCGGATGCCCATTTCGATAACGCGGTTCTGACGTTGCTGAACCATAAATCGCATGATGCGGATGAACTGTTTCAGGCGCTGAATTCTTTATCGTCCTACAACCTCGAAAATTCCCGGTTCAGCAAACTCTATCCGGAGGATGTGAAAAATGTCACCTGCCGGGTTTTCGCCGAACTTTCGGATTATTACGACCGGAACCGCAAAAACAGTATCGACAAAAAGTTTTTCGGCGAAAACCGCTCGAGTTCCTACGCCATGTTCCGCTCCGCGGTGTTCTGCGACCGGCTGAGACGCCAAGACTTTGTTTATGAGATCAACAATATTTACCGTTACCGTTGTCAGAACGGAAAATGGACGATGGAACGGTTTTTCTGTTACAAGGGAAAAATCCAGCAGACCGGGGCATTACTGAAAGCCATCGATTTCCTGATGCGCCAGAAATACTATTATCCCTCGACCTTGAAAACCGATAAAATAACCAAAATATACCAGAATATCATCAACAAAACAATCGACGGTTATCTGGAAGAAAAAAGAAGAAACGCCCTGCCCAAAATCAGCATCGACGTCTCCAAACTGCACGGCATCCGGACCGCCTCGCTGGAGACGCAGAGCAAGCTGATCGTGGAGGAGCAGGATATTTTCGCCGAACCGGAAGAAGCGCCGGAAAACACGACCAACCTGAGCGATCCGGAATATCAGTTCATGCGCTGTCTGCTCTCCGGCGCGGCTTATGAGGAAGTGCTGAAATCGAACCATCTGATCCTTTCCGTAGTGATCGACTCCATCAACGAAAAACTCTTTGACACCTTCAACGACACGGTGATTGTTTGCGATGGAGACGCCCCGGAATTGATTGAAGATTATATTGACGAGCTGAAAGGAATCATCGGAATATGAAAGTCCCCAGGAGAATATCGACGATCATCATCAATTCACTGAAAGGCGGCGTGGTGCCGAGGATCGGGCTGCCGTATATCACCGTCGGCCGGGAATCGGAAATCAACGCGCTGCTGCACGACGTCGATATCATCGCGGACGGCGGCGCCTCGTTCCGCTTCATCGTCGGCAAATACGGCAGCGGAAAAAGCTTCCTGCTGCAGACGATCCGCAACTATGTGATGGACAAAAACTTCGTCGTGGCCGATGCCGACCTCTCGCCGGAACGGCGGCTGCAGGGCACCCGCGGCCAGGGGCTCGCCACCTACAAAGAACTCATCCAGAACATGTCCACCAAAACGCGCCCCGAGGGCGGCGCGCTCACCTTGATCCTCGACCGCTGGATCAGCAATATCCAGAGCGAAGCGGCGGTCGAAAGCGGCTTGACGCCCGCCGACAGCGGATTCGGTAAACTGGTGGAAAAGAAAATCCATGAAGTAATCAGTTCGCTGAACGAGATGGTGCACGGGTTTGACTTCGCCCGGCTGCTGGTAATCTACTACCGTTCGTACATTGAGGGCGACGACGAGAGCAAGGCCAAGGTCGTGAAGTGGTTCCGCGGCGAGTATGTGAATAAAACAGAGGCCAAAGCCGAACTCGGCGTCAACATCGTCATCACCGACGACGACTGGTACGAATACATCAAACTCTTTGCCATGTTCCTGAAAAAAGCCGGTTACAATGGCCTCCTGATCCTGATCGACGAACTGGTCAATATTTACAAGATCCCGAACAGCACGACCCGCCAGTACAATTACGAAAAAATCCTGACCATGTACAACGATACGCTGCAGGGCAAGGCCCGGTACCTCGGCATCATCATGGGGGGCACGCCCCAGAGCATCGAGGACACCCGGCGGGGAATTTTCAGCTACGAAGCGCTGAAATCCCGGCTGGAAGAGGGACGCTTCGGCCGCGAGGGCATCAAGGACGTGCTGGCGCCGGTGATCAAACTGCTGCCGCTCACTTACGAGGAAATGCTGGTGCTCATCGAGAAACTCGCCGGCATCCACGCCGGGCTTTTCGAGTACGAGCAGACGCTCACTCAAGACGACCTGATCAACTTCATCAAAATCGAATTCAGCCGTATCGGGGCGGATACGAAGCTTACTCCGCGCGAGGTCATCCGCGATTTCATCGAGTTGCTCAATATCGTGCATCAGAATCCCCATATCAATATCACCGAACTCCTGAACTCGGAAAAATTCGAATATGCCAAAACGGAGGTCGACAATGAAGCGCCCGAAAAGGCATTTGAAGAATTTGAGATTTGAGGTACGGCAATGAGTATTTACCAGCGTTACGCGCCTTTCATTCAGGATTTTATTTACCAGAATAACTGGGAGGCGCTGCGGGCGATCCAAGTCGCCGCCGGCGACGCGGTGTTCAATACCGACGACAACATCCTGCTTTCCGCCTCCACCGCTTCGGGTAAAACCGAGGCCGCGTTTTTCCCCATATTGACACTGTTCACCGAGGATCCGCCGAGGTCGGTCGGAGCCATCTACATTGGCCCCTTGAAGGCCCTGATTAATGACCAGTTCATGCGCCTGAATGATCTGTGCCGCGAGGCGGATATCCCCGTCTGGCACTGGCACGGCGATGTCGCGCAATCGCACAAAAACAAGCTGCTGAAAAATCCCTCCGGCATTCTTCAGATTACCCCCGAATCGCTGGAAGCGCTGCTGCTCCATAAACACTCCTATATCGCCCGGCTGTTCGGCGATTTACGGTTTATCGTGATCGACGAGGTCCATTCGCTGATGCGCGGCGACCGCGGCGGCCAGACCCTCTGCCTGATCGAGCGGCTCTCGAAACTGGCCGGGGTGAATCCTAGGCGAATCGGCCTTTCCGCCACCATCGGCGATCTGGAAAACACCGGCAAATTTCTCTCGTCCGGCACGGGCCGGAATATCACCATTCCCAGAATCGAGGCCAAGGGCGCCAAATGGCGGCTCTCCATGGAACATTTTTACCTTCAGGGCGCGCAGTCGGCGGAGGACAAGGAACTCCCCGAGACGCTGCCGGTGCTGGATATGCCGACCGATACCGCACCGAAAAACGCCGATCCGGGAATGGGCTATATCTTCGAACACACGCGGGGCAAAAAGTGTCTGGTTTTCGTCAATTCCCGCGAGGAATGCGAGGCCGTTACCACCACGCTGCGCCAGTATTGCGAGGCAAATCACGAGCCGGACCGCTTCCTGATCCATCACGGCAATTTATCCACTTCCTACCGCGAGACCGCCGAAGCCGTCATGAAAGACGACGAGCAGTTCCAGACCACGGTCACCACCGCCACGCTTGAGCTGGGCATCGACATCGGCCGGCTGGAACGCGCCTTTCAGATCGACGCTCCGTTCACGGTCTCGTCGTTCCTGCAGCGGATGGGGCGCACCGGCCGCCGGGACCTGCCGCCCGAAATGTGGTTCGTCATCCGTGAGGAACAGCCGGAATCCCGCGCCATGCTGCCGGCCACCATCCCGTGGACCTTGATACAGGGAATCGCCCTGATTCAACTCTACCGCGAAGAGCGCTGGGTCGAGCCGCCAAAGTTGGACCGCCTGCCCTTCAGTCTGCTGTATCACCAGACCATGTGCACGCTGGCATCGTGCGGGGAAATGTCGCCGGCGGCCCTCGCCTCGCGCGTGCTCTCGCTGAGCTATTTCCACCGGATTACCCAGGATGACTACAAACTGCTGCTGAAGCATCTCGTTGAGGCAGAGCATATTCAGAAAACCGAGGAAGGCGGCCTGATTGTCGGACTGAGCGGAGAACGCCAGACCAACTCCTTCAAGTTTTACGCCGTGTTCAAGGAAAATGAGGAATACACGGTGCGCAGCCATTCGCAGGAACTGGGCACGATCGTGCTGCCGCCGCCCGTCGGGGAAAAAATCGCCCTCGCCGGACACGTATGGATCGTGGAGGAAGTCGACCACAAGCGCCACCTGATTTATTGCGAACAGGTCAAGGGCAAAGTTCCGGCGTATTTCGGCCAGTGCCCCGGCGACATCAATACCAAAGTGCTTGAACGCATGAAAGAGGTTCTGCGCCAGGATACTGTCTACCCGTATCTGATGAAAAATGCGGCGGCGAGGCTGATCGAAGCCCGGCACACCGCGGTCAACTCCGGCATGACGGAAGAGCCGCTCATTTGCCTCGGCGGGGATATGTGGTGCCTCTTTCCGTGGCTCGGGACTTACGCATTTCTGGCGCTGGAGCGCTTCATCAAAATCAAATGCGCGCCGCTGCTCGGCCTCTCCGCGCTGGACTCTTCGCGGCCATACTTCATTCAGTTCAAAATGAAAGCCTCGAAAGAGGAGTTTTTCCACGTGCTGAGTGAAATGGAAAAGCAGCCGCTCGACCCCATGGAGCTGATCTACAAAGGCGAACTTCCGCTATTCGAAAAATACGACGAATTCCTTCCTCCCGAGCTAGTCAAAAAAGGCTTCGTCCACGGCATTCTCGGCCTCGACGAAATGAAAATGCGCATCCGCAGCATTTGCCACGGACGCGCGTAAAAATTACAGTTCGACTTCGCGCTTTGAAAGAGCGGATTTTTCTTCGGACAGGGCGATCCGGATGGATTCCCGGGTGCTCTCCGGGGAACATTGCTCCGGGGCGCAATTTTTCAGGATGCACGCGGCAAAATAGTCGATCTCGGCTCCGTAGGGATCCTCTCCCGTTACCGCCAGCTCCTCAACCGGTTCATCGGGGCGGGCCACGGTGAGTTTGCCGTCGATCAGCTCCACGGTCGCCTGTTCAAAGATTGCGGCTGCACTGTTGTGCCAGCCGCTGCGGCACCAGCTGGCTTCCGCATTGACAATCGGGCCGCCCGAGTAAGTATAGGTGGTCATGAGATCGTCGATCCCGCCGGAGGCGCGCGAGATGCCGCAGGTCCGGACCGACTCCGGAACACCCAGCATGTAATTCACGAAATCCGTATCATGCAAATGCAGGTCGAGGAGCGCGCCGCCGCTGCACGTGGCGTCACGATACCAGGCAGCAGAGGGCAGCGAACTGTTGCGCCGCAGGTCCATCCGCAGGAGCCGGCCGTATTTCCCGGAGTCGTATGCCTCTTTGATGGCATTGAAGGTGCCCATGAAGCGCAGGCACTGGGCGACCATCAGCTTTTTGCCGGTTTCGCGGGCGACCCGGAGCATTTCGTCGGCCTGTTTGGTCGTGCGCGCCATTGGCTTCTCGACCAGCACGTGAAAACCGTCCTTCATGGCCCGAATCGCATATTCGGCATGGAGATGGCACGGCAGGCAGATATCGATGAAATCCGGCTTTTCGTGAGCAATCAAATCTTCATAAGAAAGATACTGCCTGACGTTTGTCAGCGCAGCCTCGCCGCTGCTGCCGATATTGATGCTGGCGGAAAGATTCTCGAACTGTTTTTCATCGATATCGCAAACCGCGACCAGTTCACAATTCACCAGATCTTTGTAGCGTGCGGCATGATAATGCCCCATGCCGCCGAATCCGAGCAAAGCAACTTTCAGTTTTTCAGCCATTTGCGCTTCATCCTATTTTTGCTTTGAGGAAATTCATGGCCAGCCGGATATCGCCGGCGGGGTCGTCGCCGCATTCGCGCTCAATGGTCAGGAAGCCGTTGAAACCTACCTTTTTGAGCGCGGCCAGGTATTCATCCCACGGCACCTGCCCCTGTCCCAGCGGCACTTCTTTGTATTTGGCCGGAGGTTCCGCGAAAACGCGTTTGGAGCCATCCGGATTGCGCATGCCGTAGGCGGCCGAGGCCGAGCCAGGAGAAACATTGACGCCGTCCTTGGCGTGCGTGTGGACGATGTATTTGCCCAGTACCTCGACGGCATGCACGGGATCCACGCACGAAACCATGCGCAGATTTGCCGGGTCCAGGTTTACGCCGATCCCCTTGGAGCCGACGTCCTCGATGAACATTTTCAGTACTTCCGCCTTTTCCGGTCCGGTCTCGATCGCAAACGTCACGCCACGGGCCGCTGAATATTCCGCGGCATAGCCGATGGACTTAAGCATCAACGGATAAACCGGATCGTTCCGGTCCTCGGGCACGACTCCGATATGGGTGGTGATCACTTTCGTGCCAAGTTTGACCGCGATATCGGCGATGCGGCAAAGCAGCTCGGCGCGCTCCATCCCCTCGCCTTCCACATGAAAAGGGTCGCCGCCGAAATCGCCGCAGACCGCGGAAATTTCCAACTTATTCGCCCGGCATTTTTCCCGGATCTCCGCCAGCTGCTCATCCGTATAATCGAGAAACTCTTTTTTCATACCGATCTGAACGCCCTGAAGCCCCATTTCCGCCGCCGCATCCAGCGCTTCCATAAGAGGTTTCCGAAATGATTCAACCAGAACTCCGATTTTCATATGCCTTCCTTTATTGTTTGGATAAATGCATTTGCATTTTTGACAATATATATTAATTTACAGCATAAACGAAAATATCAAATGGATAAAAACAGCATGATTGATGACAAAAAAATCGATATCCACCGGATGCCGAAGAAAATTGTCAAACACCCCATCCACCAGCAATACGGTTTGTGGCTCATCGGCGGCGGTTCATCCCACTCGGCGGCACCGGATACGTTTCGTGGCTGCGGTCCCCGTGCATTTGAATTTTATTCCATTTCCCATATGTACGAAGGCAACGGCAAACTGTGGCTCGAGCCGGATATCGAACAGGAGGTGAAAGCCGGCGAATGCATCATCATTACCCCCGGCACCATCAACCGCTATGGCGGGTACCGCGATGTCTATCTGGAGGATTGCCTCAGCTTCTGCGGTCCGGTGGCGGACATGCTGATGCAGGCCGGAGTTATTTCCAACGGGCTGTTTCCCCTGGGCAAAGAGCGGCGCCTGCTCCCCATCCTGAACCTCATGCTCGACCCATCCGTAAACTCGCAGATCAAGGCCAATATCGAGCTCCAGCGCCTACTGGTCGACATCTATCTGGAGAAATGCTCTTCGGAACGCGAGGAATATCCGCAATTCGAGAAACTGCTCCGCCGCATCCGGGAAAACCCGCAGCAATGGTGGACCGTTTCCGATATGGCAGACCAGTGCAATTTGAGCCGCGACCAGTTCCGGCGGGTCTTTTATCAGCGGACCGGTATCAACCCGAAGCTTTTCATTGACCGCTCGAAACTGAATAAAGCCGCGGAAATGCTGGTCAACACCAGAAGCAGCATTGCCGAAATCGCCGCCCGGTTCGGCTACGAAGATCAGTATCATTTTTCGCGCCGCTTCAAGTCCATCTTTGGAATCTCGCCCAGCCAGTATCGCGAAACCATGAGCCCAAACAATAAATGACGCTCAAATCTCCTGAAAACAGAACCACATACTTCATTTTCATACTTTTCAAAAAAACTTTCACATTGCAAAAAATCATAAATAATTTATTCAATATTAATGTATATATATTCAATAAACGATACATCATATGCATCCAGCAAAATACTATGAATTCCGCAATAATATCCTAAAAATATCACTTAACCGAAAAAAATGTTTAATATTTTTCGATATCGGGAAAAATAATTATCAAAAATAAATATAATAAAGTTGATAAAGTATGAAAATGGCAGTATAATAATATATGAAGGCCGAGAAAATAGCTTTTTACTAATAAACAGATTTTGGAATAATTCAATGAAACGCTGGACGTCATTTTGTTGTTTTGGGGTGAGATTCTGGAATGACAGATTGATCTTTCCAAATCTCGGCAATTTCATTGAACAAATTATAAATCACAAACAGAAGAGCGATGATGGAAAAAGCCTATGAAAATATGCAGGAATTTTTCAAACTCAAGGCCGTCATCAATCTTTAACGCAGTGGTATTATTCCTCACTGTGAGCGAGGCATCCGATCTTTTTCTTCTGCCGGTAATCGGCTTTTTTGCTGCATAAGAAACTCATTGTCACTCTGGTAATCCGGGGTGTTCGCAGGGAATTAACCGCACCGAGCGCCAGTTGGTATTGAATATACTCGCCGGATTTGATGGATATTCTCCCCGGTTTCAGCCATGGGGAGCTGCCGAGCAATTCCGGACACGCCGCGATCCGGACTTTGGCGGTGACCCAGGTTTTCGGCGGCACTTCGCCTTCCCATTTGATCTCATCCAATACGACATCTTCATTCAGCTGAAACGGTTCCGAGGTATAATATTCTTCCGGTCCGCGGTCCAGCTGATTACCCGGTTCGAGGGCGGTCATGCCATGCGGTCCGGCCGTCGGCAAGTCGGTGGAATTACGGCGTTCGAAGCCCTCCGGGCCGTTCCACCAGACCGTGGAAAAGCCGAGGTGGTCACCGTCCACCTTGTGATTGGCCACCGCCAGGTCGACATAACCGTCTTCGTTAAAATCGGCGGCCAGGCAGCCGGAAGCGGAATGCGTGAAAATCAGCTGGCGGTCCAGCTCATGGAATTTCCCCTGCCGGTTCCAGTACAGAATGGAGTTGATATCGCGTTCCTTGCCGTTGTGATAGTTACCGGCGAAGATATCCAGCCAGCCGTCATTGTTGAAGTCGGCAATGGCCATGGCCACCGCTGCATCGGCGCGCAGAATGGTTTTGTTGTTTTCGCGGAGCCCCTCCGGACCGTTCCAGTAGATATGGACAAAAGACTGGTGCGGATTATGCGGCGTCAATTCACCGTTCTGTGGGGTCTCGATGTGGGAGCCGATGATCAGGTCCGGATAACCGTTGCCGGAGAGGTCCGCCGCCCGGACGCAAGTCCCGTGATAAACGGCCAATTCGGAATGACGCTCCATGCTGAAACCTTCCGGACCGCCATGCAGGATCAGCGTACGGTCGGAATTGATCAGGGGAACGACCAGGTCCAGATAACCGTTTTTGTTGAGGTCGACAGCGATGATCCAGCGTGCCCCGCTACGATTTCCCAACGAAATAACCTCGGATTTGCGGAATCCATCCGGGCCGCCATAAAAAATCTTCAATGCGGACCAATGTTCGGCCACGGCGATGATATCGAGGTAACCGTCACGGTTGAAATCCCCGCATACCGCGCCCCAGCCCAGCTTAGTCGGCAACAGATACGTTTTTTCCGGCTCGAAGCCCTCCGGCCCGAAATGATGCACGTGGAAACCGGGGTCCAGGTGCAGAGAATTTTCCGAATTATTGCAAATGACCAGTTCGGCCCAGCCGTCGTCGTCCAGGTCGGCGGACAGGGAATCGACCGCGCACCAGCCCGGCACTTCCTGCATGTTTTCCGGCGAATAACCGTTTCCACTTCCCCAGTAAATATAGCACTTGTCGAAACCGACCGCCGAGCGCGCATAATGGTTGATTACCAGCAAATCGTGCGTGCCGTCCGGTTGCGGAACTGCAAATACGCGCTGGGCGTCTTCCGCCTCCAGTTTCAATGGCTCTTTACCAATGCCTTCTGGTGTACCCGGATAAACCAGCAGGTGATTGGTATAAGAGTATTCCGTATGGCTCTGGGCGATAACCAGGTCGGCATGGCCATTGCCATTCAGGTCCGCCATCACGGCATCGGATGCCTGATTCGTCGGAATCATGATCCGGTTCCGTTCGCAGAAACCTTCGGCCCCCCCCAGGTAAAGATACGAACATTGAACATCGTTCTCTTTTCTGCGGCTGGCAATGAATAAATCGGTCACTCCGTTATTGCGCAAATCGCCCGCCGCCACTGCCAGCGCTTCCGGCACCTGCAGCTCAAATCCGAGCTCGATTTCACGTTTCGGACTGATCGTATAAAACAATACCCGCCGCTCCGTGATGACCGTAAGATACTGCCGTCCGTCAATCACTACGATCCGGGGAAGCGCGGGAGATTTCATCTCCTTTTCCATCTGACTTTGCACCGACGCTGAGATTTTGACAATGATCCGGTCCGCCTCCGGGAGCTCCGGCATCACGGTCTTGCGGTCCGGCGAAATGCCATCCGGTCCGCCCCAGTAAATGACCGTTTCCACCGAGTCGTTTTTCCGCACAATCAACTCGTCATAACCGTCGCCGTCCAGGTCGCCGGTTTCCAGCTGTCCGGTCATGACCGGCAGGTCGATGAAGCGGCTCCACTCCACCCCCAGTTCCGACGGGTAAAAAATACGGACAACTTTATAGAGCGGCAGCGAAAAAGCCAGCGCCGGAAGTTTTCCGCCTTTGAAATATCCGGCCGCAGAGGACTCCGCCCACGGCGTGGGAATGCGGATGTGGCGGTTCTCCGAATACTCGCCACCGCCGAAATAAATATCGCTGGAAGAAAACGGCGCCGCCATGTCGTAGCGGCCGCAGACAATCAGGTCGGCATTGCCGGAACCATACAAATCCGCCACCGCGCCGGACACCGCGCCCTGAGCGGGCAGGCTCGACCGGCGCACCTTGCCGAATACATCGCTGTAAACATAGGCCGGAGCCGCCTCGTGATGATTCTGGCAATTGGCGAAAACCAGGTCAAAATAACCGCTGTGATTCAAGTCGTATTGATAAATCCGCTGCAGTACCCCTGCCCGCGACACATATAAATTCTGTCCGCCATTGCCAAATATTCCACGGCGGAACGCCTCAAATCCTTCGGTGATCCATTGCTTTTTCATTCCATCTCTCCCTTATCGAAAAGGGTCAACCCCTGATATTTTTCTTTTTTCTGCACCTTGCCGCACGTCAGCCAGACCACCCCAAGCGTAGTGTAACACGCAATGATCGGAACGACCAACCATTGGAAGCTGAGTGCTTTGGCCGTGTCCACGCAACAGATATGACTGAAAACGCCCCATACCGTCAATCCGAGTCCATAGCCCAAAAGCATAACTCCGCCAATCAATACGATCAGGAAGTATTTACCCTGTCCGGCCCGAAACCTCAACCATAAAACCGTGATGATCCCTCCGGCCAGCAGAAACGGCCACACAAATGACCAGTTCAATGGGCCGCCCCAGCCGAGCGGCATGTCCGGCGTCCATGCCTTCACCGCAGCAGTACTCAGGAAATACCAGGTAATCATGCCCAGTTTGACGCCCCACAGTAACCCGGCACAAACCCAGACGAGCAGAGAACTGGCTCTTCTGGAAAGCACGGCAAACACAAATGCCGGCAGGATAATCGCGTCAAACGCGCTGAAAATCGTCGATGCCTCCACCACGCTTTGCGCCAGATGCTTGGCTGAAATCGTGATCAGCAGCCCGAAAGCCATCCCGGTCAAACCAATGGTGACCGTGGCAATGCGCGATACTTTTACCTGCGCGATCTCCGTCATATCCGGTTTGAAATATCTCAGATGCAACTCCTTGAGATATACCGCGGCCATGCTGTTGAAAACCGCGTTCAAGGTTGAAATCACCGCAGCCAGCATACCGGCGATGATCAGCCCCGGCAGCGGTGGCGGCAATTGAGTCGAAATGAACGTGAACAATGCAGTATCGCCCCCTGAAACCTTAATCTGCGGATTCTGATGAAAAAAGGCGAATACAGTCAATCCGATAATCCAGAGAATGACCAGTGTCGGAATCGTCAGACAGGTATTGACCGCCTGGGTTTTGATGGCATTCCGGCTGCTGCCGCTGGCCAGCAGGCGCTGTACCGTCATCTGGTCCGATGCCATGATGCTGATTGGCGCGGTCAATTGCCCGAACAGCAGCAGCCAGAACGAAAGCCGGACATATGGATTAAGCATATAAAATTCAGGTTTGGCAAACTGATCCAGCCCGCGTCCATGCTGAAACGCGTAGGCTATTCCCCCGAACACACCGCCATCGACTTTGATGAACAAAGCCCCCAGGATACAGACCAATCCGCCGATCAAAACGACAAACTGCATGAGGTCCGTCCATACCACCGCCTTCAGTCCTCCGATGGTGGTAAAAACCACCGCCACGCCTCCACACAGCAACACCGTAAGCCATCCGGGCCAACCGGCCGCCCCCTCAAAAATTTTACTGGTGGAAAACAGTACCATCCCCAGGTAAATCAAACGCAGGTAAATGGTGATGGAAGCCACCATCGTACGCACCGCCGGGTTGTAACGGCGCTCCAGGTATTCGAACGGCGTAAATGCCCCGATTTTGAAGTAAAACGGTATAAAAATACTACAGGTAACCAGGGTAAACAGCGGAGCAATCAATCCCAATATCCAATAGGACAACCCGTGATTGTAGATTTCTCCGGGAATCATCACCAGTGAAAATGCACTGAGGGCCGCCATCAGGCAGGAAATACCAAGCACGAAAAAAGGCATTTTCCCGCCGCCCAGCAAGTATTCCTTCGAACTCGTTTTCTTACCTGAACAGAAGACTCCGATGACCACCATCGCAAGCAAATACAATACGATCACACCATAATCGGCAATATGTAACGACACTGACATCCTGTTCTCCTTTAAAAAGCGTGCGCACGCAAAACCGTGACCGGCGGGAATTCTTTGGTAAAAACCTGCCCGCCGGCTGTCACCACGACTTTGATCAGCCTGTCTTTGCCCAGGAACTTGTAATGGTTTTCGAACCCCTGTTCGCCAAGGAAATAAGGCTCCTGAGTCCTGGTCGAATACAGTTCACCGTCAACGTACATTTCCACCTTGTCCGGGCGAAGGCCGTCGATCCGGAAAAAGATGCGGTTGCTTTGATAATTCAGTGGATAGTGCAAGTAAACATCGGTACTGTATTCCGTCATACGTGCGGAATCTTCCGCCACTTTCTGCCGTGTCAAACCACTGTAGCCAAAAGTCCGGATCGTGTCGTGGTCAACCGAACGACTTCCGGTCATGGATCCAACGATGTGGGCATCGGCCTGATACAGGTACACGCCATGAGCCCCCGCGCGGTAAAATTCATCAACCCTCCGCAGCGCTTCTCCGGGAAACGGCGGCCCGCTCCTCAATCCTTCGATACATGGCAGAACTTTGACGTTGCTCCCCTGTACCATGCCGATGTATGGTTTGACATCGAAATACAGCATGCCGCCGAAATCGGCCGGCACCAGGAAGTCGACCAGTTGTTCTTTCACCCAGGTTTCCGGATTGAACTTACCATTTTCCCGTGCAACGCCCTTGCAGCCGGGTACCGGAAAACGGACCATGATCCCGACCCGCCCCCCGGTTTCAAATTGCCTCGTCAAAGCACGAAGTTCACGCAAAAACGCCGTCGCCTCTTCCGCTTTCCGGATCGCATGCGGGTACCGGCAGAAATCGATCGTCAAATTCCGGGCTCCTTTTTCCAGTACCTCGCGGTAATAATTCAATAAATGCCTGCGTGCCTCCTGTTTGGAGTAATCCAGATAGTACCGCTCAATGAACAGCTCCGGATTAGCCTTGCTGAATTCACTCTCCATGGAAGTATTGATGTAATTGATTGCCGCACCGAAATTGACAGAGGCTTGCATGTCGTATGCCTTGCAGCCGCGTAGAGTCGCCAGAATCGGATCCGTCACCCGCACCATCCGGCTCGGCCCCAGCGAAGTTGGCTGAACCCTGCTGCCCGGCGCCGGATCGCCGCTCACCGTTTCCATAACCGGAATCTCCAAGGCGGAGGGATAAAGCGGCTTGGAGCCGCCGCGTCCCGCCTGCATATCCACAAAATCAACTCCTGCTTCATGATACGCGGCCGCCGCCTCCAGAAACTTGGAGGAATTCATCACATATTCCCGAAACGCCCAGCTATAGGGTTCGAAATAACCGGCGACGAGCTTATCCCGCCCGGGTTGCCGGTTCGCGGCATAACGCTCGTAAGCCTCTTGCGATACTGGTACGAATTTGACATATTTCAGGCGTGCCATCAATGCGTCATTCAGCGTGAACAGCGTCCGGTAAGGTTGACGGATGACCAGATGAGTACCGTCCATCCGGGCGATCTTCCAGAAATATTCATGCCCATCGAACGCGCTGAAGCGCTGGCTGAATCCATCGGTAGTCAATTCCAGCTCGATCTCTCCGTAACCATTTTTGGGCACCTTCACATAAATGGCATAATAGCCGCTCAAGCTGTGACGGTAAATCAGCGGCTCCAGCAGATCTTCCTTCTCATAAACTTCCAGTCCGTTTACGGTTTGATACCAGCCGGGAACGGTACTTTTCTGCCCGGCTACGATTTTCGGATAAATTCCGGGATTCGCGACAAATTCATCCAACACGACAACCCGACTCAAATCCACATTGAAATCGACGGTCTTTTCTGCAATCACAGTATCAGGAGCAGAAGCCGCGGCCACGGAAAGTTTTAACCTGCCCTGAACCGATGCATCAGTCGGTAACTGCTGCGCGGTACTCCAGACCATGATTCTTTTCCGCCCAGCTGCCATATACTCGGTAACCTCGCCATTTTTCTGCTCGTCGGCAAATATTTTGCTGCCGGCGGAAATCGTGATTGCGGTTTCCGAGCGAAATTTATTCACCGCCGCCGGCTTGAATTCACTTCCGTCAAGCTGAAAAACGGCTTTCACCCGAATTTCCGCCGGAGCATCCGCCGGAACGTCATAAGTGATAATGCCGTTTGCGGAAACAGGATCAAAGTGAACCGCCACCGTCAGATCGGCGGCAGTCAGCGAACTCAATATACACGCAGCCAAAGCAAGCGGACTACTTTTCCATTTTATCATCATACGAAACTCCTTATCAAATCTTTAATTGGTCGGCCAGGCAGCGGTGATGACATTCGCATTCTGATCAAGATACTGGACATTGGCCAATGCCGGCGCCCCGGTAAACATATCGCGGATTTCCCTCGCATACTCTCCTCCGCTCAATCCCTGGACATGGCCATCGAGAAATGCCGCATTCAGGCGCTGCTGATGGCGGGCATGAGCCAATATGGCGACGGTAGCCGTGGCCGCGTAACCGCGGATATTGGCTGAATAAAATTGCCAGTCCTTGCAGTTTGGAAAAGAGCTGTGCTGCCCCTTATGGAGTCCGTCAAAGAGAAAAACCGTACTGCTCGGACGTTTCAACTTCTTGCTGTAAAGCCCGCGGTAAGTGTTACTTCCATCCTTGATATCCACCGCACCCGAAATCTGGCCGATACCGCCGCTCGTACCATACCCAAAGGTACTGTAGGTAAAAAGCTGCCAATTGTTGTTCGCTTCATCCGACCGCGGCATGGCGGAAGGGCAAACCGTGGCATCCGTCCGGGGAAGATAACCGAGCTTGATAGCCCAGAATCCCCAACTGACATGGGTCGAAACCCCGTAAGTCGCATCGTAATACAGATAGCCGGGGTAGAAATCATTGTAATCCGTCGCATACATAGCCAGTGCCGCATTGCAATTCTTTAGATTCCCGATGCATTTGGCGGTATATCCCTTCTCCCTGGCTTTATTCAGCGCCGGCAGCAGCATGGCAGCAAGAATCGCTATAATCGCAATAACTACCAGCAATTCTATAAGTGTGAAATCTAATCTTCTCTTATTCATTTTCCATTCTCCGTTCCGGTTTTATTTGATTCCGAATGCACTCATTTTTCTCTGTCTGTCACAAGGAAACTTTGCGGCCGAGGTGATTCCGCAGCGCCTTTTCCGTCTTTTCCCAATCACGATTTTTAAAATGCTTGTAAATCTCGCGGTGGTTTTCCAAGGCATCCGCGTTTTTCTTGTCGTCAGAATGACATATCCTGAATACAGTCGAACACATAAAGGAAAAAATCCGGATCAGAAAATTATCCCGCGATGCCGCTACCAAGGCCGAATGAAACTCCATGTCGGCCATAGCAAAACTGTCATGGTCATGCTGCTGAATATATTTCGTCATATCCTCGATCAACAAAGTCAACCGGACAATATCTTCCCGGGTCGCAATCTCAATCGCTTTGCGGACCGCCTCGTGCTCCACAGCATAGCGAACCGTCGTCACCGCCTGATAATCCGTACCATGGTAATTCACACAGCGATAGCCGCGCTGGGGCATCCGCTCCAGGATCCCCTCGCCTTCCATCGAAAGCAGGATTTCACGCACATTTCCCCGCTTCAGGTCGAATTTCTGGGCGATCTCGCGTTCGCTCAAAATCACGTCGGGCTTCGCCATCAGCGAGTAAATATGATCCTGCACATCTCTTCTCACATCACTCATAATTCATCGATTTCCTTTATCTGGTCAAACTGGTCGACCAGTTTATATAGATTATAACGTCCCCCGGTCGTTTTGTCAATAGGGCTTATCAAAAATCAGCGAAAAAAAATCAGAAATAATTTTTGCATGCTAAAAAAACGTC
>JBEBXH010000047.1:0-47744 GCA_040391785.1 Victivallis vadensis
TTCAGCGACGTTTTTTTAGCATGCAAAAATTATTTCTGATTTTTTTTCGCTGAAAATTCATTTCCGGCTGTAGACAAATCGCCAAACCGGATGTACTTTCAGAATATACTCGTGCCCGGAGATGCGCACAACAAAAATATCAAGGAGATGAAATGAGTTGGATTGATTGGCTGATCTTGTTGGTTCCTTTGGCATTCGTCATGTATATGGGATGGTATTCCAGAAGATACGTTCGGGGTGTGGCCGACTTCCTCTCGGCGGGGCGTATATGCGGCCGCTATGTGATCTGCGTGGCCGACGTGGCCAACGGACTCTCCATCATCACCCTCGTTGCTTATGTCGAAATCCACTACAAAACAGGCTTTGCCGTCACCTTCTGGAACAACCTGATTGTGCCACTGTCGCTGGTGCTGGCTCTGACCGGTTATTGTGTTTACCGTTTCCGGGAAACCCGGTCGATGTCGCTGGGGCAGTTTCTGGAAATGCGCTACAACCGGCCCTTCCGTATTTTCGCGGCAGCCCTCCGCTCGATTTCCGAAATGCTCGCCAACATGATCTGTCCGGCGGTCGCCGCGCGCTTCTTCATCTACTACCTGGATTTGCCCCATAAAGTCAATATCTTCGGTTTGCACGTGCCGACCTTCATGATCATGGTGGTCATCACCCTCGCGCTGGCTATTACCATTATCTGCATGGGCGGAACTCTGGCACTGGTGATTACCGACACCATCCAGGGGCTTTTCTGTTACCCGACACTGGTGATTTTCATCATTTTCGTCCTGGTTTCATTTTCCTGGTCAGGCGAAATCATGCCGGTCATGATGGACCGCGCCCCCGGCGAAAGCTTCCTCAATCCTTATGATATTTCCCATCTGCGCGACTTCAACCTTTTCGCCCTGGTAGTAACCGTGGTAGGCGTGATTCTGCACCGCGCCAGCTGGATCGGCGCCGGCAACAGTTCCGCCGCCAAAACGCCGCACGAACAGAAGATGGCCAGCATCCTCGGCACCTGGCGCAACGGCTTCAGCACGATCTTTTACCTGCTGCTGGCGATCATGATCCTGACACTCCTGAACCACAAAAACTTTGCCCCTCAGGCCAAAGACGTACGCGACACCATTTCCACCCGGGTCGTCGAGGAACTGGTCACCGACAACGCCGCATTGCGGGAACAGCTGAAAACCAATATCGCCGCCCTTCCCCCGCATAGCCACACCATCGGCACGGACCAACCCCTGTCTCAAACCTCCAACCTCGATACACCTTATCTGGATACCGTACTGAACACTCTCCGTGAGGGCGAAAAGGATGTTCCCACGGCCAACGCCAAATTTCAGGAATTCCGGACGCTCTATCATCAGATCATGCTGCCGGTCTCCATGCGTAAACTGCTGCCGGTGGGCCTGATCGGGCTGTTCTGTCTGCTGATGGTGCTGATGATGGTATCGACAGACGACTCGCGAATTTTCAGCGCCTCACTGACCATTGCCCAGGATGTGATCCTGCCTTTCAAGAAAAAACCATTCACGCCCAAAGGGCATCTATGGATGATCCGATGGGTCTCGATCGGGGTCGGGGTATTTTTCTTCTTCGGCTCATTTTTCATGGCGCAGCTGGACTATATCAACCTCTTTGTGACGATTATGACTTCGATGTGGCTGGGCGGCTGCGGTCCGGTCATGATCTTCGGGCTCTACAGCCGCTTCGGCACCACGGCGGGCGCGTTCGCCTCGCTGGTCAGCGGCATGGTCCTGGCTCTGGGCGGCATTCTGGTCCAGCGCAACTGGGCCGCGGCCATCTACCCCTGGCTGAATGAAATGGGCTGGACCGAAACGCTGGGCAATGTCCTCGCCACTCTCTCCGGGCCTTTCGAGCCCTACGTGGTCTGGCGCATGGATGCCATCAAGTTCCCGATCAATTCGATGGAACTTTACTTCATCACGATGATACTGTGTATTGTCATCTACATCGCCGTTTCGCTGATTACGTACAAGAAGCCGTACAACCTCGATCGTATGCTGCATCGCGGCAAATACAATGTCGAAGGCGAGCACCGTGCGCCGACCTCCTGGTCGATCCGCCATGTATTCTCCAGGATTATCGGCATCACCCCCGAATATTCCCGCGGTGATAAAATTATTGCATGGTCGGTGTTCCTCTATACCCTGGTTTATGCATTCTGCGGAGCGTTCGTATTTGTCGCCATTTACAATATGATCTCACCGTGGCCGATCGAATGGTGGAGTCAGTATTTCTTCGTCGTATCGCTGGTCATTCCCAGCATCGTGGCAGCCATCTCCACCGTCTGGTTCACTGTCGGCGGCACAATCGACCTCTTCCGGATGTTCCGCGACCTGCAGAACCGGGTGGACAACCCGCTCGACGACGGCCGCGTCGAAGGCCAGATGTCGATCGTCGACAAAGCAAAACTGGAAAGCATCGACCAAAGCAAGGAAAATAAATAATTTTCCGGATCAAGAAAAAAACCTCACCGGTTTGACGCCGGTGAGGTTTTTAATTTGTAGCGGAAATGGATCAGGCCTCGAAACCTGCACTGACAATGCAGCCCGGGGCGAAATTATCGCCGTATACCAACTGGTAGTCGAGCGACTTGATGACCTTGCTCAAAATCTCGGAGAGTTCAAGCTTGACGCCGTTCAGGTTCTGCAAATTATTGTCATTGGAAGTACAGATCGAATCGACAAATCCGATGTGGTAATCCCGGCCGGGCAGCATGCCGCGCTTTTTCATGGACTGGAAAATATCCAATGCACTGTTTTCCGACACGGTGACAATCCCCGTACCGGGAGTGACCTCGGACAAAATGTTCTCCACGGTTTTCCGTGCGGTATCGCCTTTGGAGTCCAGCCGGACGATCGTAACCTGGTCGGCCTTGCAGCCGTGCTGCTTCAGCGTATCGATCAGGGGTTCGAGGATTTCCTCGTCGACCCAGCCGTCGATTTTCCGGCGCTCGGTATCATCGAGCCCCTTGCCTGCCGATGTCATATCCTGCACGAAGAAAACATATTTCTCGGATTTGTTCCTCAGCAGATAACTGGAAAATTCCAGAAGCGCAATCTTGTACAACAGATGAATATGGTTCGGCCGGATGAAGTGATCGGCCACACAGCAGAGCCGGACATACGGCTTGCCGGTATCATGGACCATTTCGCGGTATTTGCCGTGAATGCCGAACATATCAAAGAGAATATAAGCATCGATATCATTCGGACGCAGTTCTATATTGTTGCAATACTGAAAGCATACCACGTGATTTCCCATCGCTTTCAACTCATGCTGAACCGCATAAATCATCTTCATCGCGCCGCTCATGCTCGCATCCGTATTGAAATCGGCCAGAATGGCAATCGTGCCGGAAATATTGTTTTTCCGCAGATTCAGCGTCTTCTCGCGGGCGATCACCACGCTCTTGCGGCCGCGCCCTACCGACACATATCCTTCCTTGACCAGAATCGACAACGCCCGGAATGCGGTAGCCCGACTGATTTTGTAAATTTTGGCCATATCATCCAGGTTCGGGAACTCACTCCCGACCCGATAATTACCATACTTTATCTCATTGATAATCTGCTCGGCGATCTGAGGGTATTTTTTCGGTGGTGCCATATCTCTAGTCTCTTTCGCTAATAAATTTTAATTTAATATATAACTTCATCAGTAATAGTCAAATTCATAAATCCAATGATATTATACTATCTTCATTTTGTACAGCGTTTCGTCAGGTTGCATATTGAACTTGTGCTTGATGAAAAAAATTCAAAATAATCGTTCACTCTCTGTATTTTGGCCGGGTCAGTTGTCTGGATTGAAAGTCTGGAATAAATAGTCGACGCTGGTATCCGGGCACTCGGCACCTTTCCGCCCAAGCATGTATTGAAGCATCGCCACGGAGTTCCCGGCCAGTTTCCGGAAATCCTGCGACAGGACACCGATATCTGCCCCCTGGTACCAGTATCCATCCGCATACGCCCAGGCCGCCAGGTCCGCCCCGTTGGCAAACCGGTTCCCCCGGCAAAGAGCCCGGAAAAGCGGCTCGGAATGAATTTCGGCACAGCAGAGAAGCCCGGCAGGCGCTTTTTCCAGCTTCGACGAAATATCGTCACCATAAAAAGTTTCCACAATCTGCGGCTTCAGCCGGTAATCCTTCATGATGTTCAGGAAATGCATTTGCCGGGCATTCCGGTTCAGCGTTTCCGTCCGGTCCGAAACCAATCCGATCTCGCGGTGCCCCCGCCCGGCCAGATACTCCACCCCCTGCCGGATCCCCTGATAGTCATTGGAACACACCGAGCGGACGCCGCCCAGCAGGTCGCTGTAATCATTCACGCAGACCAGCGGCAGGATATGATAGCGGCTCCAGTACCGGGCGATATGATTCAGCGGCAGCAGCGAAAGAACACCGCACAACTTCCGCTCATCCAGCAGGTCCAGGTCATGCTCGCAGATAATCTCATGCCGGAATCCCGCATTTTTCAGCGCCATGCTCAACTGATACAGCAGCTGGGCGGTATACTGGTCGAAACCGTCCGGATCGAGCCGGATCACCACCCCGACAATCTGCCGGTTGCTCTTTCTCGCATACCCCATCTCATCGGCAAGCTGGAACACCCGTTCCCGGACGGCTTCCGAAATCCCGGGACGGTTGTTCAAAACCCGCGACACGGTCGAGTGGGACACCCCTGCCCGCGCGGCAATTCCTGTTATGGTGACATCTTTCATAATAGCCACTATATCACCACCTTAACGACAAATCAAGTTTTGTGCACAATTTGTGCATCAAAATCAACCGCCCCCCTGTTGCTTTAAGGCGGGGTTGACCGTATATTTATATTAACCGAAGCAATTTAAGGAGTATGCGCCATGCACAAAACAAATAAATATCGTTTCACCCTCATCGAGCTCCTGGTCGTGATCGCCATCATCGCCATTCTCGCGGCAATGCTGCTGCCGGCACTGAATTCGGCGCGGGAAAAAGCCCGGTCCGTCCAATGCAAAAGCAACCTGAAGGAACTGGGCCTGATGTTTCACCAGTATGTCAATGATTACGACGGCTGGTGCCTGCCGGGTACCTGCGACACCAACCGCTGGCTGCAAAAACCATGGCCCCGGGTCCTTTATGAAAACAAGTACCTCCCCGGCATCAAAAATACCTACTGCCCCAGCGATGCCCCCACCAGCACCAAGACCGGCTACCGCAACACCGTGGAAGGCGGCACCTGGACCGACGCCAGCCACAGCATCAAATACGCCGTCAGCTACGGCTTGAATGTTTATTCGGTGGGGGATTATTACGGCTCCCCCAATATCCCGCCGCAAAAAATGGATCGGCTCATGTCATTTCCCGGGCGCTCGCCGGACCTGATTATGTTCATCGACTCCAGTTGCTGGATTGCCGGGCTCGGCACCAACATCATCGAAACCACCGGTTACGCCATCACCCCCCGGCACAACAGCGCGGCCAATCTGGTAGCACTGGGCGGCCATGTCACGGAATTGAGGTCTCCGATCAGGTACGACGGCAGCAACGGCGCGACGATTCTGCTGGCCTGGCGCAGCAATCTTCTGGTCAAACAGCAATATGCCAGCCCCTATATCGACGGCACCGGCATGAACAACATGTATAAATGGGTATGGTAAACATGAAATATTTCCTCGCTCTGATAGCCGCCGCAATACCGTTCCTGTGTTCCGCCGCGCTGGTGGAAAACGGCAAAAGCGAATACGCAATCGTGCTCCCCGCTCAGGCGGCAGTGACCGAGCAAACCGCCGCCGCCGAACTGCAGGCCTATCTGCAGAAGATATCCGGCATCAAGCTGCCGGTCGTGAACAAGGAAAATTATTCCGGCAAAGCGATTTATATCGGCCAATCGCCGGAAACGGCAAAGCTTCTGGGTATTGATTTCGCCACCTGCAAGCCGGACGAAATCATCCTGAAACGGGTTGGCGACAACCTGGTGCTGAGCGGCGACCGCCCGCGCGGCGTCCTGTACGCGGTTTATGAGTTTCTGGAAGACCTCGGCGTGCGCCGCTGGACGTTCCGCGATGAAGTAATTCCCAAACTGAACCGGATCGAACTCAAGGACTGGAACCTCCGCTATGCCCCGCCGTTTGAAGGGCGCGACCGCCTCGGTGGAGTCGGCGGTACCTACGCCGCCTGGATGCGGACCAACGGCCACTTTCAAAGCGTGCCGCCATCCCACGGCGGCGTGATCAAACTGATCGGCTGGTGCCACACCTTCGACAAAATGATTCCGCCGAAAGATTACCTGAAAACCCATCCGGAATATTTCGCTCTGATCGACGGCAAGCGCGGTGAGTACGATCCCACCCTTGGCATGCCGCAGCTCTGCCTGACCAATCCCGACGTCCGCCGCATCCTGAAAGAAAAAACGCTCGAATGGCTGCGCAAGGAAACCAATCCCCGGATCATCTCGCTCTCGCAGAACGACGCCTGGGGCAAAATGGCCGACAACTATTGCCGTTGCAACAACTGCCGCGCCATCGACGCCAAAGAAGGCTCCCCGGCCGGTTCACTGCTGAATCTGGTGAATGAAGTGGCGACGGCGGTCGAAGCGGAATTCCCGAATGTCCTGGTCGAAACCCTCGCTTATCACTACACCCGCAAGCCGCCGGCCCACCTCAAACCGCGGCACAACGTCATCATCCGTTTCTGCACGGCGAATAACTTCCTTTATCCCTGGGACTCCGCGGAAAATGCCACCTGCCGCGACGAATTCCTGGCCTGGAGCCGGATCTCACCCAAACTATACGTATGGAACTATACCTCGAATTTCGGCAATACCATGATGCCGCATCCAAGCTGGCGCAACTATGCCGCCGACCTCCGCTTCATGGCGAGCAATCGTGTCATAGCCGTGCTGGAACAAGGCTACGGCCGGGGCCTGACCGGCGACGTGCATCCGCTGCACAATTATCTGGCCTGCAAACTGATGTGGAACCCGGAGCTGGATCAGGAAGCGCTGATTCAGGAGTTTCTGACCGGCTACTACGGCGCGGCCGCTCCGCTCATCCGCGAATATATGGATGCGGAATGGGAAATTTTCCGCAAAAACCAGCTGCAGCTCGGCGGCAGCATGATCCGGCTGAACAAAATTCCGCTGGCCGGCCTCTTGACCCTGAAAGAGATTTTCGACCGGGCACAGCAAGCGGCAGCCGCCGATCCCGCAACGTTGCTGCGGGTGAAAACCGCCGCCATGGTGGTGGACCTGCCGATTCTCTACAGCGATGAAGCCAATATCGAAAATGCCGAAACGCCCGCGGGCAAAAAACTCCGCGCCCGCCTCGACCTGACGAAACTGATCGATTCCGTCACGGAAACCTATCGGGCCCTGAATTACAAGGACTTCTACCGCGAATCCGGTCAGCTCACGATCGACTCTTATCTCGAAACCGCCCGCAAAAAAGTGACCGGCGACTGGAGCAAAGGCCTCGCCACACCCGAGCCCTGCAAGGGCCTGCCGCTCCAAAAATGGCGCAGGTTCGGCGTGCCGGATTTTGTTTTCTGGGAATGCACCAAGGTCGACGACGACGGCATTTCGGCGCTGGAGTTCCCGAACCGCAGCAACAAATGGCTGCTGCACTGGCGCTTCACCCCGGAACAGGAATTGAAGGGCAAGTGGCACGTATACGCCTGCATGCGCACCGAAACCGCCAACAAGACCGCCAACGCCGCGATCATCGGCGGCCAGGGCTGGCAGCGGCACGTCAAAGTCAAGGAATGCGAAGGAACAAATTACCACTGGGTCGACTGCGGCGTACAGGAATTTGCCGACAAAGGCTTCCTCGTGGTCATGGGCAGCGGCATCGACCAGAAACTGCGCCTGAGCGAATTCGTCCTGGTCAAGGAGTAATCAATGATCCTGATCAGGGCAGAGCTCCCGGTTCTCTTTGATCAGGGAATGAAAATTGTCCGGAAAATGAGCATGCATATCCCCTGAACCGATCATCTGGATAAACATGGTCTCGCTGACTTCGAACATCGCGCCCGAGATGAAATACTCCCGTCCGCCGAGCCGATCCTCATACTGCTGGGCATTCGTTTCCCGCAGGCGGTCCGCTGCTTTCAAAATCTCGACCGAATGTATCTTGTCGGAGAAAAATCCGTCCTCGTCGGGATGAACCACCCGCCCCTTGTCGATCATCACAACCTTATGCCCGGGTATATCAATAAAATAGAATTTATGTCCATTCGTCATGCGGCTGGCCTCCATCAGTGGCTCCAGCACATTTTCCATCCGCAATTCAAGCCCCGCGCAACCGAGGTAACTGCCGCCGTCATCGTACAGCGGATGCCGGCAGATCATCCGGTAAGCTCCGTTTTGGTTCTCAAAAGGCTGTGACCACAAAAGCGATTTCGTCTCCCGTATATTGCCCGGCACTTTGCGCCTTTCGAAGTAAGCCGCATGATTCGGATCCTCGTAGGTCCCCGGATAAACATAGCGCTCCCCATTGGCCCAGCGGACGAATATCCGGTCCGGCAGGCTCTTTCCGCCGAAAAGAATCGACTGGATATCGTCGGCCCCGTTAATGCCGTAACTGTTGAGATCCATCCGCAGGACCTTGCGGCAAATATGAATATATTGCTTGCAGTTCAGCAGCTTCTGCCGGATTCCGTTATCCCGTTCGGCCGGGAACCGGACCACATGATTGAAGTTAACCGGATGAGCATAGACCGGGTGCCCCTGCATGCCGACCGGAGAGGTTTCCGGGCGCAGGTAATCGTCATTATTGAAAAATTTGCCTTCGACACTGTTCCCGGAGCATATGACTTCCCGGATATTGTCGGCCAGCAGCAGCAACTGTGCCTGCGCGGTCAGGAAATTCTGTTCCACCTTCGCCGCCAGTTCGTCCGTGAACGACTGAAAACGCAGGCGCAACGTCAGGTTCCGATTGCGTTCGAATTCGAATTCCACCCGTTTCGCCTGATTGTGATAATACGACAAAACCGATGCCAGGATCAGCGCCAGAAAAAGCAGGCAGGTCAGGACAATGCTTTTGATTTTGTGGTGATTGATTGCCCGGAACACTTTCCGCATCGGACTGAACGGCGCCACCGAAACTTCTTCCCCGTAAATGAAGCGCCGCACATCCCTGGACAAACTTTTGACCGACTGATAACGCATCTCGGGTTCCTGCTCGATCGCCTTCAGGATAACGGCTTTCAGCTCCGCATCCACCTTGCCGCCGCCGGGATAATACCACTGCGCGGGCATTTTCACCGCGGTGCTCGACTTGTTGCCGCTGTTGCTGTCCTCGCCCTCCTTCTCCCCGCGCTCCAGGGTCACAAATTCATAGAGGATTTTGCCCAGCGAATAAATGTCCACCAGCACAGTTACCACTTTGTCCCTGATAAATTCCGGCGGCATATAGCGCGGCGTGCCGCAGAAATGCTCCGGAATGGTGCCGATTTTCCGGGCACATCCCCAGTCCATGACATAAACCTCGCCGTACTGCCCCACCATGATATTGCCCGGCTTCAAGTCACCATGCACGATCTTGCGACTGTGGCAATAGTCGATCACCTCGCATATTTTCAGAAAATATTCCAGCCGCGCCAATAAGGAATGATGCTCCTTGCGGGAACTGATCGTCTTTCCTTTGTAAGCCTTGCGGGCGAGCTTGAAAAATGAGGAAAGAGAAGAACCGTTGATCATTTTCATGACCACTTCCCAGTGCCCGTCCCCCGTCTTATCCATCGAATATACCGGCACGATCGACGGATGGTCCAGCTGTGCATTCAGACGGCATTCTTCCAGAAATGCCTTTTTCGCACCGGGACTGTTCCTATACTTTTCATGGAGCGTCTTGACGGCGACGATACGATTGAACACCATATCCCTGGCCAGACTGATCTGCCCCATCCCCCCTTCGGCCAGGTTGGAGATAAAACGAAAACGTCCCTGCCGCTCCGCCGTTTCGCCCTTGACGTCATCCACCAGCAAATTGATATCTGTTTCACTGAAAGAATCTTGCGACAGCAAAGCAGTTCCATCCAACTCCTCGATTTCATCGATTTCGTTGTCTGCGTCGGTCTGCTTATGTTCCATATCTAAAATCACCTCTCGGACATCTCTAATATTACCGGAATATAATATTCCCGAAAGACAAAAAAGTCAAGCATCCGACATCATATATTTATACTTTTTTATCCTTTAGATATCATCATACTCCCCGGTTTCCAAAAAACGAAGCTGCATGCCCGCTGCCCCTGGCCCATTCGTATAGCAAAAATGTAAAGCTTTACAATCCCATAAACATCCCCTTCCCCATAATTTTCAATTTTCAATTCTCCATTCTCAATTTCCCTGTAAAGTTATTTTTCTGCACTTTTTTTCACTTTTCCTTGATTCAGGACTGGAAATAACCAAATTCGAGAATATATTATGAATAGTTAATAGAATTATTCCACTAACTAAAATAACTCAAACCCCTGACAAGGAGAGTAAAACTATGGCTACCAAGAAAGCAGCTCCGGCCAAGGCCGCCGCTCCCAAGAAAACCGCCGCCAAGGCGGAAATCGCCATCAACGGCGGAAGCAAGGTCTGGACCAAAGGTTTCCCGATGTGGCCTTCTTTCGAAGAATCCACCATCCAGAAAGCCATGGAACCGTTGCGCAACGGCAAAGTCAATTACTGGACCGGCCCCATCGGCCAGGAATTTGAAAAGAAATGGGCCAAATGGCTCGGCACCCGCAACGCCATCAGCGTCACCAACGGTACCGCCGCTCTCCATGTCGCCCTCGCCTCCATGGGCATCGGCCCCGGCGATGAAGTCATCTGCCCCTCCTACTCGTTTATCGCTTCCTCTTTCTGCATCGTCCAGGCCGGCGCGCTACCGGTGTTCGCCGACGTGGCCCATGACCACCTGCTCGATCCGAAAGACATCGAAAGCAAGATCACCGAACGCACCAAAGCGATCATCGTCGTGCACCTGTACGGGATCGTCGCCGACATGGACCCGATCATGAAGATCGCCAAAAAGCACAACCTGAAAGTCGTTGAAGACTGCGCCCAGTGCTTCGGCGGCGTCTACAAAGGCAAAAAGGCCGGTACCATCGGCGACGCCGGCTGCTTCAGCTTCTGCCAGAGCAAACACTTCACCACCGGCGGCGAAGGCGGCATGGTGGTCACCAATGACGACGACCTGGCCTGGGAATGCCGTTCCTTCCGCGACCACGGCTATGACGTCAAAGAGCGCTTGAACCTCCTCGAAATGGAAGGCAAGCTCATGTACATCCACAAGCGCGTCGGCTTCAACTTCCGTATGACCGAAATGCAGTCCCAGATCGGTATCTGCGAACTCGAACGCTTCGACAAGTGGAACCTGAAGAACCGCGTCCGCAACGGCAAAATGCTGCTCAAGGCCCTCGCCAAGCATCCGCTGGTTCTCCATGCCCCGGTCGACACCAAGGAACGCCAGAACTCCTACTGGTGGGCTCCCTTCGTGCTCGATACCGACAAGCTGACCTGTGACATCAAGACCTTCATCAAGGCCATCGGCGCGGAAGGCGTTCCGGTCTACAGCGTGCTCTGGCCCGAAATGTACAAGGAAAAAGCCTATGTCGAACGCAACGGTTTCGGCGTGGCCAAGTATCCGTTCTTCGATCCGAAGTCCCGCAACATCGACTACACCCAGTTCAACTGCAAGACCGCGAACTGGATGACCGACCGCACCATGTGCTTCTTCACCCATCCGGTTTACACCGAAGCACATATGCAGGCATGCATCGACGCCTTCATCAAGGTCGCCGATTTCTACATGAAGAAAAAGTAATTACCCGTTCCCCAAAACTGGCGGCCGGATTCTGTCCGGCCGCCTTTATGCGTAAAAAAGGACTGATATCATGAAGAAAGTGAAATATGCCATCATCGGCTTCGGCGGCATCGCCGAAAACCGCATCGCCAAAGAAGGTTTCGGCTGCGACGCCAAGCGCGTCGGCACCGTGGCCAACGCCGAACTCGTCGGCGCCACCGACGTCAACGCCAAGCGCAAAAGCGCCGCCGAGGCCCTCGGCCTCAAGTGGTACAAAAATGCCGACGCCATCCTCGCCGACAAAAACATCGACGCCGTTTTCATCGCCACCAACAACCTCACCCATGCCGCCATCGCCGAAGCCGCCCTGAATGCCGGCAAACACGTGATCGTGGAGAAACCCCTCGCCGCCACCAGCAAGGACGCCGCCAAGCTCGTCAAGCTGGCCAAGGCCAAGAAACTGAGCCTCAGCGTCGACCACATGATGGTGAAGAACGTGCTTAATAAAAAGGCTCACCGCCTGGTCAAAACCGGCAAGCTCGGCACCGTTAACGACGCCTGCTTCCACATGGAATTTGCCTACGGCTACGATCCCGCCGAGGCCCAGACCTGGCGCTGCAACAATATGGCCGAAATGGGCGGCCCCATCGGCGACGTCGCCAGCCACTGTTTCTACATGGCCGAGTTCATGTTCGACAGCAAGGTCGTGGCCGTGAATGCCGTTTACTACCCCAAACAGATGAGCTTCGCGGCGGAAGACGGCGCTTACGTCCGCTTCACGCTGGCCAACGGCCTCACCTGCACCGCCAAGGTCGCGTTCAGCGAATTCCGCGGCGGCCTCGGCGGCACGCTGACCAACCTCGGTTACGAAATCTACGGCGACAAGGCCGTGCTCCGCAGCTACGGCACCATGTTCCAGCTCTCCGGTTATGCCGATGAGCCGATCAAACAGCGCCTTGAACTCGATACCTTCGTCAAACAGCAGAAATTCGCCATCACCAAACCGGAAAACATCTATCAGGGCATCATCAGCGAGCACGCCGAGTCCATCCTGAAGAAGCGTCCGCTGAACGCCGCCGACGGCTGGCGCAATGTCCTGCTCTGCGAAGCCGCCCACAAATCGGCCCAGAAGTGCGGCAAAACCGTTGAGGTGAAATAATGCTCCAGGTCGGTTTAAGCAAGGAAATCATCACCCCGCCGCGCGGCATTCCGCTGGTGGGGTACTTCAATCCGCGCCCGAATACCGGCATTTACGATGACCTGTTTGTCCGCGTGATCCTGTTCAAACAGGACCAGACGACAATCGGCATGGCCGTATATGACCTCTGTTTCCTGAGCGCGGAACTGGTCGCGGAGTTCAAAGCCGCGTTGAAAAAAGCCGGTATCGATTTCGCCGACAATCTGATGTTTTCGGCCACGCACACCCACACCGGTCCCTACATCGCCCGCTTTTTCGGCAACGAACCCGACCGAAGCTATCTGGACGTGCTCGTCGGCAAAACGGTTTCCGCCGTCAAGGACGCGTATAAGTCGTTGTCCGAAGCCGACCTGCGGCTGGGCAGCGCGTCGGGCAATCCGTTCGCCTTTAACCGGCGCTACTGGATGAAAAACGGCAAGGTACTGACCAATCCCGGCAAGCTGAACCCGCAAATCGAGCGCCCGGAGGGCCCGGTCAAATCCGAAATCGGGTTGATGACCGTATTTCAGGATGAACGGGTTTCGGCGGTGATTGCGCATATTTCCAATCACACCGACACCATCGGCGGCAACTTCGTTTCGGCCGACTGGCCGGGGCGCATGGAGCGCCGGATTCAACAGCAATTCGGCTACGATGTGCCGGTTTACACGCTGATCGACTGCCAGGGCAACATCAACCACTTCGACGTGACAGACGGCACCCCGCAGACCGATTACGAGGAAGCCTGCCGCATCGGCGAAGGCTACGCGGAGATCATCATGCCCGAGCTGTCAAAGCTGAAGCTGCTCGAGCCGGAATCGCTGCAGGCGACCCTGCGCACCATCACGATCCCCTTCCGGACGATCACCCCGGAGGAAGTCACGCGCGCCAATGAAGTCCTCGCCAAGCCGTTCGATCCCGGCAAAGGCGGCGACATGACCAGCGAAGGCCTCGCCACCGGCGACGGTCCCGTGGCCCGCTTCTTCGCCGAACAGACCATTGCCTACAACCAGAACTGCTCCGGCAAACAGCGCGATTTCGAGCTGGTTTCGCTGAAATTCGGCGATAAACTGGCGATCACCTCGCTGCCCGGCGAAGCCTTCATGGAAATCGGCCAGGCCATTGAGGAAGGCTCCCCCTTCCCCGCCACCTGGCCGGTCGTGTTGGCCATGGGCGAATGCGGCTACATTCCGATGGAAGAATGCTTCGACCGCGGCGGCTACGAAGTACTGCCCGTCGAGGGCGGCTCCCCGCGTCAGGACACCGACAAACTCCTGATCAAGGAGTCTTTGTCAAACCTGAAAGCCTGATTCCCAAGTTACCCCATACGGGAGGCCCAATCCGCCTCCCGTTTTTTATTTCCCGGAAAACTCATCGCGATCTGGCCAATTTCTCTGATTTTTGGGATTCGGGTATTGACAAACCGGGATTTGCCTGTATAATAAATGTATCGATACAATAACGATGCAAATAAATTCTGGATTATGAACGAACTGAAAACAGGCAAACTCCGTCACGAAATGCTGACCGAAAAACTGGAGGAATATCTCCAGTCTCTTCCGTATGGCACCAAGCTCCCGCCCGTGCGAAGCATGATGGAACAATTCAAAATCAGCCAGGTCACGGTCGACCGCAGTTTGCGTGCCCTTGAAGACCGGCAGTTGATTGAACGTATCACCGGACGCGGCTACTTCCGCAAAGAGGTGTCAAAAAGCGAACCGCGCCCCCTGAAAATCGATTTTTGTTTTTTCCTGAAAAGGGATGTCCTCTCCAACCCGCTGTTCAGCAAGATCATCGACAACATGCTCAAGGAAATGTCGCGCCTCGGCTGTTTCATGAATATTTTCGCCTGCGACAATCAGAGCGGGCTGGACGATTTCCGCAACCGGGTCCAGGACAACCGGCCGGACGCACTGTTTATGCTGGCCTGTTCCAGAATCACCTTCAGTCATGTGTTGAAAGATTTGCAGGTTCCTTTCATTCAGGTATATCCGAATATGATTGAAGAAGATACGCTGTCCTATATCATTGACAATGAAAAAGCCGTCCGGCTGGGCCTCGAACATCTGTTCGCGCTGGGGCACCGGCGGATTGCCCTTCTGCACGGTCAGGGTTATAACGGCAGCCATATGCTCGACCAGGAAGAGCGTATCGAAGCATTTTACAAGATTATGGATGAAAAATTGCCGGCCGACGAGCGGTTGATCAAGCTCGGCGGATTCACCCCGGACGAAGGTTACGAAGCCACTCTCGAACTGCTGAAACTCCCGTCCAGGTCACGCCCGACCGCTATTTTCGGCAACGACTACATCGCACCGGGGATCTATCGCGCCGCGCAGGAAAAAGGCCTCCGCATCCCCGAGGACCTGAGCGTGGTTGGCTTCGACAATCTCAGCATCATCAACTATCTGCAGCCGTCGCTGACCACCATCGACATCTGCTGCGAATCAATGGTTAAGGAACTGGCCGAAAGAGCCTATCGCATGGCCGCGAAGAAACGACAGGAATGCGGTCTGATCAGAACGGATATCGAGTTGATAAAAGGTAAATCCTCTGCTCAGGCACCTCAATAAAACTTAATAAGGAGCAAATTATGTCACGCATCAAAAAATCATTTATTGCACTGATGGGGCTACTGGTCGTTATGACTTCATATAGCTCTACCTCTTTGCCAAAGGGATCGATACTGCTTGAGGCCGAGGAATATTTCATGAAAGATGCCCGGTTTGAGATTGCCGACTGCATTCATACCAGCGCCACCAGATTCGTCGGCGCCAAGAAAGTCGCCACGGCGGCGAATGACGAATGTTTCCTGTTCCAGGGCGATTTCCCCGATGCTGAATATACGATCTGGGCCTGTGTGCGCAATTTAAAACTGGAGCTTCGCAGTTCGGTTCTGGATGCCAAGCAATTCAACGGCGGCGGCGAAGAATGGCACTGGATCTCACTGGGGCGCTACAACCGGCAGCAAATCGGCTCGACCTTCTCCGTTTACGGTGTACCCGACGGCGGAAAATTCGCCGAAAAGGCCGGGCTGGACACCATTCTGCTAATTCCGGACGCGAACTTTGTCCCGAAGGGTGTATTCCAGGGCTATTCCGGCCCGGAAAATACGGCCACGGAACCGGCCGCCAACTCTGCCATACAGGTGATCGAGTACCGGATCGACAATACAAAGCCCGGCGATAAAATCTCACCGTTCATCGCCTCGGCCAATGCTCACGGTACCGACAGGCACACGCCGGACAACGCGGAATGGGATGAAGTCATGTTCCGTTTCTATGGCGGAAACATGCTCGCCCCCCTGATCGGCGCCAAACGGAATGCCGCTCCAGAGGACGCCTGGAACTTCACTGCGATCGACAAATTTCTCGAACGCGCCAAAGAACGCTGGCAGGTCAAAGAAATCATGATGTTTCCCCAATGGTGGATCGAAATCAAAAACGGCGAATCCCCGTCTCAAAAGCAGTTGGATGACGGCGTGGAAACCCTGATGCAGCTGGTCAGGCGCTATGGCGACAAGAAAAGTCCGCTGTATGTCCGGTATTGGGTACTGAGTGACGAGTGGCCGTGCGGCGGCTACTGGAAAAAGAATTACCGGGAATTCGCCGCGTATTATGCCAGACTTGTCCGGGAAGTAAAGAAATTCAATCCCGAGCTGATCGTCGGCGGCCCGGTCGACTGCTGGCCGAACGATACCATCACGGCGGAACTGCTGAAAACCTGTCCGGAGCTTGATTTCATCGCCTGGAATATGTTCATCAGCGGCCGGGCGGATACACCCCTGCCCGCTCTGTTCCAGCGCACTTCATTCATCAAGACCAGTCTGCGCTCCAGCCGCGAGCTCGGCAGACGGTATCTCAAGAAGGATATTCCCGTATTCATCACCAGTCTCGGCCCCAATTATCATGCCTGGGACCCGCTGGACCTGCGCCTGGCCGAGCCGGCCATGGGCGTCTGGCACGCGCTGGCAATCAATTATATGGCGGAGGAAAACTGCGCGGCGGGAATGTTTTACAATGTCCGTGCCCTTGACTGCGGCTTTTTCGGCCCGTCGGACGGTTCTGCCGTCAAGACCGGAATGCAGCCGGATGATATCGATTCCAGGACGGTCAACCTGCGCCCGGCCGGACACATTGTCGAATTCTACAAGCAGCATTTGTCCGGCAAAAACAAGCTCGGATGCAGCACCGCAAACCAACTCAAGGATTTCAATTTGATCGCCGCCGCCGCCGATAACGGGGAAACCATGATTTCCGCGGTGAACTTCGCCGAAACGCCCCGTTTGCTGAAACTCAAGTTCGCCGAATTCAAGGCCATCGCTTACGACAGCCGGAAATTACCGTCGAAGTTCATCTATTGCGACCAAACCACGCTTCAGCGCGGAGAAGGATTTTTCTTCCGGGCGGACGGTACCGCCGAGCTCTGGATGCCGCCGTTCAGCACCTGGAACATCCTTGTTGTGAACCGGGAAAACGCCGCGGAAAAAGCGGTCCGGCAGGAAAAAGCAAACCGGTATCAGGACCTGGCGGCGGTCTTTCACTTCGACGGCAATCTTGATGACGCGGCCGGTTCCGGCAGCAAAACCCTTGGCTGGTATGGCGAACACTTTACCGACACGCATTTCAAATGCGGTACCGGAGCCGGAAATTACGTCGGAAATCTGCATAATCGCGCCCGAATCAAACTGGCGGGGCGCGCGGCGGCGCTGAACGGCAGCAAAACACTCGGCATCGCGTTCTGGGTATACCGGGTAAAAAATACCGCCGATTACGGCAGCATCCTGAGCTTCGGCAAAGGCAAATTCATGATCGAGCATGTCGGCGGTGGCAATCCGGACCCGCGTTTCCAGTTGAAATCACCCGGTTTCTGCAACTTCGGCGGCACCTGGAACCATTCGCTGATGATTCCGGCCAATGAATGGGCGCATGTCGCCATCACGGCCGACGGCGTGAACGGCAGGATTATTGTCAACGGTCAAACCAAATGGACATTCCCCCAGACAGACAACGGCCTGAACGGCAGCGACACCCTTTATCTCGGCAGTCAGGCGGGCGACGACGGCCCGATCGACTGTTATATCGACGAGCTGATTCTGAGCGACCGGGCGACCGGCGAGGAATGGGCCAGAGACATTTATAATCGCACCAAAGACGGACAAAATTATTAATTCAAGGAACACGGTCATGAAAAGAAAAGAGCATTTCACCCTCATTGAACTCCTCGTTGTGATCGCCATCATCGCGATTCTCGCCGCCATGCTGCTGCCGGCACTGAATTCGGCACGGGAAAAAGGACGCCGTACCTCCTGCTTGAACAACCAGAAACAGCTGGCGACTTTTTTCATACTGTATGCCAACGACTGTGATGATATGATGCCGATGAAATACTGGACGACCAGTTCCAATGCCGGCGGCTCCTGGTACACCCAAATCAAGCGGTACATGACGGAATCATCAGGCGCGGACGACCTGGCAATCGGCAGGCGCTACCTGACCTGCCCGAGCAACACCAGAACATTGTTGCCGACCTTCCCTTATACGACTCATTATGGATTGCTTAACGGCGTCATGGACAAGAAATATTCAAAATTCAAAAATCCTTCCAGCACCATGATGACCGGCGATTATGGGACCTGCGCTCCCCCCGGAGTCACCTGCAACTGGAGCTGGTACCCCGGCTGGCTGATCGTCTGGAGCGGCGGCTACAGCGACACGACTACCGGTATCGCCCACAACGACCGCTATGTCGCCACCCTGCTCGACGGCAGCGGCGCAATCATTCCCTACAGCATGGTTCATTACAGCGCCGCCAACAAAAAAGAATATCCGCTGGTGATCTACTACCAATAAAACCGTCATTCGCCAATAACGAAAAAGGCCGCTTCCGGGGTTCGGAAGCGGCCTTTGAGTTTTTATGGAACTCAGTCGTTTTCGCGCTGGGTGTAGGCGGTGTGGAGAAGCTCGTGCGCCTTGTGGCTGCCGGGCTCGCCCAGGTAGTCTTTGTACAGCTTGATGATGTCCGGGTTCTGGTGCGATTTGCGGATCGGCAGGTCTTTGTCGATTTCGTAAATCGCTTTTTTGCGCTGTTCCAGAATGGAGGTGTCGCCATGAATGTACGGCTGGCCGCCGCCGTTCAGGCAGCCCCCCGGGCAAGCCATGATTTCGATGGCGTGGTACTGGGCTTCGCCTTTCTGGATTTTGTCCAGCACTTTGCGGGTACTGCCGAGGCCGGAGCAAACGGCGACTTTGACATCGAGACCGGCCACTTTGACGGTGGCTTCCTTGACGCCCTGAAGGCCGCGCACAGCCTGGAAATCGATTTCCTTCAGGTCCGTGCCGGAAATCCAGTCGGCCGCGGTACGGAGTGCCGCTTCGAGCACGCCGCCGGAGGCGCCGAAAATGATCGCCGCGCCGGTGGATTCGCCGAGCGGGCTATCGAACTCTTCCGGAGTGAGTTTGTCGATGTAAATACCGGCTTCCTTGAACATCCCGGCCAGCTCGCGGGTCGAAATCACGATATCGACATCCGGCACGCCGTTGCTGCTGAATTCAGGACGCGACGCTTCGTATTTCTTGGAGAGGCACGGCATGACCGAAACGACCACGATATCTTCGGGTTTCTTGCCGATTTTTTCCGCATAATAGCTCTTGGCGATCGCCCCGAACATCTGCTGCGGCGACTTGGCCGTGGACGGCATATAGGTCAGCTCCGGGAACTGGTGTTCGAGGAACTTCACCCAGCCGGGGCAGCAGGAGGTCAGGATCGGCAGGTTTTCGTTTTTGGTCACGCGCTGGATCAGCTCGTGGGTTTCTTCCATGATGGTCAGGTCGGCCGCGAAGTTGGTGTCAAACACCTTGTTGAAGCCGAGCAGGCGCAACCCGTGAACCATCTGTCCGGTGGAGATGCTGCCGGGGCCCATGCCGAATTCCTCGCCGACGGCCACGCGCACCGCCGGAGCGGTCTGCACGATCACCGTCTTGGTGGGATCGTTCAGCGCGCGCCAGACGTCATAAACGTAATTCATTTCAGTCAGCGCGCCGACCGGGCAAACGGCCACGCACTGTCCGCAGAACGTACAGACGGTATCAACCAGCGGACGCTCGCCGGCGGTACCCACATAAACTTCGAAACCGCGCCCTACCCCGGTCAACACGCCGACGGTCTGGATGACGTTGCAGGCGGTTTCGCAGCGGCGGCACATCACGCACTTGGCGGGATCGCGAACGATCGATTTACTGGAAAGATCCTTCTTGGTCCGGGCCATTTCGCCGGTGTAGAGAATCCGGTGCAGGCCCATTTCGCCGGCCAGCGCCTGAAGTTCGCAGCTTTCGTTTTTCTCGCAGGTCAGGCAGTCTTTCGGATGGTTCGAAAGCAGCAGGTCCAGCATGGTACGGCGTGCGTTGATGGCGCGGATGGAGTTGGTCTTGACGACCATGCCTTCCGTGGCCGGCGTGCAGCAGGCCGGGGCCAGGTTGCGGCGTCCTTCCACTTCGACCACACAGATACGGCAGGAGCCGACGCGGTGTTCGACGTTGAAGGAATCCAGGTTCAAATGACAGAGCGTCGGGATTTTGATGCCGACTTTGGAGGCAGCCTGCAAGATCGTGGAGTTATCCTCCACTTCAACGGGCATATTATTTATATTCAACTTAACCATTGTTCTTATCTCCTGTTATACGCGGTCGATGGCATGGAATTTGCAAGCATTGAAGCAGACGCCGCACTTGATGCACTTGGCCTGGTCGATCACATGCTTGTTTTTCTTTTCCCCGGAAATACAGTTCACCGGGCAATTTCTGGCGCAGAGCGTACAGCCGACGCAGTTATCATTGATATGATACGAAATCAGCTTGGTGCAGACGCCCGCCGGACACTTGTGATCCTTCACATGCGCCGTGTATTCGTCGATAAAATTAATCATGGTCGACAGCACCGGGTTCGGCGAAGTCTGGCCCAGTCCGCACAACGCGGTATCCTTGATGGCTTCCGCCAATGTGCGGAGCTTTTCGAGGATATCCTCGGGGGCCTTGCCCTCGCAGATCGCCTGCAGCATATCGAAGAGGCGGCGGTTGCCGATACGGCACGGGGTGCACTTGCCGCAGGACTCGTCGAGCGTGAACTCGAGGAAGAACTTGGCGATGTTGACCATGCAGTCGTCTTCGTCCATCACGATCATCCCGCCTGAGCCCATCATGGAGCCGAGGGCAATCAGCGATTCGTAGTCGATCGGCACGTCGATGTGCTCAGCGGTGATACAGCCGCCGGAGGGTCCGCCGGTCTGCACCGCCTTGAAGCGACGGCCGTCCTTGCAGCCCTTGCCGAGGCCGAAGATGATTTCGCGCAGCAGCGTGCCGGTCGGAACTTCAACCAGGCCCACTTTGTCGATCTTGCCGGCCAGGGCGAACACCTTGGTGCCGGGGGATTTGTCGCTGCCGATCTTGCGGAACCATTCCACGCCGTTACGGAAGATCGCCGGGATGCCGGCGTAGGTTTCCACGTTGTTCACCACCGTGGGCTCGGCCCACAGACCGGACACGGCCGGGAACGGCGGCTTGAAGGTGGGCTCGCCGCGTTTGCCTTCGATCGAGTGGATCAGCGCGGTTTCTTCGCCGCAGACGAACGCTCCGGCGCCATATTTCAGCTCGATCTTGAAATCGAAACCGGTACCCATGATATTCTTGCCGAGCAGTCCTTCCTTCTCCGCCTGGCGGATGGCGATCTGCAGGCGCTGGATGGCCAGCGGATATTCGGCGCGGATGTAAATATAGCCGTTGTTGGCACCGATGGCATAGCCGCCGATCGCCATGGCTTCGAGCACGGAATGGGGGTCGCCTTCCAGCACGGCGCGGTCCATGAACGCGCCCGGGTCGCCTTCGTCGGCGTTACAGATCAGGTACTTCGGAGTCTTTTTCTGGTTGGCCGCGAATTCCCATTTTTTGCCGGTGGGGAAACCGCCGCCGCCGCGGCCGCGCAGGCCGGAGTCGATCATGGTCTTCACCACTTCATCGGGCTTGAATTCCTTCAGTACCTTGCCGAGGGCGCTGTAACCGCCAGAAGCCAGGTAATGATCGATATTTTCGGGATCGATCCGGCCGCAGTTACGCAGCACGATACGCGCCTGAATCTGCTTTTCGGGATCGGTCTGTTTTTCATCTTCGGGGCAATACCAGGAGCGCTCGAGAATCGGCACGCCGGTCGCCACGCTCTGCGCGGCATCGATGATCGCCGGGGCGTTTTCTTCGTTCACATTGCCGTAAAAAATCCGTTCGCCGGTCGTATTGTTGATCACTTCCAGCGTCGGCTCCGAATGGCACATGCCCATGCAGCCGACCTTGACCAGGTCGAAGGCGTGCTCAAGCTTGCGGTCGGCAATGGTCTGTTTCAGTGCCTCGTAAACCGGGTTGCCGCCCGCGGCAATCCCGCAGGTTCCCAACGAAACCATGATCGTCGACGGTGCTTTCGCGGCCTTTTTGCAGGCATCGATCCGCTGATAAAGTTTTTCCACGTTGTCAATCATATGTCTTATACCTTATTTGCAATCATTGATAATTTCGGGAACCATCTTGGGAGTGACGTTGCCGTAAACGCGGTCATTCACCATTACCACCGGAGCCAGACTGCAGGCGCCCAGGCAGCGTACGCCACCGAGCGAAAATTTGCGGTCGACGGAAGTTTCCCCCTGGTCCAGGTTCAGATAACGCTTGAATTCTTCGAGCACATTGCCGGCGCCCCTGACGAAGCAGGCGGTCCCGGTGCAGACATTGATCTTGTAGCGCCCCACCGGCTGTTCCGTGAAATAATGGTAGAAACTGATCACGCCGTACACTTCGGAGAGGTGGAGTTTCAGCTTCTTGGCGACATGCTTCTGAACGTCCAGCGGCAGGTATCCGAAAATGTGCTGTGCGCGGTGCAAACACTGGATCAGATTGCCGCGGTTCTTTTCGATGTCCTCGCCAATGCCCAATCCTTCGATGTAGGCATCCAGCTCCGCCGTCTTTTCCGGAAACTTGGTCACGAGATCAAGCTCTTGATCACACTTTTGACAAGTCATTTTTGCGCTCCTTATCTGAGTTGCCATTATATGGTATAAAAATACTTTTATATTAATATTTTCGTATCAATATAACATGTTATTACTGAGATATTTACTCAGAAATATCGAATTCCAATAAAATAACCGCTTTTTCGCATCTGTCCAGCGGAATTTCAAGAAAAAAATATTTTTTTTTGACATTTCAAAAAATTCAGCTCAAATGACTTCAAATTTTCAGATGGGAAATCAGCTCACTGAGATTTGTTTCGACCATGCCGACTTTAGCGTCGGCCGCGCCGTAACCCATCAGCAAAGTGCCGTCATCCAGCAGCACGCCCGAGCAGGTAAAGAGGCACGGAATCGTGAAGTCGCCCTCCAGCTCCCACGGCTGGTCCGCATAGAGCATCCGGGCCGGCGGACGGGCGATAACCTCGGGAAAAGTCCGGCCGTTTTCCTGCAGCAGCATGAAAGACTGCGTATAGCCGACCTTGTCATCCTGTTTGCCGTGATACGGCAGCAGCCAGAGGCCCGGCTCGATTTCCAACGGCGCCCAGCTCGCCCCGATGCGGTTGCCTTCCCATTCGAACTGCGGCACGGCGTAGACCTGCTGCGTCACGTTGCCACTGTAAAAATCGGCCAGCGAATCCGCGGCGGCGATGAAGATCGACGGTATCTTGATGTCTTTGGCGAACTCATAGCGCCAGGGCCATTTGGGGCGGTGAATGCAGATGATTTTGCCGTTAACGCGGCGCGGCATCAACACCACGTCGCGGTTGTCACTGACATCCGGTTCATGCAGCGGGGTCACAAACTGGAAGCTCCGGGCGTAGTCGCGTTTCTTCAAGGCGTCCAGATTGACCTTGTAAAGCAGACTGACGGTATAATTCCCGGCAACCGCGGCCCCGAACGAGTCGAAGCCCGCCGGCATACACTGCAGCGGATCGTCGTGATCCCAATACGGCCCGGGCGGAAACGCCCGGCAGGCCACGCTCAAATACAGTTCATTCTCAAAATAGAACAGCCGCGGATCCTCCACCGCGCCGTTGGCGTAGTTGAACATCTGCCGACCGAAAGCATCAGTTACCACCGCCGGCTCCTCGAGACTGAAATTACAGCCCGGCTTGAAGGCCGGCTCGCTGAAATCACAATCCCACGTCTTGCCCCGGTCATGGCTGACCGCATAGCCCAGAAAAATCGGGTACGGCATGGGCTTGCCCGGCAGCTGTACCTGCGGATACGGCCCGGTAGCGCGAAACAGCATGTGGATGGTATTGGCATCGTCCGGGTCCAAAACCATTGCGGGGTTGAGGACCATTTTCCCGGCCCAAGGCGAACCGGATTTTGGACCAAATGCGAAGTGTTTTCTGAATTCAAGCATATTTGTTTCCTTATTAGAGTTTTATCCAGATATTATAAACAAAGATTCCGACAGGTTAAATCTGCCGGAATACAGGGTACGCTTTTGAGGAGCGGGAACCGGGTGCATGCCGTCACTCCCTTAATTGTTTGCCGCGCTTGTGCATTTGCCACTCGTAGATGGAGGGAACTTTGACTTCCGGGCGGACGCTCTCCACCGGAGTGTCGTACGGCTCCTTGCGGTTGCCCGTGAATACCGCCGGGGCGATCAGCCCAGCCCAGACGCCGGAACCGCCGATCATCACATTGTCGATGATTTCAGTACCGGTACAGTCGGGATCGCGGATCATAACAGCCGGGGAATTCGGATTTCTAATTTTGAAAACATTGCCGCGAATGATGGTATCGAAACACTGGTTCTGCAGCAGAATTCCCGGCCCGTTCTGCGTGTCGAAAACATTGTAGAGGAGAAGCCAGTTTTCGGTCATGCCGCCCAGATAAACGGAGCCCAGCGGCGAAACGACGGTGCAGTTGTAAACCACATTGCGCGGTCCGTTCGGTCCTTTGCCCCCGTCGCCGGGAAAGGACGACCACATGCCGTAACCATAACTGCCGGTCGTACTGCGGGCGGCATTGATAACGCATTGTTCATAGAGATTCTGGTTGGTCCAGCCGGCGTGCCAGTGGGCGTCGCTGTTCTCAAAAGTACTTTTGCGGATGACATTGCCGGAGGAGCCCCACTGGACGGAGGGCGCGTGGCGCATATCCCGGGTGGTGACGTTTTCCATCAGCGAATCCCAGGTGGCTTCCCACGAGACATAGCCGGCCCCGCCGCCGCCGTGATCCCATACACCGTCGAACTCACTGTTTTTCAGCTCGATATTACGGCTCCAATAGGTGTGAAACGGATGCCGGCCGGCCTTTTTGATGTACAGATTGTCGGCGCGGCAGTTCGTCGCGTACTTGAAGAATACGCCGATCAGCCAGAGATTGCCGGTCTGCTCGATAGACATATCGCCGAATTCGCAGTTTTCAATATGGTTCAGCTTCTGTATGAACGAATTGTCGACGAGCGGATAATCGATGCGCAGCGGCTGGGTGAAGCCGACCCGGCGCCCGTTGACCCATTTGACTTCCACCAGAGCGTCGCGGAAATACCCCCAGCGGCAGAGCGATTTGACCATTTCGCGCCAGCGGTCGGTAATCGGCGCTTCGATCTTCAGCAGGTCGCCCGGTTGGTATTTGGGGGAATATTTCAGCTCGACGATATGATCGCCGCGCTTGGCCTCGAACTTGTTCAGCGGGATGACCTCTCTGTCAAAGCCGCCGCCGGAAAAAAGGAATATGGCTTCCAGCCGCTCCGGGATTTCAGGCGTCACGGCGGCCGGGTCAAAGTTGATCGCGATTTCGCTGCTCTTCACACTTTTGTCGGCGTATACGGCTTTGACTTTCAGCAGATGCTTGCCGGGGGCGGTGTCTTTGGGCAAATAGACATTGCGCATGGATTGATTGCCGTCGTTGGCGATCTTGCGCCAGATATGGATGCTTTTGCCGTCGAGTTCGAACTCCATGCTGCTGAGGTTCTGCGGCTCGGCCACCGCGCTGATGGATGTGCCCGGCCCTACCGTCTGATCCGGTTTCAACCAGCAGAAAGCGACACCGTCCGAACCGGCGAAGTAGTTGAACTTGATGCGGGTCTTGTCCCGGCCCACACCACGGATGGCGATATTGTTTTTGTGGACATATACCGGATGCGCGAGTTCGTATTCGCCTTCGCCGAAGCGCAGGATGCCGCCACCCAGTTCATAAAGTTTCTCCAGCGCCTTCATGATCGCCGGGTAATTGTCGAAGCCGGGCACCGCTCTGCCCCCGAAATCTTCCAGTTTCAGTTCATTCTTATAGGTATTGACGGCGCGCAGCCCGGCATTGGTGAAGTCCGGGTAGACAATCCCATCTGGTCCCATCATGTCGGCCGCGGTAATCAGTGGTGAAGCGGGATCGGCGGTTTTGAACTGCGGCTTCCAGTTCGGCGGTACCGGTTTCACCTCGAATTCCGTCAGTTTGAGGGCGGCAATCTGAAATTTGCACCGGGCGGGATACCAGCTGTAAATATTGACTGTAATAAATTCCGTTTGAGGCCACGCGGCATGGGCGCGCAACTGAAAATCGGTCCACGGAACCTGCGGTGTCCGGATCCAGACCAACTCCATCTGATCGAGTTCCTTTTTCGCCTTGTCATAGAAGCGGACCTTGATATTGATGCCTTCGCCGCTGTCGATCTTGATCTTGCCGGTCAGGTCATAACCGCCGGATTTCACCGGGATGAACTCCGAAATGATATTGGTGGCCTTGGTCGTACTGTCGTCGACAATCTCCATGGCGGGACCGTATTCGCTGTCAAAATAACGCAGTCCTTCCTTGCCCAGATTAATGGTCCAGTTGGCAAAATCCGGTTTGAAGGCCAACATCTCGGGAGCAATCGGCTCCGCCGCCGTCAGCAAGCCGCATAAAGTTAAAACAATATAAACAAGCCGGTGAAATTTCATCTTACAATTCTCCATCGATTATTTCCAACTGCTCAAAGGAATTTTCGTCGCATCCACCCATTGACTGGGGAATACCTCGATCGGCGGTACCTGCACGGCGTGCCCGTCCAGATAAGCCACGCTCATTTTCAACCCGTGCCGGTACATGCCGATATTCGGCACCCAGGAACCGCTGTAATTCTGCAGCTCCCGGTAATGATTGTATGTTCCGATAAAGCTGTAGTTCTTCAAGTATTCCAGTGCATAAAACGTCTGTGATGGCTGGCGGTGCCTGGTGTATTTCGTCGGAGTCGCCCGGTAGTTGTCGTCGGCCTGAATATCGGCATCGTTGGCCTTGACCCCGGCCAGGGCGCTCAGGACCACATCGGTCCGGTACCAGTAGGCTTGGTCGCCGGTATCCCCCAGGATGGGACAAGTCAGGACCTTGGATTTTCTGTTGACGGTGCTGCTGAAATCCGGCAGGTATTTTTCCATGCACTCGAGCCAGTTGCGGGTATCGCCGTATTTATTGGTGGGGATCATGTCCTCATTGTCGCTGGTATAACTGAACCAGATCAGGCTATACTGTTTGAAATTATTCAGACACGCCACCCCCCGGGCCCGCTCCCGGGCCTTATTGAGCGCCGGCAGCAACATGGCCGCCAGTACGGCAATGATCGCAATCACAACCAGCAATTCAATCAGTGTGAAATATTTTCCGTCCGGATGTTTTTTCATGATTTCTCTCCTGCGATTTTTAAATTTAATTTTGGCACCCTGCCGGTGGAACGGCCCTTCTTGAAAGTCAACAGCACTTCAACCGTTTTCGGATTCAGGTTGCCCTGCCGCTGCTTGTCCAGCAACTCCCAGACGGTTTCCACGGCGTGCAGGCTGTGGCTGACCACGCTGGTCGCCGAAGGCGTCAGTCGATTGGTCACTGCGGAACCGTCCGTAGCGATGACCGATACATCCGAACCGATTTTCAGGTGACGCGACTCGAGGAAACGGTAGACTTCCGACAGCTCGGTATCGTACACGATCAACGCCGTAGGTATGGGATTCGTGCTGAATGCCGACTGCAGCGCCTTGTCCAGATTCCCCCGGATATAGTTATCCTGCCAATGCGGATAGACCTTGAAACCGTGCCGGGCCATGATCTGATAGTATTGCATCCGCCGGTTAAGCATCGTCGAGCTCTGGTAAAACGGATATTCCTCCCGCAAGTAAAGAATCCGGCGGTGCCCCAGCTCGATCAGGTGCGCCATCTGGATATCGACAATGCTCCGGGCGTCCACCACCTGGTCGACATTCATAAACTTGCCGTGCGGAAACAGACAAACCGTCGGTTTTCCGGTAGCCAGAAATGCCGCCACCAATTCGCGGATATTGGCCTGGATCAGGACGAACCCGCTGCTGTCCGGCAGCCGCGACAGCAACGTGTATTTCTCGATCCCCTCCTCCTGCGTCACCGAATGCAGCCTCACAGCGTAACCGTACGTGGCGGCCACCTTGTGGAACTGCATCAGTACATCGAAAATCAGCCCGGAAGGATCATTGCTGTACCCCGCGTCATGGCAGGCAATCAGGTCGATGATCCGCCCCGGCGTACCGTTGTGCGTCTTGACCAGCCCGATGCGCGAACGCGACTCCAGCAGCCCGCGCTCCTGATAATAATTGATCGCCTGGTAAACCGCGGCCCGCGTCGTGCCGCTGCCTTCGATCAGACTGCGAATGGACGGCAGCATTTCTCCGGTGTCGACGGAGGCCAGGCAATTGGCCAGATATGCCTTGGCGGTCTGCAGGCGTTTGGTTCTCACTTTGATCATATTCTCATCCATGCGTTGGGCTGTTGCTGATTATTATAACGGCGGATTTCCGATTCAACCACCATTGTGTCGGATTTTTTCAAAATTTCTCTTCATCTTGTGTCGATATCTGTGCCTGAATAATCATTTTCGCAGCAAACAATTCAATACAAAAAAAGCGCTTAATGCTCATAATCAGAACATTAAGCGCGATAAAAAGAGAACTTATTCGATGGTTTTGACGTCCAGCCCGAGTTGCTCGAAGCCGAGGTTGTTGACCGGGCTCTTCAGGCCCTTGTTGACGTCTTCGACGATCTTGCCGATATTGTCCTTGATCTCGGTATTGACCACATCGCCGGGGAGCGCGTATTCGGCATGGGCAATCAACACCAGCTGAGACCGCTTGGTCGATTCGCTTTCCGTGGAGAAGAGCCAGCCGAGGAACGGGAGGTCCTTCAGGATCGGGAGCCCCGCCACGCTGCGCACGACGCTGACTTTCTGAATACCGCCGACCACGAAGTCCTTGCCGCTGTTGCCGATCTGGATTTCGGTGTTGAAGGCCGAGCGGCTCAGGCGCGGCGTGCCGTCGCTGTTCCAGCCGACCAGCGAGACCCCGGAAACCGAAAGATCAAGCGAGGTGCTGCGCGCCGTTACCACGGGGTTGATATTCAGTTCAAAGCGGAAACCGTCTTTGATTTTGGTGATCTGTTCCTTGCCGTGCTGCTGTTGCCACTCGCCGCCGGGGCCCGGTACCTTGTCTTTGCCTTCCGGCACTTTGTCGTTCAGCGGGGTACTCGGGATCGTATGAGAAGTATCGTCATAGAACAGCCCGGAGTTGACCTGAATGGTAGAGGTGATGCGGTTTTTGGCGAGCAGTACGCCGTGGGTGAGGACCCTGGCCTTGCCGCTGGCGGTCAGGAAATCGAGGTACTTGGAGTTCCATTTCGGGTTGAAATTGAAGAAATCCGTGCGGCTCGACCCGGAGCCGTTCACGCCCCCGGCGAAAGTGGACGCCCAATTGTTCCGGTAACGGCCTCCCACGGAGAAGAAATCCGCGCCGTCGTTGTTCTTCCAGCTCTGGAAGTCGACCCCGATTTTGTCGTCGTTTTCCGCGTAAATTTCCAGCAGCCGGTAGCCGATACGGACTTCCGACATGGGTTTGTCGTACTGCACCAGCATTTCCTCGATGTGCTTCCAGGACCAGAAGGGGGCGGCGACCACCAGCGCATTCAGCTGGCCATCCACCATCAGCACGTCGATACCGCCGGAAAATTCGCAGTCGTCACCGGCGGCGCCGACATTGCGGATCATCTCTTTAAGGTTGGCGGCGGTATTGACTTTCGGGAAATAAATGAACTTCGGGCGGCCGCTCGTGAAGGCTATGCCGGGCTGGTCGAGCCGCTCGATAATCTGGTCGATGCTCTCACCGTTCACTCCCTCGCGGAAGCGATAGTCTTCGGCGGAGACCAGCAGCAGACCGGCGCCGTCATTGAAGCGGAGCGCCTCGACCTGGACCGGACTGTCGGCGATTTTCGTGCCGCGCACGACGGAGAGCAGATAGCCCCGCAACGCATACGGCTCCGCATTTTTCAATTCATAGGCTTTGGTCAGCACGTAGGGGTCGGTGTTGTCGCGGATGAAGTGGATGGCGCCCACGGTGTCCTTCACGTCCAGCTTCAGATGCGTCTGGACGGTGGAGTTGCCGTAGCCCTTGGTGTTTTCGCCATTGTCGCGGCGCAGCTTGCCCGGGATGGCCCGGGGCGTCATGTCGATATTAAGCTCTTCCGCGAACGCCGCCAACGGAAGGAGCAGCCCGGCCAGTGAAGTGAGAATATATTTGTTCATGAGATTTGTTCCTTCTCGTTTTTCAGTTCAACTCTTCCATAATGATACTGGGGCTGACCGGCTCCGGCGGCAACAGTTCGGGATGAACCAGCCCGGCTTCCGCGGTGACGACGATATAGATTTTTTCCTTGATCGTCGTCGTGGTGCCGAAGAGGTATTTCAAGATCGGAATCTTGACCAGGAACGGGATGCCGATGGTTTCCTCCGCCTCGGTTTCCTTGACGTAGCTCGAGAGCAGTTTTTCCGTATGGAAACCCAAAGTCAGGCTGCCCGTGGTGCTGCTGGAATTGCCGAGCTCGTCGCCCCGGTTGTTCCGCTCGACCACGTCGCGGCTGTTGAGCTTGTAGTGGAAAATGACGCCGCCGTTGTTTTTCGCATAAAATGCTTCGTCCGCCGGAATCGTTCCGAGCGAATCGACCTCGCCCGTTTCAGCACTGAAACAGATGACCGGGTTATAGACTTCAAGCTCAATGGCGGGCACGGAACCGGTTATCACGTCCGTACGGTCATCGGCATTTTTGCGGATGTTCTGGTAATCGGGCGCCAGGCTGGCGCGGTAGGTGCGGTTGCGGTTCAGCAGCGGGTCATCGTAAACGGGGGTATTGACGAAAGTCAGATTCGTGTTCGCCACCAACTTCGCGTTGCCGGACTGCTGCAGCAGCCGGATGAAGCTCAAGTCGAACTGCGGCGCGGTGAAAAATCCGCCGTATCCCCAGCTGGTCGAAAATCCCTTTGCGATATCAATAAACTTGGTGGCTCCGCCGAGCAAATTCAGGATCGCTTCGTTCGAATAAATCCTACCGCCGTTGTAGGCCGCCTCAAAAAGATTCATGCCGGGACCGTTCTTCCAGGCCAGATAGTCCACGCCGATATCGCGCAGTTTGCTCTCGCGGATTTCGTAATAATTAAGGCGCAAATTGACCTGCGGCACCGGACGGTCCAGCCGCTGCACCCATGCCAGAATGGCCAACGCGGCCTGCTTGTCGTCTTTCCAGTAAATCGTGTTGGTGTCTTTATTCAGGTAAGCGGCCCCCTCGCCGGAACGGAACGCGGCATTGACGAGCCGCACGATGTCCTCGGCGGCGCGGTAATTAGGGGTATAGGCGACACGTGTAATACCGGTGCCGTCAATGATGGAGCCGTACTGATCGACCTGCCCGGGACGGTCGATCTTGGCGAAGAGGTCATCGACATAAGGCAGGAAATCCTCGCCGGTCGAAACCAGCAGGTAATTTTTCTGCGCCTCGGAGTAATTGACGCGCTCCACCTTCGAATTGAGGTAATAACGCCTCACCGCGGCTTCGACATAGGGGCGGATGTCGGTCGCTTTGACGTATTTGAGTTCATAGAGTTTGGTAGCCATGCGCACCTGGGCGTCGTCCTGCATCAGCCGGATCGTCCGGGTTTCCGCGACATTGTCCTGCGCCGACAGCACACCGGCCGGAATCAGGGCCGACAACAAAAGGATCGGGAGAGTGTAGTTTTTCATTCGGGAAATAACCTTATTATAATCTTGATTGGACATTATAGAAAGTTGAAACTGATGACCCGCGACTGACCGTCAAGGGTTCCTGAGATCACCCGGAACAGCACTTCCTGGCGGATCGTCTCCCCCTCGGACCCGCGCCGCTCGAAGCGTACTTTCCAGACCGACACATTGAGCAGAGGATGCTCGAGCGTGGTGTCGAATAAATAAGAAACCGGGCGCCCCAACGTTTCGGCGAGGCTGGCCCGGGCATTTTCAAATTCTTTGACGCCAAATTCTTTCTGCAGTTCCTGCGGCAGGACGCCGACGAACGCCTTGGCGTCATTTTTCAGAAAGGCTTCCAACATTTTCCGGGCGTGCTCATCACTTTGTGCCTGTCCGGCAGCGGCCGCCGATTTAGCGTCCGTTTCCTGCGTGACGGTACACCCTGCGCCCAGGAATAGGATTCCCAGGGCCACGGCATAGGTGGTCAATCGTCTGTTCTTCATGTTTTTTTGCTTTTTGGGTTCGGGTTATTAAACACAAGGACATGTAATACTATTTTATCATGATTATATTACAATACACCCGGACACAACAGCTTGCAAGTCAAAAACCTGAAAAGCAGCATACTAAACATACTTTTTTATGGATCAAAAATTATTTTGGAAAGCATCAAATGTCAGCGACGGCCGCCGCTGAAATGGCCCCCTCCTCCGACATGGCCGCCACCGACATGACCTCCGCCGACGCGGCCGCCGGACGGCACGGCACGGCGGAAGCCGCCGGAACGCTCAATGACGTGATTCGGCGTCTGAATCGGAGAACGGTAAACCCTTCCGGAATTCGGATACGGCCGCGGTCCGGGACCGGGGTGCGGACCTGGATGGGGACCGGGACCGGGATGAGGGCCGGGGTGCGGGCCTGGACGAGGACCGGGACCGGGATGAGGGCCGGGGTGCGGGCCTGGACGAGGACCGGGGCCAGGATGCGGTCCGGGACCATGATTCCACCACCAGTTCACCGGTCCGTAATACCCTCCGATATAGTAGCAGCCGCCCCCGTAATCGTAATCATCGTCATCGATATAATGATAAACGACATCGTCATCGAAGGCCGAGTCTGTGGCATCCGTTGTCGCGGGAGCTGTCTGGACGGTATTAGCGGTTACCGCCGCACTATCCGTCGCCGGAGCAGTCTGCGTGACCGCAGCGGTATCGGCCTGGTCCGGCGGTGCAGCCGTGTCGCCGGTACCCTTGCCCGGATGGTTCGCCGCATACTCACTGTAGATATTCAGGTAATAATTGAGCAGCTTGACCGCCTGGTCCGGATTGTCGGTATAAACCGGAATGGGCTTGCCCTTGTAATTGGTTTTGAGGCCGGTCGGGTAGATGAAGCCGCTCCAGTCGCTGCCCACCGGCAGGTTCTCGGAGTCGATCTGAATTACGGATTCAACGATGGTCTTGCCGGATTCCACCTTGACAATCTCCGCCACGCAGCCGGAACGGGTCGCCGCGACCGGCTTGACCACCACCGACCTGCGCTTCGCGTAAACCGCATAACGCAAGTCCTGCGGTTTGATCTGAATATCTTCCCCGGCGAATTTGGCCTTGATATCGCCGACGATCCGGCTCAGCCGGGCCTGTTCCGCTTCCACGATATTGGACATTTCCTTGTCCTCGTGCGGCTTCATTTTGGCGTTAAACGCGGCGGCGGTCTGCGGATTGTAGCCGAATTTTTTCTGGATATCCGGCGGCAGGTTCTCGAACGAAAGTCCTTTCAGGATATACTGTCCATTGGCATCGACATAGCCGATATCGATGCCGTTCGGCAGTACCGATTCGACCACGGCATTTTCAAAGGTTTGCCCGTCCAGTGTTTTGATGGTAAGCGTTTTCGAGGCGGCGGCCTGGCCGGCGCAAAGCACAGCGGCCAACATGACGACAACAGTTAGCAATCTCTTCATAATATACTCTCCTCACTGTATTTAATACAGTTTATATCATTATTATAACTGCTGATCCGCAAAATGCAAAAGCAAATTCTCGGTTTTCCTGTTGATTGTTTATCAAACCGATTATATATTACAGAAATACGGAGGATTTCAGATGGATATCAAAAAAGTACTGCAAGACGAAATTTCGCGCCTGGCCCGAAAGGAATTTAAAACCCTTATCGCCTCATACGAAGAAAAGCTCAAGGCCCAGAATAAAAAAATCGACGAACTGAAAAAACAACTCGCCGATCTCGACCGGAAAAAAACCGACAAACCCGATCCCTACAAAGTTCCGTCCGAGAAAGAGTTGAACGCCAAGGCCCAGGAAGCCACCATCAAACCGGAGCAGCTGAAGCGCCTGCGCCAGAAATTCAAACTGACCCAGGTGCAGGCCGCTCACCTGCTGGATGTTTCCGGCCAGGCCTACTACTCCTGGGAGGCCGGCAAATCCGCCCCGCGCTTCAATTCCAAAGTCCAGATTCTCAAACTTCTTGAGATCAACAAAAGAACCTTCAAGAAACTGTATCAAGCCAAACTGGACGAATTAGACGCCAAGTAAAACGTTATGATTTGCGCTTCTCGAATTCCTTCTGGAAGGATGCGAGGTCGTGACCCCGGAAGGCGCGCTCCAGCAGCGTCGGCAGCATCTGCGGATTGCAGGCGAAGCACGGGATACCCAGCGCGCTGACCTTGGCGGCCATTTGCTCGTCGTAATACGGACGCCCGCCATCGGCAATCGCCAGCAGGCAAACGACCGTGACCCCGGAGGTTTTCAGTTCGCCGAGGCGCCGCAGCAGCGCGGCGCGGTTGCCCCCCTCCTCCAGGTCGGTAATCAGGAAAAAGAGGGTTTTGGCGGGGTTCTCAATGAATTTCTGGCAATAAGCCACGGAAGCGTTGATATCGGTGCCGCCGCCAAGCTGGAAGCCGTACAGGAGCTCGACCGGATCATCGCATTTGTCGGTCAGGTCCACGATGTTGGTATCGAAGGCCACCACGTGGGTTTTCAGCGACGACATACTGGCCAGGATGCAGCTCATCACCGACGAGAAAATGACCGATTGCCCCATCGAACCGCTCTGGTCGATGTCCAGGATCACCGACCAGCGGTTAGCCGCGCTGGTGGTGGTGCGGTCAAAAAAGTAGCAGCGTTCAGGAATGATCGTGCCGAGTTCCGGGTTGTAATTTTTCAGGTTGCGCCGGATCGTATAACGGAAGTCCAGCGCCGCAGCGGACGGAATCGGCGAATGCTGGCGCTTGTTCAGCGCGGCTGTAATGGCGCGGCGGATATCCTGTTCCAGCAGCTTGTTGATCTGTTCGACGATTTTCGAGATGAAGATCCGGACGCTCTCCTTGGAACGCTTGGGAATCTGGTCCTTCAGCGTCATGATGGCGGAAGCGAGGTTCAGGTCGGGTTCCAGATTTTCCAGCAGTTCGGGTTCGAAAATCAGCTGTTTCAAGCCGCAGCGCTCCATGGCGTCGCCCTGAACGATGGTGACGAGTTCCTTGTCGAACAACGTGCGCACATCGCCCAACCAGCGCGAAATTTCCGGCGAGGACGGCCCCTGCCCCGCGCCGTTGCCGAAGGCTCCCGGACCGCCGCCGTAAATCGCCGCCAGCGCCTGGTCCATCTTTTCCTGATCGCCGCTGAGGCCGAGCGGCGCGCCGGACATCTGCGAAAAGCGTCCGTCGCTGTCCGCGCCCAGGATCAGCCGCCAGCGTTTCATTTTTTCTATTATATCCATTGCTGAAACCTCATATATCGTCGAAATCGAAGTCGTTGAGACTGTCGAGCAGTTGTTTTTCTTCGCCGGTCACGGGCGAGTTGATGATTTCGCTGGCCTGTTCCTTATTGACGCCCCAGACTTCGCCGAGGTTTTCGGCGATATCGCTTTTTTCCCTGGCGGTGAAGTCCGCGAAGGCGCGCCGCAGGAAGACCAGCGCCCGCTTGAATTCCTCGTCGTCGAGCGTGTCGAGGTATTCACCTAGCTTGCGCCACAAGGTCAGACGGGCGATCAGCGCGTAACGGTTTTTCAGGGAAAGCCCCTCGAACCACGACGCCCCGAGATCGGCCGGCACACCGCTGGAAAGGCGTTTCTGAACCTGTGTTTCCAGCTGCGAATCGGAAAACTCGCCGCGCTCCAACAGGATAGCCGCCGCGAAACCGGATGCCTTCGGGTTCAGGTCGTCGCGGTCGGCGATACGGCGCAGCACCGCGAGCCACTGCTCGGTATCCAGAAAATCGTGGTGCAATGTTACCGTGTTCAAGTGGTCCATGGCCGCGATAATCGGGCGAACCGCGTTGTCATCGCACAAACAGGAGTTTTCCATCAGCAGACAGCCGCGCAAAAAGAGCTGACCGAGTACCGGTTCCAGCGGCGCAGGGTCGAGCTTGCGGATGCTGCCGTAGCGCAACACGCCGGAGAGACGGTTCGCCGTTACCGCGATGTCATGAATGGCGGCGGCATCCACGGCCAGGCGCTGCAGTGCGCCGGTCGCATAAGCCACCGCCTCCGGCATGCCGCAGAGGAAGGCATCTTCGATGACTTTGGCGGCTTCCGCGATGCCGCTCTCAGGCGAGTCGAGACGCTCCTTCAGCGCGAACGAAGCGGCCTGAACCACGGTATCGCCGCGCAGGGCGCTTTCCACGATTTCGATCTCCACTTCCGGCGCCCAGCGCAGCTGCCACTCCTCGGCCCAGGTGGCGCGGTCCTGTTTATTCACGCCCAATTGTCCGAAATGAATATCAAGCACCCGCAACCGATGCAAGAAAAACGACCGTTCGAGGTCGATATTGGCCGACTTCTCGGATTTGACCGTCAGTTTCTCGCGCAGGTCGAGCGACAACGTTTCGGCAACCATGGACTTATATTTTTCCAGCCGCAGATCGCGCAGCAGACGGTAAAAATCCTGTTGAATACTGGTCCGGCTGACGCCGTCGGGCAGCGCTCCGATGTGGGTCCCGATCTCAGTATCGGCCACCGCCATAGCGATTTCGGAGAAACTGCCGTGCCCCATGCAGGTCGTGGCGGCATCGCGCAAATCGCGCAGCGACGGAATTTCGTAGCCGTGAATCCGCGCCAGCTCCGCCGCCAGGCGGGAGGCTTCGATCACTTCGGCGGCGGACACCGGATTGCCGTAATTCCGCTGCCACGCGGCAATGCGCGCAAGATAACTGTAAGTGACCTGTCCGAGGTCGCCCGCATTCAGCCCCTCCCACAACAAACCGTAATACGCCGGGGCCTTATTGCCCGCGCCATAGCCGGAGCGCGACGAGAGCCGGTAATAGGAATACGGCATCAGGGTCTGTTCGGCCTCCAGCATGGGTAAATTCTTCAACTCGTCATCGCTCATCGGCGGGGTGTCACTCATCAAACCCTGCACGTGATACGAACCGGTGACGACGACGATATCTGCCGGGGCAAATCCTTCGGCTATGGCGCGCTGGATCTCGCGCTTCATAAACGCTTCCCGGATGATATTTTCGGCGTAATCGCCGTCCGCCCCCTCAGTCAGGTTGCGCAGCTGAATCCCGAATTCACGCGCGCCGCGAAGATAGGCATCCTCCCGGCAACTGTGCTCAATAATGTGTTCCCAGAATGTTTCGTGATCGTCCTCGCCGGAAAGCTGGTCGAGTTTTTCGTAGACCGACCCGCTGGCGCTCCGCCCTTCCGCCTGTACGGACTGCAGCGCCAGAAACGTCCCGGCAGGCAGGTCGATGAAACGGCTCTCGACCCGGTTTTTCGCCGCCCAGACAATCGCCTGGTACTCCGGCGAATATTCCGCCAGCGGGTACAGGATCGTGCGAACCGGCAGCTCGCGGGTATAGGCCATCATGGCGATCGGCGGCACGGATTCCGGGTTGGCGATATGATGCATCTGGGCGGTCATATCGCTCGGCCCCTCGATCAAAACCAGCTTTGGGCGCTTCCCGTCCAACAGCCGGCGCAAATGCCAGGCTCCGGCCGGTGAAAGATGACGCACTCCGAAATATACAGGGGTACTCACTCTCCGTTCAACTCCCGGCAGGCTTTGTACAGCCCGGCCCATTTGGAACCGCGCTTTTTCATGATGTTTTCGAGGTATTCTTTCCAGGCGACGCGGTCCTTTTCCTCATCCTTGACTACTGCGCCCTGCAGGGCCGCCGCCAGGTCGTGATCCGCAATGGAGCCGCTGCCGAAGCTGCCGGCCAGCGCCATGGAGTTCGCCAAAAGCGAAATCGCTTCCGCCGTGGAGAGCACGCCGGTGGTGGACTTGATTTTCTGCTTGCCGTCCAGCGTGACGCTGTCGCGCAGTTCGCGGAAAATCGTACAGACGCGCTCGACGATTTCGTCGCCCGGCATCTGTGCGTTCAGGTCAAGACTGGCCGAGAGCTGAGCCACGCGGGTGCGGACGATTTCCATTTCCGACTCCAGCGTACCGGGCGCGGGGAGCACCACGATATTGAAGCGCCGCTTCAGCGCAGCCGACATTTCATTGACCCCTTTGTCGCGGGTATTGGCGGTGGCGATGACCGAAAATCCCTTCCGCGCCGGGACCTCCAGCGCCAGCTCCGGCACGGAAACCCGTTTCTCCGAAAGAAGCGAAATCAGCGCATCCTGAACTTCGCTGGCGCAGCGCGAAATTTCTTCGATCCGCGCCAGCGAGCCGCTTTCCATGGCCCGGTAAACGGGGCTTTTCAGCATGGCTTCCGGCGATGGTCCGCGGGCAATCAGCATGGCGTAGTTCCAGGAATAACGGATATGTTCCTCCGTAGTGCCGGCGGTACCCTGAACGACTTTGGTCGAATCACCGTTGATGGCGGCGGAAAGATGCTCCGAGAGCCATGATTTGGCGGTGCCCGGTTCCCCGATCAACAACAGCGCCCGGTCCGTAACCAGCGTGGCGATGGCGATTTCCACCAGCCGCTTGTGACCGATGTATTTGGGGGTGATTTTCGTCCCTTTCACCTGTCCGCCGGTGATGTACGTCAAGACGGAACGCGGCGACATTTTCCAGCCGGTCGGCACCGGGTCCTGTTCAGCGGCGATCAATGCGGCGATTTCGCCGGCAAAAAGTTCTTCGGCGGGGAGTCTTTGTACTTGAGTTTCGCTCATTATTATGATTCCTATTTTTAAATTGAGAATTGAAAATTGAAAATTGAAAATTGTGGAAAGGGAAGAATCCCTTTAACCCTCTTCAATAATAACAGCAAAAGATAGGCTTTTCCTCCAATTTTCAATTTTCCACTTTCCATTTTCCATTCTGAAATAAAATTCCTTTTATTTCAGAAATTGCACGTTGCCGCCGGCCAGCAGCCACTCGGCGTTACGGTTGAGGTTTTCAAATGCCGTGGTGTTTTTCCAGCGTTTTTCCAAGACACCGGCCACGGCTTTCAGTTCTTCCCCGGCCTCCTGCGAAGTCATCGGCAGCATGCGCAGAGCGCCGTAAATATAATATTCACTCAAATATTGTTCGCCTTTGCAATAAGCCGCCAGCAGGCCGCGGAAGTCCCGTTGGCCGCATTTAACCAGCAGGTCGAAATAACGGTAATCGGGTTTGACTTTAGCCAATTCGTAGAAATACTTTCGCATTAACTCGCACAGCTGCGGGTTGCCGGTATCCACGAGTTCCATCAGCAGGACTTCCTTGTCTTCCCCCCACGGCAGTTTCTGGTTGATTCCCAACTTCATGATGTATTCAATCCAGTGGAGATCCGGAGCTTCTTTCAAGGGAGCGTCAAAATTGGTGTCCAGAATTTTTTCATGCAGAAAATAGCGCTCGGCCTGACGGTCGAAACGCAGCATATTGAGGATCAGGAGCAGTTGCTGCTCCGTTTTTTTCTGCGACGACGCTTTGAAAACCAGGAACTTCGGCTTTTCCGTCAAATACGGCGAAAACTTTTCCCATACTTCACCCGCCGGTAAATGGATAAACGCGGCGGCGAACGCGGCCGGCAGCCAGGTTTCGCCATGCTTCTCCAGAAGCTCCATCGCCAGATCCGCCAACTCTGGACAAGGATTCATAATCAGACTGTCGAGCAGCAAATATCCCATCGCCGCTCCGCTGTATACTCCTTTGCGGTAGCCAACAAACGGGAGTTCGATGAATTTGGGCTGGTGATCGACCTCATAGCTGAAGAGATCCATGAACTCCGTCATCGTCGCCGCCGTGCGGTAAAAGTCCAGCATTTTCGCCGAACTTTTGCCGCGGGCCATATAGGTCAACTGGAACCAGGTGTCGGATTCGGCCATACTGAGGTTGTCTCTTTTTTCCGCATGCAGTTTCGTCAAAAACGCAGTCAACTGGTCCGCCAGCTGATCCGAGAGCCATTCGCGGGAAACATTCCAGAGATACATGTAGCAGGATTTCGGCTTTTTCGCCAGTTCCTTGCTCCAATAGGCCTGGGATTCCGGGGTATCCATGGCCGCCAGCGCGCCCAGGGCGGCGGTCTTGCAATTGCCCTTTTCGGTTTTGACCAGCCCCATCAGCAAGTCCGTATTGGCGGAGTCATAACGCAGGGCATTGATCACCGCGATACGGACATCCTTCTGGGCCGTTTCAAGCAGGCTCACATGGTACTCGTTCTCTTCCGCACCGGCCAGTTTCCCGATCAATTCGATGCGGCGGACAGCCTCGCGCTTACCGGCCGGATCGAGCCCCTTTTTCAGGAGCGGGACAAAGGAGCGGTCCGCGTTTTTGTCCAGCCACCGGGAGATCATCTCAGCGGTTTCCGAATAACTGTCGCCAAGCGCGTTCACCACCATCTGGCGCAGCCGGTAATCGCTGAACAGATCCGGATCGGCCTGCAGTGTTTCGGCGATGACCGAATGCCGCCCGCCACCCTTCCCGGTCAGCGCCGTGATGATCGGCACCATGACACTGTAGGGTCTCTGCCGGTAATTGGCGCCCCGGTTCAACTCGACCGGCGCAATCTCGCCGGAAACCCCGGTCACGCCCTGAGTCGTCAGCACGGCATTGACCAGTGCCAGGGTATCAAGCAGCATCGCCGCCCGGTTGTTGCCGCCGGGCGCAATCAGGCTCTGCGACATGGCGCAGATTTTGCCGAATACCGGCGATGCTTCGGCCAGTGGTTGAACCTGTTCGACAGCGCGCTTCAGGCGGAAATCTTCATCCATCAGCTTGACGCCCGCAGTCAACGAGGCGTCCAGACGGTCCTTCAATTCATACAGAGGAGTGATATTCATGACTCTACCTCAAATCAATATTGCAGCCGCAGAACGGCGTCGCTGGTGATAATGCTATACGGCTGGAGCGAAACCCGGCGGGTCGTTTCGTCATAGAAAAACGCTCCGAACAACACCTGATTTTCCAGCATGCCGCTATCCGGCAGCATGGAAATCCGCTGTACGGTATCCTCCGCGCCGGGACGGTTCGCCAGCATGATCGTAGCCCCGGTATTGTCTTCCAGCACCGTGTCCCCTCCGACCTTCCCGATCCGGTGAAACGACACCATCAGCGCGGCGAAATCGTCTTCCAGCGGGTTCTTGATCTGGTTCTTCACGGCCTTGACCGCGATAGCGATATCGGCGCAGGCTTTCTGCCGCAGCTGCGCCAGATGCTCCGTGGTCAACGGCACAAAAGCGGCTTGCTCCCAGCGCGCCCGGCGGTTGAGCCCGCCCGGATACCATGTCAGCGCCGGAACTTCAGCCAGCTCGAAAATCGTATCTTCCTGTTTCACGTATTTCAGCGCTTTGACCGGGCGGTAATTGATGGCCGCGAAAACTTCTCCGCTGTCGATATCGGCCCAGTAGCCGAGGTCGATGAATTCCTCGCGCCCGGCGTCGTAATACACGTTGAACGACAATTGAGCGAGGCGCGCATGCTCCTTGTACAACCCGAGTTGCTTCAGGCGCTCCAGCTGCCAGATGCCGCCCAGCTCTTCGTACAACACACTGTCGTCATCCTCCAGCGATTCGTTTTCCAGCTTTTCGGTCAGATAGGTGCGCGCTTTTTTGAGAAGCGCGTTCAGGTGAACCAACGTTCCGGCCGCTTCGCGGTAGTGCCGGTGATCGCCGTCTTCCTGAAACTCCTCGATTTCCAGCGTAATCCGGCGAACCAGCAGCTGCACGCCGGGCAAATAGTAATCCCCGAGCTGTTTGGCCAGGTCGCGATAAGCTTTGGCCGAATTTCCGCCCATGGAGCCGAGCCCGGAATCGGCCAGTTCGATCATCATTTTTTCCGCGAGCTCGAGCCCCTCCAGCTGCTTTTTCAGCTTTTTGGACCGGGCGGCCTTGTTGGTTTTCGGCGGAGCGTCGGTCTTTTCGACGGTTTCCTTTTTCTCCGCGCGGGCTTCCTTGCGGGCGCGCTTGTCCAGAATATCCTGCGGAATCTCGCAGGAATCGAACTTTTTGCCGGATGATATTTCGTAGAGCAGCGCCAGCCCGTGCTTGCAGGGATATTGACGACTCGGGCACGAGCAGCGCAGCACCGCCGCATCGGGGTCAGCGAAATCCGCCGAGGTTACATAATTACTCTGGCCGCTGCCGGAGCATTCGCCGAGGTAAAAGGTATCGTCATCCGAACGAAAACGTTTGACGAAACCGCCTTTTTGCGAAATGCTCCGCGCATTGGAAAGTGCCGAGGGATTCGGGGAAAGCGAAGCGATAAACTGTTCCGTAATCTGTTTCATGGCCATTCCTGATTGTTTCTGAATAGGTATAGTATATAATCAGTTTTTATTATGTCAAGAAACAAATGGGAATTTATGAAACAGACAAAGCTTCGCCAAACCGGCCGGCGAACCTCCGCGCTCACTCACCTGCGCCGCTCCGGCAATAAATAAACTTTTCACATCTGTTTATACTTCTCCGATAATAAACTTTTCACAAGGCATCATCTCTTAAAAAAAGATTACTGAAAATATATTATTTACCATCAAAATATTACTAAATAAGTATAGATAAAGCAAATTCACAAGCAGAAAAACCAAATAAGAATAAGCTGCCAAGATAGAATAACACAGCCAAAATTAATGATATTTTGAACATAAAAACGCATCATTCCAATCTAAAAAAAAGAACAAAAACCCAAAAAACGACCACAACACAACTTGACAAATCCAGTAGCCAATGATATTATGAGATTATAAAATGAAGAAGAATTATTCGATCTTAAAATATACTTTTCAAAACAAAGAAAACACGATATAAATTTACTTTTATATTTTATCATAAATCCCCCAAAAGCCAATATAGCTATTACTGATTTTGTCTAATGCTCATCAATATTAAGGATAAAGGGAAATCATGGGTATGAAGAAAGAACTGGAGTTCGTCAGGCTGGAAGACCGCGTGCTGTTTGAAGCGGCGGCGGCAGCTGAAATCGCTGAAGCGCAGGAAAATGATCCGAATGCAAACATGAATGCCGCCGACCAAGAGGCTCAAGCGGAAAAAGATGCACTGAAGAATGCGCCCGCCGTAAACCCGGCAGACAATAACGGAACCCCGGGCGACCCGGCGGTAACTCCCCAACCGGAAGACGTCGCCGATATCGACGCACAGATTCAGGCATTGATCGAGGGCGAAATCGGAGCCCCCACGGATGGCATGGAAGCCATCGACAAGATGATCGCCGATGCCTTCAGCGACTTCGGGGCAAATGCAGAATCCGGGGCTGATGAACTCCAGCTGATCGCCGGTCATTCCGAGGTCAGTATTTCCGTGGAAACGGAGCTGGAACTGGTGGTCATTAATTCTTCGGTGCAGGATGCGGACCAGATCATCGACTCGCTCGGCGAACACCAGGAAGTGCTGGTGCTGGAATCCGGCAAAGACGCCATGCAGCAGATCAACGATTATCTGGATGCGGTCGGCAAGGAATACAGTGCGATCCATATCGTCAGCCACGGCAATACGGGCTATATCACACTGGCGGGAGAACGTTTTGACTCCTCGAATTTCAATGCGGCCGACTGGACGGCCATCGGCGAGCATTTGACCGATGACGGCGATATACTGTTTTACGGCTGCAATCTGGCGGAAAATCAGGCCGGTCAGGACTTCATCGCCATGGTGGCGGACGCTGCCGGCGCGGACGTGGCCGCCAGTACCGACGCCACCGGCATTTCCGGCAATTGGACGCTCGAATACCAGACCGGGATACTCGAAACAGCGGCAATTTCAGTTGACAATTATGACCGGAATCTCGCTTCCAAAGATGTTCATAATTATAGCGAACTGCAATTCTACGTTGAGTCGGACACCAATTATGATGAGATTATAATTAAAAATGATATTACTTTCACTGGGACAATCACAGTCCGCCGGGATCTCAGTATTTTCTCCGAAGATGGTAAACAGTATACCCTGAGCGCCGGACCTGCCACGATGTTCAATATCACCGGCGGCAATGTCAGCTTCGATAACCTCATTTTTGACGGTGCGGGTAAGTCGCAAATCATGCTGATTGACAGCAATGCAACGGTTGAGCTTACTGGTATTACCATGAAAAATGGCAAAGCGGTCTGGGGTGGCGCCATCTTTATCAACGGCAGTACATTAAGCATCAATGACAGCGTAATTTCCAACAACACAGCGAGTGATAACGGTGGCGGAATCTACAGCAACGGCAGCACAGTGAGTATCATCGGCAGCATTATATCCGGCAATTCGACAGCGGCAGGCAAGGACCACTACGGCGGCGGAATCTACAGCAACGGCAGCACTGTGAACATTGACCGCACCAGAATCTCCGACAATACAGCGGGCGGTGACGGCGGCGGAATCTACAGCAAAGGCAGCATTGTGAACATTAACCGTACTACATTTTCCCGCAATATCGCAAGCGGTGACACCGGTACGAACGGCGGCGGCGGCATCTGGATGGATACGAACGGTACTCTTACGGTTACTAACACAACGTTCACCCTCAACCATGGTCACAATGGCGGCGCGATTTACAGTGTCAGCACGGCAACGGTGTATAACTCTACTTTTTACAATAACTCCGCAGAGCATGGCGGCGCGATTTACATGGATGCCACACTGACGCTGGCGGATGCAACGCTGGTGGCGAATCATGCCAAACAGGGCGGCGCGCTGTACTTGAACGAAAGCAAGGCCAATACGTACATACTCAATACACTGATGCAGGGAAATTACCTGGGAAGTGTGGCAGAACTGGAGGACATCAAAGCCGCCGGCAATAAAATAATCCACATGGCCTACAGCATTTACAACAAGATTGACGGTAAGTTAACCACCGACTATGCCAATACCTGCACGTTCAATATGGCCGATCCGCTCGCGAATATTTTCGGCGCGAGGTGGCAAGGCAATGAGCTGGTGTTGATCAGCGACGGCAGTTCTGTTCTTAAAGACGGCACCATTGCCATCCTGGGTACCGGGTTGGCGGCTTTTAACGGCACCTTGATCGGCTATATCGGCAATACTTTCTATTACCGCGATATGGCGGACAATTACTGGAAGAATTTTGATAATCAAATGACTTTTAAATTCAATGAGACCCCGTCGGAATTCGGCTTGACAAACGGCACGATCATTGAATACGGTCAGAACCACCCAGCGTCGCGTGTTGATATCCATATCGCATACAATGTCGGCGCTTATGTGATCGACAAGTATTCGCTGCCGGAGCTGCCGAGCGTGATGGTCACGACCAATAGCGATATCATTAATCCTTTTGACTACGAAATCAGCCTGCGCGAAGCGGTGGAAGTTTACGCTGGAATGTTGATTCAGCCAGGTTTCTATTACGATACGATTTCCGGCGACCTGGTGGTGATTACCACGGACGACCAGTATACGGTGGGGACTGACATTACCTTTAATATGATCCACACGAACTCCACCATCATTACCCTGGATCAGCAGAAAAGTACGATCGACGTCGACAAAAATCTGACCATTGACGGCTATGATATCAAAAACAAAATCAATGTCACGGTCCAGACAGCGGCAGGAGCCTCCCACCGGCTTTTCGCCACAGACAATGCGGCAAAGGATTGGACGCTGGCATTCAGCAACATCAATTTGAAGAGCGGCGATGCCGGGGCCGGTGACGGCGGTGCGCTTTACGTCAACGGTCAAAAAGTCAATCTGACACTGGACAATGTGACGGTACTTGATTCGCATGGCGCCAACGGCGGCGGGCTGTACGTGAACGGCACCAGCACGTCCTCGCTGACGGTCAAGGGTGCTTCGCGTTTCACCGGCAATACCGCTGCTTTGGAAGGCGGCGGCATCTACGCCGGAGCCAAGGTCGATACCACCATCGGCGACCGTTACAGCACCGACAAGGTGAGCTTTCTGAGCAACAGCGCATCCAACGGCGGTGGCGTTTTCGGTGACGGTAAGTTGGTCGTCGAGAACAGTGAATTCCGTGACAATAAGAGCTTGGAAGACGGCGCGGGCGTTTACGCTATGGGCGTGGTCGAGCTGCGCAATACGCTGCTGGCCGATGGCGTCGCCACCCGGAACGGCGGCGGGCTCTTCGCCGACGCCGCGGCAATTGTGTCGCTGGTCAACGTAACCGTGGCGAACAACGTCGCAGCCGCCGGAGCGGGCATCTCCCACACCGGAACCATCAACGTGGACAACTCCATTTTCTGGGGCAACCGCGCGAACAAGGTGATCAGCAACTTCGATGCGTCGAAGACCACCATCAACTATTCGGGCGTGGAAGGCGGCGTGTCCGGCGGTACCGGCAATATCACCATTCAGACCGACAATAACCATGCCGACGGCAACCGCGTGGGCTACTACTACGTCGATTTCATCGATCCGGACAATACGACCGTGCTCGCCCGCAACTACAACCTGAACACCGGTTCATACCTGATCAACCGCGGCAACACCACGCTGGTTTCCGACACTGAAAAGGACCTGAACGGCACCAACCGCATTCAGGTGGGCATTGTCGACATGGGCGCTTATGAATCCGGAAACAAGGGGAACCTCCTCACCGCGATGGTGACGGTGACCGGCGGCGAGATCATCTACGGCAATGAAGGCAGCGTGAGCGCAAAACTCTCCGACTCGTCGGTGAGTGGAAATTTCTTTTTCTCGACGAACGACATTACCTACATCGAACTCACGGGCACCAAAGTGCTGGCGATCAAGGCCGGTGGCCAGGTCACGGTGACGGCGACCTTCAAAAGCGATTTCTGGAACGACGTGAGCAACACCGGTATCGTGGAAACCGTGGTGCGCGAGCTGGTGATCACCGGCGACTCCAACACGCCTGACGGCATCACTTATGATGGGCAGTATCACGATTACAGCTACACGGTGGGCCCGAAGACGGCCGATGCCGGCCTGGTTTTCGGCGACCAAATCACCGAAATCAAGGGCGGAACCAACAGTTACCGCAACGCCGGAACCTACTCCAATCTTCAGGATGACGCGAAGATAAACAACAGCAGCGACGACACCGACAACTACGATATCCAGTACATCGCCGGCACCGTGATCATCAATCAGGCCACGATCACGGTGACTCGCACCGCCGACGACAAAACCTACGACGGCACCACCGTTGTAATCAATCACAACGGCGTCATCACCGCCGGTGTAATCGGCAACGACGAAGTGTCATACACCAAAGCCGGAGCACAGTTCGAGGACAAGAACGCGGGCATAAACAAGACTGTCATCTACGAAGACGGAACCCTGAGCGGCAAGGATGCCGGGAACTACGCCATCAGTTACATCGACAACGGCGCTACGATCAACCAGGCCACGATCACGGTGACTCGCACCGCCGACGACAAAACCTACGACGGCACCA
>JBEBXH010000048.1:0-47474 GCA_040391785.1 Victivallis vadensis
AAATGGAAGAAATGCGGACGATGTGATATGTTATTTTATGAACGGACTACTAGGATCGAGTTCAGGATATTGACCGTTATGCTTTCGCCCGCGTTGGTAGTGGCTTCGTAAATGGCTCCGCCCCAGGCGCCGAGATTATTGTAGATCGTGGAATTGACGATATTCAGCGTACTGGTCCTGGTGATGCCCGCGCTGGCGGAAGCGTTCAGCTGGATATGGATGGCTCCGCCCCTTACGGCGGTGTTATTGTAAAGCGTCGAATTGACAATCGAGACTTGAGCGCTGTTAACTGCGTAAATTGCGCCGCCGCCGCCACTCGCAGTATTGTTGTAAAGCGCGCTGTTTTCCAAGGTCAAGGTGCCGCCCACCCAACTGTTGGCGCGGGCTCCGCCGACATAGATGGCGCCGCCGTTGGTGCTGGCGGTGTTGCCGGTGAAAGTTCCGGCGGCGATACTGGCCGTGGCACTGCGCCCGACATAAATGGCGCCGCCGTTGACAGCAAAGTTATTCTTGAACGTCACGTCCGCGTCTTTCTGGATATTGAATGCACCGTCGCTGACATAGACGGCGCCGCCGCCATAATTGCCGTTGCCGTAGGACATGTTGCTTTCAAAAACAATGTTGGTGGTTGTGGACAGGATTGTCATCGTCGCGGCGTTGGTGAGGTGGAGAGCGCCGCCGCCGGCGGTGCTGACCGCCAAACCGAACCCGCCGATATTGCTTCTGAACGTCACGTTTTCGATCAATTGCAAGACATCACTGCCCTGGTTCTGGAAATAAGCGCCGCCGTATGCGGCCTGGTTTCCTTCAAAAATCGTATTTTTAACGGTTATGACGGTCTTGGTATTATAGATGCCGCCGCCATAACCGAGTGCGCCTACCGATTTGTTTCCCGATATTGCCACACCGTCTAAACTCAGGGTGCCGCCGCCGGCATAAATCCCGGCTGCCGCCACCCCCTCGCTTGCCATCAGCGAAATATTACCCCTTACCTCCATGGTGCTGGTGCCGGTGCTGCTGTTCAACGTACCTTTCAACGTACCGCTCGTCAGCGAGATTCCGCCGCCACCGGTGGCCACGTTGCCGGATACGATGACATCGGTCAAATTGACGTTGCCGTTGATCCCGCCGCCGCTGGTGCCCGCGTAGTTGCCGCTGACACTGCCGCCGACCATGGTGACCGCGCCGTGGATCCCGCCGCCGGCGGTATCCGCGTAGTTATGGGTCACGGTGACGTTATTCAGGGTCAACTTGCCGGTGCCGGCAAAGGAGATGGCGCCGCCGTTGCCGGTGGTGTAACCGTTCTGGAGCGTCATATCATTCAGCGTCACAGATGTGCCGCTGGTGCTGGTGGTGAAGATGCGCACGCCGGTTTTTGTCACGGTGGTGACATAGGTATCCGGATCGATACTCCATTGCGCGCCGCCGTCGACGGTGATCCGGTTGTCGCCGGCGATGGTTAAGTTCAGACCGTTTTTGTTGATGGCAAGTCCGTTGGCGCCGTAGAACGCGTCCAGCGTGATCGTGCCGGTCAGGCCGCTGACAAAATCAATGGCCTGGTCGCCGGTCAAGGTGTTGGCGTAGATGATCGCCTCGCGTAACGAGGTCTGGTTGTCGAACGGATTGACGATATCGTCCAGCGTAGTCACCGTCAGCGACAGCGCCTCGGGCGTGCCATAGCTCAGCGCATACGCCCCGGTGCTGAATACCGACAGTCCCGGAATACCGTTCGGCGCCAACCCCTGAAGCCGGATATCCGAGCCGTCATTCTGGGCGGTTTTGTAAACCGATGCGCCGGACGCGGTGGAGCCGAGCCCGTAATTGTTGGCGGCATTGGTCGAAAAGGTTTTCGTCGTGGTATCGGCGAAATTCCGCCAGACGGTACCGTCCTTGTACCACAGGACATCGCCGATTTTGCCGACCAGCGTGCCTTTGTACGCCGCCGCGCCGTCCGCCTTGATGATATACAAGCCGTTGGCGTGTCCGTCGAAAATATCCGCCGCCAAGGCATCAATAATATTGCCGGGTCCCGTGGCGGCCTTGCTCGCCGTAAAAATCGAATACGCCGCATTGAACGTACCGTCCGCAGAGATATCATTATTAGAATTTGCGGTATTCCCCAGCACGATGCTGTTCAGCACTGTGATCGCGCCTATGCCGGAAATCCCGCCGCCGTTCATAGCTGAATTGCCGCTCACCGTACTGTTCGTCAACGTGATCGTGCTGTTGGTTCCGCCGTAAATCCCGCCGCCGCCGTAATTAGCCGAATTGGTGCTCACCGTACTGTTCGTCAACGTGATCGTGCTGTTGGTATAGCCGTAAATCCCGCCGCCGTCACTGGTAGCCGAATTGCCGCTCACCGTACTGTTCGTCAACGTGATCGTGCTGCTGATACCGCCGAAAATCCCGCCACCGAAGCGAGCCTTGCCGCCCTGGACGGTGACTTTATCCAGATTCAAGGTGCTCGGATTGGTATCGCCTGAAGCCAGAGAAATCACCCCGCCGTAACTTTCTGTCCCTACGTTGCCGCTGATGTCGCCGCCGAGGAGCGCCAGGTTCGAGAGCGACACCGTCAAACCCGCCGCGATGTTGAAGACGCGGAACGTGCTGGCGTTGGCATTGTCCTCCCATTGCTGCGTCGCTTCGTTGAACGAGCGCCCCGTGACCGGCACGGTGACGGTAACGCGGGCCGCGGTCGGGCCGGTAATGGTGACGTCGCTGTTGATGGCGATCGCTCCGTATATTGCGTCGAGCGTGATCGTGGTATCAGCAGTGAATACCGTGGTGCTGAACGTAATGTTGCCGCCGCTGTGGGAATTGGCATATTCTACCGCCTCGCGCAGCGTCACACCGTCAACGAATGGATTGAGCGTCTCCCGGTCATCGAGATTCGATGTCACAACGGTACTCTTGGCGTAAACGGTACTCAACGCATAGGCTCCCACATTGTACACCGTGCCGCCCAGCTCCCGGATGGTCGCATTGCTGCTGTTCTGCGCGTCCGTGATCGCGGTATGCCCCTGCGTGGAACTGTCAAGCGTCCCCGCCGCATTGAGGAAATTCGTGCCGCCGTCAGTGGAATAATAATAATTCTTATCCGTATCGCCTTGGTATACTTTCGTCCCCTTGTACGCCGCCGCGCTGTTACTCAGGATCGCGATGGTTTGGGTCGTACCGCCGTGATCCGCCAGCGCCAAAGTGTTGGTGCCGTCGTCCATCACCAGCTGATACTTGCCGCCGACCCCATTGCTCCATTTCGCATTAAACAGCGTTTTGATGGTGGCGCCCGTGGTATTCCCCACATTGCCGCCGATCGTTCCTGAACCGGTGCGCACCCCGTAAACACTGTAAGACATGTTCAGCGTACCGAATGAATCGATATCATTGGCCGTGGTCGGCATAGCGCCGACGTAATTCCCCAACACGATACTGTTCAGCACATTGATCGTGCTGCTTGAACTGCCGTAAATCCCGCCGCCGTAGGAGGAAGCCAAATTGCCGCTGACCGTGCTATTGGTCACATTGATCGTGCTGGTGCCGTAAATACCGCCACCACTCATGCCGGCCGTATTGCCGCTGACCGTGCTGTTGGTCACATTGATCGTGCTGACGCCGAGAATCCCGCCGCCGTTGGTGGATGCCTTATTGCCGCTGATCGTACTGTTGGTCACATTGATCGTGCCCCAGCCGTAAATCCCGCCGCCATCGTTGGAAACCGTATTGCCGCTGATCGTACTATTGCTCACATTGATCGTGCCATAGCCGAAAATCCCGCCGCCGTGGGATGCCTTATTGCCGCTGATCGTACTGTTGCTCACATTGATCGTGCCGCTGGCGACGTAAATCCCGCCGCCATCGTTGCCACTGATTCGCCCCTTGGTCACGGTCAGGCCGTCGAGGGTGACGACCGTCGTTGCTCCGCTGATGGAGAAAACGCGGACGCCGTTGGTGGCAGTGCCGCCGCTCCAGCCGCCGGAAATGACGGTGTTCGCCGCGCCCGCGCCGATGATGGTAATGGTTTTGCTGATGGAGACTGTAGCGCCGGGGGTAATCGTGATGCCATAAAGGTAGAGGGGACTGGCGGCTGAGGTATTGGCGGAGGCAATACCATCACTCAGAGTGGTAAAGAAACCGGACGCCTGGAACACGTCGGCGTTGCCGTACCAGCCGACAACCCGGTTGGCGCTGCTCTGGTAAGCGCCGATGGAAGAAGCGGTGACTTTCCGCCCATAACCGAGCTGATCGCCCCAGTTGATGGAGACGTCGCCGGAGGCGGCGGAATTGTCCACCCGCAGCCAGTTGGTCCCGGAGCGGTAGACATGGTTCCCCGCCGCATCGGTTCCGGTCATGGCCCCGGTGGTAAACGCCAGGGGAATACAAACCACGCCGTTGAAAAGCTTGTTGCCGCTGCCGTCTACCAGATCATAAAGCCCGGTGGTGGGATTGGTGCTCGCGCTCCAGGTGACCGCCCCGCCGAAAATCGCCTGAATGGTGGTATTGCCTGAGTAATCCGAATTATTGATACTGGCATAGCCGATCAGGCTGCTCTGGATATTGCATGTTCCCAGGACGACAATATCATTATCATCGTTTTGGTCGCCCTTGATATAATTGCCGGCGACAATACTGTTGAGGACGTTCACCGTTCCCGTGCCCGCGATCCCGCCGCCGCCGACCACGGAGTTTGTACTGGTCGTGGCATTCCCGGCGATGGTTGAATTGACGACATTGAGGATGCCTGCCGTATAGATTGCACCGCCGCCGCCGGGAACTGGGAACCCTGTCGGGTTGTATGTGGATTTGTTGCCGTAAATCGTGGAATTGACGATATCCAGAGTCCCGGCGTTGTAAATCGCGCCGCCGTTGCCGGAGGCCGTACCGTTGGTGACGGTGGAATTCTCCAGCATCAGGGAGGAGCCGGCATCGACGTTGATAACGCCGCCATTGCCGGTGCCCGAACCGTTGCCGACCAGCGCCAGGGTATCGAGGGTGACATTGGCATTGCCGGTGATGTTGAAAATACGGTTGCCGGAAGAGGCGGTAATGGTGGTGATGCTGCTGTCGGAGATCACGCGCCCGGAAATGGTCAGGTCGAAGTTGATGTCGATCTGAGAACCGGTCAGGGTGATGGCGTTCACGGTGATGTTGATTTCATCGCCGGCGGCGGCCAGATTGTCAACAGCATTGCGCAGGGAACCCGCGCCGGAATCGGCGCCGCTGTCCACGGTCCAGGCGGTCAACCGGAAGTTGTAGTTTTCCACGGAGATGGAGGTCGTTTCGATGAGGCCGTGGCTGTATTCGAGCGACCAGTCACCGCCGATGCCGGTGGCGTTGGTGCTGGCGGCCACGTCCGCGCCGGAGGCGTCGGCGATCTGCGCGATGAAGTCGCGCCCGGCCGCGTTTTCCGCGAGGTTGCAGCCATAGAGCAGGATGTCGCCGTTTTCGGTCACGTGCTCGCCCACGGCGGCCCACTCGGCGGCGTCGAAGTTTTCACCGTCGAACACTTCGCCGTTGAGCACGAAATACCCGGCATTGCCGTGCGAAACAATGTGGATGGAGTCATATTGCGTATCGGAGGAGTCAAGGTAATCGAGAATCTGCTGCATGGCGTCTGACCCGGCTTCCAGACGGAGCACTTCCTGATTCGGCGCGAGCTCGGAGATAATGGTGTCGGCATCCATCACCGAGGAGTTGATGATGACCAGCTCCTTGCCGGTGGAAACGGTTTCGCCGTTGTTATTCAGCGTAAGATGCATCAAATCGCCCTCAGGCACCACCGGGTGAAAGATATCGGTGATCAGCGCATCGATCGCAGGATCAAGGTCGCCCGCGTCAAAAACCGGGATATCCCCCTCGATCAGCTTCTGAAATTCGGCATCGGGGTCCGCCATGTCCGACGGGTCCGACGCGTCCGCCTGGGCCATCGCCGCATCGGCGGGATTTTCGGGAGGAGCGTTTTTGATGGCGTCGCGTTCTTCCTGAGCCTGACGATCCGCTTCGTTCATATTTGCGTTCGGATTATCGTTATTTTCCGCCGCCTCGACGATCTCCACCGCCGCCGCCGCTTCAAACAACACCCGGTCTTCCAGCCTGTAAAATTCCATGCCCTTCAAACTCATACAACACCTCCGACATTATATATTACTATATTAATAAAAAAATCACTGATGCCCAAATAAAAAAAGCCTGACTCCGGGGAGACGGAACAGGCTTCTAACGAAAATCTTTATTAATATCTTATTGCTTAAGATTTTTTGCACCTCAAATTCTTTTATAATATGTCCAGTTACACAATAATATAATAGATTTGATAATAGATGCAATATATATATTCCAATTTTTCTGAAATATTTTCCAAGTAAAATAGTTATGTACGATTTTAATCATTTACGGAATAAAGCATGATGGACTGCAGAACTATTTTTCTTTCATTGTCATATAAAGTCATTCACTGTTCATCCAAATCTTATTTCTCCCGATAAGCAGAATTGACCGTTTGAGCCTCGTACTCCTCTCGTTTTCCCCTATGACTAATCATTCGAACAAGATATCATCCAGGAAAAAAGTACATTTACCGCCCTTTGGTTCGGGGGAGAAGGAGATTGCCAGGATATTGTTGAGTACCTGGCGAACCGGTCTGAAGTGAAAACTCGCGGCATGAACTTCGATCAGCTTCCATTCGCCTTTTTTGACTTCGAATTGAACAGGGTCCACGGTGGTCACTGAACTGCCGGTGGCGGTAATCATATTGACCCAGATCCGGCGGGGTTCGTCCTCAAAGCGCAGCCAGAAAGAAAGCATTTTCGCTTCGCCGGCGGGCATGCGTCGAATCACACCGACATCGTACCAATGCTCACCCTCCTTCGGATTAACAGTCACTTTCAGGGAACCGGTACCTTCTTTTTTCACTTTTTCATCGATACCGATCTCAGTACGGTACAGGGCACACCAGCCTTTCAGCGTATCGGCACTGACCTGTTTTTCCTGCGGAAGTTCTTCCAGCTTGACAGGGGTCATCGTGACTGATTCGAGGTAAAACCCGGGCTCGTTCCAGTCTGAAATCCGCAAACTGTACGAACCGTCGTAATTGAATTCACCGAAATCGATATCGCTGAACTCGCCGGAAACCGTCGCCGCCTTCTGCCAATGAACCTTGCCGCTGATCGCATCAACCGCCTGCAAGGTAAAATTGCCGGGATTATCCCGCTTAATCCGCGCCGTGATCCGGTATGTACCCGGCGTGCGGACAAGTCCCTGCGCCCACCAGATATAGAGGCCGTTATTCTCGCGGGTTTTGCCGCTGTTTTTGTTCTTCCATACCACCGGTTCAGCGGCCGTGACGGCTATGCAGCCCAAAAGGATTACAATCAGGATTTTTTTCATTTTTTCACCTTGAAGATAAGTGGTTTACGGCTCGGAACATCGAGCGGGAACACGGCTTCGCCGGGTCCGGTCAACTCTTCGGCGCGAGTAATTTTCTGTCCGTTCAACTCAGGCTGAACTTTGACCGGCGCACCATAGTTGATGATATAAAACAATATTTCATTGCCGTTGTCAACGGTTCGCAGCTCCACGCTTCCAGTCAGGATCTTGCCGGAGGGATCACGCAGGCGAACCGGGCGCTTCACGCTGACCAGGGCTTGATCCAGCGAGGCGAGATCCAGCTTGACGGCAGCAGCTTGTTCCAAAGCGGCCAGCTTATTGCCGTAGGGATCTTTGACCTCGAATCCGGGCGTATGGAGCAGCCGGCCACCTTGCGCGGTGAACTTATTCAGCGCGGAAATGGTTTCCGGTTCCAGATAATTCGCTCCGGGAATGATGATCATTTTAAGATTGCTGAACTTACCGGCGGCCAACTGGCGTTCGCTGATAAAGCGGACCTGAGTATCCAGATTGCTGAGCAGCGCGTGGCACTGGCGAAGCATCGGCGGATAAGCGGGATCGCAATATTTGGAGGCCGGCGAATAGAGAATCCCCACTTCCGCCTGCGGGATTGCCTGCTGAAACAGCAGGATTTCGGGAACGAGGCGGCGGATATCCAGCGTGGCACGGCCGAGTGCTTCCATCGATTCGGGAATATGCAGCACGGCTCCCGCCGCCAGGTTTTCCGCCGAATACGAGTTGGACCAGGCAAAATACTGGCGCATGCCCTCGCCGTGCAGGATCGCGCTCCAGCAGTCGGTCACGATCTCCGCCGGCGAAGTACTTACCGACACATGGAATTCGGTATCGGAGGCTGGTTTGCCCGGAATCATCGAGCGGTAATAATCGAGGTGGATGGTGCTCGCACAATCCGAACCGGCGATGTCCATGATTTCGCCTCGTTCTTCGCGCTCGACGCCCACCGGGGTGTATTGCTCCGGGTTCAGGTCGGTCACGGCAATGGTCTTGATTTGCAGCGGCGTTTTTGCATCGTATTTCCGGGCGGTATCATGCAGGAACCGGACATTTTCCAACCCCTCGCGGTAACGGAAACTTTCCCAGTCATAGAAGGCCCCGGGGGTATTCTTTTTGAACTTCAGCGGTTCAATCGCCTCAAACGACGCATATGAGCTGCGCCACTGTTTGTTCAAAGCCTCGATGGTGCCGTATTTCACTTTCATGGCCCCAATAAAGCGCGCCAGCATTTCCGGATGAAGATGAGTCAGTCCATCCGAAAACGACCATTCGTTGACCAGATTCAGACTGGCCAGATTCGGTTCATTTCTGACCATCGGAATCAGGACTTCCCACATGGCGTCGACCATTTTGCGGGTGGCGTCGATGTAGAGGGAGCTGCCGATCCAGCCGCTGGCGTTATAGTCTTTCATCTCAGGATGCGCCTCGGTCCAGCCCTTCGGCAGCGGATGCGGCGAAATCAGGAAATCATAAGCGATGTTGTATTTCTGCATGGTCCGCATATGCTTGAGAATGCTGTTGCCGTAATCAGTGCGTTTCTTGCCGGGCGCGGGGGTAGCGTCGCCCGCAATCAGCGTGCCGCCGATCAGGTTGAAGCCGGCCTCGGCAATCAGGTCGATGTCCGGATAAACCTGCCACCATCCATGCGGCCCGATCAGGATCACCGGTTCGCCGCCGGCATAAAATGCGCCGTTTCTAATGGAAATATCGCGCATGGCCACGACTGGAACGGCTTTGCGGGGGAGCATGCCCGATTGCAGGCCGTCGAGCTCTTTTTCGGCGCGTTCCAGCATGGCATTGAGCTGGCGGAACTGGCGGTAAATTTTCGGCAGCAGCGCGAACTTCTGGATCCGTTCCGGCTTGGAAAGGTCGAAATTACGGTGCCGCAGCGTGGCGTCGCAAATTGCCAGAGATACCAGTGGATAATCCACCGGAATGGAGGCAGCTTTAGCCGTTTCGAGTTTCTGCCGCAGCAGCCTCGAACGTTCGCCCAGCCGGACGGCCTCCTCTTGAAGCCGGGAAGCCGACAAATTCAGGATTTCCGCTTCCAGTGTGTTCTCGCCGCCCGGGTACGCAGTGGTGACTTTGACTTCGAGACCGTTGCCGCGCAAACGTGCGGTTTCGTACACGAAATTCAGTTCGGTACCGCCACGCAACGACTTGAATGACTGTTTTTCCTGATGGATCGTTTTGCCGTTGTCAACGATCGAAATTTCCGCGTTCCCCTCCCCTGCCTTGTCGGTGGGCAGGTAAACCGCAATCCGGGCGGTGTCGCCGCTGGAATACTGCTGACGGTCAGTGGTAATCAGCGCCTCGCCATTGCCCTCGTTTTTGCCGCACAGCCGGACGTTGCGAAACATGAACGCCAGCTTTTCCTCGCCGATGCCGGGCGTCCAGTGCAGCCAACCGCGGCGCTGTTGATTTTTCGAAGCATTATACAATACATTGAAGCCGAATTTCGCGTTCCCGGCGGGTTTGAACGGTTTAATCGTGCTCCACGGAATCACCGCTTCATAGAAGAAATCCGTGGAGGAAATATCCGTGACTTTTACCTGAACACTGTTGAGCGCTCCCACCGCCAGAGCTTCACCGCCGACCCAGGCATGAGCCACGGCCGAGCCGTCCGCCAGGCGGCCGAAACCGAATTCAATGTCGTTGCCATCATAACCCGGCACCAGTGTGTCATCCAGCGGGTCAAACGCCAGCTGAAAGCCTGAGCCGCGATACAGCGCCGCCGCCTTTTCCTGCCAGCAGGGCGACTGGTCATGAACCAATGCCGCGAAATACAGATTGCGGTCATCGTGCAGCATCCACACGGTAACACCAACATCCCCCGGCCCCCGCCAGTCCGGCATGACCACGTGCTTGGCACCGGAGAGGAACAGCGGCAGCGCCCCGGCGTCGCGCCATTGATTGAGATCGCCATTCAGCTTGATCGGCTTATCGATTTTGTGGCAGAAATAATCCGATTCCTGATGAACGACCGGATTCTCGGCGATTGCAGTTGTCAGTCCAGTGAATAATGCGACTGCTGTCATTAAAATTTTTCCTGTCATTTATAACCCCAAACTGTCTTTAAGATATGATTCTTTGGCCACGCTGCCGGTCGGACGCAGCATGTTGAACTCGTATTGTGCGGTGCTGAGCATCGCGTTATGCTTGTCTTTGCGATGGTCGGCACAAAGCATCAGATAATGCGTGAGCGGTATTTTGTCCAGTTTGGACTCGCTCATATATTGCGTGGTGTTGCCGCCCAGATACCAGATGTCCTTGATTCCGCGCTGGAAATAACTGCCGTAAAAATTGGTCGATGGTGCATTGAATGTGAAGCCGCTGCCGGGCACCCCCTTGACCACTGCATCCCAATTCTCGGCCCTGCCGAACTTGCCGGCCGGGCAGAAATACAGGTTGGGCTCCGGGAGAAACCGCAGATACCACAGCCGGGAGGGACCAACCATGCACCAGTTGCCATCCGTACCGGCGACGAAGAGCCGGTTGACCGCCCAGCCATACTGGCCGAGCCACGCAGCACCCGGCGCATAGCGGCCATTGATATGAACCACATTCGGAATGTACCCGTCGTAATCGTTTGCGACCATGGCATAACCGACCCCGAACTGCTTCAGGTTATTGGTACAGGTGGTTTCCTTGGCACGTTCACGGGCCTTGCTCAGCGCGGGCAGCAGCATCGCCGCCAAAATTGCTATGATTGCTATAACGACCAGCAATTCAATCAATGTAAAATTTATTCGGACTATTTTTCGTTTCATACCTCATCTTCTCCTTTTTACTTTGCGGGCGCAGGCCCGGTTGAATTCCGTATGACTAGCTGAGGCGTAACCGTAAGCGGCGGAATCTCATACAGATAATCCTTGTGGATCAGCTGCAGGAGCGCCTTTACCGTATGCTCGGCGATTTTTTCCACATAAAGCTCCACACTGGTCAGCGTCGGATAAACCGCCCGCGCCAGCGGAGTATTGTCGTAACCGATAATGCTCAATTGTTTCGGCACCTCGATACCGCTTTCGTGCGCCCATTGCAACACGCCCGAGGCAACTTCGTCGTTGCAGGCAAAAATCGCCGTGGGCTCCTTTTTCATCAGCTCAGCGGCGCCGCGAATACCGCTGGCCAGCTCGCCGTCTCCCAGATAAGCCAGTCCCTCGCTGGAACATCCCTGCTGGCTCATGAATTCGCGAAATGCCGACAGGCACGGATCATCATTGCCATAACTGCGGTAACAGGTGGAAATATAGCCGACTTTGCGATGCCCGAGGTCAAACAGGTACTTCATCGCCTGCCGAACCCCGGCCCGGTAATCCAGCACAATCGCCGACTTCGTGTGCCGCAAATAGGTCATCACCGGAATATTGCCGGCAGTCTCCTCGGCCTCCTCCGCCGAAATCTGCGGCAGCATATTGATCACAGCGTCGAACATGCCGTTGGAAACCCTTTTCAAAGCCTCGAAACCCGCACTCCGTTCGCTGCCGGCCAGGCACAGCGTCAGTGAATAATTCGCCAGCTTCAACTGCTTGGTAAGCTCGTCGATCAACTTGATATTATGCGAACTGTTCATGTCGGTAATAACCACGCCAATCAAACCGGTTGAACGGGTATTCATAACCTGCGCCGCGAAGTTCGGCTGATACCCCAATACCCGGATCGCCTCGTGTACCTTGGCCACCTGGCTCGGGCTGATCTGGCGCCGCCCGCTCAAAGCATGGGACACCGTGCTTTTCGAGACCCCCACATATCTGGCGACATCGTTAATTGTTACTTTCTTTTCTCTCATCATTCAATCTTTTGATTAATTTAGCAAACCGGTTTGATTAATATTATAACCACATTCCCCGACAAAGTCAATACCCCGCCCGATCTTTTCCCAAAAATAAATTCCGGGGAATGAGACAAAACCCCCTATTGACATTTCGTTTTCCAGTTGTATAATTTTGTTAAACAAATAAATATAACTTATCGGACTTATCATGGCTTATTCGGATTTGGTGGAACGTTTTGAGCAGTATTTGATCGATGGCGGGTTCCGGCCGGGCGACAAGCTCCCGGGGGAACTGGAACTGGCCGGCATTTTCAATGTCTCGCGAGGCACCATCCGCGAGATTATCGTGCATTTTTCGCTGATGGGCGTGCTGGAGCGCAAGCCGAACCGCGGTACGGTGGTGACGGCTCCGGATATCGCCTCCATCGGGCGCAACCTGGCGTTTCAGATGCATTACCTGGGTTGCGGGCGCGAAGAGCTGAAAGCCACACGGCTGATGCTGGAAAGCGCCATGATTCCCGAAGTGCTCCGCTGCATCACCCCTGCCCAGCTGGACCGCCTGACCACGCTGGTCGACGCCATGGAAGCCGCCGCCGCCGACCCCGTCGAAGCCGACGCACTGGACCTGCAATTTCACCTCGCACTGCTGGAGATCACCGGCAGCCGGATGATACAGGTTTTTTCGCAGGTGCTCACGCTGCTCTTTAACCGCGAATACCGCCGGAAATTCCTGAATGCCGAGGCCGTCCGCAAAAGTGCCGCGTCGCACCGGCTGATGCTCCGCGCGATCCGGGAAAAGGACGCCGTCAAATTCCAGGAACTGATCGAGGCGCATATCGCTCCGCTCTGATATTTATGGAGAATCAACATGGACAAGATCGATGAAATGAGAATGCGTGAGCACACCCGGGTCCTGCGGGAATCCGCGGACCTGACGCTGATCCCGCCCGAAATCCAGACCGGCATCCCGCACCGCTACTGGCCGGAAGTCGACGACTACACCATGAGCGCCGGGTTCACCCGTACGCCCGGCGGACGCATTTTCCTGAGCTGGTTCGGCATTGAGGACGGCCCCGACACCGCGATGCTGGTCACTTATAGCGACGACGAGGGCGAAAGCTGGCGCGAGCCGCTCTACCTGATCGACCCCGGCTGGACCAAAGACCAGGTCCATATCTCCATCGTCGTCGGCAATCTGTGGACCGACCCATTGGGCCGCGTGTGGTGGTTTTTCACCCAAAGCCTCGGCCACTTCGACGGACGCGGCGGCAGCTGGGCCGTCATCTGCGAGAACCCCGACGCCGAAAAACCGGTCTGGGGCACCCCCTTCCGCATCTGGCACGGTGCGGGTTTGAACAAACCCACCGTATTGAGCAATGGCGACTGGATGCTGCCGCTCTCCTTGTGGAAGCGCGCCCAGATCTGGGCCGGCAGGAAATACCACTCCCCGGTTGACCCCGCCCATTATGCCGCGCTCGATCCCTCGCGCGGAGCCAATGTATTCCGTTCACAGGACCAGGGCAAAACCTGGGAGCGCCTCGGCATGCAGCGCACCACCGACCAGACTTTCGACGAAAACATGATCATGGAAATGCGCGGCGGCGGCCTGAGAATGTACGCCCGCGACGGCCTCGGCATCGTCAGCTGTACCTCCGCCGACGGCGGCCGCAGCTGGACGCCGTTCCAGCGCGAATGGGTCGCCTCCTCCGCCCGCTTTTTCGTCCGGGCCCTGCCGAGCGGCAAATGGCTGATGGTTCGTTTGAACTCCACCGGCATCCGCTCGCACCTGACCGCCTATCTCTCCGACGACGACGGCGCGAGCTGGTACGGCGGCCTCGAGCTCGACCCGCGCGAACAGGTCTCGTACCCGGACGGCTTCATCCATCCCGACGGCCGGATTTTCATCCAGTACGACCGTCTGCGCAACCACGGCGAAATCCTGATGGCGATCTTCACCGAGGCGGACGTAGCCGCCGGCAAAGACGTCTCCGGCAAAGTCGTGCTGCAAAAACCGATCCTGCAGAGCTACTCTGCCGCCCGCGGTGGCCTCCTTCTCCCCCATTGAATTTTACCGGATAAATAAAGTATACTTATTGACAAGCCGCCTTGCTGCATATATAATTATACAGAAGAAGGTTATAATACAACCATAAGGGGGTTCGATAATGGAAATGCTTTTTTCCTGTGACAAATGTGGTCAGCAAATGACGATTGATTCCCAATACGCCGGCATGGCAACCACTTGCATCAACTGTCAGGCCGATGTCATCATCCCGCAACCCCCACACGAAGATGATGCCCCCGCACCTCCTCCCCCGCAGCAATCGCAGCCGCCGCCCTCCGGTAACCACTGCCCGAGATGCCGAAGCGAACTCACATCCCGCGAAGCCATCATCTGCATGAACTGCGGCTTCAATCTTAAATCCGGCAAAAATATCAAAGCCAAATCCGACAAAGAGAAAAAAGGCCATCCCGTACTGGCGCTTCTGGTGGCCCTGATAGCGGCGGCAGCCGTCGGCGGCATCTGGGCCGGGGTGGATATCGCGCTCGAACTGAAATGGAATTTGAGCATTTTCATCCTTCCACTCTCCTTTGCCACGGCCGGTTCCCTCCGGCTGATTTCTCAGGAACTGAGCCTCCGCATGGGGCTGGCGGCGCTGCTCCTGACCTTCGCCGGAATCATGTTCAGCAGGGTGATTGTCACCGAGCATTCCCTCGGGAAATTCGAACAGGACATCGGTCAGGCGATATTTGACAAAAACGATACCGAGACCATGGCCGAACTTCTGGCCGATTCATTGGTCGAAAAGGGCGAACTTCCCAATCCGCATGCCCAGCTTCTGGAGCTCGCCAAAGCCAATACGCCCCTTAAAGACGAAAAATACAACGCAGCTTATGCTCAAATGGAAAAAATATCCGCCGAAAATAAGGAGAAAATCAAGGAACGCGTCGCCAAGTTGACCGATCAGGAAAAAGAGAAACTCCTCGAACGCAGTAAGGAAGACCTGACCCTGCTCCCTCTGTACTTCAAAATGACGACCTCCGGCGAATTGAAAACCTATGATTCCTCGGATGAATACGACAGCGACAATCCGGCAAGCTTCAAAATCGCCATGGCCAGAGATGAAGCAGTGAAGGAAGACCATATGAAAACAGTCCGGGAAAAATACCGCAATATGACGCCCGCCGAAAAGAAAAAATACCAAGGCGAAACCACCGAAAAAGCCGTGTCGATTTTCCGCATTGTCTTCCGGGCATTCTTCCTGATCTTTTCGCTGGGAATCATCGGTATCATCAATACCATCTTCGGACTGATCATTTCCTGGCAGCTGGCAACCCGGGAAAACCTGCGAAAAGCCAGAGGGTGAAAATTACGAATTAAAAGAAAAATCCCGCCTCGAGCATTGGACCGTGCCCGCAGGCGGGTTGTTTTTTTAGATTTTTAATTCATTGAGTTGTTTTTCAATCAAATCGTCATCTTCGGCCAGTTCGACCGGGTAAATATGCCATGTCTCGTTGGTTTCGGCATAAGCACCGGGTTCAACTGCACCATAAGCCCCAAGAGACTCGATCTCAAGGAAACCGGGCATGGTGAAAAATTCGGCATTGCAGCCGCCATCCGTATAAACGGCATCCGGTTTGTATTCGAAATTCTTGACGAACAACTCCTTGCCGAGCGCATACGCCGCCCATGCAGGCTTAATGGTCCCACCAATTTTCAGTTTCGAATAATATTGATCGTCCTGCCGCATCTGGATGAATTTCTCGCCCCAGGTGAAGCGCGGGTCGTTCATTTTGGTGAACTGCCACAGGATCAGCGTGCGGCCGAAAGCGAAGGATTCGCCGAGGCCGCTGCCGTGCGGCACAAACGGTTCCTGCGGAATCACCGCGCGGCCGCCGGGCGCCATCACCGAGAGGCACCACGGAGCAAACGATACCGCCCAACTGTTGCGATTGTAAATGCGATGGCACAGCCGGACCCCGGCTTCGCCGCCGAGCGGTTCGATCAGGATCTCTTTCTGCAACCCGGTGGTGTTTTCGGCCACGCAGTTCAGGGTCAGGACCTTGCCGTCCCAGCGGTATTCCACCGGGTCATTGTCCGGGAAATAGGTGCGCGGAGCGACTTCCGGGGCGTGCCAGAGGCGGTGCCCGCCGTAGCTCTGCCAGACATCGGGCCGGATGTCGGCCATTTCGCTGTCGAAATTCTTCATCATGTTGACGCCGTCCAGGCGGCAGTAAACGAGAATGCGCGGCCCGACCGCGGTGGAGATGATCATTTCGAACGTGCTGTCGGCCAACCGGATGCATCCGGCCATTCCCTTATAAGAAACAATTTGCATTTCCATAATTCTCAATTCTCAATTCTCAATTCTCAATTTTACTTGGCAACGGACATCATCAGTTTGATCCGGTTGATCTGGTTGACTTCGCTGGCGCCGGGGTCGTAGTCGAGCGCGATGATATTGGCATCGGGGAAACGGCGTTTGAGTTCTTTCATCAACCCTTTGCCGGTGATATGGTTGGGCAGACAGCCGAAGGGCTGCATGCACAGGATGTTGTTCACGCCCGACTCGAGGAGTTCGACCATTTCGGCGGCGAGCAGCCACCCTTCCCCGGTCTGGTGCCCCATCGAAATCAGGTTTTTGGTCTTGCCGCGCAGCTCGCGGAAACGGATCGGCGGTGTGAAGCGCTTGCTGGTTTTGAAGCCGAAGCGCATGGCCCAGCGGGTGAATTCGAGGAAGAAAATCCCCGTCAGCCCCGAGACGTAAGCTTTCCACGAGCCCGCCATGTGGTGATAATTGAACACATGGTCGTAGAACGAATAAAGCACATAATCCATCAGGTCGGTGACGACGGCCTCGCCGCCCTCTTTTTCCACCACCAGCGCCGCCTGATTGTTGGCGTCCGGGTGATACTTGAGCAGAATTTCGCCGACCAGGCCGACGCGGGGCTTGCGCTCCTCGGTTTTCAGGGGCAGCTTATCGAACGCGCGGATCATCCGCAACATATTGATATCGAAGCCGATGGCATTGCCGGATGCGATGTATTTCTTGCCGCGCTCGCCCCAGATTCTGGCCAGTTTCTCGGCGCTGCCGGGCTCGAGTTCGTAGGGCGACACCCGGCGCACGACCCGCATCAGCGCGTCGCCGTAAAGCCCGGCCATGATCACCCGGCGCAGCATTTTGCCGGAAAGCCGGAAACCCACGTTTTTCGAAAGGCTGTTCATGCTGAACGATACGATCGGCACGTGGCCCATCCCGCAGTCAATCAGGGCCTTGCGCAGAAATCCGATGTAATTGGTGGCGCGGCAGCCGCCGCCGGTCTGCGAAATCAGCAGCGCGATCCGGTTCGAATCGTATTTGCCGCTGCGCACCGCCTGGAGGAGCTGCCCGATCACCACGATCGCGGGGAAACAGGCGTCGTTGTTGACATAGCGCAGGCCCATGTCGATGGCGGCGCGGTCGACTTCGGGGAGCTGAACGATTTTGTAACCGTCGCCGGCGAACACCGACTCGGTAAATTGAAAGTGAATCGGCGACATCTGCGGCACCAGAATCGTGTGCGTTTCGCGCATATCCTTGGTAAACGGCGGCGGCTCCTTGTACTCGCAATCGGGCACGATTTCCTTGCCCACACGTTCGCGCAGCGCCGCCAGCAGCGAACGGATGCGGATGCGGGCGGGACCGAGGTTGGAGCCCTCGTCGATCTTGATTTGAGCGTACAGGCGGCCCTTCAGCGTCACGATTTCTTCGAGCTGGTCGGCGGTGATGGCGTCCAGCCCGCAGCCGAACGACACCAGCTGCAGCACCGCGAGGTTGTCCTTGCTGGCCGCGTAGGCCCCGGCCCGGTACAGCCGCGAATGATACACCCACTGGTCGACAACCCGCAACGGATTCGCCGGCATCATCAGGTGCGCCACCGAGTCCTCGGTCAGCACGGCCATGCCGCAGGAATTGATCAGCTCGGCAATGCCGTGGTTGACTTCCGGGTCCACGTGATACGGATGCCCGGCGAGGACGATCCCGAAGCGGCCCGATTCGGCCAGCGAAGCCAGAATCTTTTCGCCCTCCTGCTGCATGTCGCGCCGGAACTGGTCCATTTCGTTGAACCCGGCCTGAACGGCCTCGTCCAGTTCGCTCAGCGGAATATCGGAGAACTGCGGGATATGCTGCAGACGCCGCGCCAGCACCCGCCGGTCGAGCGGCAGAAATTGGTAAATATACGAGATATCGTGATCCTGCAGCGCATTGATATTTTTCGCCAGCAGTTCGGGATAACCGATCACCACCGGGCAATTGTAATTGCCGGGCTGGTTGGCGATATCCTTCTGTTCAAACGACAGGCACGGGAAAAAGATGTGATCCACTTTTTTGTCGATCAGGTCAAAGATGTGGCCGTGCGCCAGCTTGGCCGGGTAACAGACCGTTTGCGACGGGATCGTTTCGTAGCCCTGGAAAAATATTTTCTTGCTGGATGGCTCCGAGAGCACCACGCGGAAACCGAGCTTCGTAAACATGGTGAACCACAGCGGATAATTCTCATAAAGATTCAGCGCCCGGGGGATGCCGATGGTGCCGCGCTTGACCGCCTCGCCCTCCAGCGGAATATAGGGATCGAACAGGCGTCTGTATTTGTACATATGAAGGTTCGGCAAATCCTGCGGGGTGGCCTCCGCGCCGCGTTCACAGCGGTTGCCGGAAATGAAGCGGCGCTTGTCGGCGAAGGTGGTGATCGTCAGCAGGCAATTATTCGTACAATGACGGCAGCGCGCCGTGACCATTTTCGCCGAGAAATTCTCCACGGCCTCGCGGGAAAGCAAGTGCGTGGTTTCGTGCGCCGAGCCGCGCTCGCGGGCAATCAACGCAGAGCCGAAGGCGCCCATCAGCCCGGCGATATTCGGGCGCGAAACGTTGCGCCCGAGTTCCAGCTCCAGCGCCCGCAGCAAAGCATCGTTCACAAACGCGCCGCCCTGGGCGACCACGTGCTCGCCGAGCTCTTCCACATTGGTGATTTTCATGACCTTGAAACAGGCGTTGCGGACCACCGCGTAGGAGAGCCCGGCGGCGATGTCGCCGACTTCTGCGCCATCCTTCTGCGCCTGCTTGACCTTGGAGTTCATAAACACGGTGCAGCGGGTGCCGAGGTCCACCGGAGCCTTGCCCTTCAGCGCGGCCTCCACGAAGTCCGGCAACGCGATCTGCAGCGAATTGGCAAAATTTTCGATAAACGAGCCGCAACCGGCCGAACAGGCTTCGTTCAACTGGATGCGGTTGATCGCGCCGTCGCGGATGCGCATGCACTTGATGTCCTGTCCGCCAATGTCCAGGATAAAGCTCACTTCGGGCTGGAAAAAACGCGCGGCGGTGAAGTGCGCCACCGTCTCGACCTCGTCGATATCGGCGCACAGCCCGGCGGTCAGGAGGCCGCTGCCGTAACCGGTCACGGCCACGGCTTTGATATTCAGGTCATCACGCTTGCGCGCATAAATCTCTTTCAGCACGCCGACAGCGGCGGAGAGCGGGTCGCCTTTGTTGTTGGCATAGGAGGAATAAAGGAGGTTGGCGTCCTGGTCAATCAGCACAGCTTTGATGGTGGTCGAGCCGCTGTCGAAGCCGAGCCAGGCGTCGCCGCTCGCGTCCTCGAGATTGCGGCGCGGCACGTTTTCACCGGCATGGCGGCGGCGAAATTCGTCGTATTCCTCTTTGGTCTTGAAAAGCGGCGGTAGGTGCTGCCCATCCGTGTTTCCGCTGGGTTTTTCCAGCAGGGAAATCACCTCGTTCAGCGAACGCGTATCCGCCGGATTTTTGCGGGAGTCAAAAGCCGCCCCCAGCGCCACAAAATATTCCGCATACTGCGGGAAAACCGCCATCTCCGGCGTCAGATTCAACGTAATGGCGAAGCGCTCGCGCAGTGATTGCAGAAATGCCAGCGGCCCACCCAGAAATACCACCTTGCCCTTGATCGCCCGTCCGCGCGCCAATCCGCTGATGGTCTGGTTCACCACCGCCTGCATGATCGAGGCCGCAATATCTTCCTTGGAGCACCCCTCGTTCAACAGCGGCAGGATATCGGTTTTGGCAAACACGCCGCAGCGCGAGGCAATCGGGTAAATCGTCTGATGGCGCAACGCCAGGGCGTCCAGCCCGCCGGCATCCGTCTGGACAAATGCCGCCATCTGGTCGATGAAGGCGCCGGTACCGCCGGCACAGGTTTCATTCATGCGCTGGTCGAGGCCGCCGGTCAGGTAAGTCAGTTTGGCGTCCTCGCCGCCCAGCTCGATCACCACATCCGCGTCGGGAATCCGCTGCTGGATGCTGAGACTGGAGGCGATCACCTCCTGGACAAACGGCAATTCGAGTTCCGAAGCCAGCGAGATCGCGCTCGAACCGGTCAGGCTGATGTGCCACCCGGCTCCGCCGAAACGCTCCGCCACCTCCCTCAAAACCGTGACTACCGTCTCCCGGACTTCCGATAAATGCCGTTGATATTTACTGTAAACAACTGCGTTATCGGAGTTCAGAACAACAATTTTAACCGTGGTCGATCCAATATCCAGACCAATATAGATGTCCGAAACAGCCATTCAAATCCTTTTCGCTGAACCGCAAATTTCTCCTGAAACTACATCTGGATACAATACACGCTCAAGGTCATTTTGTCAAATATTCATGTCGAGGAATCGTAGCAAGAGTTATAAAATGGGACTCATGGGACAAATGGACACATGGGAAGTTCAAGGAATAATTTCCCATACGTCACATAGGTCTCATGTGTCCCATTAAAAAAAATCAGAAAAACTACGCTTGTAGTTTAAATCGGGTATTGACTTTTTAAATTACGGCTGTAGTTTATATGTAAATTCCACATTGTGGAACAAATTTAAAAAAATAAATTACGTTTTCGAGCTCAGGAGCACCGTTTTATGGATCCATTGTCAATTACCAACAGTGAATTGGAAATCATGAAAGAATTATGGGAACATGCCCCCCAAACCTCACCCGAACTGGTCGAGAAATTACGGCAGCGCTGCAACTGGGAGGAGAACACCATCAAAACGTTGCTGATGCGTCTGGTCAAAAAGGGCGTGGTCATGCAAGACGGCCCGAAGCGGTTCTATACCTACACCCCGGCCGTCAGCAAGGAACATTACCAGCAGGACGCCAGCGAGCGTTTCGTCTCACAGGTATTCGACTGTCGCCCGGCCAATCTGTTGAACTTCTTCGTCAAGACCGGCCAGCTCTCCCCGGACGATATCGCCGAGCTCAAACAACTGCTTGAGGAGTCGGAAGAGCATGAATAGTCTACTGTTATATTTACTGGGCACACTGTTAAGGGGCACGGCGCTGTGGCTGCTGCTGATCCTGCTGCTGGAAAAATTATTTCACCTGAACCTGGGGCGCCTCGGATCGCGGCGGCTGTGGTGGGGCATGCTGCTGGTGATGATCCTGCCGCTCAGCATCATCTTCCTGCCGGTGCCGAAACCGGTACCACCGCCGGCTGTGGAAACCGTTCCCCGGCCCCCGGTCATGGAGACCGTGCCGCAGCCGCAATTCGAAGCCCCCGCCGAGATGCCGGATATCCCCCTCGAAATCGCCGCTCCGGAACCTCAAAAACAGTTCCAGTTTCCAACCCCGGAGCGCTTGGCCGGCATTCTGGCGGTTGTTTATATAGTAATCGCGGGAATCCTGCTGTCATACCGGGTCTATCAGATGATCCGCTGGCGGCATTGCCTGAGGGGTTGCGCGCCGGTTTTCGAGCCGCGGCTGCTCGCCTTGTTCGAGCGGGCCCGCCGGATGACCGGCACGGAGAAACTGCGCGTTTCGCTGCTGGACGGCGGCGGCTGTATCGACAGCCCGGCCTGCGGCGGCATTATCAAGCCGTATATCCTGTTTCCGGTTGACGATGCGTCCAAATGGTGTGACGGTGAAATTTCCATGCTGCTGATTCATGAGCTCAGCCATGTGCGGCGGCGCGATTACGTGTGGAACTCGATTTTGTACCTTGTCGAGGCTTTTTACTGGTTCAACCCGGTGTTCCGGGTGATCCGGCAGCGGCTGTCGCAGGCGTGGGAAACGGACTGCGACTCGGCTGTGATCAAGAGCCTCGGATTATCAGCCGATGAACGCGGGCAATACGCCCGGCTGCTGATGGATTTCGCCATCCGCGCCGGCGCCCGGCGGGCCACTCCGGTCCTCGGGGCCGAAGGCAATGTGGCCGAACTGAAATTAAGGATTAAAGAAATTATGAGCAATAGAAAATTTATGCGGCGCAGTATTGCCGTGTCGGTGATCCTGCTGGCGGCGGTCGCCGCCGGGCTCCTGATCCCCACCTTCAAGACCGATACCCCGCCGGAAGTCGCCACCGGCGACTACCAGCCCACTGAGGAAGAACTTAAGAGCTGGAGTAACTTCAATAAAATCACTCAGGCCCTGATCAAAGAGAAAAAATATGAGGAGGCCCTGAAACGGTATCAATGGTTCTTCGACCATATCCTTGAGTACCGAAAAGGCTATTACGGAGTGCGGGGCTCTTATACGCTGAAGGGATGGTTCGAGCTGGGTTTGGTGTATCCTCCGGCCATGGCGGCGATGGTGAAAACCCGCGACGACAAGGTCGCATTCCTGAAATCCGACAGAGCCCTGCCGCCGTCCCTCATTTACCTGCCGGACAACACACGTGAAAATGTCGAAATAGTTCATGATGTGATCTCTCTCAACAAGAAATTAAACGATACCGAAGAAAGCGCCAAATTGATTGAATACCTCGACAAAAACAATCCGTCACTGGTTGAAAGCAGCTGGCCTTTCGTGGTCGATATGCTTCTGAAAGAGTATAAGTACGACCTGGTCCGGAAGTATGATAAAAATCTGGAGACTGGATTCGGTTATTTTCTCGACCGCCTGAAGATGGACCTTGATTTTTCCACGAGGAAAAGTGATTCCGCGGAATTCCGCCTCGGCATGATTATCAATGAAATGCGCGAGTACCAGAAGCGTGCCGAAATCCAGGGCAAGCCGGAGCTCGCCGAGCGCATGGAAAAGGAAACCCGCGCCAGAATTAAAGAACTCCTTCCGGAAAAGAAGGCTGAAGCCGTCAAAAAAGAACCGGAAAAGTCGGAACCCGCCGCCGCTTATGCCCCGCCGGAACTTCAAACCGGCGACTGGAAAAATTATGTAACAACTACGCAAACGCTGGCCCGGGAAGGGAAATATGATGAAGCATTGAAGAGGTATCAATGGGGCTTCGAGCATATTTCCGAGCACCTGCCGCCCACTAATTATACGGAATTTTACCTTCTTCAGTATTGGGGACATCTGGCCATGAGTTATCCGCCGGCCAAAGTGGCTTTGATCAAAACCCGCGATGCCAAAGTTCAATTGCTGAAATCCGATCTTGCCGAACCGGAATATGCCGCCTACCGGCCGGAAGATCCTGCCCGCGATTACCGGAAAGCTCCGCCGTCACAGGAAGAAATCCTGAAATTCCGTGAGGATGCCAGGCAATTCAGTTTACCGCTGGTCCGCCAGGCCGTGTACTTCAACAAAGTTCTGGAACAGAACGCCGAAAGTATTGAACTCCTGAAATATTTTGAGCGGGAAAAGCCGTTCCTGGCCTATAAAGCATGGTATTATTTTCTGGAGCCGCTTCTGGCCGAAAAGGCGGATGACCTGCTGCGTAAGTACGACAGTGTTCAATTGGTGGAACTCGACTTCACTACATACAGCGATCATATACCTGGCGCCCTTGCTCGGGCCGACGTCCCGGTGCAACAATATATCCGGGATGATTTCACGAAGAATTTGAGACGTTTCCAGCAGCGGGCCGAAGTCCTGAAGAATCCGGAGCTGGCCGCCAGCATACAGGAAAGCATCACCAAACTCCAGGGACTCAACGAGGATGACATCGCCAAAATAACCGGGAAGTACCGGGCGGAACAAGAAAAAAACTTAGCCGAAACTGAAAAACGATTTATTGAACGGGAAGAGAAGCTCGTCAAGTCCGGCGACAACCCCAAAGAACTCGAAAACGTGCGTAAAATACTCAAAATCACACGCGAAGCCCGCCAAAGGAATAGTGCGGTAGCCGACCGTACACCGGTAAACACTCTCGTCCCGGGCACAAAATACGTTCCGCCGGAACTCAAAAGCGGTATGTGGAATAATTATTCCCGAGATACCATGACACTGATTTCCGAGAGGAAATACGAGGAAGCCCTGGCTCGCTGTCAATGGGTGCTCGACAATATTCCGGCCTATATGGAGTCGAATGCAAAATTCCAATACGGCTTTTTCGGCTTAATCCGCTACTGGGGTGAACTTGGCAGAGCCTACCCGAAGGCCCGGCAAACCCTGATCGAGTACCGTCAGGTCCGGGAAAACTATATCCGCTCATTCAAGGGTCTGGGGACGGGCCGCCCCGACCGAAGCCGCGACTGGACGAAAAATCCGCCGCAAACCCGCGAAGAATTCGAGGCATTCTATGGTTACGATAAAATCGCCGAATTCTATTTCAAACAGATTCGCGATATGAACGAGGCCCTGGGCGACAAGGAAGCAACCATCCGGCTTTTCCGCTATCTGGATGAACACCACCCCAATATGGCGGATGCCAACAGGTTCTACATCATGGATGTGCTGGTGGATGCCAACCAGACCGATCTGGTCAGAAAGTACGGAAATGGCCTTGAAAAACAAGTTGACCGTTTTCTGGACAATTATTCCCAGAAACAATTCGCCAACGCCAAAAATCGTGAACAGCTCCTTCAACGCAAAATGGGCTTTACCAGTATTATGGGCAGATACCTCAAACAGGCCAAAGTCATGGAAGAGCCCGAACTCGTGGCAGAAATCAACCGCAAAAATGTGGAAAGACTGAAAGAGATCGACCAGTGGATCAGAGAATGGAAAGCACCGTCTCCTCAACCGTAGAACTATAGTTCTGCGTCGTCATTATCCGGTGCGGCCGCCGCCTTCGGCTTCCGCACCAGATAATAGTCATGCTTAACCATCAACCAAGCAACAAAGTACAGATATCCGAGCGCAAGTATGATCCCGGCAATGAGGCCGATCCAGCCTGCTGACGCAGCCAGAAGCACAATGAACACCGGCGGCATCAGGTAAATATACAACAAGTGCCCCCCGAACTGCTCACCCTGCATCGGAGAAGCCGGTAAGAATAAAATCGCAACAATCAGGAATACAGCAAACAATATTGCAACTCTGCTCTTGTCGAATGGAACCCTCTCGCCAATCCGCCAGCCAAATGCGAACGGAATGAAAGGCCCAAATACCAGGAAAACCACCACCAGAATGCATAGCACCATATACACCGGGCTTTTGAACCCCGGATTCCATATCAACGCCGTAATGCCGACAATGGAATTGAGCAATGTCCACCACCACAATGTTCCATTATTCATGCGGCACCTCCTTCCGTACCAGTTTGTAGTCGCAGGCAGCGAGCAGGTGCGCGGCCAGATACAGGTCAAATATGATCATGGCTATGGCAAATACGCTGGACCAGATTCCAAGCTCCCGGATTTTGATAAGCAGCCACGTCGGAGCATAAATCGGGAAATACAAGGCAGCGCCAAGCAACTGTCCGAACTTGGTAGGTCCGTAACAACTCGGCATGGAAATCGCCAGGAGAAAAAGGCCCAGGAGCAGAATGATTCCCCACAGCAACCGTCTGGAACCCGTTGCCGGGACCTTTTCGCCGAGTTGCCAGCCGAGCAGGAAGGGCACATACGGCGCCACTGTGAGCAGAACGACCAACACGGCCGCGGCAATCAGGTAACCCCCTTCCAAGATTCCATTGACCCCGATGATCAGCGAAGCCACCCCCGCCGCCAGAAAATATGCAGACGCGATAATTACTGTTTTATTCATTTTTCACCCCATATCATGAACAGTCATTATTATATTTTGCTGTCATTTGCTATCATATCATATTAAAAACTGAAAAGCAATAGCAAAATGGAGAATTTGTGAAAAAATTCCGGCATTTTTGAAACAATGCTTGCTTTTTACCTGTCAGAAACTGTATAATATGTTATTGCGTGAATTCAGGAGGTTATTATGAAAGCGAAGAAAACATTGATCCTGTTGCTTGCGGGCTCGGCCATGGTGCTGTCCGCGCAGGCGAGCCGCCCCGGCGCCCCCAAAACATCGCCCGTGAACAGGCCAGCGACTGTCACTCAGCCGAGCACTCCCAGCACTCAAACGTTCCGGGATGCCAAGGGACGGGTCACCGGCACCGCCACCACGACCACCTCGCCGACCGGCTCCAAGGTGACCACTTACCAGACTTCCACCGGCAAACCGGTCACCTCGTCAACCGAGTTCCCGAAGGAAGGTACCGGCTCCACCGTTCAGAAAGTTCAGCCGAAAACCACCGGTTCGGCCGCTCAGGATGCAACTCCTGCCCCGACCCTGCCGCCTGAGAAAAAAGAAGCTGACAAAAAAGATTAATCAGGCCCTGCGCGCCGGGCGAACCGGACCGGTACTGGCTCCGGCGCGGAAGTGATAATCGACCAGAACGTCTTCGGTAACGAGTTCGCCCGCCAACAGTTTCCGCAGCAGTTTCACGGCATGGCTGACCAGTGCGTCGTAGTCCTGCCTGAGGTAGGAGAGCGAGGGCACCATGCAGGGGGCCACGTTATCCTCCGACCAGGAAACCAGCGAAATATCGCGGGGCATTTTTTTGTCGAGAATGTGCAGCGCCTGATAGATTTTCAGCTCGTCGCCTTCGTTCAGGTTGATAATGGCGGTAACTTTCTGGTTCAAGAGCAGTTTCACGACCTCGATCATACTGCGGTCCGACGCCGCTGACCGGAGATCCTCCGGCAGTTCGTGTTCGCGCATGATGCGGCGAAATGTCACGTCGCGCGCATGGCTGTTCCAATTCTCCGGATAATCAAACGAATGCACTCCGCCGATCCGTCCAATCCGCCGGTGCCCCAGCGACAACAGGTGTTCCAACGCCAGTGTCATCCCCTGTGCATCGTTGGAACCCACCATGAAAATGCCGTCCAGGTGCCTCGCCGAGGTGTTGATACAGACCAACGGCATGATGTGCCGCTCCCCCCAATACGCCTCGAAACCGTCATTGGACAACAGCGAAACGGCTCCGCAGAACGGTAACTGTTCCAGCAGGTTCAGGTGATGGAGCGAGATCATGATTGGGATGAATTCATGGCTGCCCAGTTCGCGCGACAGGGAATTCACCAGCGGGCCAAAGTACGCGCCGGTCCCCAGGTTCGGCACGATCACCGCCACGTTGCGGCAGCTTTCGAAGCGGTAGCCAAGTTCGCGGGCACAGTTCAGCACCACCCGCCGCGTCTCGGCGGTGATCAGGTTCGACCCTGCCAATGATCGGGACACGGTGGCCACGGAGTATCCGGTTTGAGCTGCAATCTGCCGTAAAGTCGGTCGCATAAAACCTCATTTTGGTTTCGCCCTTTGGGCGACCAGCGCTATCCGCGCGCTGGACTGCGTGCGGGTACGACCCGCTGCGATGATTCTTTGGATTAAGATAGTTGCAAGCTTCATGAATTGCAAGATTTTGTTACATTTTTTGCATGATTTTGTTTTTTATTGCATCGGAAACGGTTGATTTCACACCGAAAAACAGTATTATAAAAGGACATTCAAACGAGGTAATGTCATGAATCATACGCAACTTGACCTGAGCGGCCAGTGGCTGCTGAAAAGTACCCAGTGGCAGGAAAAATCCATCCCCGCATCCCTCCCCGGCGACAATTACACGGCACTGCTGGCCGCCGGCGAAATCCCCGATCCGTATTATGCCAAAAATGAGCTCGAGGTCCAGTGGCCCCGTGAGCACGACTGGGAGTACCGGCGCGATTTCGAGGTGCCGGCGGATTTCCTGAAATTCAACAGTGTGTATTTGAATGTTGAAATGTTCGATCTTTTCGGCGTCATCCATATCAACGGCAAAAAGGTGCTGTCCGGCGAAAATATGTTCGCCCGCTACCGCCCCGAAGTCAAACAGTTCCTGAAGCCCGGCAAAAATTCGATCCGGATCCTCTTCAAAGCCGTCGAACCGGAAGCAAAGAAAATCGCCGACGTCCAGCCGATCCAGTGCCCGATGTCCGGCTGTTCGCTGTCGCCGAACCTGAACCTGGTACGCAAGGTGCATTGCCATGGCGGCTGGGACTGGGGCATCACGCAAATGGTCAGCGGAATTTACGCGCCGCTGACCATGAACGCAGTGAACCTCGCCCGTATCGAGCATGTGAACGCGATCCAGAACCATGAGAAAAACAAAGTGACCGTAACCGCCGTGGCGGACCTGTTTGCGCTGGCCGCCGGCAAGAAAAGCGTCACTTTCAAATTCAACGGCGAAACCAAGACGGTCAACGCCAACCTGAAACCCGGCGAGAATTCGGTGAAGGCCGTTTTCACGGTCAAAAATCCGAAACTCTGGTGGCCGAACGGTTATGGCGAAGCCGCGCTCTACCCCCTGACCGTGGAAACCGATGAGCAGAGCGAGAGCCGCGAGATCGGTCTGCGGACGATCGAGCTGGTCAACAAGCCCGATGAATTCGGCGTTTCGATGTATTTCAAGATCAACGGGGTGGACGTTTTCTGCAAGGGTGCGAACTGGATTCCGGCCGACGCCTTCCCGGCGCGCCAGACCCCGGAAGCGCTGAACGATCTCCTGGAATCGGCCCGCCTCGCCAATATGAACATGCTCCGCGTCTGGGGCGGCGGCCAGTATGAACACGATGAATTCTACCGTTTGTGCGACCGCAAAGGGCTGCTGGTCTGGCAGGATATGATGTTCGCCTGCAGCATTTACCCCTCCACCGAAGAATTTACCGAAAATGTCAAAACCGAGCTTGCTTTCCAGATCCCGCGCCTGCGCAGCCACGCCTGTCTGGCCATCTGGTGCGGCGACAATGAAGTAATCGGAGCCACCAAGTGGTACGGCGCCGACAAGCGGACTTTGTACCTGATCAACTACGACCGGCTGAACCGCGAACTCGGCAAAATGGTCCAGAAACTCGACCCGGCCCGCGTTTTCTGGCCGAGCTCACCGTGCGGCGGCCCTAACAATTTCAACGACGGCTGGCACGACGACAGCTGCGGCGACATGCATTACTGGGAAGTCTGGCACGGCGCCAAGGATTTCAACGCCTATTATTCGGTCAAGCCGCGTTTCTGCTCCGAATTCGGCTACCAGTCGTTTCCGTCGCTCGAAACCGTGTCGACCTATTGCCCGCCGGCGGAGTACAACGTGTTCTCGCCCGCCATGGACCATCACCAGAAGTGCCACAGCGGCAATGCCCCGATCATCGGCATGTTCGGCAAATATTTCCGGATGCCGGATTCGTTCGAAAACTTCCTCTATCTTTCGCAGACTCAACAGGCGCTGGGCATCAAGACCGGCGTCGAATACTGGCGCAGCCTGAAACCACGCTGCATGGGCACGATTTACTGGCAGCTGAACGACAACTGGCCGGTGGCATCCTGGGCCAGCCTCGAATACGGCGGCAAATGGAAACAACTCCACTATCACGCCAAACGCTTTTTCGCGCCGGTGATGGGGGTGATTTTCAAGGACGCCGAAGGCTTGACCCGTCTCCATGTAATCAGCGATTTGAAGAGCAAAACCAATGTCATGACCAGCGCAGTGGTTTATGATTTCAACGGCAAGGAACTGCGCCGTTTCGACTGCAAGAGCGCGCTGAAACCCGGCGAAAGCAAATGCGTCAAGACCTTCAAGCCGACCGAACTGGCCGGGCTCGAACCCGACAAGTGCTTCATCGAGCTGAGCACCGAAGCCATCGACAACGACGGCAACAAATTCCAGCATGAGAACACTTATTTCTTCGACATGTTCAAACGCTGTGACCTGCAAGTTGCGGCAGTCAAGGCCGAAGTCACAGAAAAGAAGGGCCAGATCGGTATCACGCTGAGCGCCGACAAACCGGCGTTCTTCGTCATGCTCGACACCCCCGGCATCCCGGGAATTTTCAGCGACAACAGCCTGACGCTGATCCCCGGCAAAAAGGTAAAACTGGAATTCAATCCGAAAACGAAAACCACAGCGGCCAACGTCAAAAAAGCCCTGAAAGTTATTTCATTGCGCGATACGTACTGAGATACATTTACTACTGCTGCTGTCTGTCAAAAATGCAAATTTGATAGGCAGCAGCGGCTTTTATTTTCATAGATTTTGTGCCTTCCACTTATTTCGAACCTTGACTTCCTCCTGAAATACATTATATTACATCTGTTGTCTGTTGAAAATACAAGTTCAACAGACAACAGCGTTTTTTTTGCATTTGTAATTTTTTCAACGTTCAGAGTTTCAGCGTCATGATCTCGCCAGTCTTATAACCGAGCTTTTCATAGACTTTTTTGCCGGTATCGGTGGCGTGGAGTATGACTTCTTCCACGCCGCGTGCTCTGGCGTCATCGGCCAGTGCGCTCATGATCTGTGAAGCAATGCCGCGGCGACGGAATTGCTCGCGCACATAAACGTTCGAAATATATCCTTCGATCCCGCTTTTATTGCCTGGGTACGGCGGCCGGAAAAAGAAATTCCAGGTTCCGCAACCGGCCGCCTCCCCGTTCGTGCCGAAAGCCAAAAAGGTGAAACAGGTTTTACCGTTATTGTCGAGAAAATATTGCCGGATAACCGGAGCCATGCCGTCGATTTCATCAGCGGGAACCGTCGCCAGCCCTTTCTTCAAAAACTCCAGCCGCAGCATCATAAACAGCTCAACATCAGTTTTCTGCGCAAGTCGTATCACTATCTGGTTATTCATAAAATATTCCTTACATATGATAATCTTTTAAATTACATTATCACGACATTTTTTCAATTATGGCTTGCAAATAAATCATCAATCCAGTATAATTAGTCATAACATGGGGGGCCGGTTATGGCAAATCAATCGAATTCGGCCGCGGAGTTTTACCGCCAGCTGGCGCTGCTGCTGAAATCCGGCATGCCGCTGCCGGAAAGCATCCGCAGTCTGGAGCCCGGGTTGAATTCACGTGCCTTCCGCGAGGCCGTCGACGGGGTTTCCAGATCCATCGACTCCGGCAAAAAACTCAGCGAAGCCATGCGGAGTTTCCCGAACGTTTTCCAGAAGCAATATGTGGAAATGATCGAAGTCGGCGAGGACTCCGGCACGCTGGCCGCCACCATGGCGGAAATCGGGCAAACCGCGTATACCGATTACAAAATCGTCAAACTTTTCCGCGATATCCTGTTTTACCCGGTGCTGGTGATCCTGCTGCTGATTGCCGTGTTCATCGGGATGAATTATCTGGTCATCTACCCGTCGTTCAAACCACTTTTCGATGAATTGTTCGAGGGGTATTATCGTTCCGTGGTATTTGATTTCTCCGTCGTGATTCATGAATATATTCTGTTTTTTGTCGCGGGTTTCCTGGTGCTGGTTGCTGCCTGCATATGGTTCCTGAGCGGCAAGGGCAAATCAACGTCCATCCTGATCATGGTTGTTCCGCTGCTGCCGGGATTCGAACGTATTTTCAAGGAACTGCTCAATGCGCGGCTCTGCATGTTCTGGAGCATGCTGCTGAAGCGGAAATTGCCGGAAAAAAAGATTTTTCCGCTGCTGCAGCTCTGCATCGACAACAAGGCAGTTCAACATGACCTGAAAATGATCGATCAGACGGTTCAAAACGGCACTCCGGTAAAGGAAGCCATGGAAAAAGCCCCGGACATCGCCTCAACCATCAAGCTCACGTTCCGTCACGTGCCAGAGGAGCGGATCGCCGAAGAATTGGAAGTATTGTCACAATTGTACTTGGAACAGGCCGTGGCAAAACTGCGTACAACCGCCATTGCCTATGAGGCGGCGCTGACGGTTATGGCCTCGCTGGCGATTCTCCTTTTCATTCTGATCATGCTTGCGCCGCTGGGAAATTTAATTCACACGGACGATTTGATTTGACTTATGGAATATGAATACATAGAAAGCATTGCCGGCAGCAAAAACAACGCGGTTTCGACCGGGCGGGATATCATCGACGCCCTGGCCTACGCCGTCACCGCCAATATTCCATACATCGAGGCGCTGAAGGCATTTAATAATGAAGGACTGCAGGTTACTCGGTTGAACACCCCTATCTTCGGCCCCTGGGCCCGGATCATCCGGCGCCTGGAAAAAGGCGCGCCTCTGGCCGAGGCGCTACAGGTGCGGGCGGTACCTTCCTACATACGCCACGCCGTCGCTTATGCGGAAAAAAAGGGTACGTTGCCGCAGATTCTGCCGCTACTGGCTCAAAACATGCACTTGCGCAGGGTTTACAATACCGCGGAATTGCTGGTTTTCGCCAATATATTCGTATGGATTATGGCCGCGGGTATGGTGATCTTTATTTATCCGAATCTTTATCGCACCTTCGGCGAGTTGCTGGAACGGGAAGTTTTTCTTTTGCCGGAGCTTGTCGTCAAATGGGTGCCGCCGGCAATCATCGCTGCAATCATCGTTTTTCTACTGACATTGGAGCATTATTTCTTTGAGATTTTTTATATCCGGGTGCCATATATCGGCACAGTCATCAAACAGCGGATTCTGGGTGAGCTCTCCGGTACGTTTTACTGCATGCTGGCGGGTGGGGCGGATATGACGGAAGCGGCGCGGACCGTGCTGGCTGCCGAGCCGCGCTGGTGGCTGCGCCGCCGCTTGAGGAAATTCATCGCCCGGCTGGATAAAGGCGAAAACTGGCTTGATGCGTGGGAGCAGGAAATCCGCCTCGAAACGCCGCTGACAAAATGGTTTTTCCACAACGGCGTCATGACGGACCACGTGACGGAAAATTTCGGTAAGCTGCGTTATATGCTGCAGGAGTCGAACATTGGAGCCAGCCGCAATTTGCATTTATTTCTGGCTATGGGCATATTGTTCGTCAACGCGCTGCTGGTGGGGTTCCTCGGATATTGCTTTTTTTCAGCGCTTATCGGGGTGATGAATCAGTTTTAGCTTGTTTTTTTGCGGATGGTCATGTATAATGAATACAAACAAGGGTGATCAGCGGATATGACAAATCAGACGAATTATAACGGGGATTTCTACCGGCAGCTCTCGCTGTTGCTGAAATCCGGGCTGCCGTTGCCGGGGAGCTTGCGCAGTTTGGCGGCGGGCTTCCGGTCGAGGGCTTTTCGCGATACGGTGGAACAAGTGGCCGCTTCGGTCGATTCCGGGCAGAAAATGAGCGACGCCATGCGGCGGTTCCCGCAGTATTTCAACCCGCAGTATGTCGAAGTCATCGCGGCCAGCGAGGACAACGGTACGCTGGCGGAGGCGATTCACGAAATCGGATTGTCGGCGCAGGCCGACCGGCAGGTGGCGTCGCTGTTCCGCGACATTGTATTTTATCCGATGATGGTGATCTTCGTCCTGATCGCCATTTTCCTGATGCTCAACTATGTGGTCGTCTACTCATTCAAAGATGTTTTCGGGGATCTGCTTGAAGGTGAACCGCTTCCATTGATTACCAGTTTGCCGGTTATGACCTCCACGATCATTCATGACAACGTCTGGACCGTGGGGATTATTTTTCTGGCGCTGGTGCTGGCCGGATTCTGGCTGCTGAGCGGCAGTGGAAGTTCAACCCGGATCCTGCTGGGAATTGTCCGTTATATTCCCGGTTTCAGCGGAGTGTTCCACGAATTGAAAGACGCCAGGCTATGCATTTTCTGGAGCATGATGCTGAAGCGCGGTATCCCGGAGAAAAAGATTTTTTCATTGCTGGAGCTGTGCACCGACGACTCCGCCACCAGATATGACCTGCGGCGGCTCGGCAGCGATGTTGCCGCGGGAATGGCAACGGCCAAGGCGATTAAAAGCGCGGCCTCGATTTCACCGGTTATCGCCCTGACCTTTCAGCATCTGCCGGAGGAGCGGATTCCCGGCGAACTGGAAAACCTCTCGCGGATGTTCCTCGAGCGTTCCGCAGCGGCGCTGCGGCGGCTGACGGTGATCGGCGAAGTCGTGCTCACGGTGGCGGTGGCCGTTTGCGTCTTCCTCTTCATTATTGGCATGTTTGCGCCGCTTATCATGATCGTTGAAAAATTGGGGTGATCTGCCGATGAAGCTTGAGAATTACAATTGGCTGTCGGGCGACCGGGTCCAGACGATGCTCTCCGACCACAACTTCGTGGACGCCCTGGCCTATGCACTGGAAAGCAACATCCCGCCGGAGGACGTGCTGGAGGCTTTTCAGGCGTCCGAGCACAACGGTCTCTGGAACAAAATATTGTTCTGGGGCGCCTGGAGCTACTCGATCCAGCAATTGCGCGAGGGGCGCCCGGTCAGCGAGGTCCTGCGCGCCCGCAATGCGCCGTATTACCTGAGCAGCGCCGCCGCTTATGCGGAGAAAAACGGCACGCTGACGAAAGTGCTGCCGGTACTGGCACGCAGCATGCAGCTGCAGCGCTTCTTTGCCGGAAGCGGCGTTATGCTGATTTTCCGCAATCTATTTCTGTGGCTTGCCATGTTTTTCTGCCTGGGTCTGCTGTTCTTATTTATTTTTCCGAATATGATGAAAACATTTGACGACCTGCTAGGCGGGCAGCCTATGTACATCGGCAATACAAATTTTCTTTGGGCCAACTTGCCGCATCTTCTCTGGCTGCCGGCGCTGCTGATCATTTTCATCGTCTCCTTCGTTTTGACCATAAACATCCGCATGCTCGAATTTCTCTATCTGCCGTTGCCGTACTTCGGAAATACGGTCCGCCGCAGGGTTCTGTACGACCTGAGCGGTATGTTTTACTGCCTGCTGGCCAGCGGCATGGATATTTCGCAGGCAGCCAACGCGGCGGCGGCGTCCGAACCGCGCTGGTGGTTGCGCATACGACTGAGAAAGTTCGCCCGGCGCGTGGAAAATGGCGAGGACTGGCTGGGGGCCTGGCAACGGGAAATCAGGCTGCAAACCCCGGTCTCGCAATGGATCCTGCAAAGCGGACACCTCACCGGCAGACTGGCGGAGAGTTTCAACCAGCTTCAGGATATTCTGCTGGAGGACAATCTCGGGGCGAATTTCCGCATGAACACGATTTTCACGATCCTGGTCATCTTCGCCAATGCATTGATCATCGGGCTTTTCGGCTATGCGTTTTTCTATAACCTGGCTTACATAATTGAGCGTGTATGAGCAAGAAAATCAGCGAAAACAATGAAGTACCGGAGTTCTGCGATGCGCTGCTGAAGCGCGCCGTGGAGCTCGGTGCCAGCGATATTTATCTGCTGCCGGGAACGGAGCGGACCGAGTTCCGCTGCCGGGTAAACGGCGTCCAGCACGACCTTGATCACGTACCGGCCCCCTTCGGCGTCCAGTGCGCGGCGCGCTTCAAAGTCATGGCGGGCATGCTCAGTTACCGCACCCAGATCGCGCAGGACGGCGCCATCCGCCACGTGCCGGGGCTCGGCGAAGTCGAGTTCCGGGTGGCCTCGATGCCGACGCTCTGCGGCGAGCGCCTCACCATCCGGCTGTTTGACCGCCGCTTCGGGCACCAGTTGCTCGACGAACTCGGTTTTCAGGCGGAAATGGTCGAAACCCTGCGGAACATTCTCAAGCGTCCTTCCGGACTGATCATCCTGACCGGGCCCACCGGCTGCGGCAAAACCACCACCATTTACGCCATGCTGCGCGAACTGCTGAAAGCCGAACAGGACCCGTCGTCGATCATCACCATCGAGGACCCGGTAGAGTGTGAAATCGACGGTGTGTCGCAGATCAGCCTGCCGCGCGGCGATGCCGAGTGGAACTACGCCGCCGCGCTCCGGGCCGCACTCCGCCACGATGTCAAGACGCTGATGATCGGCGAAATGCGCGACCGCGACGTGGTCAAGGTCGCCGTCGACGCCGCGCTGACCGGCCACCGCATCATCACCACTTACCACGCGGGCGACATCCCTTCGGTATTCGCGCGGCTGCTGCATCAGGGTTTCGAACCCTTCCTGATCGCCTCCGCGATTTCCGGCGTGGCGGCGCAGCGCCTGGTTCACACGGCCGACGGCCGCGCCCGCATTCCCATTGCCGCCGCCCTGAATATGACCGACCGTTGGCGCGATTTCCTGGCCGAGGCCCCCTCCTCCGCCGCGATTCGCGACATGATATCTCAAACGCCCGGCAGCGACCTCGATCAAGTCGCCAGATCCCTGGCCGCCGCCGGCACCATACCCGAAATGGATGTGTATTTATTATGAGAAAAAAATATTTTACCATGCTGGAAATGACCTGCGCGCTGGCACTGATGGCCATACTGCTGGTGGTGTTCAGTTCGATCCTGAGCAAACTCAACCAGACCCGCAGCGCCTTCGCCCGCGAGACCTGCGCCATCCTGGTCATGCAGAATACCATCCAACGGTTGAAGCTCGAAGCCGAGCCGACCCGCACCGGAGCCGAACGTATTTTCCGCGAGGAGGCCCGCTCCGTCGAAACCCTCGAACCGCAGGTCACTGCCAGTGGGGACAGCCTGAAACTCGCTCTGCTCAACCACGGCAAGGCCACTACTATGGAGGTAACCCTGAAATGCGCAAAGTAAGTTATTATTCACTGATCGAAGTCCTGGCCGTGATCGCCCTGATCATGCTGATGGGCGGCACACTCTATACTGCGTTTCACCGTTACAACCGCGATTTTATCATGAAATCCACCCGCGACCTCAGCAGCAAGGAAATTTTCCAGATCCGCGAGCAGTTCTGCCGCGCCGTCAACAATTGCACCGCTCCGCTGAAGATATCGGAACAGAAAATCACCGGCGGCGAGAACACCATTGCCGCCGCCGCGCCCGGCCATGTCACCCTATGGATCGACAATCAGCAGCGCCGGGTGGCGGTACCCGAAACCTTCACCGCCGAGCTGACACTGGAAGAAAACAATCGCCTCGCGGTTTTGACCCTGAGCGAAAAAGTTAAGGCGAACCGTACTCCTCAGCAGTACCGAATCGCCGCAGCGGCAGGAGTGAAATGATGAAAAACGAAAAAGGCGCAGTTCTGATTGTCGTGTTGATGATGACCGCCGTATTGCTGGTGCTCTCCAGCGTGGCGGTTCGTGTGACCCTGCTTTCGCGTCACGCCAATTCTCAGGTAAAAACCCATCTCCAGGCCGAAGCCGACCAGCTCAAACCGTTGAAGTAATACACCACACGATCACTCCCGGTCGAAGTAGTTGTCGGGATTGGTATTCGTCGAACCGTTGCGGAACGGGTCCATCGTGTAGGCGTCGCCCGTATTCACGGCCCGGTGCCCGCTCACGTGCCCGTCCATCCACAGGATATTGATCGCGCCGTCGTGCCACGGATTCAGCACCCCGAAGCTGCTGGACGCCGAATCGGCGCGATAAATCTCCTCCAGCCGGTAGTAACTGCGGGTGAGCCCCGCCCGGGCAAACCGCGTGTCGCCGTTGGTAATGGTAGCGGCGGGCTTCCGGATCTGACCGGTTTTGGCCGGTTTGCCGTAAACCAGCGCCGCCGTCTGCCCCTCATAAATCCCGCCGACTTTCGGCAGGCGATAGCTGGTCCCGATATACATCAGGTTATAGCCGAGCCCCGGATACGCCCACCCACTCCAGAGCGGGTCGCTATAAACATCGGAGTCCTTGTCGAAATTCACCCCTCCGTCCCACGCCACCGAAGGGCACTGCAGCGTACGGATATTCGGTACAAATCCTTCTTTCCACAGCAGATGCGACCAGTAGATATACAGCGAACCGACCTTCTGCAGCGCGGGCGGCATGTAATCATCGGACGCCCCCGAGTACATGACAAACATGGTTCCGAGCTGCCGCGCATTGCTGGTGCACGATATGCCGTGAGCCTTGGCCCGCGCCTTATTCAAGGCCGGCAGCAGCATGGCGGCCAGGATAGCGATAATAGCGATGACAACGAGGAGCTCGATAAGTGTGAAACGTTTTATATTCATGACAAAAATTCCTTAGTAGTTGTTATATTTTCCGGTAGTCTCACTTTCTCCGGATATTTTGTTCATACCATTATAATACAGTATGAATCTAGATTTTGCAATGTATAAATCTTGATTTTAACAAAGAATTAACAATTTTCCATTGATTTTGACATTTACTGCTTGATTTTGCAATTTACCCCGCTATAATATCATTCAAAACCTTAATATAACATGTATAAATCAATGATTAATTATCCTTCACAAGTATTGATTCACCGCTTACCGGGCAAAATTTCGGGAATTCACCGAAAATTCGGCTTGTGGATCTGCCTGCGGAAAGACGGCCTGGGCAGTGAGTCCACCTACGAAACCACGCCCCCGCGCAAATTCGAATTTTATTCGCTCGCCTACCTGATTTCGGGCAATGCCCGCCTCTGGGAAGCTCAGTCGAAAACCGAGCGCAATGTGGTTCAGGGCGAACTGGTCCTGCTGCCGCCGGATCTGATCAACCGCTACGGCCGCACGGACAGCAATTTTCTGGAGGATGCAGTCTGCTTCTGCGGTCCGGTCGCCGACGCTCTGTTCGAGAGCGGTACCATAGCCACCGGCATTTTCACCGTGGACCAGCTTCGGCCGTTACAGGAAATCATCAACCTCGCTTCGAACCCGGCTCCTCAGAAGCAGATCGAAGCCAATATCAAGCTGCTGGATTTGCTGATTCGCCTCAAATCGGCCCCGGAACCCGGCAAGAAACGGCTCCAGCGCCGCAATGCCCGGCTCGATTCGTTGCTGGCCGAATTCACCGCCGATTCATCGCAGTTCCGCACCGTCGAGGAAATGGCCGCGTGGTATGGCTGCAAGCCCGAACAATTTCGAATCGTCTTCAAGGAATACACCGGCATGCTGCCCAAGGAATACATCGATCAGGCGAAAATCATCCGGGCCCGCGAACAACTTTTGAACAGTACGCTGAGCATCGCCGAAATCGCGGCCGGACTCGAGTTCCACGACCAGTTTCATTTCAGCCGCGCCTTCAAGAAAAAAACCGGCTTTCCTCCATCGGAATTCCGCGCCAAATTCAGCGAAAGAGAGGACCAGCCATGAGCGCCTCCTACGACCTCCATCTCCACAGCCATTGGAGCTACGACGCCAACGCCCCGGTCGAGTATTATTTCCGCACCGCCCGCGAAAAAGGCATCCACACCATCGCCCTCACCGAACACCACACCATGGATTCGCTCCCGGACGTCCTGCGCACCGCCGCCGACTACCCGGATATCCATTTCATCCCCGGCGCCGAGCTCACGGTTCACTGCTCCATCGGCGCGGTCGACATGGTGTGCCTGGGCCTGCCGCTCGATACTCCGCCCGAGCTGGAAAACCTGTTCGAAGAATACCGCCAATGGCAGTGCGCCACCGGTGAAGCGGTTTCCGCCGCCATGCTCGCAATGGGTCGCCAATACGGAGCCGCCGAACGCCTCAAAATACTGGAAACCTACCGTCCGCAAACGGTCATTGCCAAACAGGGCATCACCCATGTCAACTGGATCGTGCAGTTCGAAGAATTCAGGAAATACGGCTGGCTCACCGACATCGCGGAGTTCAAAAAAGAGCTGCCCAACTACCTCGACCTCCCACGCTATCCGGCGGCCGAACGCGTGATTCCGGCGGTCAAGAAATACGGCGGACTGGTGTTCATCGCACACCCGCTCAACTACTTCCAACGTTCGAACCGCACCCGGATGGACCAACTGCGCGAAGAACTGGATTTCGACGGCATCGAATGCGCCCACACGATGATTCCGCCGGAACTGACCGCTCTGTACCGGCAATACTGTCTCGAACACCGGTTGCTATCTTCGGCCGGCTCCGACTGCCACAGCGACCCACCCCATTATCACCTGAATGTCGCCCTCGAATGCTTCCCCGGCCGGCACTGCGGCTCCCCGGAATGGCTCCGCGAAATCCGCGACCGCCTCATTCTCCATTAAGAATATCAAAGATTTTTGACCTCAATTCATCCGCTTTCCGACAGAGATTCGCAGTATCGGCGGAGAAATTGTCTTTGCCTTTTTCAAAGAATCCTGTGCTCCAGATTTCATCGGCAAATTTCCGGGCATCAGCTCGGTTTTTCAGCAAAGTCAGATAACCGTAATCTTCGAGCCCCTCGCGAAACGCCTCCCAACGCTTGGAACTCGTCGTGCTGTCGGGCGACAGGTAAACCATTGAATACGACGACATACTCCGTCGGATATAATCGTTCCAGTTGTTCGCGCCGTCCGAATAAACCCACATCAGCGATCCCCTGGCCTCGAACTTGAACGAATACCACGGCTGCAGCCTGAAGTACGCGGAATGATAAAACCAGCTCGGCCCGTCGCAGCTATAGAAATAAATCTCTTTGCCGCGCCCGGCCAACTCCTGAAAATACTCCCGGATTTCCGGCTTGTAATTCACATACTCGCGGGTCATGGGGCAGATCACATCGCAGAGCGCCAATGGCTCCCTGGCGGCCTCAAAATTCCCCGGCAGTTCCAGCCGCACCGGATTGTTGTAAGCGGCAATCATGTCGCCCGCCTCGCGGAACGGAACCAGCCATTTTGCCAACGCCGCAAAATCCGCCGGAGAACGCGGCTCATCGATGAAATGAAATTGGATTTGATGCCGCTTCAAATCCCTCTTTTTTGCGAAGGCATTCCAGGCCGCGGTCCACTCCTTCACTGCCGTATCAAACGCCGCCGTACCGGGTTTCAACCCCGCAAAAGTACTGCTCGCATTCAACCCCAGAAATACCTGATAATGCTCCGCTTCCGGCCATATCCCGAGCCATTTCTCAAAGGCCGAAAAATCGGGCTGCCGCTTCAGTTTTCCGCTGCTCTCCACATCCTCTGGCGCCGGCAAAGCCGCGACCTCCCGCGTAGCGAAAGCGATATTGATGCCACGGCCACGCATATCCGCAATCGCCTGATCCCGGTTAACCGCGGTAATTCCGTTGCGCAGTGAGACTGCGTAATCCCACAGCCCCGCCTGCAAATCCTTTGGCAAGCGTTCTTTGCCGACATTCAGCTTCACCGGAATTGCGCCAATGAATGCATCTGTTTTCAAGTTGATTGAACCATTCACCGTTCCAGCCTTATCCTGGCAAAAAGTCAGCCAAAGCTGCTTCGTCATGCCGGACGGAATTTCTACCGTGTAAACGCCATTTTCCAGCCGAACCGGGCAAAGCGCCGAAGCATCCACCCGGTTCGAAACTGTATCCACATACTCCACCTGCCGGACTTCCGTCCCCGGCAGATCCAAACTGAATTGCACGCTCAACGGCCCGCTGCCGGCATTGGTGAGATTGATAACCTCCGCGCGATGTTCGCCTTGCAGCAATTTCAGTTCAATGCCGGTGATCTTCTGCTCGGGCTTCTGAAAAATATCAAGCGCGTCATGACGATACGATTGCCAGATTTCCAGCTCAGCAAACCCTTCCGCCCGCAGAATTCCGGCATACAGCGCTAATACCTTTTCCTCCAATGGATGAACCGGAATTACTGCCCGGAATTGATCGGGTGCCAGTTCTGTTTTCACGTTTTTCACCTGCTGTTCAATTTCATTCAATTCGGCCGTGATTTCCGTTCGGATCTTCGCCGGAATTTTTGCATTCACCAATATTTTCCGCAATGCGCCGATATCATTTTTCAGGCGTCCCCGGATACCGGTATTGATCATTTCCGCCAGCGGAACCGCGTCGCCGGTATAGGCCCGCCCGGTATATGGAACACTCAACAATTCAGGAGCGCCGCCATAAACTTCAAGCTCGTCGATAAATACAAACCGGCTGTCCCCCGTGCAGGGAATGAACCGCACATAACGCCCATGGGTACTGAGACCTTCAACGCGAAATTCATGAACGGTATGCTGTTTAATTTCAAGCTCTTCCGCCAGGTCCGCGGCCAGATAAAAATTCACATTGTCCGTGCTGACCATGACAAACAGATTCCGCGGAAACTCCACCGCACCGTGACCCGCCGCCGTGCTGAAACTAGCGCCGGAAATCGGCATATCGCTGCCCAGGTCAATCGTGATAATCGGAGGATTCACATTCCAGCCCACCACCTCGGGCAGCGTCCAGAACAATTTCCGCGCCTTCAAATCCGCTTCCGATACCCGGCTCCCATCCGTGAGCTGTTTCCGCCCCGGATCCTTGCTGCACAATGCATAATTCGGAGCTCGGTTCCAGGTATACGGTTTACCCAGTGCGATATTTTCAGCCGCCGTCAGGCAACCCGCACAAATCGTCGCCAGCAGGATCAATATTCCCCGGATCATATCAGTCCCTCTTCCAGTAATTGGTCACACTGATCGAACTCCCCAGCAAAACACTGGAATACAGGTTCAAAACGGCCGCTTCACTGGCCGCTCCCCCGGCCTTGGCTCCCTCCACATGACCGTCTATCCACAGGACATTGGCCGAACCGTTGTGCACCGCCCACGGCGCCGAGAGGTTCAACCCGTATTTCGGATAAACATACGCCATGCCCGTGCCTCGCCCTGCCACAATCGACGTATCCACCGCCGGCGTATCATTTGACCCCTTCGCTGCATCCACCAGCAGGATTTTCCGCGACGGCTGCTTGATTTCCGACAGCTTCGCCGTACTGTTTGTAATCGCCCCGGTAAAATTGACGTGATCATCGTAATAGCGCCCCAGATAAAAACCGTTGTAACCGTAATCCGGATAATTCCAGCTCTTCAATGCGCCGGTTTTCCACTGCTGCGCCGTCGGCGAATTGCGCTTCGGACACACAAACACCTTGGTCGGAATATACTTTTGCGTACTGCAAAACACACTCGTCCAACCCGAGACCAATGGGAAATATTCCGCGCTGTCATCCAGGTAAAACATGAACGCCTTGCCAATTTGATTCTGATTGCTCTTGCAACTCGCCTCAGTCGCCTTGTCGCGCGCACTGGACAATGCCGGAAGCAGCATCGCCGCTAAAATCGCAATAATCGCTATCACCACCAACAGCTCTATCAATGTAAATTTTGTTCTGTTTCGTGTCATACGCTCATCATCTCCTTTGTTGATTTTACTGTTTTTCTCACTTTCCGATTTGTACTTTGACGCTCAATGATATGATGCGGATTAATAATTTCCGGCATTTCTTTAAATTTTTTGTCATGAACGATATCCATCAACACCTTAACCGCCCTTTGCCCGATTTCGGCCAGCCCGAAATCGATCGCCGATAATGTAGGCGTCAGGTAGTTGCACCCGATATGACCGCCGATCGACAGCACCGAAATTTGCTCCGGTATCCGGATTTTTTTCTGCTTCAAATAATGAAAAACCCAGATCGCGATAAAATCCGAATAGCAAAACAATGCCGTCGGTTTCTGCGGCAGTGCCAGCAACTTGTCCAACCAGGCCGCCACCGCCTCATATGAATACGTCACCTCCTCATAATAAGCCGGACTGCAGCAATTCCCGATCTCGCGCTGAAGCCGCAGATAATCTTCCCGCGAAACACCGCGACCCGAGCTTTCCAGAAACACCGTTCCAATATAATGATGTCCCTGATTTTTCAGGTAACTCAACCCGTCCTTGATAATCTGGGAATAATCCATCCGCATCGTGGCAAACCCGGTCGCCTTATGGTCCATAGGCGCGCAATGCGGCAGCAACACCGGAATTCCGCACTTCTGCAGAATCGCCAGCAGCGGCTCATCTCCTTGGAAATTGTTCCCCATGCAGATAATTCCGTCCGGTGCATTTGCCTGAATATTGCGAACCGCTTCCGCCACCGGCAGTGAAATCAGCGAATTCATCATGCACATTTCGATCCCGATATTCGCGGCCCCGGCGGCCGTCTGGATCCCCGGCAGCAAATACGGATACGGACTGTAAAAACTCTGCGAATCATTTACGATGACCAGAATCTTCCGCCCCGGCGCCTCGTCCTGCCGGATAAACGTCCCTTTCCGCTTGATACGCACAATCAACTGCTCGCGCGCCAATTGGTCGAGCGCATAACGCAATGTCTTGCGCGCCACCCCCAGCTCCGCCGCCAACTCCACTTCCTTAGGCAGCTGACAGCCGCCCGGGTAATCCCCATTCAGGATCCGCTCTTTCAACGCATGATACAGTTGCTGGCTTTTCGTTTCCAAATTCATTCATTACACCGGATCATCAATTATGTATACCTTAAGTTTCCTATATTAAGTATACATTAAGTCCCCTCATCTGTCAATACCCTCTGGATAATTTTTCTACAAAAAATCTTCTTCCTCCCCGCGAATCGCCAATTCCCCTAATTCGCAACAAAAATCTCAAATTCTGCCGAAACATATTTGCAAAAAAATCTAAAGCCTGTATATTAACACCCTCTTATCTTAATCAGAAAGGGCGATTAGCTCAGCTGGCTAGAGCACTTGGTTTACACCCAAGTTGTCGGGGGTTCGAATCCCTCATCGCCCACCAGTTTTCCCACTTGAAGTTCTTGGATTTTCGTTATGCGAAGAGCGAAGGTACATTTGTAAAATTACCGGATTTTATGTATATTACTTGAGCATCCCTGAAAATAAATCCGTTAAAAAGGAGTCTCTGACCATGCCTTCCCTTAAGCTTGAAACATCGGCGAAGCTTGATTATCTGCAGGAACAGAAATTGGCTTTGGAAATAAGTAAACTCAGCGCAATGTTGCTCAATAAGCCTGAGGCTGTCATTCAGGTTCGCGTACAGAGTAATTTGGCCATTTCCTTTGCCGGGGTTGTTGATGAAAAATCCGCATTCCTTGTTATTTCATTGATCGGTACAATTGCATCCGATGTACGCGAGACCTTGCCGGAAAAATTTGGCACCTTGCTTTCCCAATATGGCATTGATCCTAAAAAAATATTCATCCGCTATCAGGAAAGTGACAGATCCGCCTGGGGCTGGAATTAAGCGCAGGAAAAGAGGTTTGGTCAGGCCCCTGCGGTTCCAGGTCTGCGTTGACTTTTGCGTATCACAATTCTCCGGACATCTTTTTCCGTCCGATTTTTTTTTGCTGCTTGCAATTACGGGCTAGGGATTTATATTAACAGACAATATTGTGCATATGGATTTGACAAAGAAAGGCATGAAAATATGGAAAGAAGAGTAGGAACAACCGTCAGGGGCATCCGCTGCCCGATCATCCGCGAAGGCGATAACCTGGCGGATATTGTGGTTGACAATGTTCTGGCCGCCGCCAAGTGCGAAGGCTTCGAAATGCGCGACCGCGATGTCATTGCCATGACCGAATCGATCGTGGCCAGGGCTCAGGGCAACTATGCCCCCATCACCGCCATTGCCGACGACGTCAAGGAGAAACTGGGCGGCGAAACCATTGGCGTGATTTTCCCGATCCTCTCGCGCAACCGCTTTGCCGTCTGCCTGAAAGGCATCGCCATGGGCGCCAAAAAAGTCGTGCTCATGCTGAGCTATCCCGGCGATGAAGTCGGCAATGAACTGGTCACACTCGACCAACTGGACGACGCCGGCGTCAATCCTTACAGCGACGTGCTTTCGCTGTCCGAATACCGCCGTCTCTTCGGCGAGAACAAACACGAATTCACCGGCATCGACTACGTCACGTACTATGGTGACCTCATCCGCGAGGCCGGCGCCGAAGCCGAAATCATTTTTGCCAATAATCCCCGGACCATCCTGAATTATACCAAAAACGTCCTCACCTGCGACATTCATACCCGCGCCCGGACCAAACGTATCCTGAAAGCCGCCGGCGCCGAAAAAGTCTGCGGGCTGGACGATATCCTGACCGCCTCCATCAACGGCTGCGGTTTCAATGAGAAATACGGTCTGCTGGGTTCCAACAAGTCCACAGAAACCGCGGTGAAACTGTTCCCGCGCGATTGCTTCGATCTGGTGAAAGACGTCCAGAAGCAGATCCTCGACAGAACCGGCAAATGCATCGAAGTCATGGTTTACGGCGACGGTGCCTTCAAAGATCCGCAGGGGCAGATCTGGGAACTCGCCGACCCGGTGGTTTCCCCGGCCTATACCTCGGGCCTGCAGGGCACTCCGAACGAATTAAAACTGAAGTATCTCGCTGACAACGACTTCAAGCATCTCAGCGGTGAAGCGCTCAAGGAAGCGATTTCGGAGAAGATCAAAGGCAAATGCGGCAGCCTCGTCGGCGACATGGCCTCGCAGGGTACCACCCCGCGCCAGCTGACCGACCTGATCGGCTCATTGTGCGACCTGACCAGCGGTTCCGGCGACAAAGGTACCCCGGTGGTCCTTGTCCAGGGCTATTTCGACAACTATACGCACTAATACAAGCATCCGCATCGTCCCGGGCGGCACTGCCCGGGACGCGCGATCACTCCTCTATTTTCGCAACGTGGCGGTCCATGCCTCGATCGCCTTGCCGAGCTCGGCGGACGGGCGCACGTCACCCATCGCCCCGGAAATATGATTGACACCGTAAGCGGACATTTCCGGACTCATCATCTGAAGCGTCAGTGGCACCGGCACGCCGACCATCCCCATATGCTGGCCGAAACGCCACAGTGCATCCAACGTGAAACACCCGCCGCCGCCATTGCTCGAAGAACTGGCAAAACACATCAAACGCTTGCCCAACAACGGCTGCTCGCGATAATAACGCCCCGTGGAATCCAGGAATGTTTTCATTTCGCCGGAAACATTGCCGTAATACGTCGGTGAACCAAGCACCACCACATCGGCATCCAGCAGATCCTCTGCTGTGGCGACCGGCAAGGCATTCAGCTCGGCGGCAAACTCACGCACCGCCGGAAAACGTTCCTGCCAGACAGAAAAATCATCATCCCCTACCCGCAACAGACGCGTTTCATACCCGACCCTCTCCAGCCCGCTCTGGAAAAAATCCGCCAACCGGAGATTATTACCACAGACACTGTGAAATACAATAACACTTTTCATCATCAAAGCTCCTCGAATAAAAAAATAACCGGAAGTACACTACCTGCCCGGAAGACAAAAAACAAGTCTGATTTCCGGCATTATCCCGAAATGCCTGAAACCCGGATGACAGCGCGAAAAAAATCAAACATTTTTCATTTCCAGATGGAAAATTCATTTTTTCATGTTATATTGATTAAATTGAATTTTCTGAAAGATAAAAACAGAGATTCAACGGTGTCTGACAAGTGCACCCGTAGCTCAATTGGATAGAGCGTCTGGCTACGGACCAGAAGGTTAGGGGTTCAAGTCCCTTCGGGTGTACCATTTTTTTGCCTTGATTATGAGGCACTTACGAAATCTCACCTCATCACCGAATCTCAAAAAACAGCCCAGGTTACAAATAGTTCGCCTCTTCTCCGGTTTGCGCCATAACTCAGAGTTCCTTTTGAGTACGAAGGGAT
>JBEBXH010000049.1:0-47213 GCA_040391785.1 Victivallis vadensis
GGAAAAATGTTTTTTCGCAGGGGAAACCTTGACGCTTCAAGGTTCCCCCTTGCAACCCTCCTCCAACAGCTCTCCATCCCAAGACCTATCGCAAGGCCTCCGGCAGGGTCAAGGGGCGGCAGCCTCCTTACGCGAGTCGGAAACTCGCGGATCTCCCTAAAAAAGTCCTTCGCACCGGCACGCTGCCGGACGCGGTCCAGCGGCGGAACGCTGGTCGCCCACAAGGCGAAAAAGAGTGCTAATTACAAGTGAAACTCGTCTGGGTAGAGCGCGCGCATGATCCCCATTTCGAGGCCGCGCAACTCGGCGAGGCCACGCATGCGGCCGAGACCGCCGTAGCCGGGGTTCGGGTTCGGCGACTTCAGGAGATCGTCCATGATGTCGTGCCCGTGGTCCGGACGAATCGGAATGCGCCAATCCTCACGGCCCGCGTTGCGGCGGCGAATCTGTTCCTCGCAGGCAGCTTTGACCAGATTGTACATATCGACGCTGCCCTCGAGATGCCCGGCTTCGTAGAAGTCGCCGTCCACCCACTGCGTGCTGCGCAGATGCATGAACGCCACGCGGTCCGAACAGGCCTTGAACATTTCGACCACGTCATTGGCAGGATTCGCACTGAAACTGCCGGCGCAGAAGTCGATGCCGTTCGCGGGGCTGTCCACCACCTTCAGCAGTTTCTGTACGTCGGCGGCATTGCTGAAAATCCGCGGCAGCCCGAGAATCGGCCGCGGCGGATCGTCCGGGTGAATCGCCAGACGGCAGCCGCATTCCTCCGCCACCGGCACGACCCGTTCCAGAAAATACGCTAAGTTTTCTTCCAGGCGCTCGCGGGTGAAACCTTCGTATTTGCTGAGCATCGTCCGCACGTCTTCGATGGTGATCCCCTTGAAACCGGGAAAATTATCGATGATCGAGCGCCGCAGGCAAAACGCTTCGTGCTTGCTCAAACCCTTGAAATATTCCTCCGCTTTGCGAACGATTTCTTCCGAATAATCGGCCTCCGCGCCCTGACGCTTGAGGATGAACAGCTCGAACGCGGCGAACTCCACCTGATTGAAATAGAGCGTGGTCGAGCCGTCCGGCAGTTCATAATGCAAATCGGTGCGCACCCAGTCCAGCACCGGCATGAAGTTGTAGACGATCGTCTTGAGCCCGGCCCGGCTGAGGTTGGCCAGCGACTGCTTGTAAACTTCGATGTATTTGCGGGCAGTCGCGGCTCCGGTCTTGATATCCTCATGAACCGGCAGGCTCTCCACCACGCTCCAGGTCAGACCGGCGGCCTCGATCATTTTCTTGCGCTCAAGGATGGCTTCTTCGGTCCACAATTTGCCATACGGCACATAGTGCAGCGAGGTCACGATCCCGGTCGCGCCGGTTTGACGGATGAACTTCAGCGGCACCGGATCTTCCGGGCCGTACCAACGAAAAGTAGGTTCCAGAAACATATGCAATTACTCCTTTTTTGATTCCCCGATAATATACACTCTGTCCGCTGAATTTCAAATTTTGTAGTATTAATATTTTTCTATTATTTATAGTCAGACATGGACATTATGGACAAAGCCCGATCAAAATTGTCCATTGTGTCCATCATGTCCATGAGGTCCATATTTCCCCACTCCCAAAAACAAAAAAACCGGCGGCATTTCGATCTGCCGCCGGTTTGGAGTTTCCTGAATTCTTACAGGATGTCGAGCAACTCCACGTCGAATACCAAGGTGGCGTTCGGCGGAATCACTTCGCCCGCGCCGCGCTCGCCGTAGCCAAGAACGTGCGGAATGTAGAAACGGAATTTAGAACCTTTTTTCATCAACTTCAGCCCTTCGGTCCAACCCGGAATCACCTGGTTCAGGCCGAATTCAGCCGGCTGGCCACGCTTGATCGAGCTGTCGAACATCTGGCCGTCCAGCAGTTTGCCTTCGTAGTGAACGCGGACTTTCTGTCCGTCGATGGGCATTTCGCCGTCGCCTTCCATCAGGACTTCGTACTGGAGACCGGTTTTGGTTTCCTTGACGCCGTCCTTGGCGCGGTTTTCGGCCATGAACGCTTCGCCTTCCTGGGCGTTGCGGTCGGCCAGATCTTTCAGTTCGGCCTGTCCGGCGGACTGCAATTTTTTCTGAAAATCCTGCATGATCTGCTGATATTCCTGCGGGGCAAGCGCGGGCTGTGCGCCGCTGCCGAGCTCATTGACCGCGGCGACGAAAATATCCCGGTTGAATTCCACCGGCAGCTGCATCATCGAGCCGACCACGTTCATCGCCAGGGCATAGCCCAGCTTATCCTGTTCGTTCTTCAGTTCAATACTCATTTTATTCCTTTGGGTTAAGTGGTAACATACCGTCCCGAAAGCAATAAAACAAGCCCAAAGCACATTTATTGGCCGAAAATGTATCATGCTTTCCGTTTCGAAAAATTGCCGCAAAATGAAGTGGCGCAGTATTGACATCGTAGTGACGCAGCGTTATAATCATCATTGTGGACCTTAAATTCAAGGAAAATCGGAATGCCGCGAGATATTCAAAAAACCGTCAACAGACTTTATGAGACACTGGTTCAGGAACTGGACTGTTATCCCGGCGGCGATCAATTTCTCTCCACCCGCGATCTGATCAGAAAGTATAATGTGAGCAGAAGAGCCGTCGAAAAAACCCTGGTCAGGCTGAAAGACGAGGGACAGATCGTTATCGAGCCGACCAGCGGAATTTATGTGGCGCACGACCGAAGCAAAACGACGCACGTCATCGCCTCGGCGCATTGTGACTGGCCGGCGGAGTACTGGCACAACCTGGACACCAAAATCGAAGCGGAAATCAAAAAATATCCCGGCTATAATTTCATCCGGACATTCTTCGAACCCAATTCCGGAAAAAATTATCTGCAGTTCCTGCGCAACATCAAAGCCGATGCGATCCTGTTCACCTTTCCGATCCACCGCTTCACGTCAGCAGAAATCGCCGATATCCTGACCATCGAAACGCCGGTCGTTTTTCTGGAAAACAATTTACTGTGCGACGGCATCAACGCCATCGATTCGCAGCCGGAATACTCCGGTATGATGGCGGCCGACTGCCTGATCCGCAACGGGCACCGGAAGCTGGCGCTGCTGTTTTCCGAACCGTGGTGCATGGGGGAAGAGCGGCGCAACAGCGGTTTTTTCAATTACGCCCGCCTGCATGGCATAAACCCGTTGGTCATCGACTGCAGGGTCCAGAGCGGAGAATCCTCCTGCACCAAGGCGCATGACGAACTCCTCCGCTACCTGAAGCAGAACGGCCCGGCCTTCACCGGCTGCTATACCATGAGCGATTATTCCGCGCTCGGCGCCATCAGCGCCATCAAAGAATATGGACTCAAAGTGCCCGGCGACATCAGCATCATCGGCAACAGCGGCATCGCCAGCGGTGCCCATTTCGATCCGCCGTTGACCACGGTGGCCCATGATATCGACGGCACGGCCAAAGCAATCTGCCAGGGAATGCACGATCTCTTCACCGGCGGCAAATTCGGAGTGAGAACCGTGCCCGCCATTCTGATCGAGCGCAAATCCGTAAAAAACATACAACAACAGGAGGTAAGTAAAAAATGAAAAGGAACCATTTCACACTGATTGAACTTCTGGTCGTGATAGCGATCATCGCCATTCTGGCCGCCATGCTGCTCCCCGCATTGAACCAGGCGCGGGAAAAGGGCAAGGCAAGCAACTGCCGGAACAATCTGTCGCAGTTAATCCGTGCCCAGCATCTGTATGCCGACGACAACAATGATTTAATGGTCTTCACTTCCCAACAGAATGGCTGGACCGCGTACTGGATGTGGATTCTCCGCGCCGGCAGTACCAAATACATCCCGAACACCACACTTTTCCTCTGTCCCTCCAATCCGTTGAGCATCACGTTCAACGACTGGTACAATTATGGAATGTGGCGTCCCGGCGGCGTCACCGGCATGGGTTACGGCGACTCCTCCTGGAAAACCAGAACCGACATCCTCGGCGATTTCGTCCATATTCAGGTATCCCCGGAATTCATCGGTTACCGGCTCAGCCGCATGAAGCGTCCATCGGAAACGGTGCTCATCGCGGATTCGCTGGAAGTACCCAGCAAAAAACAGATCGCCTACTGGGCCGCCGACCGGTTCCTCGACAGCAACAAGGGAATCCATCTGAGCCATTCAAACCGTGCGAACTGCGCTTTTGCCGACGGTCACGTACAGGCCATGTCCTCCGGGGAACTGCGGGAGAGCGCACTGGAAATCAAATACGTCTATAAACAGAATTCCGCCCCGGAAATCACCCCCTGACCCGAGGTTATCAATATGATCAGAATTATTTTGACACTGACCCTGTTTGCCGCGGCCCTGTTTAGCAGGGGCGCCGAATCGCCGTACGGAGCATGCGCCCATCTGAACCGCTGGGAATTCCCGCAAATGCCGCAGGAGCTCCGGATGATGAAAGACGCCGGAATCGGCTTCGTCCGTACCGACCTCGACTGGAACCAGGTCGAGAAAAATCCCGGGCAATGGAACTTTACCCAGTGGGACGCCCTGGTCAAACAAGCCGGGGAAAACAAGATTGCCGTATTGCCGATCTTAGGCGGTTTCCAGCCCAAATGGGGCTCGCCCCTGGTAAAGCACCGCGACAAGTGGGAAAATTACCTGACAACCGTGGTCAACCGCTACAAAGAACAGGTCCGTTACTGGGAAGTGGTAAATGAGCCCGATCTCGGGGAATTCTCCGGCAAGGAAGCTGAATACGGCCGTTTTCTGACGGAAAGTGCCCGGATCATTCGCCGGGCGGTCCCGGAAAGTGTTGTCGTCATGGGCGGCCTGGCGGGCCCGGAACGCATGGAAAAGGTTATGGAACATGCCGGTCCGGACGGATTCGATATCGCCAATATCCACCTGTATTACTGGCAGGATGTGCCGGAAGCCTCGCTGGCACACGACCTGCTCAAACTCCGGCAGGCCATGAAACGCCGCGGCGCCGGCGATAAACCGCTCTGGCTGACCGAAACCGGATATTCAACCGCTCCGCCGGCCGATTTCACCGCCATCATGGCTGCGGCGTTGAAAGAACTGGAGCTGGACGCCCCTGCCCTGCCGGTCGTATTCCTGCAGGACAGCGATTATCATTACTACACCGGCGGCCCGAATCTCAATCCGCAAAGTTTCTTTGCCGCCGGGCGCAACATTCAGCAAATTCCGTTGACCGGCCTGAGTCAGCTCGATGCCAGGCGTTTTCCGCTGCTGATGCTGCCGGCCGGCGAAAGTTTCCCCGTACGTTTTCTTGACGCGCTGACCGGATACCTGAATCGCGGCGGAACCGTCATCTGCCCGGGCGGCGGCATCCCGTTTTATTTCGACCGGGTCCGACTCGAGGACGGCTCCATTGAAAAACGGGGCGCGCCGGAACGGGTGTACAAGGCGCTTCATCTCGACTGGGATGCGTGGTGGAAAACACCCGGAGCCCCGCGCGGAACCAGGCTGCTGACAAGCGGGCCGGGATTCCAATTCGCTCTGGCCGACCTTCCCTCCTGCAGCCGATACCTCAGCGGCAACAACCTGAAAGAGGGCGACCGCCTTATCCCGCTGGTCAATGCCCATGACAAAGAGGGGAAATACACTGCGCCTGTCGCCGCCATTTACCGTTTCAACAGCGATCTGAAGGGAAACTTCATCGTTTTCACCTGTACCGACAGTTCCCACCGGACCAGCCCGGAACAGCAGGCCAAACTGCTGCCGCGCTCTTTCCTGATCGCTTTCCATGCCGGCGTCGAAAAAGCATTCTGTTACAGTTTCCGTTCACAGGAGCAATATTTCCCGAAAAGCCGCGAGGGTCATTTCGGGCTGCTCCGCCAGAACATGGAACCAAAACCGGCTTACCGGGCCTATGCGGCGCTGACGGAAATGTATCCGCCCGGTTCGAAAAAACTGGAAATCTTCCGCCGTAACGGCGCATACCTCGCCACCTGGGAAAAGCCCGGCGGCACTCCGGTGCTTGCGGCATGGAGCGCGATGCTGCCTGTCCCGCTTTCCCTGCCGGTCACCGGCCGCCCGGCCATAGCCAGAAATCACCTTGGCGAAACTGTTGACGTGCGGCAAAACGGTTCGCAGTTGGAACTGACCGCGGACACCGGCATCGTCTATCTGGAAGGAATCCGGTTAAGCTCAGAAACGAAATAGCGAGCCCATTTTCTTGCCGAGGATCGCATTCGCCGCCGCCAACGTACAGGCCAGGAACGCCATGGTCCAGACGCCGAAAGCACAGGCGATCCACGCCCCGGGACCGAGGATACCCGCCAGCTCGAAAATCGCTTTGGTGATCGGATAAAATTCCTCTTTATGCGCCAGAATCAGCGAGTCGGACACTTCCAGCATCGAGAAACTGAAGGCAAAGAGCGCCCCCACCGCGATATTGGCGCTGATCAGCGGAATCACCACCCGCCGCATGGTCGTCCACGACGATGCACCGAGGTTGTGCGCGGCCTCTTCCAGATCGACCGGGGTCTGCTCCAGCCCAGCGCAGGCGGCCCGCGTCACGTACGGCAGCCGCCGGATCGCGTAGGCCATGCCCAGCAGGACCAGCGGATTTTTGATCGGGTCCAGATAGGTGCGCAGGAACGGGAAATTGACCGTCATGCTGAGGAATCCGAAGGCCATGATGATCCCCGGAATCGCCAGCGGCATCATACTGAGCGTGTCAAAAAGCTGATACCCCCTCGGCCGCCAGCGCGTCACCACGATCGCCACCGTGACGCCGACGATCAGGCAGATAATCATGGCCAGCAGTGAATATTTCAAACTGTTGACGATACTGCCCGTGACCATGTGGTGCGACAGCGCGTTTTCGAAATGCATCAGCGTGAACTCGCGCGGCAGGATCGAGCTGTACCAGTCCTTGGTGAACGCCGTCAGCACCAGCGCGATATGCGGCAGCCCGGCGGCCAGCGAGACCACGGCGAACGGCGCAAACGCGGCGAGAGCGCGCCACGATTTCAGCTTTTTGGCAGAGCTGCCGGCCATGCCCTTGGTCATCGCCACAGTGTTCGACTGGCCGAGCAGCAAGCGGCTCACGGCGTACAGCCCGGCGGCGGCGGCCAGCAGCACGATCACCAGCGCATACGGCAGGGGATTGGTTTCGAGCTCGGTGATACCGTTGAAAATCTGCACGGTCGTCACCCGGTTGTAGCCGAACATCAGCGGCGTGCCGAGCTCGGTGAAGCTCCAGATCAGGATCAGCGTGCCGCCCGCGAAAATGCCGGGGCGGATCATCGGCAGCGTAATTTTCGTGAAGCGCCGCCAGCGCCCCGCGCCGAGGTTGCGCGCCGCCTCGTTCATCGCCGGGTCCACGTTCGCCAGCGCGGTCAGGATATTCAAATACAGAATCGGGTACAGGTGCAGCGCCTCGATGATGCAGACCATCCAGAAGCGCCCCTCGCCGCCCAGCCAGTCCACCCTCGGCAGCCCGCAGCCCACCAGCATCGTATTGATCACCCCGAAGTGCCCGAAAATCTGCATAAAGCCGAGCGCGCCGACAAACGGCGGCAGGATCATCGGGATCAGCATCAGAGTATTGACCAGCTTCTTGCCGGCGAATTCGTAGCGGTCGTAAACCAGCGCCGGAGGCAGCGCGATGGCGAATACAATGACAGTGGTCACCAGCGCGATTTTCAGCGAATTCAGCAAGCCCTCCAGATAAATCGGATTGCGGAAACACTCGGCCAGCACCTCCGGATTCAAACCGTTTTTCACCACCGAATAAATCGGCATGATCAGGAAAATAAAAAAGAACACCGCCAGCAGCGACAGAACCAGCATACGCATCGGTTTAAGCTTCATTTATTTGCCCTCCTTCGCCAGCTGCGCCGCTGCGCGGTACTGGGCGCGGCACGCTTCGCTCCACTCACGCTGCAGCTTCAACATGGCCAGCGCGCCCTGTTCGCGGCTCTGCGAGAGCTCTTTCTGAATCTGCGCCAGTTCCGAATATGAAAACGGCAGTTCGTTGAATTTTGCCATCGCCTGCGGCACTTTTTCCGGGCCGCCCGCGTCGAGAATCGCCCGCCACGCGGCCTGCAGCTCCGGCATCGGATCCAGCGCGAAACACTTGACCACGACCCGAATGAAACTGAAATAGCGTCCGGTCAACTTCGGATTATAGATAAAACCGGAGGTTTCCTCGTACGGATTGGCTTTGGCGTCGGCCATATAACGGGTGTTTTCCGGCGTGTACATGTCACGGCGGATGGGCAAGCGGCGCATCACGTATTTGACCGGCCCCCCGGGCGTGTTCAAACGGTAGTTCCACAGCTTCTGTCCATCCTCGGAAAGTACGAAAGCGATGAATTCGACCGCCGCCCGGCGGTTCGGCGCGCCCCGCAGCACATGAATCGGGTCCGCCGAAAGCGAGGTCCCGTGCTCCGGCGAAACGAATACGATCCGCTCCACGCCGCCGTTGCGCTCCGCGCCCCACTCCGCCTCGCTGCGGCCGTAAAAGTCGATGCACATCCCGGCGGCGGCGTTCGCGGACGCCACATCCTTCGGCACCTTGCTGGCGGAGTCGGTGAAATAACGCGCATTGGCAGAAATCACCTTAATCAGGTTGACCGCGTTCGCCCAGCCCTGGTCGAGGTTGTCGCCGGTCTTCTGCATCTGCTCCTGAATCAGCATTTCAAAACATTTGGTGATCGACCCGGCCTTGGTCGGGTCCGCCAGCGCGATATTCTGGTAAAACACCGGGCGCGACAAATCCTCCCAACGCTGCGGCGGCGCGGTGTTCAGCTCTGCGATCCGGTCGATGTTGTAGCAAATGCCGAACGTCGCCAGGCAGGCCCCGTAGTAGCGCCCCTGCGGGTCGTACATGATTTCGCCGCTGAACTGCTGCGGAATCACCTCCGGCTTGAACCACTCGGGGTGGCTCCTCAACAGCCCGGCGTCGACGGCGATCCCCAGCTCGGCCTGTTTGCTATGGTCATACTGGCCGCCGCCGAACATCAGGTCGATTCCGATGCCGCCGGTCGATTTCAGGAAAAGTTCACGCGGCTTGCCGCCCTTGTCCGATTTGTAAGCTTTGCTGATTTCCAGGCTCCACGGTTCGAAGCCGTCCTGCGCCTGCCACCATTCGCGAAACGTCGCTTCGAAGCGGTCGTTGACATAGCGGATGATGTCGGCGGTGCCGCCGACGTTGCGCCATTCGAACTCGATGTCGCGGCCGAATTTCTCCCGGTAGTGAATTTTGAACGCGCGTTCGAATTCGAAGCGGATCGACTCGGAATGCGGCGAAATGATGACCAGTTTTTCGGCGTCCGCCCCGGTGATTTTCGGCGGCTGCTCCGGCTTCAACGCAAACGGCAGCGCCAGCAGCAGCAGCAACGGCACAAATGCAATCAGCAAGTGCTTAATCATGAGGGATCACCGCCACATTGTCCGGCATCACGTGAAACGTCATCCGCGAGTCATGCGTCCGCGAATTCACCTCCAGCCATTCCAGCTGGAAACCCTCGCCGCGCAGCTGCCACAGCCCGGCCTCGCCGAGGAAACTCTCCTCCGCCGGCTCCGCCTCAAAATTATTGCAGTCCCCCTGCCCCGCCCGGATGGATTCCGGACGGATCATCAGCAGCACTTTCGCGCCCTTTTCCGGACAGGTTTCGACCTTGAATTTGCCGGCGGCGGTGCCGACCAGACGGTCGTCCTCCACCACGCCCGGCAACAGATTGCAGTCACCGATGAACCCCGCCACGAAGCGGTTGGCCGGGCGGCGGTAAATCTCGCGCGGGGTGCCGATCTGCTGCAGGCGGCCCTTGTCCAGCAGCGCGATCCGGTCGGCCATGCTCAGCGCTTCCTTGCGGTCGTGCGTCACGTAAATCGTGGTCAGCCCGGCGGATTTGCAAATGCGGCGGATTTCGGCGCGCATGGAGTCGCGCAACTTGGCGTCGAGGTTCGAAAGCGGCTCGTCCAGCAGCAGAACCTGCGGATTCACCACCAGCGCCCGCGCCAGCGCCACCCGCTGCTGCTGCCCGCCGGAGAGCGACGGCGGCTTGCGCTCGCTCAGCTCGGTCAGCTGCACCATTTCCAGCGCCTTGGCGATCCGCGAATCCCGCTCCGCACCCTTCACGCCGAGCGTGTCGAGGCCGAACGCCACGTTTTCGCGCACCGTCATGTGCGGCCATAACGCGTAACTCTGGAACACCATGGCGGTGTTGCGCTTCTCCGGCGCGGTGGCGGTAATGTCCCGCCCGTCAAAAAAAATCCGCCCGGCAGTGGGCGGTACAAATCCGGCAAGCATCCGCAGCAAAGTCGATTTGCCGCAGCCGCTGGGCCCCAGCAGGAAAAAGAGTTCGCCGGCGGCAATTTCCAGATCGATCGGCTCCAATACCGGCTTGCCCGGCACATACGACTTGCTTACTCCGTCCAGTTTTACATTGACCATGATCGGCTTAATTCCATTTATTGAACTTGACGTATTCGGACTTGAAGCGGGTGCGCGACTCTTTATGCTCCGCCGGATGGCCGATGGCGATGGCCGCGACCGGCAGGATGTTTTCCGGCATCTGGAAATACGCGCGGATGCCGTCGATGCGCTCCTGACGCGGGTGCACGCCGAGCCAACAGGCCCCGAGCCCCTGCGCCTCAGCGGCCAGCAGCAGATTTTCGATGGCGGCGGAACAATCCTGCAGCAGATACGATTCGCTGTTCGCATGCGCTGCGCTCAGGTCGCCAAGCACGAGGATGCCGAGCGGGGCCTCCTTCAGGAACTGGCCGTTCGGCAGGAATTCGGTGATCGCCGATTTCACCGCCGGGTCGTCCAGCACGATGAAGCGGCACGGATCTTTGGCGCAGGCGGAGGGCGCGGCCATGGCGGCTTCGAGCATTTCACGCACGGCCAGGGAATCGACTTTGGCCGCGGTGAATTTACGGATGCTGCGGCGCTTGAAGATAAATTCAAGTTCTTTTTTCATGATCAGAACTCCATTGATGATTATTTATATTGCTGGATTCCGTCAAAGTAGCGGCGGATATCGGGGGCGCGAAGTTTTTCGAGGGTCTTGATTTCGATCTGGCGGATGCGCTCGCGGGTCAGGTCGAAGCGGCCGCTGAGCTCGACCAGCGTCATCGGCTGGTGGCCCATCAGCCCGAACCGCATGATGATGATCTGCTGTTCGCGCTCGGTGAGCAGCTTCAGCACTTCATAAAGGCGCTCGCGCAGCATTTTGGCGGCCAGCCCCGCGGTCGGGTCGTCCGAATCGGCATCGGAAAGAATGTCTTCCAGCGAGGAACTCTCTTCACCATTATCCAGCGGGGCCTGCAGTGAAATCGCCTGCCGGGCCATCTTCTGGATCGCGCTGATACGCGAAGTGGGCATTTCCAGAATCTTCGCCAGCTCCTCGATATCGGGCTCGCGGCCATGCTCCTGGATAAACAGTTCCTCGGTATTGTTCATGGTCATGATCGTGTTGATCATATGCACCGGAATCCGGATGGTCCGCGACTGCGCGGCAATGGCGCGGCTGATGCTCTGCTTGATCCACCAGCTGGCATAGGTACTGAACCGGTTGCCGAGCCCGAAGTCGTATTTCTCCAGCGACCGCATCAGCCCGAGGTTCCCCTCCTGAATCAGGTCGAGGAACGGCAGCCCTTTATTGCGGTAACGCTGTGCGATGCTGACCACCAGCCGCAAATTGCCCTCCAGCATCGCCTGATGCATGGTATGGACCTTGTCGCGCGCCCGTGAAATTTCCTGCAGGTATTTCAGGAATACGCTCACCTGCATCAGCATTTTTTCTTCCAGCCACGCGACCTTGTCCGCCGGGATGTCCACCGGCGTGGCCTCCAGCGGATCGACATCCGGACTGGCCAGCCGCACGTATTCCAGCGCCACCTTGAACCACTCCTCCAGATGATCATAGATCATGGCGTAGCGTTCCAGCACCTGGACAAGTTTGTCGCGGTGTTTTTCCTGGGTAGATGATTGGTTTTCAAAAGCCTTTTTCAAGGCATCATATGCATCCTGAATCTCTTTGATCCAGACGGGAGCGGCGGTCAGGAATTTCTCGAACGCGCCGGCATTTTCTTTTTGCAGCGAGGTCGGCATGAAGTGCTCCGCGGCGGGCAACCCTTCCATCTCTTTCAGGATCAGGATATGCTCGGTGGCGACGAAACCGAGGCGGTAAAGTTTCCTGCGGTAGTCGGCCACCGCCGCGATGATCTCGGCGGAGAGCTCCTCCTGTTTCTCAATGGTCAAGAGCGGAATGGAGCCGATCTGGCGCAGGTACGTACGCAGTAAATCCCCGGTACCGTCTTCCGGAACGTCCCCGGTATATTCCAAGTCTTCGATTTTTTTTTCGAGATCCGCCATTGATCCAACCATGCATATTCAACAGAAATACAGGGTATAATGTAACTGTTCTTTCCGATTATGCAAGCATTTACTTCTGTTCAGACACGATCGAAACCGTAACTTTTCCGCGATTTTCCAGATATCGCCGCAATACATCGCCGGTTTGACGGCGCGTCAGCTTGCGGTAGATTTCCGCGATTTTCAACACATGATCGCTGCCCGAACCGTAGAATTCCGAGAGCGCGCAGTGGAAAACCAGCATATTCGGCTTGTCGAAAAGCTGCTCATTGTCGAAAATCACCGAGCGCTTCGCCGCGTCGAATTCCTCCGCCGTCAGCCCCTCGTTTTTCAAACGCAGGAGTTCTTCGTTCAAAAGCTTCGTCACCTCCGGCACCCCGGCCTGCGAAGTCACCGCGTAAATCCAGAACGCTCCCCGGTGAATGCCCGAGAAAAACGATGCGCCCGTCACATAAGCCAGCCCCGCGTCCTCGCGAATGGTCTTGAATAGCCGCGACGACAATCCGTTCAGCGCCGACATGACGATGTCGAACGCATAGCGGTCCTTCGATGCGTTGTCGAACCCCGGCAGCGCCAGCATCACCACGCTCTGTTCGCGCGGCAGCTTGAAGCTTTTGGTCCGCTCTTTGACCGGGAACTCCGGCGGCGGCGGCAGAATGTCCCGGAACGATTTGCCGCTCCACGGCAGCGCGCCGGCCAATTCCTCGAAACTGCGTTTGACTTTATTTTTGTCAAAGGTCCCGCCGATGGCGAACACCATTTTGTCTTTGATCAGGCACGACAGATAATATTTCCGCAGCTGTGCGGCGGTAATCTTTTCAATACTCTCCGGCGTACCGGCCGCCGGGCGCGAATAAGGATGAGCGCCGAATATCATTTCCAGCGCTTTGTCCGCGGCCACGCTCTGGGGATTCAGGCGGCGGCTCTTGAGGCTTTCCAGCATGGCGTTTTTTTCACGCGCCAGCGCCTTGACCGCAAACAGCGACTCGGTCATGATCGAACGCAACACCGCCATCACCGCCTCGAAACGGTCGCTGCGGCAGTTGATGCGGATGACAATGGAGTTGTTGCCACAACTTACATTGATATCCAGAGCGTTGCCGTCGATGAAATCGCCGAGCTCGCTCTCGTTCCAGCGTTTGGTACCAGCAGTGAGCATCGAGCACAACAGCGAGGTGATGCCGCTATTGGCGGCATTTTCCATAATCACGCCGCCGGGCATGGTGATGCAGATATCAAGCAGCGGCAGCCCCGCACACGGGAGCATCACCAGCTTGCCGCCATTTTTCAGCGCCACCGTTTCGATGACCGTCTCCGGCGATTTCTTCGCGGCCTTGACGGCTTTCTTGCCGGGTTTGTCGACGGGGTGCTGGCGGACAATGCTCATCTGGTCCTCTTTCAGCCACTGCCCCGCCGCTTCCTTGACCTCTTTGGCCGTCGTAGCGCTCAATTGATCGTAATAAAAATTCGCGGCCTGATGGTCGTTGTAAGTAATCACCGTATTGCCGAGCACACTCGCCAGCCCGGAGTTGGTTCGCAGTGTCCGCAGGTAATCGGTCGTCTGCTGAATGACCTCGCGTTCGACTTCCTCCTGAGTGACATCTCCTGCTGCAACCTCCAGAAGTTCCTTCCGGACAGCTGTTTCCAGTTTCGACAGCTTCTCCGGCGCGCAAACCGCGCAAAGCCCGGAAAGTCCGCCGAAATAAGGCGAATAATTGAATGAGCTGATGCTCAGCGCCGTTTCCTGTTCCAACTGCAAACGCCGCACCAGCCGCGAGCTCTGGCTGCCGCCGAGCGTGCCGTACAGCACATCTAGCGCGGCAATCTGCGGATGCGCCGCCCCGGCCGATTTGATGCCGAACGCGATCCGGCTCAGCGGATCCTTGAACGACGTATCGCTCTGGCGCAGCCCGCAGGAAACCGGTTCTTCCGGCAGCGCTTCCTCGTAAATACTGCCTACCGACCACGAACTGATCCGCGCGCCGACCATGGCCGCCGCTGCGTCCGCGTCGATCCGCCCGCAAATCACCATAAAGGAGCGCAGCGGCGAGTAACGGCGGCGGTAATAATCGATCATCATCTCGCGCGACACCGTCACGATCTTGTCGTGATAACCGATGATCGGGTGCCGGACAGGATGAACTTTATAAACGCTGCGCCAGAGATTTTCGAAGAGCATCCGGATGTGGTTGTCGCGCCCCATGTCGCGCTCGCGCAGGATCACATTTTTCTCGGAAGCGAATTTGGCCTCGGGAAATTCCGGGGACCGCAGCATCGAACAGAGGATATCGACCGCGGTTTCGGCGCTGGCCGCCGGCATGTCGATGTGGTAAACCGTTTCCGCATACGAGGTGTAGGCATTGATATACCCGCCGAGCGAGTTCACGGTATCGGCGCATTTCTGCCCGCTGTACCCCTCGCATCCCTGAAAAAGCATATGCTCGAGGAAATGCGACAATCCGCACCCGAGGTACTCCCCCTCGTTGATGCTGCCGGTTTTCACCCAGGCCTGCACCGAGACCGCAGCGGACTCCGGCCGCTCCAGCACATACAAAGTAAAATCGTTGTCATAGGTGAAAACGCGGACCCCGCTGAAAACTTCGCGGGCCATCGCATCCATTGTCTTTTCAGGCAATTACCGGTACCTCCACTTTGGGCTCTTTTAATTCACCGGCATGCCGCGAATCGGCAAATAAATCAAAATCGATATTGAAATCGTCCGGAGAATCCCGGTCATCGGCACTCAGTGCGTTGACCTTTATCATGTTATAAACAATATTGCCGATATCCCCGGCCGTGTTGATTCCCCATCCCCGCAATACTTTTTCGGCAAAAGGCCCGAACTCCTGCGTGGTGAAAATCACGATTTCCTCCAGCAGTTCGGCCGCGGTCACGTGCCGCGAGGCATTCTCCGCCTTGAAACGCCGCTGCACGGCGAACTCCACCGCCCGTCCGATGAATTCATAGGACTCCACGGCATAGCGTTCGTCGTGTTCTGCGATTGCTGCGACTTTTCCTTCAAGCTCATGATTCATGGGCAAACCGTCCGTCAATTAAGACTGCTGGTGCATCTTGCGCAGCCGGACCGAAAATACCGCCAGCCCGCTGCTCAAACTCTCATTGTGACAAACCACTTCCGGCGGTGTTTTCAACTTTACCATCGAGAAGTTCCAGATTCCCCATATCCCGGCTTCAACCAATATATCGGCCACTCTCTGGGCCTCCTGCCACGGCACCGTCACGATCGCCACCCGCACGCCCATCCGCTTGACCAGCTCCGGCAGTTTCTCCATCGGAAAAATCATTTTCCCGTGGATTTTCTGCCCGACCTTGGTCGGATCGGCGTCGAAACCGGCGATGATTTTCAGGCCGTTTTCCTCAAAAGGCTTGTGACCCATCAGCGCCTGCCCCAGCGAGCCCGCCCCGACCAGAAAAGCCTCATCGGTTTTGTTCCAGCCCAGAAATGACTCGATGGCCGCAATCAGGTCCTTCAAGCAATACCCCATGCGCGGCTTGCCCGGTATCCCCATGAGGACCAGGTCCTTGCGCACCAGGATCGGCTTGAAGTCCAGTTCATTAATCAACGCTGTGGTCGAAACGAACTCGTGCCCTTCCTGCTCCAGACGCTTCAATATATGCAAATAAGTCGGCAGCCGCTTAATGGTAGGCAGCCGCAAAATTTTGGCATGCGACGCAGTTTCATCCGCCATATTTTATTCCTGATAAATATTAATATAAATAACATAATATCATTTTTTACGCTTTTGTCAAGGGGAAAACGGAACAAATGCATACATTCCCCTCTTTTATTTAACCACAAAGACAGCACGAATATTCACGACCAGCGAATATTGGAGGCTTCGTGGTTAAAAGTTTTTTCCGGCTGATTCTTTTTTCTTATTTTTTTCACTTGCGCTATTGACAATTGGCTGTTTTTCGGCTATAATATTGCTAAGTTAAATTAATTCACATTAGCACTTTTAGCAATTTAAAGAATAATCATGGCTGAAACATTATTTGAAGAAAGTCGACGGTATATCCTCGAGAAGATGCGTGGCATCCTGCGCGAGGGCGGACGGAAAATGCCGACCGAGAAGGAGTTGGCCGGAGAAATGTTCGCCAGCTACGCCACCATCCGGCTGGTGATGGGTGAACTCGAGCGCGAAGGATTCATCCGCAAAATCCGCGGCTCCGGCACTTATCTCGAACCGGGCGCGGCCAAGCTCCTCGAGCGCGCCGCCCTCTCCCGGCTGCGGCTTTTCAGCTCGCCGCTGACCGGGACACCCGACAACGATTACGCCGCTTATCTGGTCGATGAACTGGCGCGCCGGGCCGGGGAAAAACGCTTCCGCGTGGAGCATCGCCAAGTAGCCACTCATGACGCCTTTCTGGCGGAACTGGACCGGGAATCCGGTTCTTGCGATCCGGTCATCTATCTCCCGCCGACCGAAGCATTTACGATGCAGCAGCTCGGCCGGCTCGGCCGCTTCGACCGGCTTCCGCTGGTAGTCATCGACTGCGAGCTCGGCAATATCAATGTCAACAACATCACCACCGACAACCGCAAGGGTGGAATGCTGGCCGCGCGCATGTTGCTTAATAACGGCTGCCGGAAACTGGCGCTGCTGTTGTGCGAACCGCCACTTCGCCAGATCTCCCAGCGTGTTCAGGGATTCACCGAAATCGCGGAGCTGGCTGGCGTGGATGTCGAAATCTGGGACTGTGAAGTCCGGGCGAACGATGATCGCGCCGCGTTGGCACGGCAGAAAACCTTGGCGGCATTGCGGTCGGGGCATCGGCCGGACGGTATTTTCGCCATCTCCGATTCCGGGGCCATCAGCGCGGCCGCGGCCATGCTTGAATCCGGTTTCGAGCCCGGGCGTGAAATCGCGCTGATCGGTTTTGACGGTCTGCCCGCGACACGGAAGCACACTCCCACCCTCGGGAGCATCGCGCAGCCGGTCACTGAAATCGGCGAAGAAATTTTCGCCCTCCTCGAGACCTGGCAGCCGGGCATGCATATTCAGAAACTGCTTTCTCCGCGCTTTCAGGCCGGGGTGTCATTGACCAGAAAAGAAGAAGCCATGTTGGCCCTTCCAACTTAAGATAAGGAATACGATAATGAAAAGAAACAAATTCACACTTATTGAGCTGCTTGTAGTCATAGCGATCATTGCCATACTCGCCGCCATGCTGCTGCCTGCCCTGAATGCGGCACGCGAAAGGGCCAAATCGTCCAATTGCCTGGGCTTTCACCGTCAACTGATTCAGGCCGAATTGATGTATGCGGATGATAATCAAAGCATGGTGACTCCGTTCAACCTGGGGCCGAGCTGGGCCGGGCTGATCAAGGGCAAATGGTGGGTAAACCTGATCGCCGAGTCTTCCTTGCCGTATCCGGGTTGGCGCAACGGGGGCCCCGGGACCATGGATACCGCCGAGCAGAACGGCGACGTCAAAAGAGGCGTTTACCGCTGTCCTTCCATCCCCCCGGGGTTTGAATGGGGCGGCGGCATCGGGATTTCCGCCGAAGGCAAACATCCCCTGACGAATTACGGCAAAGCGGTCATGATCACCAAGATGCGAAATCCCTCCAATTTGATTCTGCTCGGTGATTCGAGCCTGCAGAACGCGGACGGAACCATGGCGCCGTCGCGCCACATGAAGTGTCCGGATAATTGGACCGGCAGTACTTACCGCATGCATTTCCGTCACCTCGGGCGTGCCAATGGCGCGTTGCTCGACGGACACGCAGAAAACCGCTCCGAGGAGCCCTGGAAAGAAGCCTTTCAGTGCGAAGACGGCGCGAAAATTTAATCCTGGAGACCGATTCATGCGACACTTACCCCTCAGTCTTTTCTGTCTCGGCTATATCCTCATGCCCCTGCTCACCGCCGCACCGTCCATCGACCGCTACGGCCAATTCACTGGTGAAGATTGGCCGGAAAAAATCAAGAAAGACGCCGAAATGCGGTCCGACCTCGAACAGGAATCCCGGGAGCTTGCCGGAGTCAAACCCGATCTCACGAAGTTTGACCGTTTCGGCGGAGTCAAAGATGGCGCACCGCTGGAGGCGACCGGCTTCTTCCGGGTCATGAAAATCGAAAACCGCTATTGGCTGATTTCCCCCGAGGGAAACCGCTTTTTCCTGAAAGGTGTTGACGCCGTTCCCTATCTGGAGCGCGGCTATTTCACGGCGGCCAAGGAGGGCGACGGCAAAACCATCCGCAAGCTGTTCACCCAGGGCGCGCCCGACCGCCGGAAATATGCGGAAGCCTGGACCTCCGACGGAAAACAGGTTAATTTCCTCGCGGCCAACATCCAACGCAAATACGGCGAAAATTTCCGGGAACGCTGGATGGACCTCACCGAAAAGCGCTTGCTGGACTGGGGCTTTAACTCCTCCGGCAAGTGGAACAATCCTTTTGTTTTCGACCGCCTGCCCTTTTTGCTGGACTCCGGTTTGCCGGTTCGAAAACTCGATCGTTTCATCGACCCCTTCGACCCGAATTTCGCCGCAAAAGCCGATGCCCACATACAGAAAATCGCCGGCAAGTTCCACGACAATCCCTTCCTGATCGGTTATCAGTTCGAAAACGAAAACGGCTGGAGCCGCAATACCCCGCTGCTGTTCCTCAAGGACCGCTCCGGCATGGAAGCCAAACGCGCCTTGCTCGCATTTCTCGCCGAGCGCAATGACGGTGACGCGGGCAAACTTTTCGGCCAGCCCGGTGCGGCAACGGATGAGTTGATAAAGCAGGCGCTTGACGGTGCAAAACTGCCTCAGGAGCAACTTTCCGAGTTCATCAAAATGGCTTCGCGGCGGTATCACTCGATCCTGGCGGAAAGCCTCCGGAAATACGATACGAACCACCTGTTTCTCGCGGCCTCGCACTGCGGAATACAGAGCGTGGAGTGGATCGAAGGCGGCTTGGACTACATCGATCTCCTGCCACTGCACGAGTACAATCTCCATTCCCGCTGGATCGGCGGTTTCCTGGCCGATTACCTGAAAAAATGGGATAAGCCGTTTGCAGTGCTGGAATATTCCTTCACCAACAGCCGGCGCGGATTCAGTTCCTTCTCCAGTTCAATCACGGTTGAAACGGAAGCGGACCGAGGCAGGGCCTTTCAGATCTACACGGAACAACTGGCCGGCAATCCGTTATGCGTCGGAATGAGCTATTTCATTCTGTACGACCAGCCGGTCACCAGCCGCGGACACGATGCCGAGGCTTTCAGCTTCGGGCTGATCAATGTGGTGGACCGTCCCTACCGGGAAATGCTGCCCCTCGTCAAAGAAACCAACGCCAGATTGTTCGACATTCATGCCGGCAAGCTTGAACCGGTCAAAATGCTGCCGCTGCTGAAAGAGGCCCGGAACACGAAAGAATTCCTGCCGGGCTCCCTGGGCGATATCCGGTTCGACAGCAGCAACCCGCAGTTCCATCATAATCGCATTGACCGGATTCGCTTTTCCGACAATGCGCCGCTTGGGGTACCGCTCCCGGCCGGGACCATCGATGCCGGTAAATCGGGCGGTTTCCAGAAACTCGAGTTCTACGTGTTCCTGTGGAAAACCGAAAAGAACCGGAATCTGGACGACTGGTTCAAGCTGGAAGAATCCGCCGACAACATCACCTTTGAGCCGGCGGCCGCGGAGTTCCGCCTCTATCGGGATGGCACGTTCTGCGAATATATCATGACCGCGAAATCCCTGAAACCGACCACCCGGTATGTCCGGCTGAACTTCATTCTCCACAACCCTGCGGCATCATGGACGACCTCGCTGGCGGAGGTGCGCGTCGAACGCGAGTGATTATGGCTCTTCTGCTTTGAGCAGGGCGGCGTTGGGCACGGCGTAGCGTTCGTTGGCGAGGCCGTTATGGACGGGAATTTCCACCTTGCCGGCCGGATATTGCCGGCTGTAAACGAAATCCCTGCCTTCGGCCATATTGAATTTCCATTTCACGAACTGATCTTTCTCCAGCTTCCATCCTTCCGGGACTTCCACTTTGCCGTGGTCCTCGACCAGCATGTACACCGTGGCCGGCTTGTCGATGCTGAACGAGTAGCCGCTACCCGGTTTGTTCCCCACGCCGCGCGGCACCGAGATCATCTGCAATCCGTTCAGCATCTCCGGCACCGCGACAATCGAAGCGCCGTATTTGTTATTCGTCCGGTCCTTGCTGTTCATCCCCATCCGGGAAACCTTGGCATTGCCGGGCAGGTTCGATATTTGCACATCGGCCGCCAGAAGCATAGCCGAAAGGCCCAGAAACATCACGCAACACAACGCTTTCATCAAAATGACAACTCCTTTTGCAATACCGACAGCACCGCGCGCAGCGCATTGCCGCCGATCGACGAATAACGCTTCAGCCAGACCGTACCGCTGCGCCCGATCGCCAGCCCCTGCTGCGTGTCAGGCGTGATTTCGATCTGGTAATAGGATTCGAGCGGCCGGTACATGTTCGTGCCTTCGACCGGAAGGCACGGGATCGGCCCTCCGAAAATATTCAGCAACGGCGAGGCCGGCAGCAAAGCCGGCAGCGGACTGGCGTAAGTCACCGTGCCGGAATGCCGGAGCAGCTGGTCCTTCAGCGCAATCGTCGCCCGTTGTTTATCGGTAATGCCCTTGTAATCGCTTTCCTTGACGAAGGCCACGATCTTCAGCCTGGATGAATCCACCACTTCACCGATAACGTCCCCCTTGCGCAGCCACTTCCCTTCTTTCAGGTGCTGGTCCTGCAAAGCGAAATTACCGTCGATGGGATTATTCACCGTCAGCAGGGCTTGCTTGCGCACCAGTTCTTCGATAGTCGCTTCGCTGCTCTGGTGGGCGATCCACAGCACCCGCGCATCCGGCAACGTCCGGGTGTCGCTCAACGACGCGTCGAACTCAATGCCGCTGATCCGCCGGTCGAGCTTCGCCTCCTGAAGGGCCCACTGGAGGTAAGGATTGTACTGGGTAAATATCTTGTCCCCTTTCAGGATCCGTTGCCCGTTTTCCACCTTGAACGAGCCGAGATACCCGTCAATCTGGGCATAAATCACGGCGGACTCAATCGGCCTGATCTCGCAGGGCATGGTCAAGTTCCATGGCAATGGCAACGCAATGATCAATATAATGATCAGGAAGCCAATACCGGAACCGATCAGGTTGGCCCGTTTGGTTTTCTTCAGCATGTGCATAATCGTTTTTACCTCCATATAAAACGGTCTGAAAATCAGCAGATACACTTCCAGGACCAACAGGATGATCCCGAGGGTTTTGGTGAATTTGAAATACACGATCAGGATAATCGACGTATACAGGAAAATCCGGTATACGAATCCGCCGATCCCGTAAAGCACCGCCATGAACCGCCCCGTCCCCCTCAGCATCGGGTCGGGATCCCCCATATCGATGCCGAAGAACAGTTTGCGCCAGCCGCGCTTGATAATCTCATTGCTCCGGGACTGCAGGTTGTCCAGCCCCAGGATATCGCAGAGAATGAAATATCCGTCGTACTTGATGAACGGGTTGCCGTTGACCAGCGCCGTATTCAAAATACTGACGGTGAAAATGTAATAACAGATCGACCGGACCACACCCGGCCCCGCGTTCGCCCACAACAGCGCCGCAATCCCCCCGATAATGATTTCGCTGAAAATACCGGCGCAGTCGATCATGAAACGCTGCCGGCGGCTCGACAGCCGCCAGGAGTCCGTCAAATCCGTAAACAGCCTCGGAAAGAAAAAGATGAAGGCGATCCCGAACCGCCGCACCCGGATCCCGTATGCTTTGGCCGTATAGGCATGGCAGAATTCATGGATGCACTTGATAATCATCACGGCCAGCGAATAACGGATCACCCCCTGAAAATTCAGCGTATTGACGAACTGCTCCGCTACCCGCGGCCAATTCGAAATCAGGCAGATATAACCGAAAACCGCCAGCAGGACCAGACAGGTCAGCATCCAGGGGTTGAAGATCAAATGCACGAGCTCGGCGGTCCGGCTCAGGAATTTGTCCGGTTTGACCAGCGGCAGCCGGAAAAACAGGTAGTTCGAGAGCAGCTTGGTGCCGAACATTTTCTGTTTCATCACCTTATGCTTGGCGACCTTCATTTCGGTCTGGCCGTAAATCGGCTGCAGCAGATTGTGATTGTGTAGGAACATGACCACGGACATGGCTTTTTTCTTGCTTACGACCATGCCCAGCGACTTCAGCTTGGCCAGAAATTCCTCGATCTCCATATTCACCGTCAAGGCGCTGATGATATGGTAGTTGTCCTCGCTCAGGCGATAGTAAATATCGCTGATGGGGTCGTACAAACTCCAGGTGGGATTCCCCGCATGATCCAGCGGCCCGCGGAAAAATTGCAGGTCCCGGCGCGGAGCTCCTGTATATACTTTACGCTGTTCCTTCGCTTCGTCCATGAGTCATCCTGTTCAAACTAAACGCGCCGCCACCAGAGCACGAGATTGCGGAAAAGATAATAACCGAGATTCACCTTCGGTCCCGACACGCGGGCCACGCCGCGCATCCCGCAAATGAGATTGTCGTTTTTGGGGTCCAATTCAAGTTTAATCTGATAACAGAATGTTTTCCGTTCCGTCAGCACCGGCTTCGGGCTTATGGAAATCTGCTTGCCGATCTTCAGCGGCGCCTCGGGACGGGTATGCAGATACAACGCATAACGGGTATCGCTCGCCAACACCGAAGCATCATGCTCATTCAGTTCCACTTGCACCATCAGGTTCTCCGTACCCAGTACTTCAAACAATTTTTCGCCGGAGCGAACCGCCCGGCCTTCCATTTTTTCCCGTTCGCCGATATCGAGCATTCCGTCGGTTTCTGCAACAATATTGCTTTTCTGAATGTACCATTGGTTCTTTTCAATACTGATCCTGGCCCGCTCCAACTGCAATTCCAGCAGCCTGACCTGACCGCGCTGCTTGGGATCCCGGAATGCAATCATCTGCGCCAGGTCCAGCTGTACCTTGGTCTTGTTGAGCAAGTTCTCCGAATTCAACAGATCGAAGTTCCGCTCCTCCACATTATAAGACAGGACGACATCGCCTTTTTTGACGTTATCCCCGCTGCCGAAGTTGCACTTCTCAATGATGCCGTCAAACGGCGCGTAATAATACCCTTCCTGCCCGGGAATCACCTCGAATTCAGCGGAAACGTTGTGCGGGATATACACCACGACCAGCGACAACAGAAAGATGATGCCCAAAATCAGCAGCACCCGCGAGGGTTTCAGGAACTTTTTCGGGCTCAGCATGCTGCTGATCGCATTTTTCTTTTCAAACAGCACATAGAAAAATGCTTCGCTGTAATGCTGGCAGAGCAGCGGCAGCACGCTCAAAGCCAGCTTGCCCTGTTCTTCCTCTTCAAACTCCATGATCCACAGAAACGGATCGCGTTTTTCATCGCGCGATAACACATAAATCGGCGTCGCGATCACGACTTTGGCGAAATCCTTCAAGTAGGTCAAAGCCTCGAATGCGCCGAGGTTCGCCTCTTTTTCCTTCAAAAGTTCTTCGGTGACGATAATCGGCTTGTCAATATCCTTCAGCGGGCGCGCCAGATTGACCAGGTGATTATTGTACTCTGAATTGAGGTTCACGTCCGTCTGGCCGGCAATGGAGAGGATTTTCGGCCAGCCGCCGCGCGTATCCAGCAGCACGGAGCGGTCAAAATGCAGCACCATGTGGCTGTTGTTGACGATATGAGTGGCCAAAGCCCCCAGGTTGCCTTTCTGGAACGCCTCGTGCCCGAGTCTTAAAATCCCCGATACGACATTTAATTTGCCCTTCAGCTTCTGGGCGTCATCTCTGTTTTCAGCAGCCATGAGTTACTCCGTTTTCTGTTTCACTTCTTTGATCAGCTGGCCGGACCATCCGGACGAGAGCTGCCGGCCCGCATTATCCAGGACCACTTTTACTTCAAAAGTCCGGCTGGCCGGATCGGCCTCCGCGGAAATTTCGTAGACTTTGCCGATATGGATGCTGCCGGTTTCGTCGATCTTGATCTTCATTTCCTGGTCGATTTTCAGGTTCTGCTTGTCGACGGACGGCAGGTGCATGACCGCCAGGATCCGGCTGTCGTCGATGATGCTGACCAACTGAATCCCGTAACGCACAAATTCGAATTCCTGAACGAATTTCCGGACGATCCGGCCGCTGAACGGAGCCGTGACTTTGCAGGCCGCCAAATCCAGTTCCGCCATCTTCAGATTCGCTTCATTGAAAGATACCTTGGAGAGGTTGACCGCCACTTCCAGTTCGCTCTTTTCCAGCTCCTGCAGCCCGGTAAGCTCCTTGCCGTACAGTTCCTGATTCCGCTCCAGTGTCTTTTTCGCGTATTCAAGCCCGGCCTTGGCTTCGATCACCGCCGCCTTGGCTTTTTCCAGGCGCTGCACATAGCTGCTGTCATTCAACGTCACCAGCAACTCACCTTTCTCGAAAGTCGCCCCTTCCTTGAACTTATACGAAGTCACCTGGCTATCCACCTCAGCGGAAATAACCGTCTGCCGGATGGGAAACAATACGGCTTTCACCGGCATTGAAAAATTTCCCTGCATCCAGGAATTCGTGTTCAGAACATTTTCCGATGCGTTTTGAGCAACCGCGAGATGCGGCAGCACCAGTGTTGCGACAACAAGCATGCCGCAAATGACAATTTGCTTTTTCATTACTACCTCTGGATTGATTTGCAATAAATTAATGGATCGCAGACAGGTCCATACGCTTCAGGCGAATCATGGTGAAAAACATGAAGATGAATGCCACTGACACTGTATAAAACAACAGCGAAATGATCAGCAATGGACCGTTTATACTATCCTGGAAGTAAAATAAAAAATTCGGGAAGAGATAATGCAGCAAGGTCATGATGGTATCGATGCCCGGCAGCATGCCATCCGGAAACAGCGCGACTGTCAGCGGCATGAAGCCCATGGCCAGCGAAAACAACGAATAAACCGTGGTAATCACCATCGCGCCCATCGAGCCGCCCACCGTCGAAAACGCAATGGTAATCGCGATCAGCGGAATCAGCATCAACGGCGGAATGAACTGACGGCAAATCAGGGCAAATGAATACGGCGTCGAACCGAATCCCAAGACCCGGTTCGAGATAATCAGCGCAATCTGGATCAACACATACACGCCCAAACTCATGATCATGGTCGCCACATACTTGCCCGCCAGATACTGGATACGGCCCAGCGGCTTTGACAATACGATCATAATCAGGCCGTTATTGATATCCGACGGAATCTCGGAAGCACTGTAAAACACGGCAATCAGGATGCAGAACAGCATCGCCACACAGCTGCCGATGGTGATCGGCGGAACTTCCACCCCCGTGCCGCTGAGGGCAAACGAGAACAGCGATCCCTGCGAGATCTGCCCCGTAATCGGGTCCGCATTGTCCGCCATCACGCAGATAAAAAGACTCACCAGAACCAGAATATAAAACGCTGCTTCACGCATTTTTCTCAGAGACAGTTCACTTATCGCCCACATCTTGTTACCTCAAAACAGTGTTTTATATTCTTGACTGAGGGTTCAGCCAGGGTATATCATAATTTTCATTAATCGATTTGATCATATCCGCGGCCCTGGTTGCCGTGGCCTCGTCTTTGGCCTCGGTCGCTTTCGTCTCGAGCCGTTCGATAAATTGACGGTATTCCCGGTATTTCGGTTCCTTCTCAATCAACGGCTTCAAGTAATTGACAAAGGTCGCGGGGGAAGCTTTGATACTGGTCAACTGGCTGTAACCCGCTTCCCAGGCACTGAGCTTGTCCTGCTCATCCGTCATGGCATTGATATATTGCTGGTAATCCGCCAGCGAAACCTGCTTGGTGACTCTTCTTTCGAGCAACATTCTGGCCAGGAGGTTATAATAATTCTTGCAATTGACATATTCGGGGTTGTCGCGGAGGGGAACCAGCAGCTGCGAGGCTTCGCCGTTGTCTTTGTCAAACAGCAAAGAAGCCAGGCCGATCATCGAACTGAGTCTGCTTTCCGCATCCTTGGCATTGGTAATCTCTTGCTTATAATCCGCATATCTCTTGCGGAAATCGAGCGGCGCCTGAATGATGTTGTTTGGAATCCCCCGTTTGGCAGCCTTGATTTCATCGCGAACCTTCTTGGCCTGCTCAACGAGTTCGGCATTCTTCAGGTTATTGGCATGCGTCTGGATGCCGCCATAAAAGGTATCAAAATTCGTATAGATCATCTTATTTTCCATCAGCGGCGCCAGGAAGTCCAGATGCACCTGGGCGGGAACCCTGAGGGAGTTTAACTGATTGCGGCCGGCAGTCCATGCCTGCAATTTATCTTCGATCCACTCCAGACTATTGATATAATCATGGTATTCTTTGATCGTTAATGACTGGTACGGATTATTTTTATTCAAAAGCAGTTTGGCCAATGCTTTATAGGCCCTGCGGGATTTGCGGTATTCAGGATTTTTTGCGACTTCGGCAAAGACCTGGTCGCTTTCGTCTTTATCTTTTACTTTGATATAATCTGCAAAATTAAACATGGCGTCAACGCGGACGTCCGTCTCACGGGCTTTTTCCATCTTCTCTTTGTAGTCAAGATATTTGGCCCGGTATTCAATCGCCAACTTGTATTTGGCTGGAAGCCAATCGACCAGCCGTCCGTATTCGGCCGGCTGGTCTGATTTGACTGCGGCCAACGTATTGGCACGCAGGATACCTTCGGAAACCAGGTAAGCTACAAATGAGAGGAAAAAGACTGACGAGAATATTACGAAATTCTTCTCCCATCTGATTTTCATGCTTGTCCCCTGGTTTCCGTATTACGATTAGAGCTTGTTGCCTTTTTCCGGGCAGAACTTGGCGCCGGTATGCACTTTGTTGCAATACGGGCAAACGCCATATTCCTTCACCGCGGTACCGCAGTTGGCACAGAATTTCACTCCCGGCGCAAAAGCAGCAGTACAGTTGTGGCAGAGGTGCGCATCGCTGAAGACCTTCTGGGTGACTTCATCGGCGAGCTTGATGGCTTCGGCGGTCGGCTTGTAATCATCCGACGGATTCTTGGCATTGCGCACGGCCATGAGCAAGCGATCCTTCAGATCCTGCGAATTATATTCCGCGGCCGGAGCATCGCTACGGGTGTTCAGGGTGGCTTCGTTCCATTCCTTGTACAGGACATTCAGGAGGGCCAGGCGATCATCCATCTTGCCGTCGGCAAATTCCTTGGCCTTGGCGCGATAGTAATAGCTGGTGTAGTAAGCATTGCCCTGATCCTTGCCGCCGGAGCGCTCGATGGCCATCTTGAAATACTTGACGGCTTTGGCGTGCTGCGGGGGATCCATGTGCTGTACCAGGACGAAACCGGCATAGAACGGAATCTGGGAATTGTTCTTCAGATTCGGGTTGTCGCAGGCTTTGTCGAGGATTTCAACCGTTTTGCCCGGATCGGCGATCGAGATCATCGCGGCGCCTTCCTGATAAATCTTCGGCAGGTTCGGGTCGTAGGACATCAGGCGTTCCAGACGGGCGACGACCTTGTCGACGTTTTCATTGTTGACGGTGTTGAGCGAGCCGAGATAGTTGACGAACAGCATCCATTCCACGTCGGAAAGGAACTTATGGAAACCGCCGAGCGGCAGTCTGGTCAAGCTGGTACGGGTCGGCGAGAGTTCAATCTGTTTGTCATGAAGATTTTTGCCGAGAAGCCACCCGGCGACCACTGCCACTACAATGATCAGTACGTGTACAATATTTTTCATAATGAGTTATCTCCTCGGTTTAATTACTTGATGTCTTTGCGGCCGAACAGGAAACTGGCCAGCGTGGTGGCGAAGACCGCATACACGATCCCCCAGATCGCGACCATGATCACATAATTCCAGGTGATCGCGGTATTGTAAACCGCATCCGCCTTGAAGTTGAAGAGATCCAGGTCGGGAATGATGCCGCCGTAGAGGACCGGAATCTTGGCGAGAGCGCCGGTCGAATGAGTGAACCAGACCACCAGGACGGTGACGATCGGGGCGACGATTTCCGGAAGCGCGATCGAGAACAGAACCGCGAGCGCCGCCATCGGAATCAACGAAAGAATCACCATGATATGGCTCTGCAGCATGGCCATGCCGATTTTTTCACTGAACGAAATGTTGAAGATGAAGAACGAACCGATCGCGATCAGAGCGCAAACAATGATGCCGACGATTACGTAACCCACCATTTTGCCGACGAGATACTGAGATCTGCCGAGCGGCTTCGAAAGCATGGTGGAGGCCACACCTTCCTTCAGTTCTTTCGGAATTTCAAAAGTCAACGAGATGATAACCAGCACCCCTGCAATTGTATTGAGCAGCAGCGAGGCATCGACCAGCAGTTCTTTGTGAAGACCGAGCGACAACACGTCGTAATTCAGGGCACTGGCGATCAGTACCCACACGCAGAATACCAGAAAATAGACCACTTTCAAACGCAGGACATTTTTCCATGTACTGCCGGCGATTGCGATGATTTCATTCATTTGTTTATCATCCTCTTTTGTTTCTTGTTGTTTGGTTTGTTTGTGAACTCAAATTTGTCTTAACTATACTAATAACATTGGTTTCTGAACTTTCCACAAGTTTTTTGATTTTTTCCATTAAATTGTTGGGTTTATTGTTGTTTAAGTCGTTTATTGTCTTCGTCGAGGGTCCGGAAGAAGAACTCTTCCAGCTTCTCATGCGACGCCGACACATTAATGGTTTCCGACGATCTCGCGGTGATGGAACTAACCTTCGCCTTGACACCGTCATCCTGTGGAAAAGACAAAACCCATGTTCCATCCTCCTTGCGTGAAGTATTGGATGCCATAGTTATCAGTTCTTTAAGAATATCATCATGATTGGGCGGGATGATTACCGTGAACCCCTTGGCGCCGAGCAGGTTGTCGAGCCGGCCGGCACAGAGAAGCTTACCTTTGTTCAAAATTGCGACATGATCGCAGATTTCTTCCACGTCCGAAAGAATATGACTGCTGAAAAAGACGCTGGTCCCCCTCGCCTGCTGCCCCAGGATAATCTGCTTGAACTCCTGGCGGCCGTACGGGTCCAGCCCCAGCAGCGGTTCGTCGAGGATCAGCAGGTCCGGCTGGTTCAGGATCGCCTGCGCCACCCCGATACGCTGCAGCATCCCGCGGGAGAACGAGCCGATCTTATCCTTCATATGAGGATACATCTTGACGGTCTGCAGCACCTCTTCGATGCGCGGGCCGCGTTCGGCCGAAGGAATCTTGAGCAATTTGCCGCAAATGTTGAGAAATTCATAGGCGGTGAGCTGCGGGCTGAATGCCGGCGAGTCGGGAAGAAACCCGATATGTCCTTTGACTTCAACATCATACGAGGGCTTGCCTAATACCAATGCGGTCCCGCTGGAACTTTTGATCAGGTCCATCAGAATTTTAATGGTGGTGGTTTTCCCTGCGCCATTCGGACCGAGAAAGCCGTATACGGAGCCTTTGGGAACAGAAATGGTCAGACTGTCAAGAGCTCTGTTCCCAGCCTTGAACAGACGTTTGTAAATTTTGGTAAGATTCTCAGTTTGGATTACTGTTTCCGCCCCCATAGATCACCATAAGTTAAATTTAACATTTTTCGACCCATCCGTATCGTGTGCTACGGAACAACTCAACCTGATTATAAAATTGCCGTCATTTCAAGAAAAGCAAGCCCGAATTCGCAAAATTATTTCATGTTTTTCCGAAAAAACGTCATCCAACGCTCTTTTTGGCGAAAATCGCCCGGGATGAGGTACCGAAATACAGTGTGAAACTGCCCGGCTCCACTTCCCATTTGCGGCTCTCCGGATTCCAGAATGCAAAGTCGCGGCGCTTCAACTCAAGTTCCACCACCGCCGACTCGCCCGGCTGCAGCGAAACCTTGGCAAACGCCTTCAACTCTTTGGCCGGACGCTCCACGCAGCATTCGTCATCGCCGACATACAGTTGAACCACTTCCGATCCCTGCCGCTTGCCGGTATTGGCAACCCGGACCCTGGCCTTGACATGATGGTCCCCCGGTATCTCCACCGACAGCAACTCACACTCAAATGTGGTGTAGGACAAACCGAATCCGAACGGGAACCGGGGCTCGATTCCGGCCCGGTCAAAGTGACGGTAACCGATAAAAAGTCCTTCCTCATAATTCACATACGGCTTATCCCCGCTGCGAACTCCGGGGTAATTTCCGGCGGCATGGCAGGCGTAATCGGTCAGTTTCTTCCCCCAGGTACAGCACAATTTCCCGCCGGGCGCGGCCTCGCCGAAAATCACCTCGGCGAGCGCGTTTCCGCTCTCCTGCCCCGGATACCATGCTTCCAGAATCGCCGGTACCCGGTCGTACCATTTCTCGGTACTCACCACGGAACCGTTGATCAATACCACCGCGATATTTTTATTGACTTCGGCCAGGCGGGAAATCAGCTCCGCCTGGGGCCCGATCAGCTCCAGATCCGGGATATCGGCCCCGGGCACATCGCCCCAGCCGATGGCTTCCTTGTCGTATAAATGATTGGTGCCGCCGAAAAACAGCACGGCATCGGCTTCCGCCGCCGCCTTGGCCGCTTCATCGAAGCTGCCTTCCCGCTCAACCGCCCAGAGCAGTTTGAATTCGGGGTTGGCATCGCAGCATTCAAACTCGATCCGAATCTGGTATTCCCGGCCGCTTTCCGCCTGGAACTCATAGGATGCGGCCTCGAAACGCAGCGCGCCCTCTTTCCGGATCACGGTCTTGCCGTCGAGCTCAACCGTGGCTGCTCCATGCAGGGCATTGACGCTCAGGGTGCTCCTGCCGGTAAAATCGGGCGTAATGGTGCCCGTCCAACACACGGCAAACTTATCATTGGGCAAGCCGTCGGTATTCGAGCCGCCGACACTGAACTGACTGTTCCAGTTCAGCGACATATTGTGATCGACACGCTGGGCGAAGGGCGTTCCGCCGCCGCGCATCTCCTCGACCGTATGGAAATATTGCGCCTTCAGCCCCTGCCCGAGCAGGGTCGAGGGAATGATGGTTTCGCTGTCAAATACCACGCCGGGGGTATAAATAATTTCGACATTATTGCCGCAGTACTTCTGCAAACCTTCCAGCGGAGAAATTTCATAGGGCGGATGCACCGCGCCGCTGCCGCCGCAAACTTCCAGCGCTCCCATGTGGTGTTTGAACGCCGCATTGGGGCCGATGACCGCAAGTTTTTTGACCTTTTCCATACTGAGCGGCAGCATGGAGCCGTCATTTTTCAGCAGGACCATGCCTTCCTGAGCCAGACGGCGGGCTTCCCACTGGTGATTTTCGGAGTTGCATTCGCCTTCCGGGAAATAATCCCGGTCGAACATGCCGACCCGGAACATCAAACGAAGGTTGCGCCGCACTTTCTTGTCGATTTCGCTTTCCGGGACTTCGCCCTTCTGCACCAGTTCCAGCAGGGGCGTGCCCATGATGGAGTTGAGGCCCTGCCCCATTTCCAGGTCGAGCCCGCCGAGCGCGCAGCCCTTCGGATCGTGCGCGCCGCCCCAGTCGGAAACCATGACGCCGTCAAAACCGTATTCGTCTTTGATGATATCTTCCTGAAGCAGCTTGCAGGCCGAAGCATAAGTGCCGTTGATAAGGTTGTAAGAGGACATCATCATCCACGGTTGCGCTTCTTTGGTCACGATTTCAAACGGAGTCAGGTAGAGCTCACGAATCGTGCGTTCGTCGGCATTGGAACTGCCGGTGGTACGGCAGATTTCCTGATTGTTCATGGCCAGGTGTTTAGGAGTGGCGGCCACGCCCTCGGCCTGACAGCCGCGAATATATCCGCAGGCGACTTTGCCGGCCAGTACCGGGTCCTCGCCATAATACTCGAAGTTACGCCCGTTCAACGGCGTCCGCATCAAGTTGAACCCCGGCCCGAGGCTGACCCGGATCCCGTACGCCTGCCCCTCCCGGCCGATGATGCCGCCGAAACGCTCCGCGGCTTCCGGGCTCCAGGTACAGGCCAGCGAAATCCCGCAGGGCAAAGCGGTCGCCGTATTTCCATCCTCCAAACGGAATCCCTGAGGGCCGTCGCCCATCTTCAGTTTACCGATCCCCAGTCTCGGGATATCGCCGGTTTCCATGGCGGAGACACCATGGCAAAGCCAAACTTTTTCTTCCAGCGTCAAACGTCCCAGCAAATCATCAACTCTCTGCTCCAACTCCAGGTTCATATCCAAATAGGGATCCATGCATTTCTCCGTTATCTTAATATTCGTATTCTTCTTTGTCAATCTCTTCATCGCTGCTGAAAAGCCAGATCGGGAAATCATAAAACGATTTTTTCAGCACCCAGAAGGGCCCGCCCACAATATAAGAACCGGGCACGCCGAAATATTTGCCCGCCCAGTCCAGCGGCGGCACCATGGCCTCTCCGCTGAATTCACCGCGGCAGGCATTGTAAACGGCCTTACAGGGCCAGCCGATCACGTTCCCCACGGCCACCCCCACCGTACCGCCCAGCATCGAGGGCAGCATCCAGATGAAATCCGCCGGTTCCGCCTCGGTCCAATGTATCCCGAACGGCACATGATGGTTGGGCCGGAACTTATTGTATCTTCCTGAACCTTCGGTATTGACGGGAATATCGACGCTGTAGCCTCTGTCGTCCGCTGCCGACAGTGAAAGAAATAGCGTGCAGCACACCAGCATGGCAAATACGTATCTCATAAATCTTATCCTGTTTATTGCTTTCTGTTTATAAAATATCCCCGCAACCCCTGAAATGCAAATTCAGATCAGCAGCATACAGTCGCCATAACTGAAAAAACGCATTTTTTCTGCGATCGCATAACGGTAAGCCGCCAAAACCTTCTCCCGCGAAGCAAAAGCGGAAACCAGCATGATCAGCGTGCTCTGGGGCAAATGAAAATTGGTCAGCAGCATATCGACCACCTGAGGTTGATACGGCGGATAAATGAAAATATCGGTACTGCCGGTACCGGCCACCGCCCGGCCATCCGCCGCGCAACTCTCCAGTACCCGGACCGAGGTCGTCCCCACCGCCATGACCCGGTGCCCGGCGGCATGGGTGCGGTTGATCAAATCCGCCGTTTCGTGATTCAACTCATAATACTCGGAATGCATCTTGTGCGCGGTAACATCCTCCACGCTGACCGGTTTGAACGTGCCGGGGCCGACATGCAGCGTCACCGCCGCCTGGTTGACCCCTTTCTGCTTCAATCCTTCCATGATTTCGTTGGTGAAATGCAGTCCGGCGGTCGGCGCCGCCACCGCGCCCGGCTCACGGGCATAAACGGTCTGGTACCGCTCGCGGTCGCCGAGCTGATCCTCGCGCTTGATATACGGCGGCAGCGGAATATGGCCGTAGCGTTCCTGCAGTACCTCAAAATCATCGACATCGAATTCAATCGCGAAAGAACCGTCGTCAAACCGTTCTTTCACCTCGAACCAGTTGTTACCGGCGGCCAATTCCCCGCTCCGCGTCAACAGCTGGACCCGCGAGCCCGGCGGCACCCGCTTGCCGGGTTTGACCATGCACTGCCACAATTTGCGGTGCGGCGGCTGCAAGGGATTGGTCAAAAGGACCTCGATCAACGCGGCGTCGGGGCTGCCGTTTTTGCGGCCGTACATCCGGGCATTGATCACCTTGGTATCGTTGAAGATCATGGCGTCGCCGGGATTGAGGAAACGGGTGATTTCGCGAAACGGATAAATGGAGCATTCGCCGCTCCGGCGGTCCATCACCATCATCCGCGATTCGCCGCGGACGCCGCAGGGGAATTGTGCGATCAACTCCTCCGGCAGTTCGTAATCAAACAGCGCTGTCTTCATCAGTGCTTGCTGTACTTTTTGCGCGCTTCGTTCAGTACGGCGCGCTCTTCATCGGTCAGGCTGTTGGGGCCCGAACGCGAAAGTTTGTCGAGAATTTCGTCCACTTGCCTGGCGGAAACGGTAATATTTTCCTTGGAGTTATCCGCATCGTCCGCCATCCGGTACGACGGACGCGAAGGCGGGGGAGCGCTCGCCGCCCTCGGCCTTGGCTTCTGCGCGGCACGGTTGCCAAACATGAACCCCAGCGGGTCCCATTCCATCCGGTTGCCATAAGCGGCTTTCAGGAAAATATATGCACCGATGAAACCGCCGAGATGCGCCAAGTGCGCCACGTTGCCGCCCTTGCCCAGTTCGCTGATGACCTCGATCACGCCGAAAATAATCACCAACGTCCGCGCCCGGACCGGAACCGGCGGCAGCATCAGCATAAACTGGGCATTCGGCATGAACATGGCCACCGCCAGCATCACGCCGAACAGCGCGCCGCTGGCACCCAGCAGGTAACTCTGCGACCCCCAATTGAACAGCAGCCACAGCAGATTGCCGAAAATACCGCTGATCATATACAGCAGGAAAAAGCGCAGAATCCCCATCTGATTGACGATCAACTGCCCGAAAATGAACAATCCCCACATATTCAAAGCGATGTGCCAGAAATCACCGTGCATGAACATGCTGGTAACGATCTGCCACAGCCGACCGGCCTGCAGCCCGCGCCAGCTCAAAGTAAGCGCATCATAGATCGCGGGTACTTCATACCGCCCAGGCGCAATCTCCACCGGCCGCGGTATGAAAAAATACATGATAATATTAACGGCGATCAACCCCAGCAGAACATGAAAAGGCTCAACACCGGTCCCCTTGCGGAACCGGCGATTATTCGGTTGTCTCATATAATCTCGATCAGAAAGCATAAGCTATAAATAATCCTCTTAAATTTCACAATCCGAATAATATAGCACCCCTGCCCCGAACTTACAATATTTATTGATTTGCAATTATCGAAATATTATTTATATTACCTCAATTATATGATAAATCCGGAGGTAGTACAAATGAAGAAAATTTATGGTTTCCTGGCCGTCTCCAGCGCAATCATCCTGGGCGTATTGCTCGCCTCCTGCAGTGGCAATTCCGATTCATATCGGGAAACAAAACAGATCCCCCCGCCAGCTCAATCACTTGAAGTCAGCATTTCATCGGACAGGATGACCTCACCCAGTTCAGCCGCTTACGGGAATGCAGACGGCAATATGAGCCTCCGCCGCATGAATCGATCGGAAAAGTTCAATACCGAAGAATACAAGTACGTACAGGAAAATAAATTCTTAGCGGTGGCCGACCAGCCGCTTTCCACCTTCGGCGCTGATGTCGATACTGCCGGCTATACCAATGCGCGCCGCATGATCATGGACGAAAACCGTCTGCCGGTCAAGGACGCCGTCCGGGTCGAGGAGTTCCTGAATTACTTCAACTATGACTATCCTCAGGCTGCCGACGCATCCATTATGTTCAACCCCAGATTCGAAATGGACACCTGCCCCTGGCAGCCAAACCATAAGCTGCTGCTGATCGGCGTACAGGCCAAAGACATTCCGAAAGATAATCTGCCGCCATCGAATTTCGTATTTCTGATCGACAACTCCGGTTCCATGTACGAAGAACTGCCGTTGCTGCAGGAATCATTGAAGCTTCTGACCAATGAATTGCGTTCGCAGGACAAAGTCAGCATCGTTACCTACGGTGGCGGCTCAAAAGTACTGATGGACTCGGTCAGCGGCAACAAAAAGGAAGAGATCATTGCGCTGATCGGCAAACTGGAAGCCAGTGGTTACACCCCCGGCGCGGCGGGTATACAGGCTGCCTACAAGCTCGCTCACAAAAATTTCATTTCCAAGGGCAACAACCGGGTGATCCTGGTCACCGACGGCGATTTCAACGTCGGTGTATCGAGCGAATCCGAACTGGTTTCACTGATCGAGAAAGAGCGCGGCAGCGCCATCTACCTGAGCGTCATCGGCATGGGCTCCGGCAACTACAAGGACAACAAAGCCAAGATGCTCGCCAACAAAGGCAATGGCAATTACATCTATATCGACAATCTCCGCGAGGCCCGCAACGCCCTGGTCAACGAAATGACCGGCCGGATGTTCACCATTGCCCGCGACGTTAAATTCCAGCTTGAGTTCAATCCCTCCAAAGTCTATGCCTACAAACTGCTCGGCTATGAACTGCGCAAACTGGATAACGCCGATTTCAAGGACGACACTGTGGACTCCGGCGATGTCGGGGTCGGCCATCAGGTGACCGTATTATATGAACTGGTCATGGCGGACGCTGCCGATACGGTGAAAAAAGCAGTCGTCGGTGAAATCGAACCGTTGAAGTTCCAGAACCGTCAGGATACCGGCAAAGAAGAACCGTTCTCTTTCCAATTGCGCTACCAGAAACCGGAAGGAGATGATCCCGCCATCCAGATGACATTTATGCCGCCCCGGGAAATGCCTGCCACAATCAATTGGAACTGGGCAGGCGCGGTCGCCGAATTCGCGTTGCTGCTGCGCGATTCACCGCTGAAAGGCAACGCCGATTATGAAAAACTGCGCCTCAGGGCAAAAGACGCTCTCGGGAACGACCAGGACGGCAAACGGGCTGAATTCCTGAAAATCGTCGTCACCGCCCGCGACCTGGCCGCAAAAAATAAGGAGTAACTGTAACTTTGGCTACGCGTTCGAAAAAAACGAAAAAGGGTAAATCGTGGACACGGTTCTTTTTTTCGAAGAAATATATTTATATCCTGCTGGTCCTGCTGGGGGCATTTCTCGGCAACCTTGATCGGCTGGGGATTTTCGGCCACAAACTGACGCAATACACCGGCTTCCTGCCGCGTTATATCCGCATGGTCATCCCCGGCTACGGCGCGGCGTATGCCAACGCGGAATCCGGTTCGGAGATCTACGGCAAAGTCACCAAGGTCAGCGACGGCGACACCATAACCGTGCTTGCGCCGGAGGGCGACCGCAAATACAAAATCCGCTTTTACGGCATCGACGCCCCCGAATCCAGCCAGACCTTCGGCAAAGAATCCGGCAAGGCGCTGGCGGATATGATCGACGGTAAATTCGTCACCGTCAAAGTGGCAAACGTCGACCAGTACCAGCGCCACGTCGGCAAGGTTTATTGCGACGGCGTCTACATAAATCTGGAAATGGTCAAGCAGGGCATGGCGTGGCATTATTATTCTTACGCACCCAAGGATCTGGATATCATGCACGCGCAGCAGGCCGCCCAGCGCTCCGGCCTCGGCCTCTGGAAAGAGCAGCGCCCGCAGCCCCCCTGGGAGTACCGCAAACAGCAGAAACTGGCCGAAGACTAACCGGCGGACATTCACGGGAATTTTCGTGTTTATTCGTTTAAAATAGTTTGTCTTGCATTCCGGCGTTGGCAGTGTATAATATACGGCATCATGAAAACACCCGCTGAATTTCGTGCAACTCCTCTGGCAATCGCATGGGCCATCAACTCGCTGGCTTATTCGATTATCTATCCTTTTATCCCGATTTATCTGAATAAGGAACGCGGCATTCCCATCGAAAAAGTCGGACTGATCTTCCCCCTGATGGGGCTGGCCGTGATCCTGATGCCGCCGCTCTCCGGCTGGCTCACCGACAAAATCGGACGGCACTTCATGATGCAGTTCGGGCAAAGTTCACGCGCCGTGGTGTTCATGATCATGGCCGCCATGGCGTATTTTCAGGCGTCGTTCGAGATGTTCGCCGTCATGCTGATGATCAATGCCGGGATCGGTACCTTTTTCCAGGTGGCGGCCGATTCTTACCTGACCGAACACACCACCCCGGAAACCCGCCCGAAAGCCTACAGCAAAATCCGTATCGGCACCAACGTCGGCTGGGCCATCGGTCCGATGCTCGGCGCCTTCCTCGCCCAAACACCATTTTCGCTGATGTTCGCTATCACCGCCGTCCTGTGCATCATGGGCACGCTGTACACCAGATACACCTGCCCGGAACCCGTCCGGCAGCATCACACCGACCACGTGAAACCGCCGCAGGTCAAATTCAGCCAGATCCTGATCAATCCTTCGCTGCTGAAACTGCTCTTTGCCAGTTTCCTGTTGTTTCTATTGACTTCGCAGCTGTACTCCGTGCTGTCGGTTTACGCCACCAGCGTGGTGGGGGTCAGCTCCAACACCCTCGGGCTGGTGTACTCGGTGAACGGCTTCACGATCATCCTGTGCCAGCTGCCGGTGACGCGGCTGCTGGACCACTTCAAGCTCCACCAGTCGATACGGCTGCTGGCCGGTTCGATTTTGTATGCGCTGGGCTATTTCTCGCTGGCCTTCTGCGGGGGCGGCTTCGCACTGGCGGCGGCGGTGTTCGTGCTGACCCAGGGCGAGGTCATCGTCCAGCCCGCGCTGTACACGCTGATCAGCAAAATGGCGCCGCACGGCGCGGTCGGGCGCTGCATGGCCAGTTTGGGGCTGGTGCGCGGCATCGGTTTTGCGGTGGGGCCGTGGATCGGCACGCAGGTATTCGCCTCGTTCTCGACCACGCCGGTGCTGCTGTGGGGAATTCTCTCGACTTTCGCAGTCATCGCGGGCATCGCCTTCCTCTCGCTCCGCTCGTTAAAATAATTTTCCATTTCCAATTTTCAATTTTCCATTTTTAAAGTTTGCATTCTCGAATTCGCCTGCTATAGTTTTTTGACGTACCGGGTCTGTTTTTGCAATTTTGTTAACCATATAACAAGAGGTGTTGTAATGAAACTCAACGAAATCAGAAACTTCGGGGTGATCGGCCATGCCGGCTGCGGTAAAACTGCTCTGTGCGACTTGATGTTGTTCAAAGCCGGAGCAGTTGACCGACTGGGCAGCGTAGATCAGGGAACTTCCTTTTCCGACTACTCGCCGGCTGAACAGGATAAGAAAAGCAGCATTTACTCAACCCCCCTCACCTGTACCTACAAAACCAAATCGTGGTTTTTCATCGACCCTCCCGGTTACAATGAATTCGTCGGCAAAATGATGTGCGCCATGCACGCCATGGACAGCACCATCCTGGTCGTCAACGGTATCAACGGCGTGGAAACCGGTACCGGCCGCGGCTGGAAGCGCTCCGGCGATCTGAATTTGCCCCGTTTTATTTATATCAACCGTCTCGAACTTGAAGGCGCCGATTTCGACCGCGTACTGGCGCAGCTTCAGGATGCCTATGGCAAAACCATTTGTATCCCCCTCACCTACCCCGACGGCAAGGAAGCCGCATTCTCCAAGGTCTACAATATCCTGAGCGATAAGGACCTGCCCGCTGAAGCCGAAGAATACCGTCAGGCCCTGATGGATAGCATAGCCGAATCCGACGAAGCATTAATGGAAAAATACCTCGGCGGCGAAGAACTCACCCAGGACGAAATCAACAAAGGCCTGAAAGCCGCCGTTCTCTCCGGCAGCCTGGCCCCCGTTTTCGCCGGCAGCACCGCCAAGGATATCGGCGTGGCCGAACTCATGGACGCCATCAACAACCTCTCGCCGGACCCGCAGGCCCGCGGCTCGATCGTCATGAGCGACGACTCCAAGATGGAAATCAGCGAAGGCGGCCCCGCCGTGGCGCTGGCTTTCCGCAGCCAGAACGACGCGTTCGTGGGGCAGCTCATGTTCTTCCGCGTTTTCACCGGTACCTTCAAATCCGACGCCGAAGTGGTCAACGTCTCGACCGGTACCAAGGAAAAACTCGGCAGCATCCTGATTATGAACGGCAAGGAGCAGAAACCGGCCACCGAGGCCATCCCCGGCATGATTTTCGCCATGGCCAAGCTCAAGGACGCCCATATCGGCAACACCCTGGCCTCCGCCGCCACGGTCAAAACGCTCCCGCCCATCAACTACCCGATCCCGGTCATGTCTTATGCGATCAGCGCGGTCAAGTCCGGTGAAGACGACAAGCTCATCACCAGCTTGCAGAAAATCGCCCAAACCGACACCACCGTGCAGATCACCCGCCACCCGGAAACCCACGAGTTCCTGCTCTCCGGCATGGGCGACCAGCACCTCCAGCAGGTCATCAAAAAACTGAACAACGACTATAAAGTCGAAATCAACCTCGCCACCCCCAGGATCGCCTATCGCGAAACCATCACCGCCCCCGGCGAGGGCCATTACCGCCACAAGAAGCAGTCCGGCGGCCACGGCCAGTTTGCGGAAGTGTACCTGAAGGTCGCTCCGGCCGAGGAATTCTCGTTTGAAAACGCCGTTGTCGGCGGCGCCATCCCGAAAAACTACATTCCGGCGGTGGAAAAAGGCGTTGTCGAATCCATGATCGTGGGCCCCCTCGCCGGCAGCACAGTGGAACGCCTCAAAGTAACCGTTTATGACGGCAAATACCACGACGTCGACTCCTCGGAAATGGCGTTCAAAATCGCCACCCGCCGCGCCTTCAAGGAAGCGATCGAAAAGGCGCGTCCGGTGCTGCTCGAGCCCATCATGAACGTCAAGATCCGTATTCCGGACAAGTACATGGGCGACGTCAGCGGCGACCTCAATCAGCGCCGCGGCCGCATCATCGGCATGAGCGCCGAAGACGGTCTGCAAGTCGTCAACGCCGAAGTACCGCAAGCGGAAATGGCCAAATACGCCACCGAACTGCGTTCGCTGACCCAGGGCAGCGGCCTCTTCGAAATGGAATTTGCCCGTTACGAGCAGGTCCCGACCAACATCGCCAACGAAATCAAGGCGAAGTATCAGGCCTCCCTCACCGAAGAAGACTGATTCAGCTCAATTCAACACAAAGCGGGAAGAATTTCGGTTCTTCCCGCTTTTTCTTTGCCCGGTTGCCCCCGCCGGAGAGCTCAACAATTCTGCCCGGTATCAGTTACTGAACCTGCCAGATGAAGATCTCCCACGGCTGGACGGCGGGTATGGTCAAGACGCCGTTCCGCAGTTCCACGTTTGCCGGACGGGTGTTTCCCCACGGAACAAGCTTGCCGCGCCGCGGATACTTGCCCTGCAGCTTCAGTTTCAAGTCGCGGGTTTCGCCGGTGTCGTTGGTTACGACCAGGAACTTCCCGGCCGGGCGCTCCCAGTAGCCGGCATAGGCTTTGTGCTCCTTGTGCAGCGCGAAATCAGCCGCAGTGACCTGCCACGACGGATGCACCATGGCGGTGAATTCCTTCACTTCCTTGATGAATGGCATGAAGGTTCCCCGGTACCAGTCCATGTTTTCTTTGGCGACCGGATGATATGCCAGCGTGCTCGGTTCGGTGTGGATGTGGAAGAAGGAAAAGAAGAATAATCCGCGCACGCCCATCGCCACCGAACTGAACCCCATATTACGCATTTCGACCGCGTTCGGGAAGCTGTATTTCACGTCCGGCCCTTTTTTCAGCTGATCGGCGAAGCAATCCCAGTTCATGCTCTGCATGACGCCGATCACCGGTTTGGCGGGGTCCTTCAACTGTATGGCTTTCTGAACATACGTATTGTAATTGCTGAGCGGCGACTCCGGGAACGCTTTTTCCCGCACCGGATACAGGTCCACCAGCAGGATGTCGCAGGCGGTCCGGGCCTTGTACCAGTCCTTGATCCAATGAATGACGATGCTGCTCGGGATATCCGGCGTGGCCTGCTGCATGGTCCGATGCAATTGTTCCAGCCTCGGAATCATATCGATCGACGGTTCATCGCACAAATACCACATGCCCAGCGCCGGATGATTCTTGAAGTTGTCGATCATTTTCAGCATCGGTTCGGTGCCGAATTCCGGCTTGACCCACTTCCGGCCGCCGATGTCGAACATGACTTGCAGATCGTATTTCTGCGCCAGGTCGAGGAATTTCCGGCCGTTGGCGATGGCCTCCGGCGTATCGTCGCCGGTAGCGTAAGTGTGTACATAATTCATGCCGGCATCGCGGATGAGCTCGAAATTCCGCTCCGTGGCCGCATCCGCCGAATAAAACCCCAGCACGAACTCGCCTTTCTCAAGATCCAGTCCAGCCCCGGACAACACACTGATTACGGCCATCAGGCCGAGTACAACAAATAATTTCATTTTCCACTCACCGGTTTCATTTTCCAGATAAACACTTCCCACGGCTGCGCCGGACCGTCGACCTTGATCCGGTTTTTGACCAGCGACGCCTTCACTTCGCGGGTGCTACCCCACGGGATCAGCTCATAATCGCGGTCGAAATAATTCTCCAGCCAGCAGCCGGGACGCGAATTTTCCAGCGGCCAGGCATTGACCAACACCAGATAACCACCGTCCTCGCCCTGCCAATACGCCGCGCGCTGGTTCGAGTCGTCCGCGCGTTTGAAGATCACCGGCTTGCCGGGGGTATTCACCGCCGCGGCAAACTCCTTCACTTCATTGAATACCTTGGCGCAATCCGTTTCCCACCATTTCGGGTTGCCGCTGGTACGCATGGCGTGGTAATAGGAGAATCCGAAAAATCCGCAAACCCCGTAAGTCATCGAACCGAACATCATATAACGCATCTCGGCCACGTTCGGATAACGGAATTTTTCCGCGTCATAATCTTTCAGCTGACTGGTGAAGCTTTTCCAGCTCATCAGTTGCGGCACGGCCATGACCGGCTTGCCCAGCGCCACCGCGTTTTTAACCAGCGTGGTGAACTGCTGGACCGGGGCGCTTGGAAACGCCTGATCGCGCACCGGGTACAGGTCGACCATCTGAATATCCAGCACATCGCTGTATTGATCCCAGGTTTCGTCCCAGCAGTTCACGATCGCCACCGGGATATCCGGGGTCTCTTTTCTCAGCATTTCGTAAAACGGGCGCAAGACTTCGGGGGTGATTTTCCCGGCCGGTTCGTCGTACAGATACCAGAAACTCAGCGCCGGGTGATCCTTGAACTTGCGAACCGTCTCGCGCATTTTCTCCACGCCGCCGGGCTCCGTGACCCATTTCCGGTCGAGGTTGAACATCACCTTCAACCCGTTGCGCTGCGCGGTATCCAGCAGCGTCTGATAATCCTTGTCGGAACAGGAATAGGACTGTACGGTGTTGAACCCGGCCTTTTTGATCGCCTGCATGGAAGCATCGCTGTTGATATCCGCCGAGTACACCCCGATTGGAAATTCCTTGAACCCGGCAGCAGCAGCGCAGCCGCAAACCAAAACCATCAATATCAGTAAATAATTTTTCATGTTCAAATCCCGGTCGGTATGTTGTGTTCGCTGACCACCTGCGCGAAATTGGAGGTATCGTGCCACTTGATCGTGCCGTCGCGGAAAGCGCCGATGTCAAAAGCTCCCGCGTGTCCGTCGATGGCGCTGACCGTGGCCCTGCCGCCGTGAGTCAGGTACGGCTGTCCCTCCGTGCCATTGTTCTGCCAGAATCGCCAGGAGCGCACGCCGTTGGATTTTTTAGCGGAATCGCCGAGCAGGATTACCCGTGAGGGTTGCTTGTAGGAGCGTAAATCCACCAGCCCGGGCTCATTTTCACACCTCATGCCATAGGTAAAATAACGGTTGAAGCTGGCCGGGATTTCCGACTTCGGGCAATAGAACAGATTATTATTCTTAGGGGCATAATTTTCCTTGGTCAAAATCATGCTCCATACCCGGGCGCCGTAGTCGGCATCCGCATTCACCGAGGAAATCATCCGCCCCTCATAATCATTGGTATACGAGATCACGGACAATGTCAGATCCTTCACATTGCCCAGGCACTTGGTGCCTTTCGCCCGGTCGCGCGCCTGGTTCAGCGCCGGCAGCAGCATTGCCGCCAGAATCGCGATGATCGCAATCACCACCAGCAATTCTATAAGTGTGAATTTCTTTCCGCTCGTCATTTTTTCCTGCCTCCTGTCTTTTGAAGTTTAAGTTTGGTTGAAGTCCTTATCGTCAATTCATCCGCCGGCACCTTGACCAGATAGGTCACGCCCGACGGCTGCAAAGTCTCGTTCACAGCCAGTTTCACCGCTTCCTGTGCCATTTTTTCCAGCGGATGCGAAATCGAAGTAAGCATCGGGCGGCTCCCGTAAATCATCATCCCCTGCCCCTCGAAATTGTCGTATGAGCCGATCGCGTAATCCTTCCCCGGCTCCAATTTGTGTTCATGAAGCAGTCCGAGTATGCCGTAGGTGGCATAATCGCTGGTGGAAATGATGGCGGTGAATTTCCGGCGGTTCGCCAGGAAATATTCCCCGATCTCCCGGGCACTGCTCAGGTTGTGCCAGTATTCCATATAATAATTGCGGGCGCTCTTGTGCACGAAACGGTCCCGGGAGATTCCCAGCTGGTCGGCGGCTGCCAGCAGCGCATCGCGCCGCTCGAACGAAGTCGCGCCGTCCAGGCTGGCGATCAGAAACGACTTGTGCCCCTGCTCCGTCAGATGGCTCAGCAGCTTCTTGAATCCCGGCCGGTAATCGTAGATGATCTGATGAAATTCACAGTCCAACTCCGCCGCAGCCCCGATCAGAACGATCGGAATATTGAATTTCCTCAGAATTCTCGCATTATCGGGCGTGGCATTACCCGCCATGGTTATAATCGCATCATAATTATACAATTGCATGGTGTTCAACGACTCCGGCGAAACCGGCACCGTATGATGATAAAAAAACGATGAATCGTGCCCTTCGGTCTGCAAGCGGTATTGCAGGCTCGAATTGAAATTGCCGAACGCCACTTTGCCGTAAGGATCGCTGCGGTCCACCCCGCTGTCTTTCAGGATGAGACCGATTTTCAGCCGCTTGCCGTCGCGGCCCGGCTGCGCCGTAAAAGTACCGCTGCCCTGTATCCGGTAAAGGATCTTGCGCTCGACCAGCCGGTCCAGTGCCCGGTTGACGGTCGCCACCGACACATTGTAGCGCTGCGCCAGCCGGCTGGCCGGGGCGATCAGCGTATCGACCGGCAATTCCTGCTCACGCAGATACTGCTCAAGGTCAAGCACGATCTCGTTCCGTGAATACGTTTTTCGCAAAATTGAGTTTTGTCCGGCCATATTTTTCCATGCATTTATTTGCTCATGTAAATAATTATACTGACTCCGCCAAAGTTTTGCAATATGCCACTGCATGAATTTCCGGTATATTATCATAAATTCATATCAAATATGCTCAAAAGTCTTATCAATAAAATAGTCTTACTGCCCGATCGTCTTGTAAAGCGCCCGATCCGGTATATATTATACTTCTGAGAAGGAATCAGCGTAGTATATTATGGAAATCATACAGCGAACCGGAAAACTGTTTTTCGCCCTGGGACTGGTCCTGATTTTCTGCCTGGCCTATTCTTACCGGAACCCGGCGGGAACGGAACCGCGGAAAACCGATCCCAATGTGCTGCTGACCAGCCCCGCGGCCGACGGCGTCGTGGGGTTCAACGGCGCGACTCCGGCACGGATCACGCTTGATCCCGATACCGGGACGATCAAATCGATTGATTTTCTGGATAATGCCGAGGACCCCGACCACTGGGAGCAGGTCCTGAAATCAGGTATTTTCGCCAAATACCTCGGCCGGACGCCGCAGGAAGCCGTTTCGCTGCCGGTCGACGCAGTGACCGGAGCCACTTTTTCCGCCCACGCCGCCCAGGAAACCCTGCGCAAGCGCCTGATGCTCGCCGCCGATATCAAACCCGAAGCCCGGATTTCAGCCGTCAAATTCAACTGGACCGACCTGCTGGTGCTGGCGGTGCTGGCCGGCAATCTGGCGTTTTTCCTCCTCCGCCGGGGCGGTAAACTGCGCTTCTGGCTGCTCGCGGTCAATACGCTGGTGCTGGGCTTCGCGGCCTGCAGTTACCTCTCGTTCGCCCAGATCGCGGGCTGGCTGGCCGTCACTCCGTTGAACTGGCGGCTGTCGATCAACCTCGCGCTGTTCCTGCTGACCGTCGTGCTTGCGTTGACCACCCGGCGCAACTTCTACTGCAGCACGGTCTGCCCCTACGGCTGTGCCCAGGAACTCGCCGGGCACCTGGGGAAAAAATGCCGCATCAAACCCGTCACCGCCACGTTCCGCTACGGACCATATATCCGCCGGGCGCTGGCCGCCGCCGGAATTCTGTTGCTGCTCTGCGGCATCCGCTTCCGCCCCTACGAACCGTTTCATGTATTTTCGCTGCACGCCAGCTGGTGGGTGACGGTTCTCGCCGTCCTCTTTATCCTGGCTTCGCTTTTTAAACCGCGCTTATGGTGCCAGTGGCTCTGCCCTTGCGGGGCGACGCTGGATTTCTTTTCCCGACGTGACCCTGAACCTCAAACCCAAGGTAAAAAAATGACTTATGAACGCCTTTTAGTTCTGCTCATGCTGGTGGTCGTGGTGATCGCGCTGCTCCGCCCGCTGCCGCAGACTCAGCCTGCAGCACCCGCGACCGCCACCGAAAGCGGCAAGCCCGACGTCCTGACCGTGATTCACCAGCGCAAAAGCGTCCGTACCTACACCTCCGAACCAGTCACCATGGATGAACTCAACATGCTGGTCAAGGCCGGGTTCGCGGCCCCCAGCGCCGGCAACCGCGGTCCATGGGAATTCATCATCGTCACCGACCGCGCGAAACTCGACGCCATCGCAACCATTCCCACCGCACGGGCGCTGGGCAAGGCCCCCGCCGCCATCGTCGTCTGCGGCAATCCCGCGAATTTCCTGCCCGGCGACGCCGCCGATATGTGGATCGAAGACTGCTCCGCCGCGACCCAGAACATCCTGCTGGCCGCCGAAGGCTCCGGCCTCGGCGCCGTCTGGCTCGGTTTCTACCCTCTCAAGGACCGCATGGCAATCGTGACGAAAACGCTGAACCTGCCGCCGGAGATCATCCCGCTCTGCGTCATCTCGATCGGCCGCCCGACCGGCGCAGAAAAACCGAAGGATAAATTCGACGCAAAGAAAATTCATTTGCAGGATTGGTGATTTTCGTGATTTTTTTACTTTTTTCTTAAAGCTTATTGCAAAAAATGTCACTTTGGCTGTTGCTTTTCCGTGTGATTGCTGTTATATTACCCATTGGAACATAAACAAGCAAGAGGAACGAGCTATGAATCACGA
>JBEBXH010000050.1:0-46351 GCA_040391785.1 Victivallis vadensis
GTAGTGGTTCCGGCGCAGGAAGTGAAATCCGCCGACGACGTCAAAGGCGACGAAGAAGCCCCGAAGAGCGTCCAAGTGGTCCCGGCCACCCCGGCCCCGACCGCCGTCACCGAGCCCCTCGACTGACAGTCGCAAGCAAGCACCCAGCCCGGCGTGAGCAATCACCGCCGGGCTTTTTCGTGTACGCCCCGCATGGAATGATACTTCATTTACCACCTCACCAGGATCGTAAGGAACGCCATCACGGCAAGCTCAAAACGCCCGTTTTGTTTTGCTTGATTTTGCGTATCCGCAGATAAGTACGTATTTGTCCTTATGCGTTCAGTTTTGAGAAAAAAGAGGAGTCTGGTCGGCTACTTCGACGGGCTGAAATGTCGGGTGGCAACCGCACCAAGCTTCCCCTTAATGAAATCATCAAATAACTGCTTATTTCCGTAGAAATATTTAATTCAAAGCTGCATGCCGCCGGCGACGGGAATTTCTGCGCCGGTGATATAACTACCAGCTTCCGAGGCCAGCAATACCGCGATTCCTGCGCAGTCCTCGACGGTGCCAAAACGGCCAGCTGGAACTTCAGCCAGCAGCTCTTTTACCAGGGCCGGATCTTTGAGGACTTCCGTATTGCGGTCGGTAGGAATGATACCCGGAACAATGGTGTTGGCGGTGATACCGTACGGCGCATATTCGCGGGCACAATTGAGGATCAGATTATGCAGCGCGGATTTGGCGGCGGCATAAACGGTCAGCCGCGCTGCCGGGCGCATCTGGTTGATGCTGCCGATTGAGATGATTCGTCCGAATTGCTGCTCACACATAACCGCCAGAGCGGGTTTCAGCATCAGGAAAGCCGAACGCAGGTTGATATCCATTTCCCGTTGATATTCCTCCAAGTCGAAGTTCTCAAGAGTCATGTATTTCTGTACCGAAACATTCAATACCAGAATGTCCAGCGGCAATGTTTTGTTCATCAACTGTTCGATTTCTTCCACTTTGGAAATATCGGCGGTGACAGCTTTGCATTCGATATTTTTCGCGCGTGCTTCGGCTATGGTTTCATCCAGCCGGGCGGACGGCCCGCTACCGTGAAAAAATACTTTAGCTCCGGCCTCGCCGTATGCCATGGCGATGGCTCTGCCGATCCCCCGCGAGGAACCGGTGACCAGCGCCCTTTTGCCCTGTAAGCTGAAGTTCACCATCAGAAATACCCGCCTTTATCAATAATTTCCGAAATCGTGTCGCCCTGGCGCACCCAGGAAAAAATATCGACTTCGTTGCGTTCGATGCCTTCCGCGCGCACTAATACATCATACGCTATTTCGCGCGGAATGCAAATCACGCCGTCAATATCTCCGAAAATAATATCGCCAGGGCGCACCGTGATTTTGCCGATTTTCACCGGTACCTGATAGTGTGTAATCATACAACGTCCGAGCGAACCGTTGCTGGTACGGTATTTGTAGAACACCGGGAAATCCTGTTCGAGAATCTGCTTGGTGTCACGGATGCCTCCGGCGATAACCGCGCCGCGAAGTTGTTTGGTGATGGCGGTGGCGGTCATCACGCCGCCCCACAGCGAGGCTTCGGTGTCGGCGGAGGTGTCCCAGACGATCACGCCTTCGGGTTTCATTTCGTCGAGCATCTGGGCGCGGAAAGTCATTTCGCCCTCGATCATGACATTGGGGGCGCTTTTGACGGTGAATGCTTCGCCGCAGAGCACCATTTCATCGCGCAGCGGCATGATGTCGCTCGGCAGATTCTGGTCCAGCAGACAGAGCTCGCGCATCACGTCGTTGATACAGCCGGTGTAGAGTTTTTCGTAGCGCTCGCAAAGTTCTTTGACCGGAATCGGCAGTTCGCAATCCGGAATCCGCTGGCGGGTGGCGATCAATCGGTCGAGTTTCATCAATCCGGCTTCTTTGGCCCGTTGTCTCATGTCCTGTAATGACGGCATTTTCTTATCCTTTCAATATTCAATGTTCGAGGCTTCCATCAAGCCTTTCAGATAGCCGATAGCCAACAGGTTGCCCTGCATTTCATAACCGGGATTGGCGTTGGTTTCGCCGGCCATGGTCGGGGTGTGGTCCGGGCGCAGCAGCACATCCAGCCCGTTATCCCGGCAACAGCGGAGTGCCGCCGCCATATCGGTGGGGCCGTTGTCGTGGAACGTCTCCCGGAATTGGTACTTGCTTCCCTCGATATCCCGGAAATGGATGAACGCAATCCGGTCCTTGAATTCCGGCAGCAGTGCATAAATATCTTCCTCCATGGCCTTGAATGAAGCCAGGCAAAACGTGATCCCGTGCGACGGAGAATCCGACAAACTCATGGCCCTGCGATAGGCGTCGGCGGAGGTCAGAATCCGGCTGTAACCCTTCAGCGGCGACACCGGCGGGTCGTCGGGGTGGAGTCCCATTTTGACCCCGGCTTTTTCGGCCGCCGGCAACACGGCTTTCAGGAAATATTCATAATTTCGCCAGAGCTCTTCTCCGGTAATTTTCAACGGCTCATCTTTGACGTCCGCGAGATCGAAGCCGGAGGTCAGCGCGCCGCCGCGCTCCGGCAGGTCCACCCGTGTCCGGTACCAGCCGACGCCCGCCATAAAGTTATAGCACAACAGCGGAATTCCGAGCCTGCCCATATTCTCGAGCATTCGCTGATATTTTTCGATATCCTCGTCACGCCCCGGCAGGCCCATTTTGATCCGGTTCATATCGAACTGATCGCCTTCCAGAGCATAAAGCCGGAAACCGTAATCGGTAAACCGCGAATGCACCAACTGCAGCGAATCAAAATCCCACGGCGGCAAGAGCCCGCTCAGCTCGGGCGCAGCTTTGGTCACCGCGTACCTGATCCCGGCCTGTAAGGCCAGTTGCCATTTTATATCCGGTTTCACCGGTAACATCAATCCCAATTTCATAGTGTCTTTGCTCCATTGCTATATCGTGAAACGGAAATCGTATTTTCCGCACTCCATATTTCATCCGGATGTAGTGGATAAATACCCGTTTCAGCTTCCGACAGGGGAATATTTGGAGCGTCTCCCATCCAACTCATTGGTTCGGCGCTGAAAAAATCACCTTGCTCGTCGGAATTCCAAAACGCCCCCTGCGAAAACTTGCGATCCCACTCATAAACGATTTTCAGGCGCGAAAGCGGAAAATCCAGAATCACACCGTGGAAAGACTCACCGTTGATGACCGCTTCTTTCATCGGGCACTCACGGTGAATGGCCCGACGGTTGACGATCACCCCCTGCCGGAAATCCTCTTCCGGCGTCCACGGTTCTTTTTCTCCGGTGGCGGCAAATCGGGTTTCCCTGTCATATTTCCAGTGAAAATCTCCGACCGTCGCCTGGATGATACCCTCCTGCGGAAAAGCGAAGGTCGAGTGAAACCCGGTGCCCAGCGGCATGGTTTCCGTGCCGAGGTTGGTTACAGTGAGGCGCTGCAGGAGCCGGTCCGGCAGGAGTATATAGCGTAAACCGGCACGAAACGGATGGGGAAAACCTTCGAACATTTCATTTTCCTCGTCATAGGTATAAGTCGTTTCGAAACAGACGGAATCATTTTCTTCCCGACTGGACACCAGCTCCCAGCGCCGGTTCAGGACGACTCCATGAATATGGTTGCCAAACCGCGAATTACAGGGTAAATGATAATCGCACCCACGCCAGGAAAAATGTCCTTTGACAATGTTGCCCGGCGGAATCAAAACCGGAAATCCATAAACCTCCGGTTGTTTTTTCAGCACCTCCACCGTTTGCGGGGAACGGAGAAGATTCAAGCCGGACCGCCGGTCAACCAACTTCAACATAATCGATCCCACGGAAAGGATGACTTTCACCTTCCAGGCTGAATTCTCTGCTCGCAAATAATGCTCGCCATTCTCAATATATTCTTCAAACATACGATCATTTCATTTTGTTTATTTTTCCGGAGTCCCTTTGATGAGATAGATTTGCAGGGGCTCAAGAATTTTAGTTTGCGGGAAAGATTTTTTCTCAATAAGCTCTCCCATTTTACCCGAGAATTTAATTTCAACCGTTGGCGTAACTTCCTTGTCTTTCATAAAAAATATACGTATAGGGATAATCAAATTCCCAGTAATGAGGAAGAAAATGATTGTAATCGTCGGTGTATTGAAACGTGAATTGCATAACCTGACGCAGATTATTCCGACAACTCGCTGCTTTCGCCGACTCCCGTGCACGTGAAAGGGCGGGAAGAAGCAATGCCGCAAGTATAGCAATAATCGCAATTACTACCAACAGCTCAATGAGTGTAAAATTTTGACTCACCAGAGAGTTCAGTTTCAGAAATGACTTTCTTGCTCTAAAATAGCTTTGCATTTGTACCTCCATTTTCCCTCTGTTTGAGGAATTGACTTTTTTATTGGTCTCTAATTTATTCGCGTCACGTTTCTTATTTCTCTTCGCGAGTAATGCCATGGAATTCCTCGCTGAATCTGCTTTTCAAGCCGGCATGATTGACCGCGCGCACCCGGTAATAATAGGTTGTATGAGTTTTTAGCCCCTTGTCCTCATAGCGGGCTACCCGGAAAGGGCCTGGTTCAACTGTCGCCAGAAAAGAGTCGCTGTTTGGGGGGAAACCGGGTTCTTCACCGCGATATAACTCATAATGAAACAAATCCGGTTCCATATTCTGTCCCCAAAGCAAATAGAGGTGCCCGGCATCCTCCCCGCAGGCCGCGCACGGCTCAGCGATCAGACCGGTATAAACCGAGCCGATCGGAGCAGGAACGTCATTGTCCGGCATGGTGTTTTCAGAAATAGTCTTCACCGGAACATTGATTCGAAGCGTCAAATAGCTGAAAGGAAATAATTTGGATGCTTTGCCTGAGAACGTCTCAATATTCCGCTCGTCAACGGAACATCGTATAAATTCAGCTTGTTCCGCAAAACTTATATTCAGCTCTAAGTTTTCTGTCGTCAATCCCGCTGATTCATGGAAACGGGCAATTACCCCATCCCCATTTTCAGCTTTTTTCAGGGCAAGAAGGCGAAGATTGTTTTTATCCGCTGAAATAAAACTCTTTTTGCGGGGAAGAGTTCCGGTTTGTTTGGAAATATTCCGGCAGCATATTGGATTGGTCATACGCTCTGCGATTGCCGGTATACCTGCGGTGTCAAAGCCACCAGAATAAGAAATGATTGTGTAACGAAACCGGAAGTTCATATGAGAGCCGCCGGGCGAGTGCATTTGCAGCCAGTCGTTGAACAAATACGAATAAATGGCCGAGCCGTCATTTTTCATGCCGTAATCGGTTTTGTCCGGATGAATCCGGTCAAATTCAATCAACTGACTGTCCAATTGCAGCAGGGCGATTCCGACGCAGCTATTTTCGACACAACTCCATTCGCGGGCAGCCATATACGTTTCCGTGCCATGTCCCGTCTGGTCAACTTTTGGAGATGCCACACATCCATTCAGATGAACCCTCTGGACGGCATCTTTCATCAAAAACGGGAATGCGTAATAGCCATAACGATGGTAACGGTTATTATTGATCAAATCCCTGACATGCTGCAGACGATTATCGATATCAATCCTTTTTTCATGTTTCGGCAGAAAAACTTTTTGCTCGATGAAGGCACCGGAAACCGGCTCTTCCATTTGCGCGGTCACCTGAATCCCCAGGTCATCTTTCCGGACAATGAATTTTGCCGTTTGCGGGGTCACGAAACTTGCATGATTGTCATTCGTATAAACGAATTGATTTGCGTGATAAGGTGCGGATTCGTCCAGTAGTTCAAGCTTCAGCTCTTTATCAAAAATTTCAATAAGAGAACCATCCGCCGCGAATGCAAGCCGGTAGAAATCATTTTCAACAACCGGTGGTTCTTCGGAGTTATCAGTATGCATTTCGGGAACCGACAATCCCGCCTGTGGAATTGTCAGATAACCAAACGGTGGAATCAGTGGCGATAAAAATCTCACCATCTCTTCCGAGCCGTTCTTTGCTTCCAGGATTTCCCTGCGGGATTGCAAGGTCGGGTTAAAAAGAACGATCGATGGTTCGTCAACTGCAATCTGAGCAGAAAGGGCTTCCAGTGCCCTATCCCCCTCCGTAGCGGCGGTACGTTCCGCCAGTTCAATCCAGTCACGGTGCTGCATCCATGTTTCATAAACACGCCGTCCCTGATAACCACTGGTGCCATATGAATGCTCATCGTTGCAAATCAACGCATCCCAAGCCCTGCGGAAAGCCGTTTCCGGATAAGAATAATCCGGAACAAAAACAGCAGCAAGAGAAGCCCATTTTTCCGCAGTTGGCAGCATGCGGTCCGCTTCGAATTTTCGCGCCAGCAAATCAGGCGCCGCTACTGGATGCTGATACCAGCCTCCGGTAATATCACCGCTCAATACGGGGATTTGGGCATCGAAATTTTCCCGCAGATGATCAAAGACGGCATCGAAATCTCCCAGCGTGCGAAATTGAGGGAAAAGCCATTTTTTATTCCATTCCTGGAAATAGTTGCTCAAGATCAAATTGGGTTCTTCATCGTCAACGTAATACGGAAACATCCATATGCCATAAGGATAACGCTTCTCTAATTTTGCTAATGTTTCAGCCGTGGAATTTTCCATCCTCGGCATCATTAACGGATGGAACCCATCACCTTTATCAATACCGAACGGCGCACCGCCCGAACCATACTGTATGGCGCTCCAAACCAATAGCTTGCTTTTCCCATCAGCCCCCAGCCAATAAAATACCATAGGCAAGGCGGAATCATACCTGACATCAATGCGTGCTCCGCCGCCGCCCGCATCGGTATTCCATGTGTATTTATGCACTCCTGTGTTGCATGCCCATATGGTTGAAGGCAAAGGATTCCAGTGATTCGGCGAAAAGATGATATTTTGATAACCGGCATCCACATAAGGAATCACCAATCCCCAACTTATTCCATTATTATCAACCATAGTCATCGTCCGACTGTTGATTTTCCATTCATCCGACAAGCGCCGGCGTGTATACGCGGAACGGCACATTTCCTCCAAGCCATATACCTGAGTATGATTACCCGCGGTTGCAGCGCCTACTGTGATCAACCCCTGACGTACAAAGTTTTTCACAATTTTTTCAGTAGCATCCCGCCCACGGTCAGCACCGTAGTTATTCCAGAACCAGGTTCCCTCCACGGCATAACGGTAACGTGAGGCTTCCGTTCTGTCGCTGGTTTCATTGCACAAAGCCATTGCTTTTTCCAGGAGATTTGAACTGTTATAGCGTTGAATATACGGAGAGTTGTGAAGCCCGATATCGGTATGCGAGGAATCAATGCCATAAATCGTCCAATGGCGCGGAACCTGCCATATCATATTCCATTCGGCCTGAAGATTTCCAGCATCATCATAAACATAAAAATCAGTTTCCTGGTTTTTTTCAGGCGGCGGCAGCAAAATACCGACATTATTATGCCCGTGCACCAAACCAAAAGGTATGCGCTGTCCCATGGATTCTCCGCCTCGAACCACCTCCAGATAAAAATGTCCGTCTTGTTTGCATACACATGATATATTCAAACGCTGACGCATTTTTTCTTCGCGTGTTACCATAGACACTGGAGTTATTTCCAGATTCTCAATCAACCTCTGCATAAACATCATTCCTGCTCAACTCATTGTATCACTGCAAAATTCGGCGGTTTTGGTCATTTCTTTGGTCAATGCTGCCCAGTCTGCTTCCGCCAGGCCGCCGGGGGTACTTAACAGGGTTATCGCTCCGGCGATTTGGTTCTGGTCGTTGTATACCGGTATTGATAACGCATCCACGTGCCATTTGTATTTCGGGTCGGGCGAGGCCGGATTGAAGACATAGCCGGTTTCTTTGAAATCTTTGATATTGTCTTTCAATTTCTGCAAGCGGGCGTCGGTGTCGGTTTTTCCTTTCAGGCTTTTGGAGAGCTTGGATAACTCGGATTCAGTCATTTCGGCAGCCAGAATCACGCCTACCGAACCGCCGGTCATCAGGTGGTCGCGGGAGCCGATCGAGGTCGTCAGCGCGATATCCCAGGGAGCTTTGGCGCACAGCACGTTGACTTGTTCGTCGCCATCGCGTACGGAAAGTTTGACCGAATACCCTACCTTCTTGGCTAAATGTTCCAGAATGGGTTGAAGCACTTTGTAGCGTTCAAGCTGAAAGGAAACTTTGCGAGTAATCGGCAGGATGCCGGTTGATATGTCGTAGTGGTTGCCGTTCACCTTGACCAGCCAGTTATATTCCACCATCGTGGAAATAATCCGGTAACAGGTCGCCTGGGGAATTTTCAGGGCATTCTTGATTTCCGACTGGCTGACCCTGCCGGGGTGTGCTCCGATATATTCAAGGACTTGAATTGCTTTTTCCAGGACCGGTATCGTATTAAGATTTTCCATTTATATTCTCAATTGAATAAATTATTTTCTCATATGAATTATTATAACATAAAAAGAAGATTTGTCAATCTTGGAATTTAAGAAATCTTCAGGTTTTATATTTCGGGCATGAGTGCAGGAACGCGGAGTTCCTCGCATTAGCCAAATTTACCCACATCGGTCTAATGAGACGGCAAGCCGTTTTTCCGGAATAATATAGATTACTGTTTCGTAAAATTCATTTGCGGTGCTATATTACTTAAAGGAATATGGAGGAATAATCGCAGTGGAAGTCAGAAAACAGGAACCGCCGTTTGCCGGCAGCATGGACGAAGAGGACGATTCCCCGAAGGATTTCGGACCGCGCCGGGCGCTGCATCTCAAAGAAGCGGCGTTGCGGACATTCAACAAGCTCGGCGGCAGGCCGCACTTGCCCGAAGGGGTGGCTTGGCCGACGGCGCCGGGCGGGCACCCGATGTCTTTTCTGGCACAATTCGACCTGGCGGAGATGGTGCGATTCAAACTCGCCCCCGAGATGCCGGACCACGGCCGATTGTATTTTTTCTATGACACGGAAAACATGGTCTGGGGATTCGACCCGGAGAATGCCGGTCACTGGCGAGTGATTTACAGCGAAGAACCGCCGGGCGCGCCGATGTCGCCGCCGACCGAGGAGTTATGGAACTTCCAGGAGAAACAGGTCGAGTTCGATCTTTTTGAGAGCTTCCGGGGCATCTTCAATGATAATGAAGATTTTGATCATCAAATCATGGGTTATGCCCAGCCGATTCAGGGTGACGACATGGAAGAAGAATGCCAGCTGGCCAGCAACGGCCTGTACTGCGGCGACTCCAGCGGTTATCACGATCCGCGCGCCCGTGAACTGGCCCCCGGTATTGATGACTGGCTGCTGCTGTTGCAGTTGGACAGCGACGACGATACCCGGATGATGTGGAGCGACATGGGAATGTTGTATTTCTGGATCCGCAAACAGGACCTGGCGGCGCGGCGGTTCGACAAGGTCTGGATGATCCTGCAATGCTTTTAGTTTCGATAAAAAACGAATGGATGCTTGAATTTTGAGTAAAATGCTCTATGTTTATTTACTTTATGAATATGACTTTATATGGATAAAATGATTTGGTATGGTCCAACAGTTGATCAGTTTTTTTGAGCAGTACTCAAGTTTGTTTATATATCCGGTAGTGGCTCTGTCGCTGTCGATGGTTTTCACCTATCTTTGTCTTTTCATCCTGCCGCGGCTGGGCTATCTGGACAAACCGGGGGGACGCCATATCCACAAGAAACCGGTGCCGCGGGGCGGCGGCGTGGCCATCATCCTGGCGTTTTTCATTGCGCTGGGGCTCTATGCGGTCAGCCACCCGGGGTCGGGAAGCGGCCAGCTTTTCTGGCGACTCTTCTGGCCGGCGATGCTGCTCGCGGTCATCGGGATCATCGACGATCGCTGGGATGTAAAGTCCTGGATCAAGCTGCTGGGGCAGATCGCCGTGGTAGGGATTGTCTGGCTCTACGTGCCGCACGATTTCACGCTGTTCGGCTGGGCCGTGCCCTCGTACCTGACCTTCGCGGCGCTGATGGTCTGGGTCATCGTCATCATCAACGCCTTTAACCTGATCGACGGGCTGGACGGCCTGGCGTCGGGGCTCTCGATCGTCTCCTCGGTCTGCATGGCGGTGTGGTTCCTGCTCAATGGCGGGCCCCGGACCGAATCGCTCTGCATGCTGATCCTGGCGGGGGCGTGCCTGGGCTTCCTGCGTTACAATTTCTACCCGGCCAAAATCTTCCTGGGAGATACCGGAAGTACCTTCCTGGGGCTGGTTTTTGCGGTGATCGGGCTCTCGGCCATGGACAAAGTGGTCACGGTGACTTCACTGCTGCTGCCGATTCTGGCGGTGGGCGTGCCGCTTCTGGACGTGTTCCTGGCGATCTGGCGGCGCAGCACCCGCAAACTGTTGAATCCGGACGCCAAGGGAATCATGGAAGGCGACCAGGACCACCTCCACCACCGCCTGCTACGGAAGAACCAGAACCAGACCAAAACAGCCTTTACCATGTACATGATCGGATGTGTATTTGCGGTGATCGCCATTCTGATGATGACGCTGGCCAGCTCGGCCCCGGCCGTGGCCTACATCACACTGCTGATCGCCGTGCTGGTGATGATCCGCCAGTTCGCCGTGGTGGAACTCCTCGACTCGGCCCGGCTCTTTCAGCGCGGCTTCGCCAAACCCCGCAAGGGACTGGCAGTGAATATGGTGCATCCGTTCATCGACTTCTTCATGATTGGAATATCCTACCTGATTACCAGTACGGTGCTGATCGGAAAATTTCAGGATTTCACTCTTTTCCTGTTCATGTTTGTGCCGGTGGCGATCCTGCTGTGCGTCTCGCGGGTATACCGGGTTTACTGGCTGCGCGCGGGGCTAAACAATTACTGGCACCTGGCGCTGGTGATTGTCCTGGGCTCCGTGATCTCGTGCGGGCTGGTGTATTTCTTCATGCTGGACTCACTGGTGGAGGGATTCGGCATCAACGGACGCTGGTTCTGCGGCGGCTGTCTGCTGTTCACGCTGCTGAATATCACACTGATCTGCCTGGAGCGTTTTCTGCTTCATTATGCCGAGGGTTTCTGGTTCCGCAAACTGTCGCTGCAATACCAGAACAAGGAATCGCTGGAGCGGATCCTGATTTACGGCGGCGGACTGAAATGCCGCCTTTACATCAATTATATTTACTGTGTGCACCGTACCGAATATCCGGTGACCGTGGTCGGAGTCATGGACGACGATGTTGTGTTGAAGGGGTTGCGGGTTTACGGCTTCAAGGTCCTCGGCGGAGTACGAAGAATCGAGCGCATCTACAAGAAAAAGCCCTTCGACAAAGTCGTGGTGACAATTAACACCATCCCCGAAACCGAGTACAATCTGCTGATCGAGTTCTGTCAGAAGAACGACATCAAGGTCCAGCATTTCGCTATCTCCGAAGAAAATATCGCAGATGCGAAAATCGATATAACGCCCACGCTTGCCGAAAGCGAAAACACGCCCACGGATGTGTGATTAAAGTAGAAATTCTTATAGACAAAATAATTTAACAACAGAGGTGATATTTTGGAAGAGAAAAAAGAATTTGTATTCAGTTTCGACATGGTTTTCGACTTTTTGAAGAACAGTAAATGGCGGATTTTCCTGTTTGCCTTCATCAGCGCAGTGGTCATCATCCTGATCTGTTTCGCTTTTTACACGGTTCTGCCCAGCAGGCAGTTCATGTCGCAGGAAGTCTCGATCCTCCTGCCCCGGCAGGGCGAAAATGACGAAATCATCTACCCCAGCGGCAAAAAGTTCAACCGCCTCGACATTGTCAGCCCCCCGGTCCTGAAACAGGTTTATGAGAACAATAACCTGAAAAGCATGAACTTCGATGACTTCCAGAAATTGTTTTCGGTCATTAACTACTCCCGTGACCGGGCCCTGCTTGATGCCGACTTCGCCTCGAAGCTCAGCAAGCGCAACCTGAGCGCCACCGATGTCAGCACTATTGAGCGCGAGTACAAGAAAAACCTTGCCGAAATCGACGCCTCCACCTACAAGGTCATTTTTGAGAATTCAACGATTCCGCCGCACCTCGCAGCCAAAATATTGAATGACACCGTCGACGGCTGGTTCCAGATCTACCGCAAACTCGAAGCGGACAAACTGCCCGTCTCCAACATCGACGGCGAACTGGAAAAGATTATTGCCCAGGATTTGAGCCAGAGCAAACTGATCGCCCTGGACCGTTTCCGCTATTATACTACTCAGCTCGAAGGTATGATCACCAAGTTGAGTGCTCTCCAGGGCAACCGCGGCTTGACCATCTCCTCGGGTGAATACCTCGAGGATATCACCACCAAGCTGAAATACATCACCACCTATCAACTCGATACGCTGCGGCAGATGATCCTGAACTCGCAGACTCTCAAGTCGGATATCGATCTGATCTATGTACAGGGCCGCCTGGAAAGCGAAACATTACTGCTGGCAAACCTCCAGACCCGTCACAAAATGCTGCTCGAATCGATCGATATCGTGGAAGTGAAGAGTCCTCTTGCCAAGACCAAGGAAGATGCTACCGCTTTTACCCTTGACGCCAACGTCCTGTCGCAATTGGCCGCGCTTTATGGGCGCGATGCCGCCAACAATATCCGCAAAGACCTGGCAACCCAGAATATGTCGCTGGCAACTCAGATTTCCCGCCAGCAGTCAACCGTTTCCTTCTATAAATACATGCTCGACAAACTCAGTGCCCCCCCTGCCGCCGCATCTCAGAAAAACGCGGATGCCGTATTCAATGAAGCCTTTAAGAATATGATGGCCAATACCATTGACCTGAGCAAGAAACTCACCGAATTCAAGGAACTGCTGATCAACGATTACAATTCCTCGGTATCGTTTTACACTCCGGTCGGCGAAGCAGGCTTGCTGAAGGATTACATGGTTCCGATGAAGAAAATGATTGCCATCGCATTCATTATCTGGGCCTTGCTCAACGCGATTTACGTCAGCGTCCTTTTTGGCAAAAACTACGTCTGGCTGCCGGCGAAATCCGCCTGAAAACGATGAAACAGAAACACTTCGGCGTCGGCGGCAGCGAGTGGAAAAAATCGGTACCGGTACCGCTTTTCGATGAGAATCCCGGGTATGTGGATTTCTATTGGCGTACCTGGGAAATCGCCCGCGACCATGTCAAGGATATCCCCGGTATGCCGCAGACTCCGTATATGGATGAAGCCTTCTGCAACACCGATATCTGGATCTGGGATACTTCCTTCATGGCCTTTTTCTGCAAATACGCGCAGGATGTATTTCCGGGTACCGAATCCCTCGAAAACTTTTACCAGCCGCTGTACGGCGGACAGAATCTGCCGATGGTTTATCCCGAGCCGGATACCCCGCTCTGGGCGGTGGACAAGGGCGGCAAGAAACAGCAGTTGCTGATTCACATTGCCGACAATCCCCCGCTGTTTGCCTGGGCCGAATACGCCAATGCCCTGTTCAGCGGCGATATTACCCATCTTAAAAAATTGCTGCTCGAGAAAGAATATCTGCAGCGGCATTTCGAATTCATCGAAAACCTCACCGGTCCTGTCACCCCGGCCGGCGTGCGTGCTGTCACCTGCGCCGTCAAGCGCCCGCACGGTTACTACTGGGAAGGCGGACGCAGCGGCATGGACAATACCCCGCGCGGCCGCAAAGGCCCGAAGTCGGACCGTGAGCGCCCCTCCGAGCCCCGCACGCTGTGGGTGGACCTGATTGCCCAGCAGGCCCAGGTCGCGTACCTGATCGTCAAAATGGCCGGCCTCATCGGCGAAGCGGAACTGGCGGCGCACTGGCAGAAAAAGTATCAGGCCTTCAAAGCAACCATCAATCAATATTATTATGATGAAGCCGACGGTTTTTATTACGACCTGAACGAAGACGATATGAGCTTCGTCAAAGTTGTCACTCCGGCCGGTTTCTGGCCGCTGATGTCGGAAATCGCGGATCAAAACATGGCCGACCGGATGTGCGCTTACCTGACTGATCCCGACAAACTCGGCGGCCCGGTATCATGGGTGACACTCGCCCGCGACGACGCCGATTTCAATGCCGTCGATGGGAACTACTGGCGCGGCAGCGTCTGGCTCCCCACTGCTTACATGGGCATCAAATCCCTCGAAAATTACGGCAAATTCGAGCTGGCGGCACAGAGTGCCCGTTCGGTTCTGGAACACATGTACCAGACCTACCTGCGCTACGAACCGCATACCGTCTGGGAGTGCTACCGCCCGAACAGCTTCGAACCGGCCAATCATTGCCTCGAACGGGTTCGCAAGGACTTCTGCGGCTGGTCCGCGCTCGGCCCGATATCGCTGTTCCTCGAAAACGTCATCGGCATTCACTCGGTCAATGTGTTCGACAACACGGTCAAGTGGTGCCTCGACCGCAGCCTGAAAGGCAAAACCGGCATCCGCAACCTCTCCTTCGGCGACACAGTCACCGATCTTGTTTACGAAAACGGCGTGCTGGAAACGGTTTCGAACAAACCCTTTACGCTGGAAGTCAACGGCGACCAGATTGCCGTGCCGGCGGGCGCATCGTCATGGAATCTGTGATCAGCGTTTCATGAAGTAAGCGGCGAGTTCCTCGCGGGCCCCCCGGTCCTTCAGGAGCTCCCTCAAGGGCTGCAGATAAATAATCCGTCTGGGCTCGATGTCTTCCCGCAGGTGCTCGCGGATGACCGCGTTCGAACCGTGATATTCATCGAAATCCCGGCCGCTGATGCGCTGCATGGCAAACACCGCCAGCTGTCCTTCGGTAATGGGGCCGAACACAAAAGCCTGTACGCCGGTTTCGCGCTCCGCCCCCAGGCGTGTACTCAGAAATTCCAGCAGATCGGACCGCGCGGCCGACACGGCAAAGGCCCGCCAGAGTTCCCCGCCGCTTCCGCCACGCCACGCGATATCGAATAACGTGCAGTATTCCCAGCTGTCATACCCGAAATCGAGGTACGCCCCCTGCCCTGCAAACTTTTCCCACAGCGCGACCGGGTCCGGCACCTGCGAGCTCAGCGGCCCGCCGGGGTAAACCCGCACCGGCGCATATTCGCAATGCGAAATCCGGGTAAAAAAGCTGTGCCAATACGGAGCCGCCCCGGTAATCAGCCGCACCTCATGCAAAGCCGGGTACCGCCTGCACAAAGGATGCTCCCCGGTCATTTCACCCGCCGGATAATCGGCCGGATCCTCTTCCGCCAGCGCCCGGATATTGACGTTGAATACCCGGTCGCGCATCAGCATATTCCGGTCGGCCCACCAGGACTGCCGCCGCCCCTCCCGGGTCCCGATGTTTCCCTCCATCCCCACCAGCAGATAAAACAGCAGCGACAGTGCCAAAGTACCGTATACACCGCTCCGCAGTCCGATGCTCTCCAGTCGCGAAATCTTCTGACCCGCCGCGAACGGCAACAGCGCCAGAAGTTCCAGCACCATCAGCGCACAAAGCCCCACCGGAGTATCGCTGGACAAAACCATGCCGTTGCCCACACACCACGCCGTCAGCCCGATCAAAACCCACAAGTACCTGACACTGCAGGTCTTATTCAGCTTCAAACGCCTCGCGATGACGACACAGGCGACCGGTCCCAGCAAAACGGCTATCCACGCCGCGGCATATAACGATGTAACCATGCAAATCCTTCATTCATTGTCCATATACTACAATGAAATCCCGGAAAAGTCAAGGCAAAATCACAACCCCTTGACGGCAATATTTTCGCGCTCGAACGCGGCGCGGAGCCGGCGGACGAATTCTAGCGCCTCGGCATTGTCGCCATGGACGCAGACGGAGTCCGCCTGAATCGGGATGACCTTGCCGTTAATGCTCTCCACGGTCCGGTTTTTGACCATGCCGATGACCCGCTCCACGGCCAGCGCACTGTCGTGAATCACGGCACCCTCGCACTGGCGCGGCACCAGCGAGCCATCGTCCTGATAAGCGCGGTCGGCAAAGACTTCGCTGGCGTAACGCATACCCGTCTGTTTGGCCGCCTCGATCATGGCGCTGCCGGAGAGGGCCAGCAACACGAGGTCCGGGTCAAAATTTTTCAGCGCCTGGCAAATCGCCAGCGACATTGCCAGATCCTTGCCCGCCATGTTGTAAAGCGCGCCGTGCAGCTTGACATGCGAGAGTTTCCCGGCGAAGGCCGCGAGCGCACCGGCCTGGTACAGCACGTAATCGGCGGCTTCGGCCGGAGTGACCTCGAGCTTGCGCCGTCCGAATCCCATCAGGTCGGGAAATCCGGGGTGCGCGCCGATATGGACCCCGGCGGCTTGGGCGGCGTCCACGGTTTGGTGCATGACCACCGGGTCGGCGGCGTGGAAGCCGCAGGCGATGTTTGCCGATGAAATATGGTTGACGATCTTGCGGTCGTTGCCGATGGTATAAGCGCCGAAGCTTTCGCCCATATCGCAGTTGAGGTCAATCTGATACATCATTTCAACTCCTCATTTTTCAGGTCGGAAATAAACATATGACCGGGGGCGTGGGTGATGGCGAACGCGGGTTTGGCCGCCATCAGCGCCACTTGCGGCGTCACCCCGCAGGCCCAGAACACCGGAATTTCGCCGGGGTTGATGGTCACGGATTCGCCGAAGTCCGGGCGGTTGATATCGCGGATGCCGATTTCTTCGGGGTTCCCCACATGAACCGGCGCGCCGTGCACTTCGGGCATGGCGGCGGTGGCGGTCACGGCTTTGGCGATCAACCGGCCCGGCACCGGGCGCATACTGACGACCATGGTGCCGTGAAAAATGCCCGCGCTCTCGCAGGGAATGTTGGTAGTGAACATCGGCACATTGCGATTTTCTTCGATGTTGCGCACCGGGACACCGGCCTTCAGCAATTCCGATTCAAACGAAAAACTGCAGCCGATCAGGAACGATACCAAATCGTCGCGCCAGAATTTCTCGATATTCGGGTATTCCCCGGTCAGCACACCGTGTTCATAAACCCGGTATTTCGGAATATCGGTGGCGATATCGGCTCCCTTGGCGATGAAACGGAGCAAGCGCGAACCGGCGTCGGTCACTTCCAGAATCGGGCACGACTTCGGGTTGCGCTGGGCAAAAAGCAGGAAATCGAACGCCTGTTCCTTCGGCAAAATCACCAGATTGGCCTGCGCGAACCCGGCGCACATACCCGAGGTCTGGCCGGTGATGACTTCGCGGCGGATCAGTTCGCGCACTTCGCGGGGAGAACTTTCGCTGTATGGATTCATTCGGAAACTCCCTGTTTGAGTTGTTCTTTCAGTAATTTTAGCGCCTTGCCGAGCGAAACGCTTTGAAAGCGGACCTTGTCGCCCGGGCGGAGCTGCGCCACTTTCGGCAGATCGGCGGAAATCACGGTGGCGATTTTGGCATAGCCGCCGGTGGTCTGACGGTCCGCCTGCATGATGATCGGCTGTCCGTCGGAGGCAATCTGAATGCCCCCCAGCGGCATGCCGTCGGAAATGATGTCCGCCGAGCCAACAGCACTTACGGCTTCGCCCTTGAAACGGCAGCCCATGCGGTCGGAGAGCGGAGTGACTTCGTATTCGCTGTTCAAAAAAGTTTTCATGCCGTCCGCGGTAAAGCAGTCCGCCTGCGGTCCGGGAATTACCCGGATCACCCGGTCGTACTCCGGCACCGCCGCGTGCCGGGCACGGAAAGGTGTCCCCGGCAGAAAAGTGACGCGGTCGCCCGCCGCCAGCTTGCTCCCGATGCCGCACTTGGGGTTGACCGAGCGGCTCCCCATGACCACCGGCGCGTCGATGCCGCCGCCGAAAGCCAGATAGCCGCGGCAGCCTTTCGCCGCAAACCCCATGGTCAGGCGGTCGCCGGGGTGAACCTCCAGCGAAGCGTAAACCGGCACCGGTGTGCCATTGATCGCGGCGGCCATGTCGGCCCCGGTGAACGCGATGACGGCGTGTTCCTCAAATTCGGCGGCGATACCGCCCATGGTCATTTCCAGCACCGCCGCGGTCAAGTCATTACCGACCAGCAGATTAGCGATGCAATAGGCCGCCTGATCGGCCGCCCCGGAAACGGGAAAACCCATCGCCATGTAGCCGTGCCGCCCGGCGTCCTGAACCGTGGTCAAAGGGCCCGGATTGATGATTTTCATGGCCGTGCCTCCTCAATTCTGCGGTATTCCGCCTCGTCGATCGGCCGGAACCGGATCACGTCGCCCGCGGCGTAGAGAAATGGATCAGGGCTCGACGGATCGTAAACTTTGACCGGGGTGCGCCCGATCAGCCGCCAGCCGCCGGGCGATTTGAGCGGGTAGATCCCGGTCTGCATACCGGCGATACCGACGCTGCCGGCCGGAATTTCCTGACGCGGCGTTTTCAACCGCGGCGTATTCAGCTGCGGGTCGAGTCCGCCGAGGTAAGCGAAGCCCGGCAGGAAACCGAGCATGTAAATCGGATAATTGTTCCCGCTGTGGCGCTCGATGACCTCCGCCTCGCTCAGCCCGGCATGGGCCGCCACATCGGCGAGGTCGGGGCCAAATTCGCCGCCGTAGCAAACCGGAATATCGATGATTTTCTCATTACCACGATCGCTGGTTTCAAGGTTTTTCATTCGCGCGGTAATCAGCTTGCACAATTGATCGTGACTCACCGCAAACGGGTCGTACTCGATGAACAGCGAGCGGAAAGTCGGGATGGTTTCGACGATTCCGGGCACCCCCTTCAACGCGTGATCGAGGGCGCGAACCTGACGGTTCAATCCCGGTTCCACGGCGTTGCCGAACTCCACGGTCAAGGCCCGGTCGCCGCAGTCCAGCAGACGCGGGTAAGCGGGGCCATGTCCAGTCAAACGCCGTAGAAAAAATTTCAGCATACATCACCTTTCTGATCGAAAAAACCGAGGCTGTCCACCTGTTCAAACCAGTTGCCGCAGCGGTCCTTGACGATAGCCGGATACTGGATGCAGCGGCGCATCAGGGTCAGAAGCGTTACATTGAATTCCTCGTCCATGCCGTCGACGGCGGGATTCAGCCAGCCGTACATGTCGACCATGCCGCAACGGGAGGCGGTGCGGATCACGCTGCGCTGCATCGCTTCGCCGGGCAGAAGCTCCGGGCGGCCCAGCAGGAACGCGGTCGCCGCCATCATCGCGTAAACGCCCCAGTCGGACACGGTGGCCGTGACGATCGCATCGGCGGCCGTGGCGGCAAGCACTCCCCCGCCACAATCGCACTGACAAGTCCCCTCGGCGGCTCTCGGGATGAAACGGCGGATGTGTTCGGCAATGGTTCCCATGCCGATTTCGTTGCCGAGGTCGCCGACCGCCAGCGTCGGGATCCCCCGCCGCTGCGCCATGGCAAAAAGTTGATCGCTTTTCGCCTCCAGCTCGGTGACATTCATGCCGACGGCGTTGTGGTATTCGCCCCGGGCATTTGCGCCGGGCGCTTCTACGCTGATCATCATAGCGGGCGTGTTCTTAGCCAGCAATTGCTCCGCGTTCTCCGCCGCCTTGCCGGCGTCCTTGGTGAACACACTGAACGCCATCGCCGCCGGATACTGCGCGGCCCCGGCGATATCGTCGTAAAGATGCAGCCCGACCACCGGGGCGAGCTCCCTGACCACCGCCCGGCAGTCCTCCGGAATCACCAGCACCGGCAGCGCCTCGAAGGCCTCGGCAATGAAGCGCGCCAGCATCATCGAGGAACAGATCCCGTCCATTTCCGCCTTGCGGTGCGGCAGCAGCACAAAACCGGTGATAATATGGACGATGTCGCCTTTTTTAATGTTGCCGGTCAGTTTCTCCGCTGCGTTCAGCACCAGCGGTTTGCCGGTGAATTGGCGCGAACCGGCGTAAAGAATGCGGCAGACGCCGTATCCGCGCGGGTCCAGATTCATCAGATTATCGAGGTTCTGGCAGACATTGTACCGAGTGAGTTGTGTGCGATCCATGAATTAACCCTCCAAGCCTACGCCGCGCATGAACTCGGCAAGCACTTCGCGCTGAATCGCTTCCAACAGGTCACTGGCCTTGCCGCCCGCCGGCTTGCCGTCGAGCTCGCAGGCAGAAAGGCAGAATTTGGACGAGCTGGACACGATGATTTCGTCCGCGTCCCGAAGCTCCTGTACCGTGAACGGCGTTTCATCCACCGGAATTTCCAACTTCTTGCAGGCCTTGATGATATGCGCCCGGGCAATGCCGGGCAGGATGTAGCAGTCTGTCGGCGCGGTGCGGAAACGGCCGTTTTTCAGGATCGAGACATTGCTGTGCGCGCACTCCGTGACGCGGTCACCGCGATGCAGCACGCTCTCCTGGCACCCCGCCGCCTCGGCGCGCTGGGAATAGATGACACTCGGCAACAGGTTCAGCGTCTTGATGTTGCAATGCAGGAAGCGGGTATCCTCCAATGTGATCAGCTTGATTTTCTGACTGAGGTCGACCAGCGGCTGCGGCACGATGGTGATATAGAGGTTGGCCGGAACGCCCGCAGGATAAAGATGGTTGCGCCTGGCCGTGGCGCGCGAGACCTGCCAGTAAACGAAGCAGTCGTCGGCATCCACCCGGGCCAGCAAGTCGGTGAGGAGCTGCCGGAGCTCGGCCTTAGTACGCGGCGGCTTGATATCGATCAGCCCGCAGTTATTGAACAGGCGGTCGATATGCTCGTCCGCCAGGTAAACCACGCCGTTTTTGGCACAGGTCGCCTCGTAAACTCCATCCCCGAAATAGCAGGCACGGTCATTCATCGGGATCGTCATTTCTTCGATCAAGCCCGATTTTCCGTTGTAGTAGCCGATATTTTTCATCTTGATATCCCTTCGTACAGTGAAAATTTTGGTTGGAGTTTAAGATATATCAATTTCGAAATATTTTCAATGAATAAATGATTTTGCCGAAATTCTTGTTCTGGATTTGAATTTTCACCGAAAATATTTCGGCATATCGCAATTATTACAGGAAATTTTAGTCCATCATCCGAAAAGTTTTGACGGGCAAAAAATGAACCTCTCAATTCTGAACATTGGTCAAGTCGTTTTTGACCTCCTTCAGCACAAAATGGGTTTTGGTCGACTTCACGCCGCGCAAACTCTTGATGCTGCGGTGGATGCTCTCCAGATTCGCCACGGAATCCGTCAGGATCCGGAGAAAGAAATCGAACTCCCCGGTCAGGTAATAGCAGGACTGGATATCGGGATTTTTCAGCACGGTTTCCGCGAAAAAATCGTGATACTTGGGGTGTTCCAGCGAAACCTCGATCAGGGCGATCAGGTTCTTGCCCATCTTGTCGTGATTCAGGGTGATCGTATAAGAATTGATGATCTGCTCTTTCTCGAGCTTGCGGATCCGCTCGCTGACCGCCGACACGGAAAGATTGATTTTTTTGCCGATGGCCGAAGCGCTCATGCGGGCATTTCTCCGCAGGCAATCAAGAATTTCAAGGTCAATATTATCCACCGAACAACTCCGTATGATTTGGGTTTATTATAATACCCCCGGAGTATGAAAAAGACAATCGGACTTCAAAAAAAATTCTTTTTTGTCCACAAAAATACACAAAAATACACGAAACTTTTATGAAAACTTCCCTTTTCCGTGCTTTCCGTGTATTCCGTGTTTAAAATTTCTCAGCGGACCGATATTTTTTCGTCCGAGTCGATGAAATAGTTTTTCTGGCCGTCATAGGGCAGGACCGGGACTTTGAGGTCGCCGTGTTTGCCGCCATGGTAAACCGTGCCCTGAACCAGGTTATTGCCCTGAATCAGGATATTCCTGCCGCAGCCGATCCAGACTGCGCGCCGCTTGCCCGGAGCATTGATGACGGTATTTCCCGCGATGGTGATATTTTCATGACCGGTGTCGTCTTTGAAGGTTTTCACATTGGGATAAGTCAGCCAGATCCCGGCGCGGACCCAGTAGTCCTCGGGGTCTTTGTCATAAACGCGGTTGTTGTAAACCGTATTGCCGGAGATGGTGACATTTTTGCAGGAAAAAAAGAGGGAGATGCCGCCGTAAGCCGTATCGCTGGTGACATTGCCGCTGATCACGGCGTTTTCGCACCATTCCAGGTCGAGCCCGACGTCCTTCGCGCCTTCGATAATATTGCCGCTCATGACCACCCCGATGACGCCGACGCCCCAGATTCCGCCGTCGCCGGAGGGCGCATTTTTCACATAATTGTTGCAAAACCACAGATTGCGGGTCCTGGCTTCCGGCTTCCAATTGTCCTGACTCCAGAATTGGATCCCGTGGCGCGTACTGCCCAGCACCGTATTCTGCATGGTGCGGACATCGGAACAATACGTCTGCATGATCCCGGTATGGGTATTGGTGATGGTGCAATTCTCGATTTTCGACTTATCTACATGGTCGAAATTAATGCCGAAAGCTTTGCTGTCCTGAACCGCCACCCGGTCGATGGCAATGTTCCTGGCACGAAGGAAATAGAGTCCGTGCGTCTTTTGGTTTTTAGCATCGATGGAGAAGTTGGCAAACGAGGAATTGCTGCCGCCCTTTAAGACGAATTTCTGCTCCTCGGCAAGCGGAACCAGCCGGGATCCGTCACCGATTCCCTTCACGCTGACGGAGTCCGGCAGAACCAGTTCACTGACCGCGAAGGTGCCCTCGGGCAGGAGAATTTCCCTGACGCCCGCTTCGATCGCCTGCCGGAAAGCCGGGGCGGCATCGGCCGAACCGTCCGGTTTCGCCCCAAAGACCAGAATCGATTCGGAGAGTTTGGCGGCGGAGGCGAGATTGAGGACTTTTTCCAGGCGGACATCATCCAGCCAGATGTTTTCCGCCTGGTCCTCGATCAGGAAGCGGATATGGAAGTTTTCTTTGTTTTCGGTGGAAAATTCAAAGGAGTACTCCTGCCAATCCGCGGTGCCGCTCTTGATCGTCACCATCGGTTTGTATTCGAGCCCGGCCCAGAAAGGCTTGGCATTCTGCAGTTTTGCTTTGAAGGAAAACCGGTAGGTCGTGAGGGGCTGAAGTTTCACGGAGCGCCAGACGGTCAGGTAGACATTGCTCCGGCGCTGGCCGGTGAACTGAATATTCAGCGACTGCTTACCGTCCGCCGCACCGTCCTGGACCACCGTGGCCTCCGCCTGCGGGTCGCCCGGTTTGTTGACTTTCCAATCCGTCAGGCCGTTTTCGAATGAACCGTTCGTCAGCAGGTTCGGACCGGCGGAGAGGGTAACGGCGATCCCGCACAACGCGGAAATCATGGTCAATTTGTTCAACAGTTTCATATAGCTCCTTGCTGTTTATTACTTGGGCCAGATCGGGTCGCCGCTTTCGCCTACGACCTGGAATTGATACATGGCATAGGCGTCGGCGTTGGTGGAAAGCGCACTGCCGCCGGAATTGAATACGTCCATCCAACCGGATTCGAGGCTCTGGGCGGCGTGGCCGTCGGCAAATAAGATGTTCCAATGGTTCAGGTGCCGGTTGTCCGGGCGACTCATCGAGGAGCCGAATGCCATGGTGTAACGGGTCTTGTTCTGCCCGTCGATCATCACGGCGGCGCGGCTTGGCTGGGCGCAGCGGCTTAACCGGCGCAGCGGCGCTTCCACCGGGGCACTGGAGGACCAGCCGAACCGGCGGTTGGCGGTATAATTGGTCAGCCAATTATTGCCGAGCGACTCAAGTTCTTTGGTATCGGACGGGCACTGCATGACTTTCAGGTTCTTCAGATAAGGCGACAGGCGCTCCACGAAAGTCGGCCTTTTCGAGGATACCGTCCCATTGGGTTCGGCCAGGGAAACATTTTGCCAGTATTGCGTATAAGGCACGTAATCATCATTATCGTCGGCATAGAACACAACTCCGCTGCCCAGCTGTTTCAAATTACCGATGCACTTCATACTTTTGCCCCGTTCCCGCGCACTGTTCAGTGCCGGCAGCAGCATGGCGGCGAGGATGGCGATGATCGCGATCACGACAAGGAGTTCAATCAAAGTAAAATATCGTTTCATAAAAGCTCTCCCGATATACGGTTTATTCATGGAAATATCGTTCTATTGTAATTATACCTTTCAGGAGAATTTAAAACAAGAGACGGGCAAAGAAAAGATTGGAAAACTGATTTTGTTTAATCAACTTTTAACAGTCTTCGGCGTTTTGGGAGCCGGCCCGGTGGATTCGCCAAGCTGAAGTATGGTGGCGAGTTTGCAGGGTTCCGAGGTCTTCTGGTCATTGATCTGGGCCAGCAGTTCGGCAAAGGTGTGCCGGGCGAGCTCCTGCAGCGGCAACTGGACCGCGGTCAGGGCGACGCATTGACGCGTCACGATTTCCGAGTCCTCAAAAACCAGCAGCGAAAGCTCGTCCGGAATCAGCAACCTCCGCTGGTAGGACCACTGAAGCACCGATACGGCATAATCCATGGTCGAAGCGATAAAAGCGGTTACCCCCTTGCGATACAAGGCATCCAGTTCGGCAAACAGGGGTTTGGGATCGCGGTAGTCACAGGGCACCGGAAAACGCGTTACCGGATACCCGCCGGGCAATTTGTAGCTTTTGAAACTGTCGATGCGATCCAGCATGCAGGGGTCTTTGGAGCTGGTATAATACAGGAACGCAATCCCGGTATGCATCAGTCCGGCCAGGTAATGCAGCGCCTGGGTCATGCCCTGTTTGAAGTCCATGGTAGTGGACGAAAGCATACTGCCGTTGCGAATATAAATAATCGCCGGGATACCGCGGCACCACTTCAGGAGGTCCACACTCGTCACCTGGGGCAGTGTATTGATGATCCCGCCAATTTCGGGTGCTTTGCCGATGAGCGTCAGGGCTTTCTGAATTTCGTCATAACCGCCGTATATATAATACGTTTCAGCCAGAAATCCATGACGGGAAATTTCCCGGACAAACGCCTCCACCACATTGGCCCCCATATTGTCCGCCAGCAGCGCGATCCGCTGCCGGGGCGGCGTGCCGCGTTTCCCATAGGGTCGGTACTGCAGGGCCTCGATGGCGTCAAGAACACGCCGGCGGACCGGCGCGCTGATGGGACGGTTTCGATTGATGACAAACGATACCGTCCCCGGGGAGCAACCGGCCGCTTCGGCCACGTCTTTGATTGTAACTCGTCTTGGCTTCATGGTTATAAGTAATATAGCCGAAGCCGGACAAATATCAAAGCCGGTTTTTGCCGTTATCGCCGGCGGGGCAATAACGCAGGCAGGGCTCGAAAATACAGGTGCGGCTCTTCATGATCGGGTCTTTCCTGCTGCAGCCTTCGGCGATGGTTTCAATGGTGATTTCGCCTTCGGGCAGCGGTACTTTGGTGATGACGCCGAGGATGCCGGGGCCTTCCTCCGGGACCAGGCTGTAGCGTTTGGCCCAGTCGCAGCGGTGACGCGGAATCAACGGGTAATTCACCTTGACGCCGCCGATATCGAGCGGTGCGTACTTCTGCTGAACCGCCTGCGTGGTGCATTTGGCCTGGCACTGTTTGCAGTGGGTGCAGACCGCGTCGGCGCAGACGTCGTCACAGGGCAGCTCGGCGTCGGTGATGATGGCGATCGTGCGCTGATGCGGACCGTGTTCGCGGGTCAGTAGCGCGCCTTGCTCGCCGATTTCGCCGAGTCCGGCGGCAACCGCTTCCAGCGCATTGCAGCGCATATCCGGAAGCATGCTTCGGGCCGTCCCCAGCCGCGAGCCCACGCCCAGCAGATTGTCGACGATGAAGAACTTGTAACCCATCTGCTGCAGTCTGGCTCCCAGTTCAATGGCGGCAAAGCGGACTTCGTAGGGTACCTGAAAGCCCATGAAGCCGTAACAGCCGATCTGCTGGCTCCCGCTCAGCGCCACGTTGCGGACGACTTCATCGTTGAAATGGGTACCGATGACGATGACGCTCTTCGCTTCCGGCAAGTAGTCCGCCGGACGGCACAGACGGGTGTTATCTTTGACGATTTCCGGTTCAAATTTGCCATGATAGGTCCATTTGGCGGCGTCTACCACGGCCTCGGAAAGTTCCTTTTCATTGACGAACGTTTTCAGCTGGTCGGCGACTTTGTCCAGGCGCTCCGCCGGGGTGATGCCGAACGAACTCATCAGGTTCTGCCGGGCGGTGAATTCCAGCTCGGTACGCAGTGCTTTGCCGGTCAGGCGCTTCAACGTCCGGGCGTCTTTATCCGGTTGCGATTCCGGGGTGGAATCGATCTCCGCGTCGGTGGTAATGCAGCCGAGTGCGACCCTGGCGCCGAACTCCGGGGTCTCGATTTTACCGTCCTTAAACACGCCGAGACCGGCCTGTTCGGCCAGTTGCAATTGCGGCATGAATTCCGGGCGATTCAGCATGGTATAGCTGGCGGCATGGTAGCCGCAATCCTCAATCATCCGCGCCAGCCGCAGCAGCGCAAAATGCATCTTCTGGTAATAAGCGAAATCCTGGGAACAGACGCCCGGCAGCTCTTTTTCCCGCTCGATGAACTCCGGCACGCGGAAGGCGAATCCGAATACCGTTTTCATGCCGGGAGCGTCCTTAACCGCCAGCTGTCCGGCCGGCGTATCGAGCTCCAACGGGCGCACCGAAACGATTTCGATGCCGAGCTCGACGGCCCGCGCGCCGACGTCGTCGCGGATTTTGCGCAGGGTCGGCATATTGTCGGGGTAACGCTTGTTGATCCGGTTCTGGGCGATCTGCCAGTCGCGCCCGAAGCTCTGTTTGTCGGTGCGCAGGTGCGGCGGCACGCAGACCTTCTGGCAAACGCCACGCTCGTGGCCGCGAACGCCCTTGTCCTGCAGCTCGTTCAAGATCGTATTTTCGTCGATATGGTCCAGGTCCAGCGTTTTCGAATTCAGGTCGAGATTGAAGTGCTCGGCCCAGGCGCAGCGCCAGATGTTTTTGTTGGCATAGCGGAACGTTTTGCCGCCGATGTTCACCACGTGGGGTTTGTCATTGAAGTCCTTTTTCATGGCCTGCGACGGGCAGAATTTGACGCATTCGCCGCACATGTCGCAAAGCTTCGGGCCGTCGTACATCGGCGTCGGCGTCAGCTCGGCGTCGGTCACGATCGAGAAAAACCGCACCCGGCTGCCGAATTCCGGCGTAATCGCCAGCCCGCTCCAGCCGATCTCGGCCAGCCCCGCCGCCGTGGCCGCATGAATATGCGACAAATCCGGCGCGAAAAGGCTCGGGATCCCCTCGTATTGACGGTAGCGCCAGATGTTGGAGGCCACCACGGCGATCGCCTGGTGCCCCGCCTCGCTGAGCATCCGCACCGTCCGGAACGAAATACGGTCCATCAGGCCGTTCTGGTCCATCCATCCGCCGGGCGAACGGTCCTGCGGTTCCGGGGTGCCGCCCATTTCGGTCCAGGTGTCGGTAATATGGATCCCGGCCACGATCACGGTTTTTCCTTCCGGCAGGATGGCCTGCGGGCTCAGCAGGTACGGCGCATCTTTCCAGCGCTCGACCGGCGCGAAGCCGACCAGATCCATCCCCATATTCAACACTTCCGCCCTTACCCGATCCGTCAAAATCCGATTCATATCAAGCCTCCATAATAATATCGGTTCTGCATGTGATATTATTATCCTTCCGGGGCGGCGGATTTGCAACGATTCCGCAATTTATATCTGCAAGTTATTCCACATTGTGGAATTTTGAGGCTAACTCGCCGGCGGCATAATGAAGTATTTCCAGAATCTCCTGCAGCTTGGCGTTGCCGCAGCGGTAAAAGGGCGCGTGACAGCCGATGGCCGCCAGCGTCCCCGCGCCAGTGCGGAACGCCACCGCGCAGGCCCGGAGCAGATTGCTGCGGTTGTACTCGCAGTAACCGGCTTTGCGGATGGTCTGAATGTCCTTCTCGTAGGTGGGCCATTTGTCAAAAATATCGCCGTTGTGCTTCAATATGTCCCGGTATTCCCGACTGTCGGCATTGGCGGCCATGACCCGTCCGGTAGGCACGTGATAAATGGAGATATTCAGATCGAGCACCCGGCTGTCGATCCGGATCAACTGATTCTCGGGTTCGCTCCGCGCGATCACCTGCCGCTTGCCGTCGATCAGCACGGTGAAAACCAGCGCTTCATGAATCACGCCGGTGTACTTCGAGAGCACCTTGCTCAGGCGGTTTTTGAAAACATCGCTGTCCACGTAATTACTGGCGCCGATGCGCCGGCAGTTCGGGCCGGTGACGTATCTCCGCCCCCCGGTCTGGCTCACATAACCGCATAACAGCATGGTTTTCAGGATATTGCGGGCGGTATTCGGCGGTATGTCGAGCTTTTCGGCCAGATCTTTCAGGGACATTCCCTGCCGCTCCGGGTCCTCGAAAGCCAGCAGCGACAGCAAATCGAACGCCTTTTTAACCGCAATCACCGGAACCGATTTCGGGGCCATCAGCAAACTCCTAATAAAAAGTGACCAGTTTCAGCACAATCCTGATCACGTACACCAGAAAAATGTTCGAGAGCAGCGCCGCGCCGAGCAGCATTTTGCTGCAGCTCCGCCACCCCGGCGACGTCAGGTTCAGCAGCGCCGCCACGCTGCACAACGGCAGGAAAAACAGGATCAAACGACCGATTTCGCCGCTCGAAAACGGCGAAAACAGCAGCACCAGCAGCATCGGCGCCACCAGCCAGATGAACATCCAGCGCGGCGCCATGGCCCGGCGGAAACAAGGCTTGCGGAAACGGCTGAAAAGCAGCAGCACCAGCAGCGGCCCGCCGAAGAGCAGCAGATCCAGAATGCTGTAGGGCCACCAGTTTCGGAACGAGCGCCCGGTAGCCTGGAAAAATTCACTGTTATTGCGCCAGGCGTAGAAGCAACACTCGATCAGGTTGACTCCGCTGCACAGCCACAGCAGCGCCACAAACAACAGTCCGCTGCCGCCGAAAACCGCCAGTGCCGCTCCCCGCTCCCGCGCCGGAACCGGCAACCACGCCAGTGCCAGCGCCGTCAATAAAATCAGCGCCCCGAACGCCAGCGTACAGGAGGTCGCCAGCGCCAGTACCAGCCCGGTCAGCCCGGCGAAAACCAGCCGCAAACGCGCCGTCCCGGCGGACAGGGTCAGCGCCAACGTCAACGCAGTCAGCGCCCCGAAAAAATACATAAATACATCGTAGTGTCCGGTAAACAGCGCCACCCCGCCCGGGATATAGGCCGTAAACAGCGCCCCATACGCCCACGCGCCGGATTTGACGAATTTCCGCAGCGCCATGGCCGCCAGCACGATCATCACATTGCCGGCGAACACGCCGATATTCGCCAGCGCCAGCAGCAGAGTGGCCGCGTCAAAAATGCGGCTGTCATCCGGCAGGTCGATGAATACGCCATGCTGTTTCAGTTCGTTCAATCCGGCCCGGTCCTGCGAACTCAGGAACCACCCGGCGACATCGACGGACGCAGGAACCTTGTAACAGAACTGCAGCACCAGATAAGAGAAATAGACATTGCCCGGGGGATGCACGTCGAGGTGACTGGGCGGTTTGGCGGCTTCCTTCAGCATGTTGCCGTAACTGGCGAAAGGGGTGCCGCTTTCGCTGATTTGAACCGCCCGGTTGAGGTATCCGCCGGTATGCAGGTCGAGAAATGCGGCAATATTCTCGCCGCGCCCGGACGCCCCGGCATCCCACACCGACGGCATGAAATGCAGCCCGGCCAGCGGGATCAGCAGCGCCGCCCACGGCGTCACCTTCTTTTTTGCGATAAACCATGCCGCACCGAACGCGATCAGAAACACTGGCAATTCGAACAGAAACGGCACGATGATCTCATAAACGGAGAATTCGCGCCGCTGCCAGACCCACTCCCCCGACACGCCCAGCGGCAGGGCGGTCCAGCCGACGGCAAACGCCAGCAGCAGAGTGAGCCCGATGGATATGCCCTGAATAATATTCGGTCGTTTCGCTGATATTTTCATAAAGGAAATATAATCCAACTAAAGGAAATTGAAAATGGAAAATGGAAAATGGAAAATTAAATTCAAAAAACTCGCCGCCGGAACGATACCCGCCTCTAATTATGGAATAGATCGTCAACCAGTCAGCGCTGCCGCGCGGCTTAACTATATTATTCCGCCCGACAGCGTATTTCTTTTCTCAATTCTCAATTCTCAATTCTCAATTCTTTCGAACTTTCAAGATTTTTCGAAAAATTTTCACCGGGGCTATTGCTTTTGGGAAACGATGGTTGTATAATATACTCATAAGTTTCCTGAAACTTAATGAAACAAAGAAAAATAACACGGATATCAGCTTAGAAAATATCGAACATGCGTGAAATAGCCAAGTATGCGGGCGTGTCGTTGACCACCGTTTCGCGGGTTTTCAACAACCATCCGCTGGTCAATGACAAGACCCGCAAAGTAGTCCTCGAAGCCTGCGAAAAGCTTCAGTATGCCATCGACCCCAAGCTGCAGGACGCCATCCTGTCCGCCAAAAGCGGCTTCACCAAGCGCATCGCCATTGTCCTGATCAATATTGACCTCGAAAGCAACGCCTATATCAAATGGATCAACTGCGCCGTCAAGGAGTGCAACAAGCGGCATTATCAATGCTCCATCATCAGCATTCCCGGCGAAGCCGCCAGCGCTTACGAGCTGCCCTCCACCCTGCGCGACGAACGCTGCGACGGCATGGTCATCAGCGGCGAATTGAACGAAACCGTAATGAAGGTATTGTCCAGCCTGGACATCCCCGGCATCGTCGTCGGCAATTATCCGGACTCCTATATCACCCGGAATTTCAGCAATATCAGCATGAATTATTCCGGCATCGTCGAAAATATCCTGCAGAAATTCATCGCCAGGGGCATCACCAATATCGCCTACGTGGATGAAAATCCGACGAACTATTCCCAGAGAACCGTCCGGGAAACCGTACTGGATTACAGCGCGGTGCTGAAAATCACGGTCAAGCCGGAAAACATTTTCCTCGGCAAGGGACCGATGACCGGCATGCTGGAAATCCTCAAGCCGGTATTCCGCCGGAAGGAACTGGATTTCGACGGCATCCTGGTCCCGGACGACCGGATCGCGCAGGAGGTGGACAAGCTGAATTTCATGCGCAGCGAGATGCATCAGGTGCCGCAGCTCCCCATCGCCACGCTGATCCGGCGTTACCACTCCGGTTATGAGCATATTTTCATGTTTCCCGATTTTGAAAACAACCAGCGCCTGGCCGTCAGCGCCATGGACCTGCTGCTCGAGGGCATATCCCGCAAAAACAAAGGCGAAATCTGGCAAAAAACCATTATTACGATATAGATGAAACCAATTGGAGAAAGAAAATGAAAAGATTTACACTCATTGAACTGCTGGTCGTAATCGCCATCATAGCGATTCTCGCGGCAATGCTGCTTCCGTCTCTGAATCAGGCCAGGGAAAAGGCGAAAAGTGCCCAATGCCTCAACAACATCAAGCAGATCGGGCTGGGCTGCAATATGTATATCGACGACACCGGGTCGTTTCCACGGCGCGGGGCCGGCGGCTCCGACGGCGTCTGGTACACCCAGCTGATCGGCGAATACATCGGGGCAAATGTCAAAATCTCCGCCAGCAAACCTTCCTACGCGAAAACCGACGTCATAAAAGTTTTCCGGTGTCCCTCGGACCGCAACCCGATGTTTACCGCTGATTCGGACAGGCCCGTAGCCGGTGCAGAGGGTCTCTCCTACGGTACCAACGCCGCGTTGAGCGGTGCGACAACCCTCGGTACCAGCCCATCCGTCCTGTACGGCATCGCCGCCTCCAAGATCAGCAGGCCGAGCACCATGGTCTGGCTGCTGGAAAGCAACTCGTCCGCCGGAGTCGCCTATTACTGTTTCGGCCGTGTCTCCTACCGCCATCCGGGCGTGGGCGGTTCAGCGACCATCCCCGGCGCGGGCGACAATGTGGAGCCCGCCAGCGTCCCCGCCGGAATCGGCATCAATGTCGGCTGGGCCGACGGCCATGCCACCTATCAGCGCGGCGAAATGATCACTTACAAAATGAACACCACAGCCTCGCCCTGGTCGACACGCTGGCTGCCATAATCAGGATGGATTAAAATGAAATTTGGAATTATTCTGGCCTTTGCCTTATTCTGTACCGTACAGGCAGCCGACCTGGTCAAAGACAGCAGGCCGGCGGCGGAAATCATCATCCCGGCGGACGCCGTTTCCGTGGAAAAATTCGCGGCGGAAGAGCTGGCGTCGCATCTCAATATGATCTCCGGCGGCAAGCCCTCGATCGTGACGTCGCCGGGCTCCGCCGAAGTCAAAATATACCTCGGCCGGACATCACAGCTCGACGTCGCCGGGCTCCCCGAAAACGCCGCCCGGATCCACATTGACGGCAACCGCATCGACATCGCCGGAGTCGATGGCAAAGGCGCCGCGCTGAACCGCGGCACTTCCGCCGGAACCCTCTTCGCCGTATACGATTTACTGGAGAAAAAACTGGGCGTCCGCTGGCTGTGGCCCGGCGAGTCCGGGACGGTATTTCCGGCCAGTAAAAATGTCACGCTGTCCGACGAAGCATGGGATGTCAAACCGCCGCTGCGCTTCGCCAACTGGCGGCAGAACAACCGCTCCGCTGCCTGGCTCAAAAAGGAGAACGCGGCGCGATTTCACCACAACGAATCGCTCTGGCTGCGCCGTCACCGCTTCTCCATGGTGGACAACCTGAATTACGGCCACGCCTTCACCGAATATCTGAAACGGTTCGGCCAGGATCACCCGGAATATTTCAACCTGCTGCCGGACGGCACCCGGCGCCCCGACCCAATGTATTACAACGGGCGTGCCGACCTGGTCAGCATGTGCGTGACCAACCCCGGTTTCATCAATCAGATCGTCGCGGACTGGCAGGCTGCCGGTACCGCTAAGATCATCAACTGCAACGAAAACGATACCGCCGGCAAATGCACCTGCCCCGTCTGCCTCGCCGCCGACAACAACCCCGACGGCAAGCGTCTCGATCGTGCCCGTACCGCATTTCTGGACAAAAAACCGCATTGGTACGGCGAGCTCGGTTCGCTGTCCGAACGCTACGCGAAATTTTATCTGGCCGTACAGCAGCAGGCGGACAAAATCGACCCGTCAAGCCGCATCATCGGCTGCATCTACGCTAACTATTATGAACCGCCCCGGACGCGCCTGAACGAACGGATCATCCTGCGCTTCTGCCCGCCGATCATGTTCCCGTGGACCGAGGCGAAAGTCGCGCAGTTCAAACGCCTCTGGCAGGGCTGGGCCGGCAGCGGCGCCAGTCTGATGTTCCGCCCGAATTTCACCTGGGACGGCCACAATTTCCCGCTGGTTTATTACCATGAATTCGCTGACTGCTTCGACTTCGCCCGCGACCACGGGCTGATCGCCTCCGACATGGACGCCCTCACCGGCATGTACGCGGCCAACGGCCTGACCGATTACATCATCGCCGCCAAGCACGGCGGCGGCATGTACAAGAGCGTGGAAGAGCTCGAAAACGACTATTTTTCCGCCTTCGGTCCGGCCGCCCCGGTCATCCGCGAATACTTCGCCAATCTGGAAAAAGCCTGCCGGGGCAATGACTTCGAAACCGCGAAAAATATCGAAGGCGGCAGCTATGCCGATTTCTTCCTGAAAGCCGAACGGATTTTCACCCCGGAAGTCATGGCAGGGAGCCTCAAACTTCTCGACGCCGCCACCAAGCTCGCCGAAGGCACCGCCGCCGCCCGGGTTGAATTCCTGCGGATGGGCCTGCTGGACGCGCAACTGGTCATGGCGACCCAGCGCGGGTTCCGCCAATACAAGGAAAGCGGCAACACCGCCGAATTCGTCGATAACCTCCGCAAGTTGAAAGCGTTCCGCGACGCCCATGAACAATACGGCTATGCCAACATCGGCGTGAGTTCTTATCTGGAGGGCCGCCACTGGCCGCTTCACCTGATGCTGCTCAACGACGGCAGCCGCGTGCTGGATAACTGGACCATCCGTTTCGACCCGCAAAACATCGGGCAAAGCGAGCGCTGGTTCGCGGAAAAAAGCGGCGACTGGCAAGCGGTCGGCACCGATTCGCACTGGGAAAAACAGCCCGCCGGTTTGAAGTGGCAGGAAACCCACGGCAGTCCCTTCAAGGGCGCGGCCTGGTACCGTACGGCATTCCGCCTCGGCGATGACGCGAAAAGCGGCAAGCTGAAACTGGCTTTCGGCGCGGTCGACGGCAGCGCGGTGATCTGGTTGAACGGCCGGAAAATCATAGAACGCCCGTTCCCGTACGAAGGCGACCCGGAATCATGGAAAAAACCGTTTGAACTGGATATCACCGAATACGCGGACCGCGCCGGCGATAACGACCTTGTGGTGCGGGTGGAAAAACACGAGGGCCAATCCGGCATCTGGCGCCCGGTTTACCTCTCGGCCATCGATACGGAAACAGCGGCGGGCAACCTCCTGACCGGGGCATGGAAAAAGGATGTCCGGAGCGGTAAATTCACTTTTCAGGAGAAGCAATTTCCACTGGTGATCGAATGCACCGGAGTCGCCGCCGAGGGCCCCCGCAACGGCGCCTGGGGAAGGCTGTATCAAAGCGTACCGGTCGTCAAGGGGCAGGACTATAATTTCCGGATACGTTTCAAGACGTCCGCGGACTTCAAAGGTACGTTTGAAATCTGGCTGCGCAGCGCCTCCAAAGGCGGCCTGAATCCCGGCAACATCAACCTCGGCAGCATCGGCACCGACGGCCAGCCAAAAACCCTCACCGGGAAAATTCTGCCCGATACCGACAACTGCACCGTTTACCTGAATCTGGTGAGCGGCACCGGACGCCTCGAAATCGAAAGCGCCGAGCTGTACTAAAGCTTAATCCGGCGCAAAATCTCGTCGTAGGCGAACTGGTCCCATTCGGGTTTGACGCCGATGCCGGGCAGATCCGGATAGTTCTTGAACATCAGGAAACCGTTGAAGTATTTGAACATGTCGTCGACCCCGGCTTTGATGATTTCGTAATCGCCGGTCGGCATGATCTTCTGGATGTCGATCGGGGACCAGAGCGCGGCGTTGTATTTCGTCAGCAGCGCGGCGAGGTCGGCCATGTCGTAAACGGCGGGCTGGTCGAACTGGAAACAGTTCACCCCGGCCTTCAGCAACGGTTCGAGGATCTGCCGGTTCTGCCCGCAGGAGTGCATGAACACCTTCATGCCGTATTCGTGGGCAATGCCGAAGAGCCGGGTATAGAGCTCCCGGAAATATTCTTCCCACAATTGAGGAGAAAACAGCAGCCCTTTCTGCGTGCCCATGTCCTCGGCGAAGGCGATCCCGTCAGCCCCGGCCTCGCCCGCCGCCCGGATCACGCCCTCGAAAAAGACGCCGAGTTTTTCGTGCAGCTGCTTCAATTCGTCCGGGTATAACAGCATGTCCATGAAGTAGATTTCCATTTTGCGCAGGTAACGCGCGGCGGCGAAGATCCAGCCCGGCAGCCAGACCATACGGAATTTGTCGGGCGCGGCGGCGAAATCCTGTTTCATCCGGGCCACGGCAGTACCGAAATCATAGACCGGCATCTTGAAGTCATTGAGCTGCGCCCAATCCTCAAGGGCCGGTTTGTAAATTTCGCCGCCGGTACAGCCGTTCACGGCGCGGTGCCAGATGTTGCCCCACATGTCGTCGTAATACTCGAATTCGCCCTCGACCCAGCGGCGCGGCGCATAGCCCTCCGGCAGTCCCACCCCGCCCCAGACACAATCGTTGATCCGGTTGTTACTGAACGTCAGCCCCGGGCGCGGCCCCTGGTGCTCCAGATTTGCTTTGATAATTTCGCGTGGCGTCATTTTGTATCTCCTTGATATTAATTTTTTCGGTTGTATATTATTATACAGTCAAAATTCATTTCCGGCAATGCGCCGGATTGACATTATTTTGTAAGGAATTGACATCATGCAACGATTCAATTATTACCGTGCAGCGGAACCGGAATTGCCGGGGCAGCTCCTGGGGGTTTACCACAACAAGCGTTTTTATCATTTCTCGCTGGAGACGTTTCACCTTTATGAAATTCCGGCGGCGGCCCCGGCGAATTACGAAGAACACTGCCACGACGTATACCATCTGGTGCTGGTTACCCGCGCCAATACCATGCGGCTCAACGGCGATATCATCGATATGCCGCCCGGGGCGCTGGTCTGGGTATCGCCGGGCGAATACCACAGTTTCGCCTCATCGAAACAGCCGCGCGGCGAATACCACGAAATCACCTTCCGGCTGATGCACCACGGTACGCCGCTGAAGGCCGCGTTTCCCGAGCTGCTGCAGCTCTATTTCGACCAATCCCCCGACATGTCCAACCGCCCGCTGCTGCTGGACAAAAACACCTTCGAAGCCATGAGCCATGCCTATGAATCGCTGGCCGGAGCCCTGCGCCGCAGCCCGCAGGAAGTAAAGAAACCCATTTACGAGCTGCTGGCTAGCCTCGCCAAAGCGGTCGACAGCGGCCCGCCCGCCGTGCCCGACCCGAACGAACGACTCCATCGCGCCGCCGAGCTCCTGCGCCAGAATCCGGCCAAACCGCTTTCGCTGGCGGCGGTGGCAACGCAGTCGGGCATGTCGCGCGAATATTTCTGCCGGGAATTCAAGGCGTATTATGGGGTGGCCCCCATGCAGTTCCGCCGCAACTACCGTCTGGCCCTGACGGCGCAGATGCTGCGCTACAGTGACAAACCGCTCAAGGAAATCGCCGCCGAACTCGGCTACAGCGACATCCAGCACCTTGGCCACACCTTCAAGGAATACGCCGGCATCTCGCCGCAGCGGTTCCGGCAAAACAATGGAGAATTGAGAATGGAGAATTGAGAATTATGGAGAGAGTTTATCACTTATCAAAATGAAGAGGGTTAAAGGGATTCTTCCCTTTCCGCCATTCTCAATTCTCAATTCTCAATTCTCAATTACAGGAAATCAGCGGGCGCTGATTTCCTGGGCCAGTCGTACCGAGGCCATGGCATCGACCACGTAGTGTGCGCCGATTTCCTCCGCGTAATTGCGGTCGACTACTGCGCCGCCGATCATGAACGGAATCTGGATGCCGCGTTCGCGGGCGAGCGTCACCACTTCCTTCATGCGGACCATGGTGGTGGTCATCAGAGCGGAGAGCCCGACGAGCGCGGCTTTGTGCTCGAGGGCGGCGTCGATAATCCGCGCGGCGGGAACGTCCTTGCCGAGGTCGATGACGTCGAAGCCGTAATTTTTCAGCATCAGCGCCACGATGTTTTTGCCGATGTCGTGGATATCGCCCTCGACCGTGGCAATCACGATCACGGGGCGCACCATGGAGGCCGCGTTATCCTCGGCCAGCAGCGGTTCGAGCACCTGAAAGCCCTTGCGCATGGTCTCCGCGCTCATCAGCAGCTGCGGCAGGAAATAGGTCTTTTTATCGTAAAGTTCGCCGACCCGGTTGATGCCGGAAATCAAGCAATCGTCCATCAATGTTTTGGCGGAAATACCGCTTTCCAGCGCGGCTTTCACCGCCTGGGTTATGCCGTCCTCGTCGCCGTCGACGACCAGGCGCTTGACCTTTTCGCCGGGCGTTTCGTTGGCGGCGGGAGTGCGGAGCTTCTCGCCGGAATTGGCGTATTTCGCCACGAAACGGAGCATTTTCGGGTCACGGCCGCAGAGCGCGTCGCCGGCGTCGATCATCGACATCAGCGTTTCGTCGGAGGGGTTGGCGATCGCCATATTCAGCCCGCGCCCGATGGCCATGCCGAGGAACGCCGCATTGATCAGTCCCCGGTTCGGCATGCCGAAACTGACGTTCGAAAGTCCGCACAAGGTATTGACCTTGAATTTATGCGCGCACCACTGGATCAAATCCAGCGCGATCTGCGGCGACTCCGGCGCGGACGACACCGCCATAATCAGCGCATCCACGCAAATATCTTCTTTGTGATAACCGTATTTCTGCGCCTCGGCGAAAACTTCCTTGACCACGTCGATGCGCCCCTCCACCGTGCCGGGAATCCCGCCGTCGGTCAGCGGCAGCAGGATAAACATGGCGCCGTATTTGGCAGCGATCGGCAGCGTCTTTTCGAGCCGTACTTTTTCCGCCGAAATCGAGTTCACCAGCGCGCGGCCGGGGTACACCCGCAACGCCGCTTCGATCACCTCCGGCTCCACCGAATCGATGCACAGCGGACGGGGGCAAATCGGGCCGAGGATCTCCAGAGCTTCGAGCATTTTCGCTTTTTCGTTGATACCGGAGAGGCCGAAATTCACGTCGAGGATCGCCGCCCCTTTTTCGCTCTGCGACGCGGCGAATTCGCGTACCATATTCATCGAACCCGCGCGCAACTCCTCCTGAAACGCCTTTTTGCCGGTGGGATTGATCCGCTCGCCGACCACGGCAAAGGGATTCGCGCCGCCCAGCAGACAGCAGCCGCGCGGTCCGGAAACCGCGCTCAGCGCCTCGCGCAGCGGCGCTTCCGGCTTGAAACGCTTCGCATTGGCCGCGAGCTCGCGGATGTGGTCCGGCGTGGAGCCGCAGCAGCCGCCGATCAGGTTCGCTCCGGCCACGGCCAGTTCGCCCGCATAAGCGCCGAACTCCGCCGGGGTCATCTTGAATACCGTCTTGCCGTCAATCAGCTGCGGCAGCCCGGCGTTCGGCTTCGCCACCAGCGGAATCGTGGCATACGGTTTGAGCTTGCGGATGACCTTGATCATGTTGTCCGGCCCGGTCGAACAGTTGCAGCCGAAGGCGTCGGCGCCGAGCGCCTGCAAGGTAATCAGCGCGGACAGCGGATCGTTGCCCATCAGCGAACGCTCGTTTTCATCAAAGGTCATGGTCACGATCAGCGGCAAGTCGCAGCTCTCGCGCACCGCCAGCACCGCCGCGCGCGTTTCCTGCACATCCATCATGGTTTCGATGGCGAAACCGTCCACACCGCCGGCCAGTAAACCCGCGACCTGTTCCTTATAAATATCGACCAGTTCCTCGAAGGTTTTGGAGAAATCCCCGGTCGGGGCGATGTCGCCGAAAACCAGTTTATCCCCCATCGCCTCGCGCGAAATTTTCGCCAGGTCGCGGTTGATCTCGAAACAGCACTCCGCCAGTCCGAATTCGGCCAGTTTCACGCGGTTGCCGCCAAACGTGGGGGCATAAACGATATCCGAGCCCGCGTCGCGGTAAGCGCGCTGGATCTCGATGATCGCGGCGGGATTCTCCACGACCCACTGCTCCGGGGACACCCCCTGCGGCATGCCGCGCTTGATCAATTCGGTACCGGTAGCGCCGTCAAGGATGAGCATCCTCGACAAAACAAGTTGGCGGAATTCACTTCTGGTCATGTTGTCTCCTGCTTTTTATCCCGGTAATATATCACAGGAGACGCCATTATTCCAGTTGTTTATTTGCCGGAAAGCTTGAGAATCAGGGCGATGGCCTCTTCGCGAACCTTGCCGGCCCGGCTCTGGTCGTGACTGTTCCTCACCACATCCAAGGGGGCTTCGCCAAGGAATTTCCGGGCTTCGGCCGCCGCCGGATGGTTCGGGTTGGCGGCCAATACATCGGCGAGTTTCTTCATGTATTTGACGTCGGTGATGCCGATCCGCAGGCACTCCATCCGGACGGATGACACCGGCTGCCCGGTGGCGCTGTACATCACGCCGCCGCGGGTGGCGCCGCGCCAATTGCTCAGACCGTAATTCGAATGCGGCGCGTCGATCAGCTGGTACATGGAAATCATATCCAGATTATTCGCCAGCCCAAACCAGGCGTGGCGGCGGTAATAGCGGTACAGGTCCAGCCGCATGGTGGTTTCGCAGTTATAGAAAGACAGTATCTTGTCCTTTTTGCGCAATTCTTCGATGAAATCCTTGTATTCGGCATTGCCGATGAAGCGCTCGTTCCAGAAGGTCCATGTTTTCACATACGGCACCAGTTTTTCGAGGTACGGCACCGGGAGCGCCCAGGCGGCAAATACCAGCTGCAGATCCATCGCGGGCACCGCCTCGTGCATGACCTGACAGGCCGCCAGCAGCTCGTCCTGATTCTTCGCGGCGGGCTCATCCCAGACTTCGACGTCGTAACGCTCCGCCGGGATGCCGCACCGGGTCATCGTATCGCTCAGCAGTTTCGTATACGCTCCCAGCGCGCGTTTCCATTCCGGCGAGCCGGTTTCAAACCGTTTTTTCGAATGCACGTCGCGAAAAATCACGTAGGCGCCGTAGCAAATACTGATCCGCATGGTGTCGCCGATGCCGTATTTCCCCGCCCATTCCCGCAGCTGCGCCACATGCGCCTCGACCTTGGCCGTGTCCGACGACGCCAGCGAGCCATCCGCGTTGAACGCCGCCGCGATTCCCCACGGGTTCACCTGGAAAACATGAACCCCGTAATCGGCCATCGCCTTGAAAAACGCCTCGTTCAGCGCCCGCTGGAACATGAAAAACGGCACCGCCGGTTTTTTATCCAGTTCAAACGGCAGCACTTCCAGCGAGAACGGAATATCCTGAAATTTCCCTTTGGCAGCAAGCTTGCCCCAATCGTATTCGGTCAAGGCCTCACCGAGCGGCGTGAGCCGGATATTGCCGGAATAAACCCCGGGTTCGACCCCGGCCGTGTCGAAAACCGCCCAGGCCAGCCCGGATTCGCGCGGCGGCACCACCAGTGTCCCTGCCGCATCCATGACCGTGAGCGGATCGATGCGCAAACCGTGCTTTTCGTCCTCGCCGTCCTTCACCCGGATTCCGCGCAACAGCTGGATGCGCTCCGCCGGAAAAATCTTGCCGTTGTTTCCCTGCAAACCGGGAGTTTCGCCGCCGTTTTTCGCCAGCGTACCGATGGAGAGACGGTACTCCTCCACCCCGGCAGTGAGATTCGTCACCGCCAGCGGCAACGGTTTAAACTCATTGCCGGCGGCGCGGATCGAGATCTTCGCCGGTGGATTGACCAGCTCGGCGGGCAGAATCGGCAGCGTCGGGTCCAGTGTCGGCGAAACCGCCGTCAGCACCGCGACTCGTTCGCCCAGCTTCGCCAGATTGATCCGTTGGCGGAGCGTTTCGGCCGCTGCCAGCGATTTGCTCAAATCCTTGACCGGCAGGGCCTTCCATGCCTGGATTTCCTTCGCCAATTCCGCGCTCGGGCCTTCGCCGGAGAGTTGATCCGCCATGCGGTCGCGCCAGGCCTCGGGCGAACCGAAAATCAGCACGCCGAAATTCCTGATATCATGGAAACTGCCCCGGGCAAACGACCACGAGCTGAATTCCTTGGCTTCTTTGCGCTGGCGGCAGATGTTGAACGCGGCCATTTCGCCATCGGCGGGCTTCGATTTCCAGCCGATCAGCGAATACGGTACTTTCGCCTTTACTTCCCAGTAATCGTTTCCCTTGGTCACTTCGGCGGACCACTGATCATAATGTTTGACCTCGCCATTGCCGAAGCCCATCCAGCGCCCTCCCCCGGCGGCCACGACCAGCTGCGTCAGCCCCCGGTCCGGCGTGACGGGCTCGAAAAAGATCTCCACCGCGTCGTCTTCCCAAACTTTGGCGCCATCAGCCTTGACAGCGGCTTTCACCTTTGCCATTTCCGGTTCGAGGCAGCGAACGGTAATTTCCAGAGCATCCTCACCGGCATTGACCTTGATCGCGGTATCGGCCTTGGCCGGGCTGCCGCTTTTGTAGTCGACGAAGCCGCGCCCATCCGTTCCGGCCATCAATATTTTGCGTTCCGCCACTACAGGCTCCGCGGAAACCGCCGGACCGCCCAGCAGATTGGCATGCTCCTCCACCTTGACTTTGTCGATCATGATATAACCGCCGACCGGAGGCAGATTATTGTATCGCGCCTCGCCCCACAGCCCGATACCGACCATGGCGGTTTTCGCATCCGCGCCGGTCTGGAAACTGCCGGAGTAAACGGTCCAGTCATCTTTGGAAGCTTTGATTTTCAGATCGCCTTCGAGCTTCAATTTCCGGCGGTCTTTCCAGAAGTTGTCGCCGGTGAATTCATAAGCGTGGATGTTGGCATTTTTCGAATCCAGCGTCCCCTTGATTTCCAGCGAAAACTTATAAACGGTATTGGGCTTGACCGCGAAACCGTATTTATTCGGTTTGCCGCCAATCAGGACCAGCGCATAATAATTCTCTTTACCATCTTTCTGATGATATTTGACCACATCCAGACGCAGACACTTGTTCCAGGTCAGGTCCTCGGTGAACTGTGTCATTTTCAGCACGCCCGGGTTGCAATCCAGCGAACACTCCTCCGAAACCGGGCGGTCGAATTCGGGGTTCAGGATCAGATTCTGCGCCGGCAGCAAACCGGCCAGCAGGATCAGACAGATAATCGATAATCTTTTCATCGTCATACGCCTTTACGGATTGCCCGTGGTGAAAACGCCCGAGCTATTGCGGGTCGGGCGGAAATAATAGCTGCTCGAATAGTGGATCTGTGCGGCGAACAAGCTGGACACCGAACCGTCAAAGCAAGTGAAGTTCGCGGAAGCGCCGCCGTTATGGCGTGCACTGACCGGGGCGTATTGGGTCGGCTTCAGTTGATAGGACGCCGGATAATCACCGCTGAAAATCAACCGCTCGTCGGAATCGCTTTTCTGCGAGTTGTTACAGCCATCGGCGTAAATCGCCGGATTATAATTGCCGCCTTTGAACGCATTGCGCACGGTCTGGCGCTTGACGCTTGGGTATTGCGTGTGAGTCGCGCTGTAACCGAACGTTTTGTAATTCATGACATACACCGTTTCGCTGGGCTCGCTCGCATCGGCCGGGCAATGAAAGAACTTCCGGTCGCTGATATATTTCAAGCTGATATTGTTGCCGATCCAGGAGGTATCTCCATTGAAGGAAACATATCCGCGGGCCGACGGCACCCAATCGTCATAATCGGAACAATACATCTCAAGCGCCAGCCCCAGCTGCTTCATATTGCTCTTGCAGCTGCTGTCATGCGCCTTGGCGCGCGCCTTGTTCAACGCCGGCAGCAGCATCGCTGCTAATATCGCGATAATTGCAATTACAACGAGCAACTCAATAAGCGTAAATCTTCTTTGTTTTGTCATTTTTCATCTCCTTATTGTTTTAATTGTTCAATCCGGTTTTTCTTATAATTAATTCGGTGGCGATCTTGACGATGTGGCGGTGCGGCGAGGGATGCTTGATCCGGTCCAGCAGCAGTTTCGCCGCCGTTTCCGAGGCCTCGATCCTGGGGTGGTGCACCGTGGTCATCCGCGGCTCACCGAACGGGCTGAAACCGTAATCCTCCAGATTGTCGCAGCTGACGAACTCATAATCGCGTCCCGCTTCCACCCCGGCAGCATCGAACACATTCAGCAGCATCGCACTGAGGATATCGGAACTGGAAAACACCAGCTTTCCCCGGATATCCTTCGCCGCTTTCGATGCCAGCTTGTAATTCATTACTTCACAGCCCGTCTGCCAAGCGGCCTCAAGCCGTTCGATCTGCGCCGGACAGACACCTGCCTGCAACAGCATGTCGATAAACACCTTCGCCTTGAATTCCCCGTTCTGGTGTGATTCGTTAATTACCAGAAATTGACGGTTCTCCAAATCCCTGACCCGCCGGATGATATCGCGGTAGGCCGCACTGTAATCCCAAGTCACCTGATTAAACGGGGTATCGGCAATAAAATCCTTTTGGAACAATACCACCGGATAGCCGAAACTCAGCAGAATTTTCTCCGTTTTCTCATCATGGCTCGCCCCCGACAGCAGAACGCCGTCCAGATGCCCGAATTCGCGCTTCATGATTTCGGGATTGCTGAGATCGCAATAAGGAATAATCTGCGGCTCCACATTGTGGCTGCGGAAATAATTCAGGCCTTGTTCCGAATAACAACGCAACGATCCATCTCTGAACTTCATTTCGCTGGCCACGCCTACCGACAATTTGCTGCCGCGCCGCGGCTCCGGCGCTTCCTTGACATAGGTGCCGCTGCCCTTCACCCGGTACAGCAGCCCTTCGTCGACCAGCCGCGCCACCGCGCGGTCCGCCGTCAGCGTCGATACGCCATAGTGCCCGGCCAGTTCGCGGGTGGACATGATCGGCGTGCCGCCCGCGAGCTTACGCTCGCTGATTTCCCGCCGCAGGCCGTCGGCCACATCCTGCACCCTGATTTTTCGTACCGCTGAAGTTATCATAAACTGTATTACCGTATCTCTATTTGTTTATCTATAGTTTATAATAACTTCAGACTGCGATTTTGTCAATACCCTGCGGACTGAAAAATCAGATAATTTATTTGCAAGTTCCTATTAACTGTATTACTTGCAAATTTTCGGGGTAAGTAACTTTGAGGTTCAGCGCGGGGCTGATCACCATTTTCACCGGATAGCCGGCTTCGGCCATGACCCCGGCATCGTCCGTGAAGCTGTTCGCGGCGCGGCGATAGGCGTCCTCCAGCAGCGAGCGCCGGAAGATCTGAGGCGTTTCCACGCTCCAGAGTTCGCTACGGTCGACGGTGGCGGTAATGAAGTTTTCGCGGTCGATTTTTTTGATGGTGTCCGGCACCGGCTTGCCGGGAACCGCGCCGCCGCATTCGCGGGCGGCCGCCAGGCATTGCCGGAAAAGCCCGGCGGTGGCAAGCGGCCGGGCGGCGTCATGCACCGCCACGTAGCGGACGGCCTTCGGCAGGGCTTTCAGCCCGTTCCGCACCGAATCGGTACGCTCGGCGCCGCCGGTGACCACCCGCAGCGGGTACTCCGGCCAGTGCCACTCCAGCGCCGCGCAGAACTCCGCCTCCAGCGCCGCCGGCACCACCAGCACGGCGTGCTCCGGCGGACACAATTCCGCAAAGGTCCGGATCGAACGCAAAAACAGCGGTTCACCGTTCAGGTCGGCAAAAAGTTTGTTGCCGCCGAAACGGCTGCTGCTTCCGCCCGCCGCATAAATTATTCCGATATCATTCATCATTTCATTAGTTGACAGTTGATAGTTGACAGTTGACAGTTAAGAGCGTATTTCCTATACGTCCTATGGGTCCTATAGGTCCTATTGAAAAAGAAAAAGGGCAAATGTGACGCATTGCCGCATTTGCCCTGTCGATTGACGCAAAAATCAGGGGATGTAGATCAGCCGTCCGGCCTTGATCGTCTGGCCGCGGCGCAGATCGGGATTGAGTTTTTCCAGTTCTTCGGCCGAGGTGCCGTACTGAGTGGCAATCTGCTCCAGCGAGGTATCGGTGGGAGCCTGGATCGCTATTTTGTTGGTCGTGCCGGCAGGCGCGGCGGAAGCAGCCGGGGCACTGGCCGCGGGCTGGGCCGTAGCGGCAGGAGCCGGGGTGGCCGGTGCCGGAGTCGCCGGAGCGGCGCTCACCGGGTCTTCGACATCATCCAAAATGCCTTCGATATTGCCGCCGGCCGGAACCGGAGCGGGTGTCGGTGTCGGAGTCGGAGCCACGTTTACCGGAGCAATCGTCTTAGTTGGCGCAACCGGCTTCAGCCCTGTCGGCTTCGCAGCGACCGGAGCGGCAGTACCGGCGGCGCTCTTGCCGGGAATGACCATCTTCTGGCCGATCTGGAGAATGGAGTTTTCGTTGAGGTTATTCGCCTTCATCAAGTCGGCACGCTTGACTTTGAAGTTCGCGGCGATCTTGGAGACGGAATCGTTTTTGCGGACCAGGTAGTAACCGTTGGTCAGGGCGTAACCGCCGGAAGTGGCTGCGACAGTCGCGGCGGGTGCGGCGGTGGAACCGACTTTAGTGGATTTACCGCCGGTGGATTTGGCGGTGGTCGCTTTCGGACGGTCGACCTGGATGTAGGTGCCTGCCGGCGGAATCTTGATGACCTGGCCGATACGGAGATATTTCTTCGCATCGATGTTATTGTATTTGGCCAACGCGGCAGCGCTGACGCCGACACGCTGTCCGATATGGCCGAGCGTATCGCCTTTCTTAACCACATATTCCTGCGGGAGTTCTTCGCGCGGTTCGGCTTTGTATACCGGGGCCGCGGCGGCCGGCTGAGTATTATAGGTGGCTTCGGGCTGATAATCAATGGTTTCGACCGTGCCGGGAGTGGCTGCTACGGGAGCAGGAGCCTGCTGGTCGGCAAGCTGCGACTGATCCGGCTGTTGTCCCGAACGGCGGTATTCGTAGGGTTTTTCGGCTTCCTGGCTGGGTGAGACATAGCCGCGGGTACCCAGGACTTCCGGTTGGCAACCACTGCCAAGTATGAGCGCCTGAGCCGCTGCTGCTCCGACAAAAAGAATTGCGACTTTGATCTTCATGATTTCCTCCACTAAATTATTAAAAAAGGTTTACCCCTTGTGATCAAAAATACGTCGATAGATAAATATATGAACAATAACGAAAAATACAAAATGAAAATGAGAAAAAATCAACCTTTTTCATCAAAATAATTTAAAAATCGAGAATTGAGAATTGAGAATTGATAACTCTTCCCCCGTTAAATTACATAGTTTTTATTTAGCCTTTTTTGTGCGCAGCCACAAAAAATCAGAATATTCTTCGCGCTAATCTGAGCGGAAGCCAAATT
>JBEBXH010000051.1:0-46339 GCA_040391785.1 Victivallis vadensis
CAGATCGACTGATCTGCACTGAACGGATGCTGCGCATCCTGACTGAATTTATTGGGGGGATATGCGCATTCGCACTCAAGGCGGCTGCCTTGAGAATCTGCCGGAAACCTGCGCTGGGCGAAAACCTTCCGGCAGGGTCAAGGGGCGGCAGCCTCCTTGCGCGAGTCGGAAACTCGCGGATTTCCCTTTAAAAAGTACCGAGGTGCAGGCCATGCGGCCTGCCGCTGGAGCGCGAGGAACGCGGAGTTCCTCGCATTCATCAAAAAATTTGGACTGAATTGATATTTGGCGGCTTCGATCCGATGGCCGGATATTTTGTCCAAGCGCGGCCCTGTACCTGATTATATATTATCTCGTAAACAACAGGGAAGATACATCGCATCAATGAAAATCGCACGCAGAAAACCTTTGAACGCCAATGTCGGCGTGATGTCCGTCGGCCTCGATACTTACTGGAATCAGTTTCCCGGCCTGCTCGACGAAATGAACCGGAAAACCGCTGTATTTGTCCGGAAACTCGAACAGCATCACGTTGCAGTTTCTGACTTCGGCATGATCGACAATGCGGAAAAAGCTTATATCGCACTGCCGCTAATCAAGGCAGCCGATCTCGATGTATTATTCGTCGACATGGTGACTTACGCCACCAGCGCCACCTTCGGCGCGATCGTCCGCGAAATGCAATGCCCGGTCGTGCTGGTGGCCCTGCAGCCGCTGACCGCGATGGACTATCCGAATGGCACCACCTTCATGCAGCTTTGCAACGATGATTTTTGTTCGGTGCCGGAGTTCACCGGGGTCGCCTGCCGCATGGGCAAACCGGTGGCGGACGTCATCCTCGGTACGCTTGAAAACGACATTGCCGTTGATGTGCAGATCGCCGAATGGTGCCGCATCGCCCACGTTCGTCACGATCTGCGCCGCGCCCGCATCGGCCACATGGGGCACGTGCTCGAAGCCATGCTTGACATGCAGACCGATCCGACCACGCTGACCGCCGCCTTCGGTTGTCACGCCGTCCAGTGCGAACCCGACGAAATCATGCGTGAATACAGTGTCCTGACTGCCGATGATCCCGAGGTCAAAGCAATGTCCGCGCGTATCCTCGAATTCTTCGACACTCCCGACCCGGTTTCTGATCCGCTGACGACCAAGCTGACCGACGCCGATCTCCTGACCGCCTCACGGGTCGGGGTGGCGCTCGACCGTTTTATTGCGAAGAAAAAGCTCGATGGTTTTGCTTATTATTACGAGGCCGCGCCCGAGTCCGAAATGCGCAAACTGGTCACTAATTTCATCGTCGGAAATTCGCTGCTGACGGCGGCGGGCTTCCCGATGTGCGGCGAGTTCGATATCAAAACCTGCGTCGCCATGCTGATTATGGACCGTCTCGAAATCGGCGGCAGCTTCGCGGAATTCCATCCCATTGATTTTGAACGCGACACCGTGCTGGTGGGGCACGACGGTCCCCATCACCTGAACATCGCCGATCGCAAACCGGTCATCCGCAGCTTAAGCAAATACCACGGCAAACCCGGTTCCGGCGCGGGCGTCGAATTCAACATCAAAACCGGCCCGATCACCATGCTGAGCATCGGCGTCAAGGCCGACGGCAAATTCAAATTTATCATCGCCGAAGGCGAATCGATGGCCGGCGCCATTCCCCCGACCGGCAACACCAACACCCACGGCAAATTTCAGCCGGACGTCCGCACCTTCCTGAAGAGTTGGAGCATGGAAGGTCCGACGCATCACTTCGCCCTGGGCATCGGCCACCATGCCGACACCATCCAAAAAATCGCCGCCACCTTCAACATCGAAGCCGTCATTATCCGGTGAGATTTCTGACGGGCTCGCCCGATTATTAAAAACAAAAATTTTTTTTATTCAGACTCTTGACAAGATATCGCAGAGACAGTATAATAATAGTGTTGTTAAAACGTTTTTGCAGTTCCGGGATATATGAATAAACCGGGAATTTGCATACGAGTTGTTAAAACCTTTTACTGTAAGAATTATTGGACGAAACATGAAAAGAGGCGGGATTACCATAACCGAATTGGCCAGGCATGCGAAAGTTTCGCCGGGAACGGTGTCCATTGTGCTGAACCGGAAGCCGCTGGCCAAGCGCGTGCCGGAGCAGACCCAGGCACGTATTCTGGAACTGGCCGAGAAATACGATTACCGCCCGAACCGGATGGCCCAGGCCATGCAACAGCAATCGACCAAGACGATCGGTTTTATCTGTGGCGATCTGGCTACACCTTATTATGCGGAACTGGCCGACGAACTCTCAATGGCGGCCGAAGAACGCGGTTACTGGTTGATGACACAGGCTACACGCTGGGATCCTGACAAGGAATTCGAAGCATTGGAAATGCTGTTGACCCGGACGGTTGACGGCGTCCTGATGTACAGCGGCGTATCCGTTACCCATAGCGAACGGCTCGAGCGGCTCTGCCGCAACGGTCATTTGCTGGTCATGCTGGGTGAGGAAAGGGAAAGCGATGTTTTCAGCTCAATATCTTTTGAGATGAATTTCGGCATGGATGAATTGTTCAAATTTCTGTCCGAAAACGGTATTCGGGATGTTGCCCTGGCCGACGATCCCCGCTTTCCCAGGAAGCGGATTGCCTATATGGAAAGCTGCCGGAAATACGGCTGCCGCGAGCGTTACCATGATTTCACTTTTGGCGATCTGGCATCCATTGAAACGTGCTGTGACCGGATCGCGATCGAACGTCCCGGTTATGTCATCATCTCCTCGGATTATGTATCGGCAGTGATGGTGAGCCGGCTCGGGGAGCACGGGCTCCGGGTGCCGGAGGATATTTCCATCGTGACGATCGACGGTACGCACTGGGCGGAAATCTACAATCCCCCGCTCACTGCAATCCGTCAGGATGTAAGGCAGATGGCGCGCGTCGGCATCAATGAATTGCTCAGCCGGATTGAAGATGGGACGAAACCCAGCCATATTCAGATTCCGACTTATCTCCATCAGGGAAAAAGTGTTAAGCTACCGGTTGCAAACAATATGAAAAACCGTAAATGAAACGAACCTAAAACCTCAAAAGAAAGGAATTGCAAATGAAGCGAATATTTTTCACACTGATAGAACTCCTCGTTGTTATTGCAATCATAGCGGTACTGGCGGCAATGCTGCTGCCGGCGCTGAATCAGGCGCGCGACAAAGCCAAGGCCACCAATTGCCTCAGCAATTTGAGGCAGGCCGGGTTGTCCATTTTCCAATACTGCGATGATAACGACGACTGGAGTCCGCGGGGTTGGATGCCGGGCGACTATGAAGATGCGCTCTGGGGCGGAGTGCAATGGGATAATTACCTGATCACCAAAAAATACACCAACCGGAATACGCTTCGATGTCCTGCCCTTTCGAACCGTAACAAAACCGCCGGGCTTTATATGATGGTGAATTTCAATACCGGTTCGGAAACCTGGGCCACTGCCGGGAAGCGCTCCATGTGGAAAAAACCGGCCACCAAAGTCGGAGTCGTGGACGGCAATAAATTCGAGTTCGGCACGCATTGGGGTGGCTGGTACTGGTATCCATTCTCAACAGTCGACACCAGTGTGGATGCCCGTCACAGTGGCGCAGCCAACGTGTTGTGGCTGGATGGACATGTTGAGCGGCTGCACATGGGCGAGCGCCCGCCCGGTACCGATGGCGTTTGCTGGAGTTATTCCATTGATTTCAGAGTTCTTGACTAGACTGGAGAATATTTTTATGCGAATGATTTTGATATTGTGCATGTTTTGCGCTATGATTGCCGGGGCGGATGACCGAATTGAAGTAATCCGGAAAGCCGACTGGGGGGCATCCGGTGCATTGAAAATGCTGCAAAAGGAAGGAGCGCCGGGGCGGGCGTTTTCCGCAAAGGTCAGCAGCGATATCCGTACTCCGTCCGGCAACCCGGCTTTGGAAATTACCGTTGACGGCGATGAGCCGGGCGGAACTCCGCGCCAGATCTGGCTTCATGCCACACTTGAAGCGGCCAAAGGAGAGGCGTTTATGATTCGCTTTCCCTTCAAAGGAAAGGTGTCCGCTCCGTTTACCGCCAGTACTTACCGGGCCGGCGGCGATTGGCGCCCGCTTGGCGTGGGCGGTTCCCGGAAGTTCGAGGCTAATTCCGAGTGGCAGGAGGCGGAAATCAGGATTGTTTCCGAACTCGAAGGAAAACTTTATTTGCGGATGCCGAGTCTCAATTTGAATGCCCTGAAAAAAGGCGATGTGCTTTATCTGGGGGAAGTGACGATCGGGCGCGAACTGCCGGTCGAAAGAAGCCGGAATCCGGTTCTGCTGCATGAGTACCGCTGGACTGAAGCGACAGTAAAAAATATCGGCAAAGAAAATGCTTCCGGCAATGATTTTGAGGCGACCTCACAGGACGGCAACCTTGAGTTGAAAATGCTCAAGCACGACGGAAAAACAAATACCGGCGGACGGCAGGTGTGGATGAATACCGGGTTCCAACCGGAGAAAGGAAAACATTACCGTGTTTCTTTTCAGGCGAAATCCAGCGTGCCTGGCAAATTCGACGTCACCGCTTATCAGGCGGGCGGTGAGTGGCGCGGCCTCGGACAACCGAGCCGGCTGCAAGTCGAATTGAACGGCGAATGGCAGGAAGTGATTTGGAATTGTGTCAGCGGGCTGGACTGGAAAGGGACGATGCGCCTGCCTGCTTTTTCCTTCGGCGGCTTCCCGGCCGGCGCAACCATAGCCATCGGCAAGGTACGGATTGAAGAATTGATGGAATTCCAGGCGTTGGAAGCGACCGGGGATACGGTTACTCCCGCCGGGGTATTCGCCGCATTTCCCGGTTCACAGCAACTTTATTGTGGAATTCCATTTCTGCGCCGGGAAATTGTATCGGTCGGAGAACAGGCCGAATTGAAAATGGCCGCCCCGGCCGGTCCCGGAGAAGCGCTTTATCTGCTTCATACCGGCGATGCCCTGTCCGAAAAACAGATCGGCAGCGTCAGTTTCTATGCTGGAGACAAAAAGGTAAAAAGCGTTCCGGTACAACTGGGGCAGGAACTGGATAATATCCGCTCTTCGCGACTGCTGCCGAATGGTGTTCCGGGCTGCCGGACAAGCGATGGAACGGATGAGCTCCGGCTTTTTGTCAGCCGCTTTTCATTGCCGCTGGAAACGTTTGACCGCATTGTGCTGGAGCGGATTCCAGGGGCCGGGCGCTGGCTGCTGTATGCGGCGAGCCTGACGCCGCTCGCGGCCAATGAAAAAGAAGCCAGGCAGGTGAAATTTGTCGCCAACTCCGAATGGTGCCCGATGGATCTCGACGATCTCTACGTGAAAAAAGGAACGGCGCTTGACCTTGCCGGCATCGTCGACCGCGTGCCCTGCGGGACATACGGCAGGGTGGTTGTCAACGGAAACGGACGCACCGTTTTTGAAAAACGGCCGGAAACACCGGTCCGCTTCATCGGTTATTCCTTTGGCCCGTCTCCGAATAATATCAGCAAAGACAAAAAAGCGGTTGAGGCATTTGCCGACGCGCTGGCTGCGCAGGGATATAATATGGTGCGTTTTCACGGCATCAACGGACTGTTGATGTCCCGGCATAAATGGGATGGGAAACTCTATGACGACCCCGATACGATTCCGTTTATCGAAGACCACGAAGATCGCTTCCACTACCTCGTCCACTGCCTGAAGCAGCGCGGCATTTACATCTATCTCGACCTGGCCACGTTCAGTTCCGGTTGGACCACTGCCGACGTCTGGGGCGGCGGGCCGCAGGGATTCGCCTACGGACTGATCGCCGGAAACGAACAATACCGTGCCAACTACCGGGCGGGCGTACTGCGCATGCTCCGCGCGCAGAATCCCTACACCGGCATGAAGTTGGCCGATGATCCGGTATTCGCAGTCATGCTCTTTTATAACGAGCAGAATCTCCGCTGGAGCATGTCCGATTACATGGGGAAACTGATGCAGCCGAAGTGGATCGAATTCCTGAAAGCCAAATACGGAACACTCGACAAAGTCCGCGGGGCATGGACGGAAACGCCTCCGCCTGCCGATGCCACCTGGGAATCCCTGCCGATTCTGAACATGCCCGCCACGCAGCAGGCGACCGAATTCGCCCGCGACATGGCCGAATTTATCGTCAAAGTCGAACTGGAAACGACCGACTGGTACAAATCCGTGATGAAGGAGGTCGGTTACCGTGGCCTGACTACGCAATGGGATTTTATTTACCGCCTGAGCGAAATACCCGCCCGTGCCTCGGTGCCGGTGGTTTCCCAGCATGCTTACCACGCACACCCGTCAAACTTTATTTCGGTGAATTCCCATGTGCCGCAGTCCAGTGTAATCACGTCGGGATGCAGCATGTTCCGGGTTCTCGCGCCGGTACGGATGATTGACCGTCCCTACATGGTGGCCGAATACGGACAGGTGTTCTGGAACCGCTTCCGGCACGAACAGGGGCTTTCGGGGGCTTACGGCGCACTGCAGGAATGGGATTTGCTGATGGTTCACTCCACGCCGACGGTGAAGGCGGGGACCCGCATCCTGCCGTTTCATGCCGGAAGCGATCCGGCAATCCGGGCCGCCGAAGTCGTGACCGCCTACGCTTATCTGCGCGGCGATGTCGCCCCGGCAAAAAACACCATCGTTTTTCCAATCACAGATGAGTTTATTTTTCAGAAAAACCGACCGTTCACCGCGTTCAACGGCAATCTGGCGTTCCTGTTTGCCGTGAGCCGGATCGGCGCCCGGTACGAAGGCGACATTCAGCGGAACATCAAAGCTGACCTCGAAGTAAAACCGCTCGGCGGAGCCGGATTCAACGACTTCGGCATGTATGGAACCGTGACCGACTCTTACCGCGGCACGGACGTATTGCGCGATGAGCTGGCGCGGATGCGGGAACTGAAACTGATCGGCGCGGAAAACCGGACCGACCCGGAAAAAGGAATCTACCAGAGCGACACCGGCGAAATTACCATGCATCTCCACAAAGGCGGTATTCTGGATGTGATCACGCCGCGGCTCGAAGGAAGTACCGTCAAAGCAAACGAAATGCGCAAACTCGGCAGACTGACCATCGTCGCATCAAGCTGCCCGGCGGCGTTTACCGTGATCGCCCGAAATGCGGAAAAAACGGTTGCCACGGATGACAGTCTCCTGCTGGTCATCAATACCGACGCCCTGAATTCCGCTATGACCTTTGCCGATTCGACGCGGGAGAGACTGATCGATATCGGCACGCTTCCAGTCCTCTATCAAACCGGGCAATTCGAAGTCAAAGTCCGCAATTCAACTCTTGTCGAACCCGTGGTCCATGCCTTGAAGCTGAATGGCGAACGCGGCGACAAACTTCCCGCCCGTTATGAAAACGGTGAATTGATTTTTAAAGTCGATACCGCAAAACTACCCGTTGCCGGGCCGACTCCGTTTTTCGAGATTACCAGCCTCGGACAGGGCCGCAAATGAATATCATCGTCTGGCTGATTGTGATTGTGCCGTTGGCGGGGATACTGGGATTGGCATTTTATTCGCGGCGCTATGTGCGCGATATTGCGGATTATCTGGCGTCCGGCCGGGTGGCCGGGCGCTATGTCATCAGCGTGGGGGATCTCACCGCCGGGCTCTCGGTGATCACGCTGGTGGCCATGTGCGAACAGAATTACCAATGCGGCATGGCGATGGGGTTCTGGAGCGCGCTGACGATCCCGATCGGAATGTTCATGGCGCTGACGGGTTATTGCATTTACCGTTTCCGCCAGACACGGTGCCTTTCGGCCGGGCAGTTTTTCGAACTCAGGTACAGCCGTTCGTTCCGCATTGTGGCGGCGGCCATCCGCACGCTGGCGGAGATGGTGACGAATGCCATCGGGCCGGCGGTGGCGGTACGTTTTTTCATTTATTTTCTGGGTATTCCGCATAAAATTCCATTGTTCGGTTTGGAGATTCCCACTTATGGAGTATTGGTGGCGGTTCTGTTGCTTCTGGCGCTGGCGATTATCTGGCCAGCCGGGCGGATTTCACTGCTGATTACGGACTCGATTCAGGGTATTGTCAGTTATCCGATTTTTGTGATTTTCACCGTATTTGTGCTGACTCATGTATCGTGGTTTCAGGACGTGGCTCCGGTAATGTTGGACCGCGTACCCGGCGAGAGCTTTCTCAATCCGATGGACATCAGCGAATTGCGCGATTTCAACCTTTTTGCACTGATTGTCACGATCACGGGATCGATCCTGAATCGCGCCGCGTGGATCGGCAACGACACCAGCAGCGCGGGCCGTACTCCGCACGAGCAGAAAATGGCCGCCATTCTCGGTACCTGGCGCAACGGTTTCGCCTGGACGATGCTGACGCTGATCGGCATTTTCGTCATCACCTTCATGCTCGGAAACCGCTTTGCCGGGGATGCTCACGATGTCCGGTTGAAGTTGACCGACAAGGTGGCACAGGAAGTCATCGCCGATGCGGAAGTCCGGGCCAGGGTCAATGCCAATGTGGCCGGACTTCCGGTCCCCAGCCACACCATCGGTGTCGACGAGCCGTATTCGCGCACCCATAACCCCGACATCGCATTTCTGAATGCGACTTATGATACGATTCAGAATGAAAGAGTTACTAATAGTAATGCGGTATTTCAGGAATTCCGTTCGCTCTATTATCAGATGATGATGCCGACGCTGCTCCGTCAGGTTTTTCCACCGGTGTTGATCGCATTGTTTACACTGCTAATGATCATGCTGTTGTTGTCGACCGATGATTCGCGCATTTTCAATGCCTCCAGTACGATTGTACAGGACGTCATCATGCCGTTTAAAAAAGAGGCCATGCCGGTCAAGCAACATATTTCAGCCCTGAAATTCTGTTCGCTGGGGGTAACGGTATTCTTCTTCATCGTGTCGCTGTTTTTCGCGCAACTTGATTATATCAATATGTTTGTTACGATCATGTGCGCGGTGTGGCTGGGCGCAGCGGGACCGATCATGATCGGCGGGCTTTATACGAAATTCGGCACTACCTGCGGCGCCTGGTGTGCGCTGATTTTCGGTTCCGGATTATCGGTCCTGGGGCTGTTTTTTCAACGCAATTGGGCCGCGCAGATCTATCCATGGCTGGATCGTATGGGCTACGCCAGTCCGGTGGGAACATTCCTCGAAACCGTCTCCTCTCCATTTAACCCGTATGTCGCCTGGACCATGGATCCGATCAAATTTCCGATTAATTCCATGGAGATCTATTTCATGTCCATGGTATTGGGCGTGATCGCCTACATCACCGGTTCGCTGGTTACCTACAAGGAACCGTTTAACCTCGACCGTATGCTGCACCGCGGCAAATATGGCGACAGCAAGGAGGCCCCGCCCGTGAAAACCTGGAGCTGGAGTAATCTCTACCAGAAACTCATCGGCATCACCGAAGAATATACAACCGGCGACAAAATCATTGCCTGGAGCGTATTTATCTGGTCGTTGATTTACAGTTTTGGCATTATGTTCTGCGGCATATTGCTTTGGAACGCCGTTGCTCCGTGGCCGGCGGAACGCTGGGGCATTTACTTTTTCATCACCACCATTGTGGCGGCATTGCTGGTCGGCGGTATTTCGACAATCTGGTTTATGATCGGTGGCGTGATCGACATGCGCGCACTGTTTCGCGACCTCAACGCCCGCGTCTCCAATCCGTTCGATGACGGGCGCGTCGAAGGTCACATCTCCCTGGCGGACAAGAAGCATTTCGACAAAATCGAACACGAGCCATGAACTCCCCCGTGGTAGTTCATGGCTGATTCACCAAAATCGTTAATTGCTGTATTTGCGGATCGCGCGCCACATGGTGGCGCCGAACTTGCGCCATAAATCCGGAGTCAGGACCAGGTCATTGGTGTTGGCATAGGGGATTTCGACGGAGGCGCACAGCGGGTTCCACGGGCGTTCGTTGCCCCAATGGCTGAAGCTTGTGCCGGCGTTGTAACTGTCCCTGGTATTCCATAACGAGCCGAACAACACATTGTCCGAGGCGTAATAAGGGACACTGTGCTTCGATTCCTGTTCCAGAATTCCGGAGAAGCGGTCAACCCGTTTCATTGCGTCGTGCGGCTCGACGCCGACGATGTAAATGGTTTCATTGGTGTCGCCGCCGCGCAGCCACGGGCAATGAATATCCAGAATCACTTCCGGTTTCTCGCGTTCGACCAGCTCCATGACGGCTTTGGTTTCGGGGTATAGCGGAACTTCGTTGTAATCGCGGTTGTGGTCGTGCGGTTTACGGTTTTTGCCCTGGTCGCCGTTTTCCACGCCGTCCTTGTCGACGAACGGCACCACGAGCAGCTTGAAATCCTGCGCCGGGTCGGCCAGCGCCGCTTTGATCACCCCTTCCAGTACATAGTTGGCCGCCATTTCGCAGCAGTGTCGCCGCGCGGAAAAGAAATACGTGTGCTTGCCGCCGCTGCCGTGCGTGAACAGCTCCACCGAACGCCCTTCGCGGCTCTTGCAAAGTTCGGTCACTGGCAAACCGAGCTTCTCCCAGTTTTTCTGCAAGTAGGGAATTCCCATACAGAAACGCACCTTATTCACCTTGCCGTCATGAACATAACGGAAGCCCTCGACGCCTTCGAGCTGCCCGCCGCCCCAGTTCCAGGTCTCGCCGCCGTCGCAGCTGACCGCCGGGCCCTGCGAGCCGACCGAGGCCATGTCGAACACAAACTCGTATTCGCCGGGCGCATCGAATTCCGCCTCGAAATACCAGTAAAACCAGTTGGTCGAAGTGTCGCGCAGATCCGGTGACAGTTCGATTTTTTTGTCGTTAATACTTCGGACAACCACGTTGCCGCCGGGGAAGTCAGTACGGATTTTCATGCTCATTCCTCTTTGTGTTTGTAGATAAATTTGCGAATTAATTTGGCCCGAATATAGTTAAGCAATTCCCCCAGTGGGATAGCCGACGGAGAAAATGTGAAGAGGTAAGTCATCGCAATGACCAGAGGTGCATGGTCGCTTATTTCAAGATACGGAAGAACGAGCCGTAAAAACAGTATCATAAGGAATTGCAGAATGACATATATAATCAAGGTGACGGCTAAAGGAAACGAACCTGATGTGAACCGTTTTTTCAGCGTTCCGTTCCAATAACTTTCCCAATATTTTTTACGCGCGGCGAGCTTTTCTTCTTCCGTAAGCTTTTTGGGGGACGGGAGAAAAGATATGAGAATGAATTCTCCCACCAGAGCCAACCCACACACCGTACCGGCAATAAAATTCTTGGGAAGGTGATAAATCAATCCCCCGATAAGAAGCAGTATACCGATTATGAAAAGGGATATCAGAATCGACCGGAGTATCTTCGTGTTTTTTCGTATTTGTTCTTCGGACGCTTCTTTTCTGGGCTTGGGCGGCGGGGGAGGGATAAAGTCATTGACGAGCTTGACGCCGCAAACGCCGCAGCCGCCGGTTTTGCAGGCGATATCGCGCAGGTTTCCGGAGCGAAGACCGACATGGCAATTCGGGCATTCCGGTCCTTTGCGCCGCCGGTATTGCAGAGCATAAAAAATCTGGGTCAGAATCGCATACAGGAGCAGGATGGCGAGATAACCGCCGATCATCAACCACAAACCATATTTCGGAGATTCCAGTGAAATGTAACCCAACAGGATGACGTAGCCCAATGAGAATGTAGCAATAAAGAAGATGACTCCGCGAAGGGCATCCGGTCCGAGGAGGACTGAGAGTTCGTCCTTTAGTTCTTTTTTTGTATATGGCGGCGGGGGATCGGCAATATTATCCGCCAGGATAATTTCCCGGCAGTGCGGACAGGCATTGGAAGCGGTTACCTCTTCCAACGTGGACGTGGCATCCGGCAGTTCTACATAACAGGCTGGGCATGCGTCAAATTTACTTTTGATTTTGCAGAATTTCAGATTCGTGTTCGGGGAGAAAGCCAGAGTCATAAATACCATCGCCAGAAAAAAGGCTCCGGCGATTGGCGAAAAAATGATTGCCAGGAACATTCCGAACGTCAGGCTGAATCCGCAGATCATCAGCGTGAGTTTCAAATCCAGCTCGATGACCTGTCGTCGCCGGTCAGCCTCGGCCGCAAACTCCTTCCGGTCGAATTTTTCATATTCCATGGCCATGCCTCCTTATTAAAAAATACTGTGGATTGCGGGAAATTCAATGAAAAAAGCGGAATCTACGGTTGAAATATTCGGGTTCAATTGTATAGTGTTATTGGATAATGTTATGGGATAATATTTATGGCGAAATATCAGGAAATTACCGAAGATTTGAAGTCGGCGATCGAGCAGGGACGGCTGCGGCCGGGGGAGCGTTTGCCGACGGTGAACGAGTTGCGGCGGCAGTATGAGGTCAGTCACATCACGATTGTGCGTGTGTTCAAGGAATTGTCGCAGGCAGGGCTGATCGAGGCGCTGGGCGGCAGTGGTTATACGGTGCGGAAGGGGCCGCGGGCCGCGCAGCGGACCGGCGTGATCGCGAACTTCAATCGGCCGTTGCGGGCGACGACCCGGATGGATAACTTTTTAAACGACATCAATATCCATCTGGAGATGGAGTGTTTGAATCGCGGACTGGATCTCTGGCGGAGCCATACCACGCGGCCATTGAATATGCGTCCGGTCAGCGACGCGGCGCTGGCGGCGATCAGCGATGCCATGATTGAGGTCGCGCCCGGGGTGGACGGTTATTTGGTCGACGAGTTCATCCCGGATTCGTGGTTGGAACCGGTGTTGAAGAAGACCGGCAAGCCGATGGTGGTGATCAACCGTCTGACGGATTTGCCGCTGGATTCCGTGACGCCGCCGAACCGCGGGGGCGTGCACGCCATGATGGACCTGGCGGTCAAGATGGGTTATGAGCAGTTCATATTTTGCACGAGAAATGTCTATGTGGCGAACTTTGAGATCCGCACGGCGGCGTTTCGCGAATACGTCCGCAAACGGAAGATCGGTCAGGTGGAGTATCTCAATTGGAACAATGATGCGGAATTAATCGAGGGGCTCGAAGAATCGGTGCGGGGGAAAAAGCGTCCGCTGGTTTTCTGTATTTCGGACTATGTGGCACGTGCGTGCGTGAAGTGGGCGCAGGAGCATGAGCTGGTTCTCGGACGCGACCTCGGAGTGAGCGGGTTTGACGGCTTCGACACGGCCTATGAAAAGCCCGAGCTGACCACGGTCAAGTCGTCACCGGAAACGATCGCGGTGCTGGCGATGGACCTGCTGCAGCGCCGGATCAGCAATGAATACAATGAAACACCGGGGAATCACACCAGTGAGGTTTTGATCGCGCCCGGCAGCACAATATAAAGGAATTTAGAAATGGGTGGAAATTCGTATCGGATGGCGAGCTGGTGGCTCAAGTGGGAGGACCTTGCCTGGCCGGATCATGACCTGGAGGACAAGGTGAAGCGGCGGGCCGACCTGATGGCGGCGGGCGGGGTCAATACCGCCATCATTTTCGGGGCGCATTGCCGCTGGGATTTTATGCCGTTGTGGACGAATCTGCATGATTTGATGCGGTATATTGCCGACGAACTGCATCAGCGCGACATCAAACTTTTCGATCATCATTCGTCGGTAATTGTCCATCGTTACGACAACATGCAGGAAATGAAGGAGATGCGCCGCTTCAACCGTCACCATGTGCCGTTTGCGCCGAACCGCCGGGCCGCGGATGAGCTGACATACCGCGGCATGAAGATGAACGACTGGCGGATGATCGACGTCCGGACCAACGAAGCCGTTCGCCTGACACGCTACACGGCCGAGGAGTTCTGCTTCAACAACCCCGATTTTGTGGCGGCGTACCAGAGTTATGTGCGGCAGCTGCTGGCGGAGACCGGCATCGACGGTTTGATGAGCGACGACGGGATTTTTTACTCGAATTTGACCAGCTGCGGCTGCCGTCATTGCCGGGAGCGGTTCAAGCGTGAATACGGGCGCGAGCTGCCGCCGGTGGATGATCGTTCGTTCTGGTGCAACTGGCACAGCCCGGCGTTTCGCGATTGGCTGGAAATGCGGGCACACAGTACCGGCGATTATGTAGCGGCGACCCGGAAAACCTTGCCGCCGGACTTCCCGTTCATGACCTGCTGCTCGAACAGCATCGACGTGGGGAGTGCCGGGGCCGGAATGAGTTACCTGGAGTTCATCCGCGGCTGCAACATGGTGATGCTCGAAATGTGCGGCAACACGCCGAAAATCGACGGCTCGCTGGGAGCCCTGCTTGCCACGCAACTGCAGCACCTCGGCGTGGCGCGTGAACACGGCGCGCCCTGTATCGGGCTGGGCTACGGGTTCTCCGCCGATACCGCCGGGGTGATCTGGGCATTCAACAAATTCCTGGGCTCGGACTGCTGGTTTTCCACCAAGAAAGGACGGCTGGCGCTGCCGGATTCGAAGCTCGTAAACCTGCCGGATGACCCCGAGGTGACGGCGGTTCCGTATAATTTCGAAAAGAATCATCCGGAACTCTTCGAGGCGTGGCCGGATTCGGCGGTGGCGGTTTATTTCTCGGATGCCACGCGGAATTTCTATGGCGGCAATTATTCGGACTATACGGCGGATTATGAAGGATGCTGCAACTACCTGTTTGCCAACGATATTCAGTTCGACGTGGTTAACCGGATTCCGGAAGCGGATATGAATTATTCGATTCTGGTGATGCCGTCGGCGGTGTGTTTGTCGAATGAAGATATTCATGCTTTGGAGCGTTGGATCGAGGCCGGGAAAACCGTGATTGCCGCCGGGCCGCTCGGCGTGTGTGATGCGCGCGGCAATCGGTTCGAACAGCAGTTTACCGAACAATACGGCCTGCGGATCGACTTGCCGGAAATCGACCGGCCGGCCGTGTTTCCGCCGGACTGGCGCCCAAAGCCGACCGTCGACTGCCGGAATTCAGCGGAGTGGCACAAACTCGGCGACCATTTCTGTTGGCATCCGGGCCGGATGGGGTCCGCGACGCAGCCGGAAATCGCCGGGCCGATTCAGCAGGCGCTCCCGCAGCCCCCCGTGAAGGCTGTGGAAAAAGACGGCTGGCTGCTACGGTTGTTCCGCTCGGCGGATGGCAAATTCCTGCTGCACGGGCTGGCTGCACACTACCAGCTGGCAGTGAACGAGGAACTCGAGGCGCAGCGCGAGAGCAACTGGTCCGGGCTGAACGTCATCACCTCCGCCAAGCCGGATCAGGCCGTCCGCCGGGTGGTGCTTGAAGTGACTGTGCCGGCGGAGTCGGTGAGCGTCAATTTCCCGCTGAAAAATCAGCGGTTTGAGTGCCCGGTGACGGCTGGCAAAATCGCGTTCGATATTCCGGACGACGTTTACTACTTCATCGTCAGCCAATAAATTCGCGGCGGTAGGCCAGCGGCGGCAGGTGGAAATGCTTTTTGAACATGCGTGAGAAATAAAACTCATCGTCAAAACCGCAATTCTCCGCCACCTCGCTGACCGGACTGTCCGAGGTCAGCAGCAGCCGTACGGCCAGCTGCATCCGGCAGTTGATCAGAAACTGCTGCGGGGGGAGGGTGGTGAACTGTTTGAATAATCGCCGGAAATGGGTGATCGAAACGAACAGTCCCGCCGCCTCCCGCTCGAAATCCCACTCCTGCTGCGGCGACGCCTTGATCTCGGCAATCAGCTTGCGCAGCTTATTCAGCTGATGCGGCGGCAGGAGGGCCGGGGCCTCGTTCTGCTCATGCAGCTGCAACAGCATGGTTTCGAGGAGGTTTACGGCGCGGTTGTACAGCTCGGGGCCGTGGCTCAAAGCGTGGTTCAGTTCGTGCATGGTCTCGAAAAACTGCTCCGGCTTGGTGATGCGGATCAGCGGCTGGTCCGGGTTCATCGGCAGCAATCCGCTCGCCGCGAAACGCTCGGCCCGCTCGCCGGTGAAGCAGACCCAGCAGTGGGTACGCCCATCCCTGCTGCCGGAACCGTAGTTGAAGTGCGGACCGGGATAAGTCACCAGCGCATATGGGCCGGACACCGCGTACTCCTGTTTACGGTCAAAAACGACCTTGAAATCCCCCTCGTGATTGTATTGAATGCCGTAATAGGTGAAATTTTTGGTCACCGTATGAGTGTGGTGCTCGTAAATTCCACTGCCGATAAATTGCAGGCCGTCAAAATAGTTCATGTTCGTAAAATCCATAAAAATGATTATTTTATCTATTGGTTAATATAGATTATGATGTATATTTTATCCATTGCATTTCTTTAAAAGGAGCATGAAAAAATGAAATTCGGCGTGGCGGACTATGGCATGAACGTATGGCATGGCGGACTCTACAGCATTGAGGACCGTCTGGAATCGTTGAAAAAAATCGGTTATGACGGAATCGAACGGGTCGAAGCGATCAGCGCCGACGATGCGTTGAACAAAGCGATGCTGTATCATAAGATGGGCATGGATTTCGCCACCTGCCGCGGGCCGAACGTCCAGGCGGGTATCGAGTGGACCTGCGCCCTGGGCAAGGAATACGTGTGGCTGACGCCCGGAGCCATCGGCCGCGATGCCGATATGGACGTTTTTCTGCGCCGCACCCGTGAATTCACCCGCGTCTGCGGCAAATTCGGCATCAAGGCCGCGCTGCACAATCACATGGACCAGCGGATCGAAAATCAGCAGGAACTGGAGCGTTTCATGGAAGAGTGCCCGGATACTTATCTGCTGCTTGACGCCGGCCACCTGAGCGCCGCCGGCGGCGACGTGGTCGCCATGGCGAAAAAATACGTGTCGCGCATCGTGGCCGTCCACCTGAAGGACGTCCTGATTCCGGATGGCCGTGAGGCCGGCGGCCGTGCCAAAAGTTGGAAATTCTGCGAACTCGGCGCCGGCAACGACGGCCTCGACAACGCCGCCGTTATGAACACCCTGATCGCGGGCGGATTCGACGGCTGGGTCATGATCGAACACGACACCCATGTGCGTGAGCCGCTCGAAGATTTGAAAGTCAGTCTGGATTACCTCCGCAAAGCGGGGATCAAAAAATAAGGAAATGAGTAATGTCTGAATACAAACCCATCAAAGTCGGTCTGGTCGGCATCGGCCGCGCCGGTTACGGCATGCATTTGCCGGAAGTCGGCAGAACCGAGGGCCGTTTCGAATTCGTGGCGATCTGCGACACCGATACCACGCGTTGTGATGAATTCATCAAGAAATACGAACGCCCCTGCAAGATTTACAGCAAATTCGAAGATATGCTGAAAGATCCCGAAGTGGAAATGGTCTCCGTGGCCGTGCGCTCCCCGGAACACGCCGCTTACGCCATCAAGGCGCTGGAAGCGGGCAAATACGTGTTTCAGGAAAAACCCATCGCCATCACCTACCAGCAGGCGCTGGACCTGAAGGCGGCTTCGGAAAAATATCCGGGCAAACTTTTCCTGCGTCACAACCGCCGCTTCGAGCCGTGCTATAACCACATCCGCGAAATCATGGCTTCGGGGATTCTCGGCAACGTGTACCAGATTCGCCTGCGCCGTCACAACTACCAGCGCCGCGACGACTGGCAGACCATCATCGAATGCGGCGGCGGCATGCTCAATAACTGGGGGCCGCACATCATCGACCATTCGCTGCGTCTGCTCGAATCGCCGGTGAAAAGCGTCTGGAGCCGCCTCCGCAAAGTGGCCGCCGTGGGCGATGCCGAGGATCACCTGACGATTATTTTCGAAGGCGAAAACGGCCGCATGATCGATATGGAAATCAGCGGCGGCGTGGCGATCGGCGAGCCGGTCTACATGGTATACGGCGACCGCGGCACGCTGGTGTCGCAGGATGAATCCGAACTGAAGCTCAAATACATCAATCCCGAGCAGAAGTTGATGGATATCAAGGCGAAGAAGGAATCGCCGCCGATCACCGCTTCTTTCGGCAACCCCGAGCAGCTCGAATGGATCGAAAAGACCATCCCGGTGGCTCCGTCCTGCGGTTGCGACACCTGGAAGATCTGGAACAGCCTGTACGATGCCATCCGCAACGGCGCGAAGTATCCGATCACGATCGACGAAGGCGTGGACGTGGTCAAATACACCGAAATGGTCAAGAAGGGAACCGAATTCGCGGTCAAATAACCGCATATTCAGTACTGAATCCGGGGCTTACGGCATCACTGCCGCAGGCTCCGTTTTTTTTGCCGGGCCTGTCCGACTCGTCCGACAAGTCCGACAGGTCCGATAAAGACGCAATAAATTCCCAATTACTGCTTGATTTTGTGGCAAAAGCGAGTAATATTATAAAGATACAGGCCGGAATAGCTCAGCGGTAGAGCAGTTGATTTGTAATCATCAGGTCGTCAGTTCAATCCTGACTTCCGGCTCCATTTTTTTTGAGTGGCGCTGTGGATAAAACCATACAGGATATAAAAATCAATTACCGGGTCGCAGGGCAGGGAGATTACATTTTTCTGCTGCATGGCTGGGGCGCCAATATCGAACTCTTCAATAACCTCATTGAGCTGCTTTCCGCCAAATTCACCGTGGTGGCGCTGGATATGCCGGGGTTCGGCAAATCCGCCGAGCCGCCCGAGGCGTGGGATGTGGATAAATATACCGATTTCGTGCTCGATTTCATCGCGGAATTCAAACCGGAAAAAGTCACGCTGTTGGGACATTCCTTCGGCGGGCGCGTCATTATCAAAATGCTTAATCGCAAGGATTTGCCGTTCAGCGTGGATAAAATCATCTTGACGGGCAGCGCCGGAATCCGGCCAAAGCGTTCCATGAAATACAAGCTGAAAGTCGCTTCATATAAAGCCGCCAAATCAGTGCTGAGGTTTTTCCCCGGCGCGCTGGAGAATTACCGGAAAAAGATGGGGTCGGCCGATTACGCCGCCGCTTCGCCGGTCATGCGCCAGAGCCTGGTCAAGGTGGTTAATGAGGATTTGACGCATTTGCTGAGCTCGATCAAGGTGCCGGCGCTGCTGATCTGGGGAACCAACGACACGGCCACGCCGGTGGCGGACGGCAAACAGATGGAGAAACTGATTCCGGACGCCGGGCTGGTGGTGCTGGAAAACGCCGGGCATTATGCTTTTCTGGACCAGCCGTATGTTTTCAACCGGGTCATCAAGTCGTTTATGAAAATGGAGGAGTCTTAAGTGTTTGTGCTGCCGTATATTCTGCTGATTCCGGTGCTGATCTGCACTGCGTTGACGGTGATCAGGACCGTGCATATGTTCCAGCTCAATTCCTACAAAATGAAGGTGCAGCTGAAATGGATGCGCCTCAATCCGGGGAAGTTCAAGGCCAGTTTCCTGATCCTGCTGCTGTCGGGAATTGTATTTACCGGGAATAATATTTTCTTCGTCATTCTGACGGTTATGTTTGTGCTGATCGCTCTGCTGTCGCGTCTGCCGAAGGCCAAGAAGCCGCTGGTGTACACTGCCCGCGTGAAGCGAATGCTGGTGACGGCGGCGATTCTGGTGGCGGGCTGGGTGGTTTGGGCGATTCTCGCGCCGCAGCCGTGTAATTACCTGATTTTGAGTTTGGGATTTGTGTTGTCGCCATTTCTGGTGCTGGCGGCCAATATCATCAATATGCCGCTGGAAAAGGCGTTTGTCAGGTATTATATCAAAGACGCCGAGAATATGCTGAAAAGCATTCCGGGGCTGACCGTGATCGGGATCACCGGCAGCTACGGCAAAACGAGCGTGAAATTTTTCCTCAATACGCTGCTGCGGGCGCGGTTCAACGTGCTGATGACGCCGGAGAGTTACAACACCACCATGGGCGTGGTGCGGACGATCCGCGAGCAGTTGCGGGCCACGCATGAGATTTTCATCTGCGAAATGGGCGCGCGGAACATCGGCGACATCAAGGAGATCTGCGATATCGTCCATCCGAAATACGGCATCCTGACCTCCATCGGCGAACAGCATCTGGAGAGTTTCAAGACGCTGGAAAACATTGTCCGCACCAAGTTCGAACTGGCGGACAGCGTGCCGCAGGACGGGCGGGTATTTCTGCAGGACCGGATCGTACAGCGCCCCGATAAGCCGTTTTTCACCTACGGCCTGAGGGATGACAGTGACTATGCGGTTTTTGACGTCAAGGTGTCGCGGAACGGCACCGGCTTCAAGGTGCGCACGCCGTCAGGCGAGGCGGAATTTCAGACGCAGTTGATCGGCGAGCACAACGTGGTGAACCTGGCCGCGGCGATTGCCGTCGGGCACTTCCTCGGCATGCCGCTGGAGGAATTGAAGACGCAGGCGGGGAAGATCGCCCCGGTACCGCACCGGCTGCAGCTGCTCGAAAACGGCGGCATGACGATTATCGACGACGCCTACAACTCAAATCCGAACGGTTGCCGGGCCGCGCTGAAAACGCTGGCGTTGTTCGAGGATTTCAAGGTGTTGATTACGCCGGGAATGGTGGAGCTGGGCAACAAACAGGATGAGCTGAATCATCAGTTCGGCAGAGAAGCCGCAGAGGTGTGCGATTTCGTGGCGCTGGTCGGCGAGAAGCAAACCAAGCCGATTTACGAGGGGTTGACCGGGGCCGGGTATCCGGCGGAAAAAATATTCGTTGCCGGCAGCTTCAATGAGGCGATGGCGAAGGTGAATTCAATACAGAGCGACAAACGGAAAATCGTGCTGCTGGAAAACGATTTGCCGGATAATTATTAAGATGGAGAACCAGATATGGGGTTAATGAAAATCAATGTGGCGGTGCTCTTCGGCGGCAAAACGGTGGAGCATGAAGTTTCGATCATTTCCGCGGTTCAGGCCATGGCCAACATCAATACCGACAAATACCGGATCGTGCCGGTTTATATCACCAAATCCAATGAATTTTACTATGGCGAGGACCTGCGCAATATCAGCCTGTACCGCAACATCAATGCGCTGATTTCGAGGTGCCGCCGGGTGGTGTTCGTCAACGAAAAAGGGCGGGTACGGCTGATGAAGCATCCGGGCGGGCTGTTCTCCGGCGGGCCGATCTGTGATATCGACGTGGCGTTTCCGGTGGTTCACGGCACCAACGTCGAGGACGGCGCGCTGCAGGGATTTCTGAAAACGCTCGACGTGCCGTTTGTCGGCTGCGGCGTGCTGGCATCCGCCATCGGCATGGACAAATACGTGATGAAAATCATGCTGAAAGAAGCCGGGTTTCCGGTGCTGGACTGCGTGCGTTTCACCGCGCCCGATCCGGGCAATGTGCGGAAAGTGGAGGAGAAATTCAGCTATCCGGTGATCATCAAACCGGTTAACCTCGGCTCAAGCGTCGGCATTTCCAAGGCGGCGAATACGGACGAATTGACGAAAGCGCTGGAACTGGCTTTCAGCTTTGCCGACAAAGTTTTGGTGGAGCCGGCGATTACCCAGCTGCGCGAGATCAATTGTTCGGTGCTCGGCGACGCTGCCGAAGCGATCGCGTCCGAATGCGAAGAACCGTTTGCCAGCGACGAAATCCTGAGCTACAAAGACAAATACACCAGCGGCGGCTCCAAGGGCAAAGGGGGCGGCAGCAAGGGGATGGCGAGCCTCAAACGCAAGATTCCGGCGGATATCGCGCCGGACGTGCGGCGGCAGATTCAGGAACTGGCCGTGGGGGCGTTTCAGACGCTGGATTGCAACGGGGTTTCGCGTATCGACTTCATGATCGACAAATCGACCGGCAAGGTCTGGCTGAACGAAATCAATACCATTCCGGGTTCATTGGCGTTTTACCTCTGGGAACCGGTCGGCATCAAATACCCCGAGCTCATCGAGCGGCTGATTGCGCTGGCGCTGAAGCGCCGCCGTCAGGAAGAAGAGATTATTTACTCCTTCGACAGCAACATCCTGGCGATGGGCGGCAATTTCGGCGCCAAGGGTTCCAAGGGCCATAAGTGATTACGGCTTGCCGAGTTTGGCGATTTCGGAGGCTTCGACATAGACCATCGGCATGAAGGGGCGGCAACTGGTGCGTACCTTGCCGTTTTTGACATTGTCGATGCAATAGGTGATTTTCAGCAGATATACGCCTCCGCAATCCGGGCAATGCAGGATCTGGATCACCAGATAATCGGCAAATGCCCGTTCCGGCAGCGCGGCGAGTTCCGCGAGATCACCGTGCCGCAGGGATTTCTTGAATAAAACCGGATTGTCGGGGGGATTGCGCTGGCGCAGTTGGTGAAACAGCTGGAGCTTTTTCCGGCACAAACTGCAAATAGGTACCTGACTCACGGCATTCCAGACCATGACCAGGGGCGTGGCGATGAACAGGACGGCTTCCAGGGCCCAGACCGCAAAATGCTCGGCCGGGGAGAATACCTGACCTTCGGCGAGACCCCACATGCCCTGTTCGGCGAGGTGCTTTATGATATTCCAGATGTGGACCGGGTCGAAGATCAGCGCATCGTGCTGCGACATGATACAAATCCAGCATACCCAGGCGCAATACAGGTTCCACAGACCCAGCAATACCGCCGCTATCCGCAGGCCGTCCGGCGAATGACAACCGCTCCGGACCGCAATCTGACGGATAATGAACCCATGAGCCAGAACCCAGACCGCCGGGATAATCATCCGCAGGTAAAGATCGGTGAGCGTATAAGTGGCCCACGCATATCCATAGCTGACCACCGGAATAACGGCCAGCGCCCAGATAAGCAGCATTCCGGCCGGGCGCAAGCCGAATTCGCCGCCGCCGGCACGGTAGACGGCTCCATTTTGATGGCGGGAATTCTGGTGCAGGTCGAGCGCGGGCAAATCTTCTTTCGGGATGGCCGCTTCCTGAACGGCGGCTTGTTCTTCAATTACCTGCTTGACGGATTCCGTGTATTCGAGCCACAGCGGGGAGGGGCCCGGCTTGCCGGACTTGATCCAGTAATAAATCACCTGCGGCAAGGTGAAGAACGGCCAGAAAATATTGCACGGAAAAAAGTAAAGCAGCGAGTGCTTGGCCAATTGCTTGCGGAGACATTCCGGGCAACCGGAAAGATACAGCGTTTTGGTAATGGTCACGGCCACCAGAAACATCACAGCCGTCAGCTTGTACATCTTGATATTGCCGCACTCGCGGCCGCACTGCGGACATTTGTTTTCCATCATTGCCCCCTTGATCTGGTTAAATTATACTTGTCAAATATAATTTTGCAAGAGGGGTAAACGGAATTTTCAGCCGAATACGGTGTGGAGCCATTCGCCGAGGCCGCCGAAAACCATCTGCATGGCCACCATGGCCACGATCAACCCGGTGATGCGGATCAGTGGGCCGGTCAGCGAAAGCGCGTGGGCGAAGTTGCTGATAACCAGCGAGAAGAGCATGATTACCAGATTGATGAATAACGCGAGGTACATCGCCGCCAGGCAGACGAATATGCCGTGCTGGGCGCTGGTGGAGATCGCCACGGTGATCGTACCGGGGCCGGCGATCAACGGGGCCGCCAGAGGCATGATGGAGATGTCGTTCAGCGATTCGTGAACTTTCGACTCCTCTTTCTGGAAAAACACGCCTTTGCGGACCGCGTTCCAGCCGACGGCGAAAAGAATCATGCCGCCGACTACCCGCAGCGAGTACATTTCGACCCGGAAAACTTCTTTGAGCAGGAATTGCCCGGCCAGTGTGAACACGACCAGGATGCCGAGCGCCCACAGTGTGGATTTCCAGGACATTTCCCAGAGACTTTTGAAGTCCAGCGCCGGAGTGTAGGAGGCCAGGAAAAAGACCTTGCTGAACGGATTGACCAGCGCCAGAAAATAGATGGTGTTCTCCAGAATCAGTTTAAGGTCGTATTCCCACATTTTCAGTTGATCCTTTTGCGGAAAAATTTAGCTTCGGGGACGCGGGCGTAAAACGGATAACGCGCTTTCAGTTCTTCCGGGGCGTCCGGGGGGATGTACTGGAAGCGTTTGTAGAGCCACAGGTATTGGTCCGGGTACTGGCGGATGAAACCCTCGGTGATATCCATGAGTTCCTGCAGGATTTCGTCGTCGTTGGCGTATTCGTGGTACGCTTTGGCGGGAAGGGCGAAGTGCGCCTCCAGTTTGTCGCCGGTGCGCAATGTGGTGCCGTAAATGACCTTGACTGGAATCTGGTTGGCTTCGCAGTAGTGCCAGAGCATGGCCGGGGAGCGGCTGGAGGCCACCGGCAGGCCGAACATGTTGACAAAGGCGCCGCCGTCGCGGATGCGGGTATTCTGGTCGATCAGCAGCCCCACGGAGTAGCCCTCGTGCAGGCACTTCAGGGAGTCCTTGATGGCGCCTTTCGAGAAGATGATTTTGATGCCGCCGCGCTCGCGGTTGTCTTTGTTCAGCAGGTCGTTCAGGTAGGGATTGTGGGTCACTTTGGCAATGGCGGCGAGTTTGACGCCGGCGGTGTTGGTGGCGATGATGCCGGAACCCTCCCAGCTGCCGAGGTGGGGATTGACGAACAGGATGCGGATGTTATTTTCCACGCAGTCGCGGAGCAGGGTGAGGATATGGGGGGGGAGATGGGTGTATTTCTCGATGCGCTTCGGCTTGCCCATCATCCAGATGAAATCGAAAAAGTTGTAAATCGTGTTGTGGAACGACTTGCGGGCGATGGCGGCGATTTCGCGGTCGTCTTTTTCCGGAAACGCGGCTTTCAAATTGGCGCAGATCAGTTTGCGGATGCCGGGAGCCACCGCATATGCGATGGAACTGTTGAAATACGATACCCAGCGCATGACCGGGCGCGGCAGGAGGCGGATCAGGTGATACGGGATGATGATAATGATGTATTCGAGCAGGAAACGGAGATTCTTCAGAGTTTTTTTCATATTTTTTTACAGCGTCGGCGCGGAGGCATCGAACAGGTTATCCGGTCGTTTTTGCCGATGTTCAAGCCGGCGACGAACAGGGTGTTTTTCATACATGAAGCAGCCAGGTTCTGGATGAAATGCAGCTTGTTTTCGAGAGCGGTTTCTTCCTGCTGGGCTTTTTTGACTTCTTCGATTTTGAGGTCGTCGTTAATATAGAGCAAACCCCAGCCGTTGGCGAGTTCGCTGGGATCGATCAGGTGACGCGGCACCGCCAGGTACAGGAAGTCGGCCACGTGGGCGCGGCGGATCAGCTCGAAACGGCTGCCCGCGTACAGTGCACGCTGGATTTCCTCAAGCTTTTTCAAACAGCGGTAATAGTCCTGGTTTTTGCTGGCCTCATAGTCCCAGTCTTCGATTTCCTCGAAGAGATTGTCGGCGACCCGGAGCTCGGGCTCCTGCCGGCGGATGATGGTTTCAAGTTGCTGCTTTTCGCCCTTGATTTCGCGGAGTTTCTCCAGCAGCTGGGCGCGCTCGCTGATGTCCGGCCAGCAGTCGTCGCGGTCGAAACGCATTTCGACGATCACGGTTTTGCGCGGGCGCATGACTTTTTTGCGGTCGGCCGAGGACCAGAAAGCACCGATATCGACCTGAAATTTGGTCAACCGGGTGGGTACGTTCAAGCCGATGCCGGAGGGCTCCTGTTGGAGCAGCCACTTCAAAGCCGCCTGCTGGTGCTTCAGGCGCAGGACATAAGATTCCTTTTTCTGTTCCGGAGCTTCCGCGAACAAATCAAAGTTCAGTTGTGTACCGCTCATAATCGCTTCCTGTTATTATTCCCAGATAATATAATTTGACCTTTGAGGAAAAACAAGACTAATACTTGAAACTTTTGAAATAACAGCCATATTTAAAAGCATGAAAGTGGAAATATACAGACAGATCGGCAGGACGCTGGCCCGGGAAATCGAGGCGGGCGTTTTTCCGGTGGGGGCGGAATTGCCCAGTCGGCTGGAGCTCTCGGAGCGTTTCGGGGTGACCCGCACCACGGTGAACCGGGCGATGGAGCAGCTGGAAAAGGACGGGCTGATTTCGGCGCGGCGAGGCGCCGGGACGGTGGTCATCAATACCGGGGTACGGCGGCGCATTGCGCTGGTGGCGCCCGATTGGCTGATTCAGCAGCGGCCGAGTTCCGAACTGTGCCGGGTGTCCGCGGTGAGCTACAAAGAGGCGCTCGGCAGCAGGACCGCCATCGCCGCGCTGGCGCGGTTCGACGGTATCCTGTGGTCGCACCCCGATGACGTCATTATCCCCGAGCTTGCGGAGATCATGAAAAATATCCCCGGCATCCTGGTCAACCGGGTGGCGGAAAACTGCAATTACGTGACCAGCGAACTGAAACAGAGTTTCGAAAACGCGGTCAAATACCGTCTGGAAAAAGCGCCCGGGGCGACGGCTTATCTGCTGAAAAACGATCAGGGCAGCAAGTTTGTGCATAGCTCGCGCGATGACGGTTTCATCGCCGCCTGCCGGGCGCTGAAGCGTTTTTATGAGATCATTCCCATGCCGGCCGACTTTGACGAGAAGCGCCGGATGCTGGAGCGCTGCCTGCCGTCCCGTCCGGAGGAGCCGCTCTATATTTTCGCCGACGACTGGAGCGAGAGCGGGGCGCTGATCCAATGGGTCTGGCGGCACGAACTCCGCTGGCAAAAAGATGTTTTCTACCTGGACACCGACAATCTGGCACACCGTCATGTCTGGGGGCTTGAAACGACCTCGATCCTGCAGGATTTTTACGGCATGACCCAGGCGGCGCTGGAGCTGCTGCTGGAGCTGCTGAAGAATCCGGGCGGCGGTCCGGTGCAGGTGGTTCTCGAACCGAAATTGCGCCTCGGCGACACCTGATTTTCTTTTCTTTCTCCAAAAATCTTTTAAATAACGGCAATAAATCGGTTTTCAATGCCGTTATATTACTTGAAAACTGTTTGATTTACGGATTTCAGAGGTTATTTTACCCGATGAAGAGGTTGAGTTTTGCGGAGAAACCGGAAACAGCAAGGGGTAGTTTATGATTCGATATATCAACTTGATAGTCTTAGGTTTGTCGCTGTGGATGCCGCTGATGGCGGCGGAAAAAGCGTTGACGAACCATGACGAAGGGCGGTTGGTGGTGCTTACTCACGTCCGGGAAGGCAACAGCCCGTTTATGGTTTTTCATGAAGTCGACCGTTCCGGCAAATACTACTGTGTGCCGCTCGGCTCCAAAGATGGGGTTCTGCTGAATCCTCAGGCTGTGACTGTGCTGCCGTTTCACAAAAACGTTCCGGCGGATACCGTATCGTTTTATGCCGTTTATCATATGAGTTTGAATCCGCGCAATCTGCTTTATGCGGAGCTGAGCCGGTATTATCCGGGGCAGCGCAACGACACGCTGGCGGCGATGATTGCCGCCACCCGGCTGCAGATGAACGAACTGCTGGCGTTGAATACTCAACTGCTGACCGCGGAGGCGCAGATGAAGCGGGAGTTTGCATTTTCCCATTCACCGCCGCGGAGACCTCCGGAGCAACTGAACAGTCCGGATATCCTGAAAAATGAAATCCTGACCAAAATTGAGGACGGTGAGCCGATTCAGCTGATTATGGGGGCGATCATGCTCAAGGATTTTTATCTGGCGGTGGGGCTCTATGAATATTACTGTCAGGACTTGCGCTATCTGAGCCAGGCGGCGGGGAAGGGCTCGCTGGCCGATGATATCAATAAATACATCACCATTAACCGAGATGGACTGGTGAAGGAATACCGGATGCAGCGGCAGGCCGTGACTTCGGTACGCGAGCGGGAATTCAGCCGGTTGTGCCCGGACGCGTTCGGGCAGTGGAAGAAAAGCGCGCCGGTCAGTTACAATGAACTGCTGCAGATCTATGCCCAGTGTTTCAAGTCCTATATGAAACTGGACAGTCTTTCGCCGAACGCCGACTTTCCGGAATGGGGAAGCGCCATGCTCGATGTTTTGTTGTTATTGCCTGATTCCGCGGCAGGGGAGGCTTTGGAAAAGGAGTTTGATCAGGCTTTGGAACGATATAAAAACAGAATTAAAAAATAAAAGCAGGTAAATTATGAGCAACTGGTATATCTTTATCGATCAGACGGAGGTCGGGCCGTTTGCCGATGCCGAGCTTCACAAAATGATCGACCAGAAAAAGGTCGACGGTGAAACCCCGGTCCGCGAACAGCACGCCGCCACGTGGCAGAAGTTGAAGACGTTCGCAGTATTTTTTCCGCCGGCGCAGGACAACGCGCAGGTACCGCCGGGCCGGGTCATCAGCATGTCGGAGGACAAAATACGGCTGGCGTGCCCGAACTGCAACCAGCATTATTCCGGGGATGCGACCAACATGGGGCGCCGGATCAAATGCCAGTACTGCGCGACCTCGTTTCTGGTGCCGAAACCGGAGAAGGCCGATACGCTGCGCAAGACCATCGACTCGGAGTTCCCCGATGAAATCCCCGGCGGCTCGATCATTTGTCCGCACTGCTGGAAAAGTTTCAACCATGAGTATATTCTGTATGTGTCGCAGCATCCTTCGCTGATCGGCGACCCGCTGCTCGGCGAGTTTGAGCAGAAGCGTTTTTCGCCGACCGCATTCAATGGCTACGGCCAGCCGCTCGACGCCATGGGGATGCCGACCTGCGACATGGCGTGTCCGCATTGCCACCTGCGTTTTCCGGCCACGATCATCGACCTGCCGAGTTTTTACTGCTCGATCGTGGGGGCGCCGTCGAGCGGGAAATCGTATTATTTGACCTGCCTGGTGCATCAGTTGAGAAGGGTGTTGTCGGAAAATTTCTGCAGCACGTTCATCGATGTCGACCCGCTGCTGAACCAGATTCTGGATGGATACGAGCGGTTGATTTTCATGCCGATCGATTACAATAAAGTGGTCATGCTGCCGAAAACCCAGCAGACCGGAAACGATTTTTCCGATCAGGTGCTGCTGAACGGCATTCCGATGGAGCTGCCCAAACCGTTTGTGTTCGAATACCGCGCGGAAAATGCCAAAAACGGCCTGAATCTGGTGTTTTACGACAATGCCGGGGAGCATTTTCAGCCCGGCGCGGATGTGGTGGTGAACCCGGCGACGCAGCATTTGTCGTGCTCGAACGGAATCATTTTCCTGTTCGACCCGATCAATGACGCGGTGATGCGGCGGATTTGCGACACGAACGACCCGCAGGTCACGGAAAATGCTAAGGTGTCGGACCAGACGATGCTGTTTTCGGAGATGATCAACCGGATCCGGCGGCACCGCAATATGAATGCGGCCGACAGCTGCGATATTCCGCTGATCATCGCCGTCGGCAAATACGACAACTGGTATAAGGCGCTGGACCGGGATATCGGCAATCTCTCGCCGGTTATCCCCGATTCGGAGCTGGGGGCGGCGAAAATCGACCGCAATATGATTTTGGACGTCTCCTATGCCACGCGGGAACTGATGCTGGCGAATGCGCCGGGGCTGGTCAATACCGCGGAGTCGTTTTTCAAGGAAGTGTATTTCATTCCGGTGAGCAATTTCGGCGGGCTGGCGGCGCGGAACGAGAGCGGCGGCATCGGCGTGGTGCCGAACGATATCAAGCCGCTCTGGGTGGAAGTGCCGTTTCTGCTGCTGATGGCGCTGCAGGGGATCATTGGCGTGAAGGAGGAAACGGGGCGCAGCAGCGATCCGGCATTTGCGCCAAAAATCAGCGGCGATTATATCGTTTTTCCGCACCCGGAAACCGGCAAAGCAGTGAGGCTGCCGCTGAATTACCTGGGCGGCGTCATCCGGATAAACGGCAGGGATTACGCCATGCCGCCGCGGCGGAGCAAGGGAATCGACGCGCTCAAGGGCAAAGACGATCTCTGGTCGTAACGAACGTGTAACCAAGGACGGCGATGTTTGAACTCATACATACTTCCACTCAACAGGGATTGATTGCGGGGCGTTCCGGTTTTGCCACGGTGGCGATGACCGAGGGAATGCCCGCGAACCTGATTACTCCGGTTGAGAACCTGAGCGGGTACAAGCCGCTTTTTCCGCCGAACCATCCGGACGCGGCGGGGAACCCGGTGATTTACTCGTACCAGCGCAGTCAATACGGCTCCATGGTGCTGCACGTGGTCAGCAGGATCGGGGCGGCGGGGCTGGACCACACCGGGCGCTCGAACAAGATTGCCCATCACCTGGTATTCACCCGCGAGAATGAATTTGACGCGATTCCGCATGGCGCGGTGTCGGTGGCCCGCGACCGGGCGAACTTCGTCACGGAATGGGACAAACCGGCGGAACTGCTGGCGGTGCGGCACCCGGGAATCAGCGCCAAAGAATTGAGTACGGCGGATACCTGGGCCAGATACACCGGCGATGCCGGGTGGGCCGGGGTGGTGGCGGAGAAATTCCGGGAGAACCCCGAGATTTCCTTTAACCTCGAATTCTGCATTGGTACGCCTGCGGAGGATTTGCTGGAAATGATCGCCGAAGTCGTGATGCTGCTGAAACATGAGGAAGCGGCGCAGTTCACGTTTACCACTTATTTTATCAAAGGTTCGGTGGGGGACGCGATTTTCTTCCGGGCGATGGCGGAGGGGGCTCCGCAGGTGGCGGCCATCCGCCGGTTGAAGCCCGAATCGTTGTTGTCCGTGTGTCGCGGCGGGCACGGCCCGGTGCCGGCCGAATATGAGGATTCTCCGCTGGTTGCCGCCGCCAGAACCGGCAGGTTTGTTCAGCCCGTTGTGCAGCCTGTTGAACTGACCGTTGAGCCGGAAGTATTCCGGGAAATTCCGCTGGCAAAGCCGAGAGCGAAGGTGGATACCCCGCCCGCCGAAAGTCCGGTGGCGCATGAACCGGAGCCGGAAGTGGTTGTGGTGGCGGACGCTGAGCATGAACCCGAGCATGAAAGCTGGAAGCGGCTGGTGATGTTTTCCGTGGGCGTGGTATTGATCGTCAGTGTGCTGGCATCGGCGTTTTTCCTGATTGACCGGCAGCAGCGGGAAGTAGTGGTGCAGGTCGCTCCCAAAATTGAAGAAGTTCATCCCGTAGAGCTGCCGGAGCCGCCCGTTGAGAAGCCTCAGGAGATCCCGGCGGTACTCGTCAGCCTGACGCCTCCGGAGAAGCCGGTGGAAAGCGTGGTTCAACCGGCAATTCGGGCGTTGAATGTTTCGGAGAAGTTCAAGTTTTTTCTGGATTGGCAGTCGGGGGAAAAGCGGATTCCGCTGCCTGAATCGCTGAAAGACGCTACGGAAGTATCGGTCGAAATCGGTCGGATTGGCCGGATCGAACAGCTCAGCAGCAATATTTCGAATTATATCCGGAAGTCCGGCAACGGCGTGGTGATATTGCCTGCTTTGGAAAGCAAGCCGAAAATGTTTGAAGTGGTGTATGCGCCGTTGACCGATGCCCCCGGACTGGAGATGAAAATCGGGCTGGAACAGGGCCGGCTGGTTATCCAACTGCCGCGCGAAAGTGCGGTTCCGCCGCGCCATGGTCCCGGCATCGGCAATATCCGGAACTTCATTTTTCGCGATGCCGCCGGCCATGAAGTGCGCTATATGCCGGCCTTTGAAAAGGATTTCGTTTCGCACCTCGGCAAAGGCGGCAAGATCAGCCGGGAAGAAGAAAATGACTGGATCGTTTATTATTTCCTGCCGGAGTGGGACGTGCGGCTGATGTGGAAGAATTTGAGCGTAAAGATCGGCGGGCGCACGGTGTCCGGCGGGGAGGGCGGCGAAAAAGTGAAGTTCGCCAGTTTCAAGAAATCGCTGGTCAGTGATATTTTTCAGCTTCGGGATGAATATGCACGACTGGAAAAGCAAGTCAAAAATGTCAGCTCCAAAGTGACCGATACCATCGCGAAACGGCAGAGCTTGTTGGCCGATCCGCCGAAGGTGCCGTCCTATGAGGAGCATTTATCCCGGGATGACAAAAAGCTGCTGCTTGTACTGGGGGAGGGCAAGGATTTGCGAAATCCGGTCGTTCAATATGAAAATGCCAGGAAACTGTTGGAGAATTTCCGGAAGGCTCACGGGTTGGATTCCGTGGTGCCGACCGCGGTCAGCACATTCAACAAAGAACTGCAGAAATACGTGAATGAGCTCAGCGTTTTCGTCCTGTATCAGCAGGAAATCAGTGTGTTCGAGCAGCAGAAAACACGGATGGTGAAGTTGTCCAATGAGATCAAGACAGCCGAAAACAACCTGATTGCGACCATTGATAACCTGCAGCCGGGACTGGCGGCGGCTTCCAGGTTGACGGAGTTTATCCGTTCCGGGAAAGCAATCGACGTCAATGAATTAGCGGAAAGTCTGATATTTTTATTTAAAATTGAAATCGCGGCGGCGGAGAGCGGTAAGGAGGCATCCCTATGAGCAAAATCAAGGATATCATAACTCAGATCGAGCAGTTTCTCGGCGGGGCCGACCAGAGTGTCAACCCGCGTTTGAATAAGCTGGCGTCCGATTATGCGCAGGCCTGCCGGGCGCTCAACAAGGATCTGGAGGAGTGCCGCGACCTGATCCGGCAGGGGACGCTGCCGGATGCGCAGCGGATCAATAACCGCTACAAGCCATCGCTGGTCGAGCGCGCGGCGCTGCTGGATTTCTCCGGCCGCGGCGAATGGTGCAGCATCTGCGGTATGTATTCGCTGGAAATGCCGCCGTCGCTCGACCTGGAAACGGTCCGGCGGTTGCGCGGCTCGAACAGCGCGGATGAGAAAAGCGCGGCCGAGCTTATTCTGGAATGGCGCAAGATCGCCCGCAGCGGCGGCAATGCCGAGCGGGTCCACCTGTTGCGGAAAATTCTCCGGGTAAGCAGCGAAGGCGCCGAAATCTGGCGCAAAAATCTGGTGACGATCGAGAAAAATTATCTCAGGGAATTGTACACCGAAGCGGACCGCAGCATCGACGCCGGCGATTACGCGAAGCTCGAGGAAATTCACCGGGAGCTGTGCTCGCCGGATCTGGTGGTGGAGCCCGATGAAAAGACCCTGACCAAGATTCGCTCCGTGCTCGGCGGCGAACAGAAAAAGCGTTTGCAGAAAGAGCTGGACGGTTTATTGAATGAACTGACGGACGCATACTCGGAAATGAACCGGAAGCAGTTGGAAGAACTGATGTTGAAGTGGCAGGCGCTGTTGAGCAATCCGCTGGCGGCGCCCGATGCCGCCGCCCGGGAGACCGTCGACAAAATCACGGAGTATCTGGACCGCTGCCGCCATGAGGAGGAGATGAACATCCGGTTCCGCCAGCTCCGGCAGGAACTCATCGGCCAGCTGGACGACGGCAAACCGTACAGTGAAATCGACAATACGTATCAGGCGCTGATCCTGCTGGACCTGCCGCTGGAGGATTCATTGGTCAAGCGGGTGGAAATCCTGCGCGAAACCACGCTGCTGGAGGCCCGGCGGCGGCATATCCGGCATTCGATTTACGGGGTGGCGGCGGCGCTGCTGGTGGTCGGGGCGGTCAGCTTTGCAATCTATACGATTCAGGAGCACCGGACCTACCGGGCGGCGGAGGACAATATGAAACAGTTGATTGCCGCCGGCAATTATCAGGGCGCGATTGAATTGTTCGAAGGGTTCGGCAAGACTTCGCCGAAGCTTGCCGCCGATACCCGGCTGGCCGCGCTCCGCGAGGATGCGTTGAAGAAAAAGCGGCTCGTGGACGACCAGTACAAATTCGCGCTGCAGGAGTTCAACCATTTCGCCGCCGATTTCGACGAAAATCTGCAATATGAGAAATTTCAGGAAAACCTCAGCACCGAGTTGCTCGGAAAAATGGAAAACCTGCGCCAGTACCTGAGCGAAACCCAGCGCGGCAAGATACTGGAATATCAGAAAAAACACACCGAGTTATCCGAGCAGAAAAAACGGGAGCGCGAGGATAATTTCATCAAGTTGGCTACGGCGAAAATCAATGAAATGAAAACCCTGACCGCGTCGATCGTGCCGGTGAATACCTACGATGCGCTCGCCGGGCAGGCGTCGGTCGAGAATTACGACGGCGAGGCGAAGAAAATAACCCGTCAGTTCCAGAGCATTATCCGTCAGGCCAAACCGCAGCTGGAAGCCGCGTTGATCGAGCGCAATGAGCAGCTTTTTCAGTATCAGGCGAACGCTTTTCAGGCCAGAATCAAGCGCGAGGTGGCTCACCGTGAGATCCTGCAGGATCTGGGCGCGCCCCACACGATATACGAGTATCTGGATGCACTGGCCAAGCTGGAAACGGAGGAGCCCGAGCTGGCGAAAACTTATGCGCGGGCGATTAGCTGGCGGCCGCTTTATAATGCCATGATGAGCGACTGGGGCGGAAGTTTTCAGGACGCTCAGGCGATAAGCAAGCGCGGCGAGGAAGTCAAGCTTGCCGCATACATGGGCCCGGTTCAGCTGGATTGGCTCCAATGTTTGCCGTCAGAGGAAGCCGCCAGAATCTGCGAGCGGGTTCATGCCGATTTGAAGGATTATCTGGATAATACGCTGCTGAAATGGAGCGATTATTACGAGTTGGTTTTCCCGGACGAGAAAGGCATGAAGTATTATTTTTACATGGTCAATCTGCCGCAGGTGGACCGCTCCAAGAGCACGCAGGAGGTGCGCGAACTGATTTTTGAAACGGTGACGCAGGCGGGGCAGACTCCGCGCCCCACGATCATGAAGGCCCAGCGGAAAAACAACAAATATACCTTCACCGTGGCGTCGGGTTATCTGGATGGCTTGAATTTCCCCGCGAATCTGGGGGAACCGGCCGGATGGAACCCACAGCGCCCGGAGGTGTTCCTGAAAGCCGAGCACCTGCGCATCATGTCCACCGTGGTGGAGCAGATTTCCAAAGCACGCAATATCAGTGAATTGGAAAACATCCTGATCCGTCATCTCAAACAGGTGATCGACAACCGGGATATGAATCCCTTTGTCCAGCGGCAGATCATCGATAAATTGCTGGAGCAGTTCCCGAAGATTTCCAATCTGTACGGCAGTGCTGAATCCCTCCGGCGGAAATATTCCTCGGAGCCGGGCAGGGTGGCGGACTGGCTGCGCCCGACCGAGTGCGCCGACCATCCGGATGAAGTGAAGCGGTTTGGCGAGGACCTGGATGCGCTGCGGGATGAATTGAATAAGATGATCGACAGCAAGTCGTTTCTGCAGCAGTTGTACTTCCGGGTATTGTCGCGCCAGCTGGTTCCGGTGGGGCTGATTGTGCAGAAAGCCGATCAGTCGCCGGTGTTGTTCAAATTGACCCCGAACAAGCCGGTCGGGCTCTACCGGCTGCTCCGGAAAAGCGACGACGCCACCTCGGGGGACCGGATTGCCGCCGTGCCGTCGGAGTTATGGGACGGGAGCAAGAGCCTGACCGAGGTTCTGGGCAAGGATGCGTTCCCGGGACAGATTGTTTACGGTCTGGAGCAGGGGCAGCCCGACAGCGAGTTCTTCGGCGCGTTCATCAGGGAAGCGAAGGAGAAGAATATCACCATCATACCGGCGCCGGCGCTCTGGCCGGTTGATATTCCGGCCGATCCGGTGGGAGGCGCCCATGATTGAACGGTATTACCGGAAGCATGAAGACCGAATTACGGGGCCGTTTCCGGCGGCGCGGTTGATCGCCATGCAGCGAGGCGGCATCGTGACCGGGGATGACCTGCTTTCCACCGACAAGATTGACTGGAAACCGGCCACGGATTTCGAGTGGCTTTTTGAACCGAACGTCATTCCACTTGACGCAGTCAGCGACAGCAAGCCGGAGGCCGCGCTGAAGCTGAAACCGCTTCCAGAGGAGATCGCACTGCCGCGGTTGGAGCCGATACCGGTAATGGTGCCGGTCCGGGATGAGCCGCAACTGGTTGAGCGCATGTCCGCGGGCCGGATCATCGGCGATACGCTCATGCTCACCTGGAACAGCTGCGATAAACTGCTGCCGTTGCGGCGCGAGAATGAACCACGGCGCGCGGCGATTGCCGCCGTCACCGCATTTCTGCTGGCCCTGACTCTGTCGGGGCTCGCAGGGATGGCGTGCGCGCGGCTGTATCAGATCACACTGCTGCAGGGGCTGGGGAGCGGACTGGGCGTTGCCGCCGCGGCCGGTATCCTGATCTTTGTGGAAATCTGGCTGTTTGAAGTGGTACTGCTGCCGGATGAACTGACACGCAATTGCCTGAACGAGGTCATGCTGGCGGCGGTGACGGTATTCATTCTCACCATGGGGAACATTACCACGGGGGCGACGCTGCACCTGATGCTGTTTCCGCCGCATCCGGCGGTGAGGCTGGCGGCGGTGGCGTTCAATTTGCTGGTCTGGAGTTTCGCCGTCGCCAATACCGCCACGGCGCTGCGGATCGGGCTGGAGCACTTCTCCGGGGCCAGGCCGCGGAGCACGGTCTGGATGGCCGGGCTGGTGGTGGGCAGCAATTTGATTCTGTTGTTTGCAATGATTGATGCATTTATTATATCAAAGGGGTTATCATGAAAGTTACACTACTCTCCTGGAAAAACCGGGATCTCGAGAGCATTTGCGGGTTCAAAAGCAAGAAATTCACCGGAGTGAATTTTGTGTTCACCTTTATTCTCGGGGCCATCGGCACCGCGATATTTTACGTGGCGCTGATGCCGTTCCGGGGGTATGACGTGGACCTGATCGAGATGTTTTTTCACGGGGGCCCGGCCAACCGCTCGACCATTCCTTATTACACGATTTTCCTGACATTCTGGGCACTGGCCATGGTGTTTGACAAACATATCAAGCTCAAGGCTCAGTGCCTGGCGCTGAAATTGAAAATCCTGCCGGATGATCCCCATTTCATCCTGACCCCGGCCACGGCCCGGGAAATTCTGGAAAACATCAACGCGCAGGTGGTCGATCCGGCGGATTTCGTGCTGCTCGACCGGATCATCCGGGCGTTGTCGAACCTGAAAAATTTCGGCAATGTTTCCGCCGTGGCCGAGTGCCTGAACACCCAGTCGCAGAACGACGAAAACTACCTTTCCAGCTCCTATTCGGTGTTGAAAGGTTTCCTGTGGGCGATTCCGGTGCTGGGCTTCATCGGCACGGTGGTCGGGCTGGCGCAAGCCGTGGGCGGCTTCGGCAAGGTGGTGTCCGAAGGGGCCGATATCGAACAGCTCAAAAATGCGCTGGGCGGGGTCACCGGGGGATTGTCGGTGGCGTTTGAGACTACCATGATCGCGCTGGTTGCGGCGCTGATCGTACAGCTGCTGATGACGTTCGTGGTCAACCGCGAAGAGATTTTCCTGGATGAATGCGCCGATTACTGTCACCGCAATATTATCAGCAAAATGAAAAACGCCAGGTTGATCGATCTGGATGAATAACGGGAGACCTCATGGCGAAAAAGGATAATGCCCCGATCATTTCATTTTTCTCTTTTCAGGACATCATAACCTCCATCACCGGTATCATGTTCCTGGTGGTGCTGATTTTATTGCTGCTGATGCTGGAAATGAGCAAGGTTTCCCGGCCGGAACGGAAGGACTCCGAACCGCTGGCGGAATTGCGCAAAAAGCTGGTGGCCTTGCGCAAGGAAACGGCCCTTCGAACGGCCGATACCGAAAAGGCCGCCGCATTGATCGCCGAGCTCCGCAAACTGAATCCGGCCCTGCTGGAAGAGCGCCGCCAGCGTCTGGTAGCCGAACTTCAGGAGTTGAACCGGAAAGAGGATATACTGAAAAACAGCCTCCGCAGTTTGACCCCGGACAAGGAGCAGTTCGAAAAAGAGCGGCCGGAAATCGAGGCGCGCTTGAGCAAGCTTACCGATGAAGTATCACGTCTGAAAACGGACTTGGAAGCCAGCGAAAAACAGGTCGCAACCGAACAGAAAAAGCTGGAAGAACGGATGAAAATCGTGCAGTACACGGTCAGCGCCGGCGAACGGAAGCAGCCGGTGCTGGTCGAGTGCGGAACGGACGGTTTCAAGGTGAAGCCGTTGAAGGGGGACGATGAGGCGGTGACGAGTTTTCCGGCAGCGGACAAGGCGGGGCTGACCGCGGCCATGGATAAGCTCGTCGCCTGGGCCGGGCGCTTCAACAAGGACGAGGTCTATTTTTTCCTGTTGGCCAAACCGTCGGTATTTCCAGAGGTGGAAGCGCTGGCGAAGCTGTTGTCCGAGGCCGGATTCGACCGCGGCCGCGAAGTCATGCCCAGTGACGAGTCCACCGTATTCGGAGGAGGTGACTGATGGCAGATAACTCCAGAAGAACAGCCGATTCCAGTCTCGAACTGTTGCTCGACACCATGTGCAACACGTTCGGGGGAGTTATGTTTATCGCGATTTCGCTGGTGATCCTCGCCAGTATGCTTTCGCCCCTCAAAACGAATACTTCGCCCAAAGATGAAGCCGCCGAGGCCGCCCGCATCCGCGCAGAACTGGAAGTCCTGCAGCGCGAGCTCGACAGCTCCCGCCACATTGCGGCCGAGCTTGACAGAGTCCGCGAAATGCTGAAAGATGACGCCAGCGCGCAGCTCCTCGAGGAAATCACTCATCTGGAACTGATTAAGGAACAGAAAAATTTGCAATTGAGTTTATTGGAGCAGCAGGCGAAGGCGTTTGAGCTGGAACTGAAAGCGTTGCGCCAGAAACGAGACGAGCAGCAGAAGAAAATCGCGGAGCTGGAAAATACTCTGGCTGCATTTAAAAGCCGCCAAACCGCCGCCGAACAGAAATTGGCGCTGTTGAAGATCGAGCAGGAACAGCACAAAAATAAATATCAGCTCACTTTTGCCACGCTCAGCGAACGGAACGAGGCACCGTATTACCTGATTATCAAAGACGGCAAAATGTGGCGGGTGGGACCGGAGGAAAAGCCGGACGGCACGATTGCTTCGCCGGATGACGTGACGGTATCGGTCAGCGGGGACCTTGTCGCCAGCACGATTCGACCCGGGCGCGGGATTGATATTTTTCAGGGGGAAGATCCGGCGCCGGAGTTCATGAGCGCACTCGGCGCGGTACCGTCCGGGCGGATCGCTTATTTTCTGGTGACCGGGAGCGATGCGGAGGTATTTCACCGTCTGCGCAATGTTTTCAAGGAAAAGAATCTGACGCACGGTTTCCACCTGATGGAAAACGTGGAACCGTTTTATTACAAACTGGTGAAAAATGCAAAATTCGAATACTGACAACAAAATAACACATCCGGCGAGGCCATACATTCTGTTCGGCCTTTACCTGATTTTGCTGCTGGTGCTGTTCCTGTGCTTCTTCCATTCGCCGGGCAGCGGTGGAACCGGAAGCAGTTCCGGATACGGTCAGGGAACCGGGGCGGGCGAGAAAGGCGACGGACAAGGGAGCGGCGGAAGCAGTTCCGGCGTCGGTTCGGCGGATGTGGCCGTTCCCTCTGAAATCAACTCCGGCGGTGGCGGAAGCGGACAGGCGAAAGTGGAAGGGGGCCCGGAAGCGGTGCTCATCGGCGTGCCGGAGTCCAAGGCGCCGCCGCCGCCGAAAAATCCGGTGGTGATGGAGTGGGCTTCCGGCAGAGGGGGCGCGCCGGAAGCGTCAGCGCCGGCCACGGCGGGGAGCGAGGGCAAACGCAGTTTTTACGGGATTGAAGTCGGTGAACGGGAGAATGCCCTTTTTCTGGTGGATGTATCCGGGTCGATGGGGTCGACGACCCCGGAGGGGCGGAGCAGGCTCGAGGTGCTGAAGCTTGAACTGCTCAATGTCATCGGCCGTACTCAGGCCGCTCAGGCGGCGGGCAGTTTCGGGGCCCGGGTGAGTACCGGAATAAGTTTGATTGTGGCATTCAGCGATGGCGTGACCGAGTACAAGCGGGGCAATACACAGGCGGCGGAGAGCGTGCGGATCCGGGAGTTTATCGGAAACCTGAACGCCGCCGGCGGTACCAGTATGCTCGGTGCCTGGCAGCATATATTGCCGAATCTGGGCCGAGGCGGGATCGATGTCGTCTATTTCCTGAGCGATGGCGACCCCACCGATTGCGAGGGCCCGGAGCTGGAGGAATTTCTGAAGCAGAATTTACCGTCCGGCGTGCGGGTGAATTGTTTCTCGATCGGCAAGGAATCCCAACTGTTGAAAAACATCGCCACCCAGCATCGCGGCAAATACGTCGTAAGATATTAAACTGGAGGTATGGAAAATGCGGAAATTAGTGATGGCTCTGATGTTGATTGGCCTGACTGCAGGCGGATGTGTACGGTATTTTTCGGAAACATTGAAAATCCGTGACAATCCCCATAATACCGAGATTGAAAATATCCGGCAGACGATTATCGATACCGCCCATAAAGAATTGCCTACTTTTAAAGGAGCTGATCGCCCCACCATTACCATCTATTACGATAATAATGGTCACGATGCTGAAATTGATGTTTGGTTCAGAACGATAAATGGGAAAACCGAAATTCAATTCGGCTCGCTATTCGTATCTCCTGAGTTTAAAGCGTTTCCACAAAAAGTGAAAGAAGCGCTGGAACGGGAATACGGGATCAAGGCACGGTAGGGTTTTGTTCGGCATATCTGAACCGTATAACAAAATTACGAAAAAAATAAAACGGGGGGTATTGATTTCTGTGATGATGAGATTATAATAATATAAACACTGTGATGTGAAAAGGTGATTCATGACGGTAGCCGGGCTGAAACAACTGAAATATAATCAGGCGCGAATGGCGATTCTGAACATGATCGCGGAAAATGATTTCGTGATCGGGGATAAGCTCCCCCCGGAGCGTCAGCTGGTGGAAAGGTTGAACTGCAGTTCGATCACCATGCGCCATGCTTTGGCCAGCCTCGAAAACGAGGGAATTATCGAGAAGCGCCATGGCCTCGGCAATTACTTGACCAAAGACTTGCGCGATGATGTTTTCGCCGGCAAAATACTGTTTATTTCGGTGATTCAGCAGGATGAGGATTCACCGGGGTTGGGGGTGGACCGGATCCGCCGGTATTTGAGCGGGCGCGGCATTGGCCTGGCGTATGTCGCGGTCAGCGATTGCGGGCGGGAAGTGGTCGAAGCGGCGAGGGGCTGCATCGGGATTATCCTGCAGGGCTGGCTGACGGATGAGTTCGTCGACAAGGTCAAAATGCTGAAACTGCCGATGATTATCAGCGGTAACAATGAATTGAAAACCGATGTTCCCCGGGTCAGCCTGGACTTGGTTGACATCAGTTACCGGTTGACCCGGGAATTCATCAGTAAGGGGCTGACCCGGATCGCCATCCTCGGCGGTGTCGAGGAATATTCCGCCGCCAATGAGCATGTGCGGGGGTATATCAAGGCGATGCGCGAGGCAGGGCTGCCGTATCAGGATTATATCGCGCCGACGGCCGGCCGTTTCGCAATCTATAGTCAGATTGATTCCTTCATGCGGAAGCATTATGGCGAGGTGGAGGCACTGTTGATGGAATATGCCGGGCTTGACATATTTGTGTCTTGGTGCTGGGAAAATAACTATCCGGGCAAGCCGAAGATCGGTATCTATCAGGTATTGGGGGATTACCGGGGATATCATGTGACGCAGAGCCTTTACTGGGGGCATTTTGAGAACTCCGGACGGATCGCCGCCCAGCTTCTGCTCGACTCGATTTCGAGCGATAAACCGGTCCAGTCACGTGTATTGAAGGCTGTTATTCACGGTGTTGACGATAACCTGACCGATTTCATAAGTTAATAAAAAGGAAAAAACTATGAAAGAAAAGAAATTCACACTTATTGAGTTGTTGGTTGTAATTGCAATTATCGCGATCATCGCCGCCATGCTGCTGCCGGCGCTGAACAAGGCCCGCGCCAAAGCCTGGGTGGCATCCTGCGTGTCCAATCAGAAACAGATTTCATTGGCGCTTTTTCAGTATGCCCAGGACAATGACGGTTGGCTGCCGCCCGGTTGGAGCGCCAATTATCCGGGAAGCGTCCGGTGGTGGGGGGATGGCAATGGGCCGGGGGCCGCGCTGCTGATTACCCTGAAGTATGTGCCCGGTTTCGTCGAATCGGAAATAGCGGAAGATACGGACTACAGTATTCTCAGTTGCCCGGCGCGTCCAAATGGCGGTACTGCAACGACCTATATGTGGTATTTCGGCTATGGAGACGGTTGGCGCAACAACAGCGTGAACCGGCTGCCGGCCAATTCCAAACAGATTTATCTGTTCGGTGATATCTTGAACAGCTCCAGTACCGAACTGAAAAAAACCATCCGGACAACGTCAACTGGTGCAGGACCGATGGTTCCGTGGTCAGCATGACCACCAATTCATTGACCGCCAAAGTCATTGCCGGTACGACTTATTATTGTCCGGGCGATTCCGTTTTCATGTGGTAATTCAAGGAGTTTGAACAAATGTTGAAAAAATTATTGTCTTGTCTGATCGTGTCGGGGGGACTCGGCTTTCTTGCGGCGCAGGAGATTACGCTGGACGCCTCAAAATGGCATTCCGCGAATGATTTGAAATCCTGTCAGCTGAAAACGGTGGAACTCGATGGCGCCCCGGTGCTGGAAATGACTTTCCTGAATACCGGCGAAAAAGGTTATCCGGAAGCCCGGCTGAGTTTCCCGAAACTGTTGGATACCACTGGATTCACGCATCTGAATTTCCAGATCCGCTTTTCCAAATCCACCACGGACGGTTCCATCGCGCTCCGCGGCAGCGACTGGGCCCAATGGATGCCCGGGCTGACTTCCTTGCGCAAACAGGGGCGGCTCCCCGCCGACGAATGGCTCAGTTTCTCCATTCCGTTGGATACTCTGCCCGAAAAAATCAAACGCAACGCTATTATCCAGATCGGGTTCGGATTTCCGGTCGGCAGCCTTGCCCAGTCCGACAGTATTGTTTTTCTGCTCAAGGACTTGAAACTGGTCAATGAAAAATCTGCTACCGGCGGCGATGCGGCCCTTACGGCACAGTGGAATACTTATATCAAAAACTATAAGCCGGATTACCGGGACGGCAGTTATTTGCGGCAACCCCCGGAGCAGGGCCGTCTTTCCGTTCCGCTGGCTCTGGCGAAAAATGGTGCGCCTGCCGCTGAAATCATCGCTGAAACCTCTTCCGATGTGTGTCTGGCGACCGCCGCCGGGGAATTGCAGCACTGGATCAAGGAGATCTCGGGGGCCGAGCTCCCGGTTCTGGCCGTTCCATCCGAGGCGGCAAATACCAAAATTTTCCTGGGGGCCAAATGGGCCGGGGCTTATCCCAAAGATTTGGAAAAACTTGCCGGCAGTGACGGTTTTGCTGTTCGCAGCCAGGGGCATAACCTCTATATTTTCGGCGCGAACGCCAAGGGCGCCATGAACGGTATTTACACCTTTCTGGAGGCCAACAGCGACATCATCTGGCCGCGGCCGCGCCCGGATGTCGGTGCGGTTTTCACAGTCAATCCCGATTTGGCGGTGGTCTGGGGCGATGCCTGTGAGCGCCCGGTCTCGCGTTTGCGCGGCTGGGGCACCAATTATGGCCGCAATCATGACGACGAAATCTGGATGGCGCGCAACCGCTGCAATTATCCCAATGGCGGCGGAGGGTTCGACCCGGGCTATAACGGACCGCGCAAGGCCTGGGGTGGCTTCTCCGAATACGGCGGCGGACACAATTTACTGCAATATGTTCCGGTTGAAAAATATTTTGACAGCCATCCTGAGTTCTTCTGTTTCCAGAATGGGCAGTGGCAACGTTCCCAGGGGATGGAGCATCAGATCTGTTTCACCAATGCAGAAATGACCGCTGAGTTCATCAAAAACGCCCTCGCGGCGCTGGACAAGGCCCCTGCCGATATCGATTGCCTGAACGTCAAGATCGAAGACAACTGGGGCAGCTGCGAATGTCCCAACTGCCTGAAGCCGATCACCTTGCCGGATGGCAAGGTATTGACCACCGCCGACCCGGCCTTCCGTTCGACTCAGTTCTTCCTGTTCCTGAATCAGGTCGCCGAAGCGATCTATCAGAAATATCCGAAGTTGACGATCGGGACCTATGCGTATTTCTTTACCGCGGTGCCGCCGGCAATCAAACCTTACCCGACCATCCGCGCCTACTTCTGTCCCTATATCCGCAACAACGACAAGTTCCCGCTGTTCGCACCGGTCAATAGCATCTGGTGGAACCGTATTCAGGGCTGGGCGGAGGTTTGCGGCAAAGTGGTATTGCGCGAATATTATGGTGTGGGAATGGAATTTCCTCGCCCGCTTTCGGAAGTGGCCGCCGGGGATTTGAAGGTTCTGATGCCGATGGGCGTCTTGGAATTCACCGCCGAAATCCAGCCGGACTGGAACCGGAAGTGGTTTGACGGTAAGGTGCATGACAACTCCAGGGCCTGGGATGTGTCGATGCTGGAGTATTGGGTGATCACCCGTTTGTACTGGAACCCGGAGCAGGATGTGGAGCAGTTGCGTAAGTATTTCCTGAACCGCACGTTCCGCGCCGCTGCCGCACCGATGGAGAAATTTTACGGTACCATCCGCGAAGCATGGTTCAAAGACACCCTGCCATCTACCTGCGGCGATACGGCGGCGGGCTGCACCAAATATTATATCATCGACAAAGGTTTGGAGGAGCCATTACGCGGTTATCTGGCCGAGGCGGAAGAGCTGGCGGATCATCCGGTCTCCAAGCAGCTGGTGCAGAATATCCGGCAGCGCTATGACGGCTGGATCAATCAGGTCAAAGAGACCAAAATTCCGCAGATTGCCGTACCGCTGAACGAATCAGCCAAAACGTTTGACAGCCCTGCCTGGCAAAGCGCGGCGACGATTCCGAGCCTGCAGATCATGGCCAATCCTAAAGCTCCGGCGAAATACCGGACCGAAGTCAAATTGCTCCATGACGCCAGGAATCTTTATATTTACATGATCTGTCATGACCCGGATACCGGCAAGTTGTATACGGTGGAACGCAAGCCGGGCTCACCCGAAGCCTTTACCGATGGCGATCACGGCGAAGTCTTTCTGGGCGACCAGTCCAAGCCCGATACTTATTATCAGTTCTGCTTCGACGCCCGCGGCAATAAATGCGATTTGAACAATCACGAACGCATGGCCTGGAACGCCAACTGGGATAGCGCGGTTCGCGTTATGCCCGGGGCGTGGGAGGCCATTGTCACGATCCCCCTGAACGAGATCAATTTCAACCTCGGCAGGGGCAAAGATCTGAAAGCGTTGTTCATGCGCGAATTTTTCCACGGCAATGCCGCGAACCGGGAGTACAGCACCTGGGGTGGCGGCTCCGTCCACCAGATATCACAAATGGGAACCCTGACGCTGATGCGTTAAATATAGAAAGGATTTATTTCAATGAAAAAAGGTGTCATTATTGCCGGCTCGGGCCGGGGAAGCGCGTTTGCCGGAAGCATCATCGCCGAAGGCAAACGGCGGGTCGTGGCCATGGTGGATAACAATACCGCTATTCACGCGGCCTTGAAGCAACGCTTCGCGGAGGAATACGGTTCGCCGGAAACGGCGATCGTCGGATCGATGGAGGAGGCGCTGAGACGGTTTCCGAAAAGCGAAGCCGATACGGTTTTGATCGTGACGCCGAACCACACTCATGCCGAAATGTTGCGCCTGACGCTGGAAGCGGGACGCCATGCCCTGCTCGAAAAGCCGGTTTCCGCCGATTACGACGATCTCCTGCGCATTGCCCGGATGACCGCGGATAGCGAGAGTGTCATTCAACTGGGTTTTGTGCTGCGTTATTCGCCGTTTTTCCGCGCGATCAAAGAGACTATCGACAGCGGCCGGATCGGGCGGGTGACGATGATCCAACTGAATGAATGGTTGGACTTTGCGCACAGCGGCAATGCCTACCGCCGGGGCTGGCGGCGGAGCCACGCGCTTACCGGCGGATTCCTCAATGAAAAGTGCTCCCATGACCTGGATTTGCTCTGTTATTTCAAGGATAGCCAGGCGGAAGTAACCCGGGTTTATTCGGTGGCCGGAACCCAGATGTTCCCGGCGAAGGAGACCCCGGCCAATTGCCTGAGTTGCGAGGACCGCCAATGTCCGTTCCGTTACCGGAAATCACCGTATGTCGCTTATCAACTGGCGGATACCAGTGAGCGAAACAATAAATGCGTCTATCACAGCGACGCGGATATTTACAACATCCAGAGCGTAATCCTGACCTTTGCCGACGGCACGCAGGGAATTCTGACGCTGGTTCCGTTCAGCGGCGAACCGGGGCGCACGTTGACCATCCACGGTACCGAGGGATATATTACCGGTCATATGGAAAAAGGCGAACTGAAAATCGCCGTTTACCGCGAGTCCGGAATGGAGCTGAAAACGATTCCGCTGGATCTGGCGGATGACGGTCATGGCGGTGGCGATTCGTTTATTCTCCAGGAGTTGTTCGACTGCATTGAAAACGGTACCGCGCCGGCTGCCACCGTATATGACGGCCTGCGGGCCTCGGCGATCGCATTTGCCGCCGATGCCAGCGCCGGGAGCGGGCAGGTGGTTGAGCTCTCCGACTGGCTTGATCCGCTGAAACCCCAATGCAAAGAGCTTGCAGTACGTGCATAAAATAAAGCACGGCCGCGGGTAATTCTGCGGCCGTGCTTTTTTTAAACTCTTAACTCTTAACTCTTAACTCTTAACTCTTAACTCTTAACTCTTAACTCT
>JBEBXH010000052.1:0-46217 GCA_040391785.1 Victivallis vadensis
GCGAAGACCTGCAAGCCGTGCAGGACGAGGCGACCGCCGCCGAACCGCAGGAAGTGAAACCCGGCGCCCCGGCCGGCACCGAAACCGAAGCCGCCCCGGTAGTGGTTCCGGCGCAGGAAGTTAAATCCGCCGACGACGTCAAAGGCGACGAAGAAGCCCCGAAAAGTGTCCAGGTAGTCCCGGCCACCCCGGCTCCCGCAGCCGTCACCGAACCCCTCGACTGACAGTCGCAAACAAACACCAAGCCCGGCATGAGCAATCACCGCCGGGCTTTTTTGTTTTGGCAGGAACAAGGGGGAAATGCGAGAGGGCTACGCACCCTCTCGCGCTCTCTGCGGCCGAACGTCGGCACCGGCAGGCCAATGGCCTGCACCTCGGGACTTTTTGAGAAGGGAATCCGCGAGTTTAAGAGGCTCAGTATTCGCGCTGGAGGCCGATGACCTTGCCTTGGACGTTGACGTCTTTGGAAGAATAGGTCTGAGTGGCGAAATCACTGTTGGCCGGGCGCAATTCGACCTTGCCGCCGGGGATCGAGAAATACGATTTCACCGTATTTTCGTTGTTGACCAGCGCTACCACGATGTCGCCGTTTTTCACGTCACCGGGGGCGACCTGTTTGACGATGACTACGTCGCCGTCGTAAATGCCGAGGTCGCGCATGCTTTCGCCGCTGACGCGCAGGGCAAATGCGGATGTCGCGCTCTTGCGTTCGATCAGCGCCTGGCTCACGTAAATTTCACTTTCCTGGTATTCGCTGGCTTCGGCCGGATGACCGGCGTTGATCCGGCCGAGCAGCGGGATCGGCATGGAGAACGACATGAACCGGGCTTTTTTCTTGGGCTTGGAGAGCGAAATGCTCCGGGCCTTGGAACTGCGGGTCAGCCAGTTTTTGCGCTGCAGCGAACGCAGATGGGCAAAAACCGTGGAGGTCTTGATGCTGAAGTGATCCGCAATCTCGTACACAGTCGGCGCCATGGATTCCTGCTCAATGAAATCTTCAATGAAGTTCAGGATATCCTTCTGCTTGTCGGTCAGGTCTTTCATGGTCATGCTCTCGTATTAAGGTGATTACAGGAACTGGAAGCCGGTGGCGTAGTACTGGTCCTCGATTTTTACCAACGGAATAATGAAAAGCCGGTCGTAGGTAATGATCTGGGGCTCGCCTTCTTTTTGCGGCAATGCTTTGGTGTATTCCACTTTCCAGAGGAAGATGCGGGATTTCGGGCCGCGCCGCATGGAGCTCAGGAAAATGGTTTCGAGCTGTTCTCCGGACTGCGTCTTGTAATCTTCGCACTGCTTCAGGAAGTCGGGTTCCGGAATCTGATCTTTGAATTCAGGCGTCAGGCGGCTGAGGAGGAGCTGGTAATCCGAGGTACTGAGTGACTTCAGGATATCTTCGCCGTACTGCTTGCCGGCAGCGTCCATGGCGGCTTCGTCTTCCTCACCGATCACGCTGAATTCCTTGCCAACTTCCACTTCGCGCACCGTTTTGCAGCCGGCGGTGAAAATCATCAACCCGGCCACAGCGAACATCAACGTCAGAAATCTCATAATAAACTCCTATTTGGTTATTTCAATAACAGTAACTTCCGTCTGCACATCTACTGCCGTCAGCAGCAGTTCGCCCACGATCATATAAACTCCGGGCTGTTTGATGAAGGGCATCGGCAGGTCGATAAAGACCCGGTTGTAGGGCGATATGGCAAACGCGTTGTAGCGCAGCGGCCCGGACTGGTCCGGCAGATATTCCTTCCAACGGGGATCCTTGCGGTCGAATTCGACCATCTCGCCTTCGTAAGGGCGATAGTAGTAGTGCATGTTTTTGGTCTCATCCACCTGCCATTCGACCAGGTCAATGCTCTTGGTCCCGGTATTGCGCAGCAGGAACGGCAGCAGATCGCCGCTCGAGGCGCTGAAATGACGCCGGGTTTCGGGGATTTCCAGTTTCAGGCTGTATTCCTTCAACTTCGGCAGTACCGGGCGAATGGACTCCGCCGGCTGGCTTTTGGTGGATACACAACCGGCCGCGACCAGCAGCGCCAGGGCTGCCGCAAACAAAACGCTATTGATTCGCTTCATAAATCCCCTTGTATTTTTCCCCGCGGTACGCAAAATCCTTTTTGCGGGTGCCGACTTTGCTGAACAGAATATAGAGGCTGCTGGCGATCACGCCGCCCCAGTAAACCATCTGCCCCGGAAGGGATTGGAACATCTGGACCAGCGGCGTGGGTTTGTCATTCAGCAGATTGACCTGCAGGAAGTCGATAATGCCGATGCCGACCCAGAATATCCCCAGCCAGACGACGGCGGTGACCACCATCATGATGATTTTGAACAGAATGGTCAACAGCCAGGATTCAAAGCTTTTGGCCGGGTAGTTTTCGTAAATTGTACCGAGGTGCCGTCTTTTAGCCATAATATATATTCCATAAAAATTATAACATTTATATTATCATATTTCCCTGATTATGCAAGTACAATTTAGTCGAATTTTTCAAGAAAATGCGAGCGTTTATTTTTCAGTAAACCACGGAATGCACGGAAATCACGGAATTATTTTGTCAACTTCCCGTATCTGGAAGGCTTGATTTTTTATATTCAGGTTGTATCTTAGTATTGACATTGTTTTAACATGGGGAATTGCTATGATTAAGTCATTGACGAAACATGGAAACAGTATGGCGCTGGTGATTGAGCGTCCGATTCTGGATTTACTCGGGGCCAGCCAGGAAACCAAATTCGAGGTCACGACCGATGGCGAAGCGTTGATCCTGACACCGGTCAGGGATGCGGCGCGGCAGCGGCGTTTTCGCGCCTCCATGGAAAAGATCGGCAAGCAATATGCCGAGAGTTTCAAGGAACTGGCCAAATGACCGGTGAGCCGGTATTTCTGAGCTTCGCGGAGATCATCGAAATTCACGAATACCAGATTGTCAATTTCGGCGATACGTCCGGTCTGCGCGACATCAATCTGCTGAAATCGGCGCTGGCTATGCCGTCCTCTGCCTTTGGCGGTACATTCCTTCATCCCACAATCCACGAAATGGCGGCGGCTTACCTTTTTCATCTGGTTGGAAATCACCCGTTTATCGATGGTAACAAGCGCGTGGGGGCCATGGCCGCAATCATTTTTCTTGATTTAAACGGCATCCATTTCAACGCTCCAGATCAGGTGTTTACCGAATTGGTTCTGCAAACCGCACAAGGGAAAATGCTCAAATCCGAAATTGCCATCTTCCTGAAAAAATATTCCTCATGAAGTTTTTTCAGTAAACCATAAATAGGGAATATCTGTTTGAAAGGCCGGTAGTGGCAGGTTATATTCCCTTCAGAGGCTAAAGTTAATAGGAGCTGTCGTTATGAATTACTTATGTATGTTCCTCGCGTTTTTTCTCCTGCCGGTTGTTTCGTTTGCTGCCAATGTTGACCTTACCAAAACGGAACTGCTCCGGAAAATGAGCAAGGCTACGTTTAAAAACCCGGAAAAGCCTTTGCAGTCACTTTCCGTCTCCTGGGTGGATGATGCCCGGTATTTTCTCAAGCGAAACGGGGAACTCTATCGTCTGAATATTCACGACAGGGGGATTCTGATCAGGAATAACCATAGATTTTACTTCAACGGCAAAGAAACTTCCAAGACCGACAGGCCAGAGGCTGACCTTCGTTTGCTGAGCATGATCTTTCCGGTTGAACCTTTTGAAAGCATCTTCAAGGATGATGACTGGTTATTACTCCCGGAGTTTGCCGTCAAAAAGAATATCTCCTATTATTGCCTCACCAAAAAGGAATCGGCGAAAGCTTCTGGCTATAAATTGTTCGTCAACCCCAATACATTTCATATCGATTTATTGAGTACGATCTACATGGAGAATGAAGAAGAGGGAGTGGAGGCAGGGTCATCCGACAGGTATCTCAAGAATTACCAATGGATCAGCGAAACCGTTTGCCTGCCGATGCTTTTCACCCCGGAGAAAGGGGAGGGAACCCCAAGCTTTGTTGCTGAAATCAAAGTGAATGAAAAAATTCCCGGATTCTATTTTGATCCGGCTTATTTCGCACCTGCTGCCAAGCTGACATTGGAGCAACTGGATGCGTTGCGCCTTCAGAATCTGCCGGGCAAAAATCTCCCTGACGGAACGCTCAGCATAATCGTTCATTTTGGTTATGAGGAGCAGAAAAACGAATTGAAGTACCAGCAGAAAACCCAATCCTTCGGTGAAGGCGATTTCGATCTCTGTTTTGGTATTAAAAACCTGAAAGATTTTTCTCCGGCCCCGAAAATTGAGTCCGAGCTGGTCCTGGTAAATGATGTGTGGTGCATTCAACTCACCACCCCGAACAGAATTTTCATCGATCCCGCTAACGGTACTGTCCTGCGCGTTCATCCGTACGATGTTATGACCAAGGCAAATTATATGTACGAAAAGCGGGACGGCAAATTTTATCCGCGCATCCTTGTTGTCGCTGATGAAGCATTTCATTATCCCGCTCTGGTACAATGGATTCCCGATAAATAAGTTTAATCGGCGTTGTTGAGGAGAGGGGATTTACGGGGGCGTTTTTTGCCGAGGTCGATTTCGGTGCGGATGCGGACCTTGCGGGTCAGGTTCTTGAATACGTCGCGTTCGATATCGGTCAGGTCCTGTGTGATGACATCGTGGCATTTTTCGATGATTTCGGCGAGCTTCGGAAGCAGTTTCAGCGCCTTTTTCGTGGCGTGAAGCTTGAAGTTGCGCCGGTCGTTTTCGTCGACTTCGCGGGTGATCAACCCTTCGGTCAGCAGCTGCTGGACAATCACCGCGGTGGTACTCTTGCTGATCATCAGTTTCGTGGAAAGTTTCTCCTGCGAAATACCTCCATCCTCCGCGATCCCCATGATAAACGGAAACTGGCCCATTGTGATGCCTACTTTCTTCAATTCCCGCGCATAATAATTGTGGGTGCAGCGGCTGATGATATAAATGTCCAGCGTCAGTTCCATGGTGCGCTTGCCTCCGGTTGATTAATTCTAAACAGAACCTTTAATGTGATTGCTACTATAACACGGTTTTGAGCAATATACAATGTTTTTTATGGTAAAACTCAAAATTACGGGTTGAATTTTTTCGAAGAAATGATATTATAAATAGTTCTATATAGAACCAATATTGAATATCATATTTGGAGGAAAGGTATGTTTCGTTTGTTGATTTCGGGAATGATGGTGGTGGCGCTCTGCGGCATCGAGGTGTTGGCGGACGGACCGGCGGAGCGCAAACCGGCGGTGGTGGTCGGCAAACCCGTCACGCTCAGCGAAACGTCGCCGAAGCGTTATGTCGGCTCGGTGGAGACGATCCGGCACGTGGACGTCATGCCGCGTGTCACCGGCAATCTGCTGAAAACACATTTCACCGAAGGCAGCATTGTCAAAGAGGGCGAACTGCTTTATGAACTGGAGGATACGACTTACCGCGCCACGGTGGACGCTTTGAAGGCGCAGAAGGAGCAGCTGGAGGCGAGCCTGGTTTACGCCGATGCGCAGTTCAAGCGCAGTAAGGCGTTGCGGGTGAACAATGTGGTGGCGGAAAACGCCCACGACAAAGCCATCCTGGACATCGACTCCGCCAAGGCCAACATCAAGGCTCTCGAGGCCTCGCTGCTCGACGCTGAAAACAACCTTTCCTATACCCGCATCCACGCCCCGCTCACCGGGCGCATCGGCAAAAGCGCCTTCAGCGAGGGCAATCTGATTACTCCGCAGGGCGGCAAGCTGACCGACATCGTGATGATCGCGCCGATTTATGTGCGTTTCAGCCTCAGCGAACGTATTTTCCGCCGCGACTTCGGCGGCAGTGAGGGCATCAAGGAAAACGGCAGAGTCCGGATTCAGCTCGCCGACAATTCCATTTACGGCGAAACGGCCAGAGTCACGCTGATCGACAACAAAATCAATACCACCACCAATACCATTTCGCTGTGGGCCACGTTCGAAAACAAGGATCATCAGCTGATTTCCGGCAGTTTCGTCACCGTCCTGATCAGCAGCAAAAACGATAAACCATTTGTCGCGGTCGCCCCCTCCGCGCTGGTTACCGAGCCCGACGGCAGCTGTGTTTATGTGCTGGACCAGGGCAACAAAGTGAGCCGCCGCGAGGTGGTGACGGGCAATATTTCCGAGGGTCTCCAGATCATCCAGCAGGGGCTCGACGGTTCGGAACGGATCATCATCGACGGCACCCACAAAGTTCAGCCCGGCATGACGGTAATCCCGGTCGACGCCGAACCGAAGAAGTGAGGCGGCCATGTTTGCTGAAATCTTTATCAAGCGCCCGAAATTCGCCTTTGTGCTCGCCATCGTCACGGTGCTGGTCGGTACGATCTGCCTGCTCCGGCTGCCGATCGCCGAATACCCGGAAATCGCCCCGCCCACCGTCAAGGTAACAGCGCAGTATCCGGGCGCGACCTCGCAGGTGATCGCGGAAACCGTGGCCAGCGTGATCGAGGAGCAGGTGAACGGCATCGAGGACCTGCTGTACTTCAAATCCGAGAGCGACAACAACGGTAACTATACGTTGACGCTGACTTTCAAGTCCGGCATCAACTCCGACATTGCGCAGGTGAACGTGCAGAACGCCGTCCAGCGCGCCGAGGCGCAGCTGCCGGACACTGTAACCCAGATCGGGGTGGTGACCAAGAAACAGTCGACCGACATGGTCGGCGTTTACGCGTTCAATACCAACGGCAAGGAATTGTCGAATCTCGAGCTGGCCAACTACGTGCGTATGAACATCAAGGACCCGCTTGCCCGTCTGCCGGGGATGGGTTATGTGGAAATTCTCGGCGAGCGCAATTACAGTATGCGCGTGTGGCTGGACCCGTTGAAAATGTCGGCGCTGAACCTGACGCCGGAAATGGTCATCAGCAAGATTTCGTCGCAGAACCTCCCGGCCGCGGCCGGTTCGCTGGGCGGTGAAAAATCAAATTCGTACCTGCAATTGAAACTCGACGTGCTCGGACGCCTGAAAACCCCGGAGGAGTTCAGCAATATCGTCATCATGACCGGTACGAACGGCGAACAGGTGACGCTGGGTGACATTGCGCGGCTGGAACTCGGGGCAGAGCGCTATACGGATGAGAGCTACTACAACGGCCAGCCCAGTATCGGCATGGCGATCTACCGTCAGGACGGCGCGAACGCCGTCGAGCTGGTGCAAAACGCCAACAAAGTGCTCCGCGAATTGGAAAAGCGTTTCCCGGAAGGGGTGACGGCGGTGCTCTCCTACGACCCGAGTAATTATATCATCGTCAATATGAAGGAAATCGCCGGTACGCTGATCGCCGCGCTGCTGCTGGTGGTGGCAATCACCTACATTTTCCTGCAGGACTGGCGGGCGGCGCTGGTGCCGGCGGTGGCGATCCCGGTGTCGCTGCTGGGCACGTTCTTCTTCATGACGGTACTGGGGTATTCGATCAACGTGCTGACCATGTTCGGGCTGATCCTGGTGATCGGGTCGCTGGTGGACAACGCGATCGTGGTGGTCGAGAATACCATGCGGCTGATCGAAGAGGAAAAACTCCCGCCGGCCGAGGCCACGGCCAAAAGCATGAAGCAGATCACCAGTCCGGTGATCGCCGCCACGCTGGTGTCGGTGGCGATTTATGCGCCGATCGCGTTCTACGGCGGGATCGTGGGCACGATTTACATGCAGTTTGCGGTCACGATGTGTATTTCGCTGTGTATTTCGGCCTTTAACGCGCTGACCTTGAGCCCGGCGCTCTGCGCGCTGCTCCTGAAACCGGCCAGCGAACAGAAACGCAAAAAATTCATCCTGTTCCGCTGGTTCGACGCCTCGCTTGATGCAACCAAAAAAGGCTTCATCGTTTTCTCCAAATTCATGATCCGCCGCTTCTACCTGACCATTATCCTGATTATCGCCGTGCTGGCAGCCAATCTGTTCTTCCTGAAAGGGCTGAAGGGCGGCTTCCTGCCGGAAGAGGACAAAGGAGTGCTGATGTGCGAACTCGAACTGGCGCCCGGCGCATCGCTGGAACGTACCGGTAATGCCATGAAGATTTTCAACGACAAAGTGATGGCGATTCCCGGCGTTCAGGATGTCATTACCGTGGCCGGGTATTCGATCATGAGCGGCGCGAGCGAAAACCTCGGCTGTGCCATCATCTCGCTGACCGACTGGGACGAGCGCAAAACGCCCGACCTGAGCATTATCGCGCTGCGCGATAAGATCATGGCTGCCGGAGCCTCGATTCCGCAGGCCGAAGTCCGGGTGTTCCAGCCCCCGGCGATCATGGGGCTGGGGGTGACCGGCGGCGTGACCTTCGCCTTCCGTACCACCGGCAATGACACGCCGCAGCAGTTCGAGGCCCAGATGGGCAAGCTGCTCGGCATGATGAACAACAAGGAAGTAATGCCGGACGTCATGTACGCCTTCAGCGGTTTCAACGCCCGTACGCCGCAGCTTTATCTGGACATCGACCGGCGCAAGGCCGAGGCGCTGGGCGTGCCCGTCAGCCGCATTTTCACCGCGCTGCAGAGCAACCTCGCGTCGCTGTATATCAACGACTTCAACATGTACGGATACTCCTTCAAGGTCAAGATCCAGCTGGACGGCAAGGACCGCTCCACCCTGAACGACCTCGAGGAACTGATGATCCAGAACGACTATGGCGAAATGGTTCCGCTGACCGCCGTGGCCGAGGCCAAAATCTCCCTCGGCGCGCGAAAAATCGAGCGCTTTGACCAGAATATGGCCGCCGTAATCACCGCCATCCCGCTGCCGGGCGCATCGACCTCCAGAATCATGGACAAGATCGAAGAGGTCGTGGTCCGGGATTTCTCCAAGGAATACGCCGTCAGCTGGACCGATATGAGCTACCAGGAGCGCAACAACGACGGCCGGATCATTTTGCTGATGACACTGGCGGTGGTGTTCGGCTACCTCTTCCTGGTGGCGCAGTATGAATCGTGGTCCGTGCCGATGCCGGTGATCCTGTCAGTGACCTTCGCCTCGCTCGGCGGGATTCTGGCACTGTATTTTGCCGGCATGCTGCTGGACGTTTACGCCCAGCTCGGCTTGATTATGCTGATCGGATTGTGCGCCAAGAGTACTATTTTGATGGTCGAATTCTCGATGCAGGAACGCGGCACCGGCAAGTCGATCGCCCGCTCGGCCATCAACGGCGCCAACTACCGTTACCGCGCAGTGCTGATGACCGCCTGGAGCTTCGTCATCGGGGTGCTGCCGCTGCTGTTCGCCTCCGGCGCCGGCGCGGAAAGCCGCAAAGTGGTCGGCACCACTACCTTCTGGGGGATGCTGGCGGCGACGATCCTCGGCGTGGCATTCATCCCGCCGCTCTTCGCTATATTCCAGAAAACACGCGAAACGGTGAAGTCGTTCCGCAAGGGCAAAAACGAAAATTGACGCATTCCTCATTTGACATTTTTTGAAAATAATGTCTATTTCCTGAAATGTTAAATTGAGGAATTGCTATGAGAACGATATATCTGATCTTATTGACGGCAATCTTGATGCCGGTTTTGTTCTGCGGCTGCGGCAAAAAAGAGAACGACCCCGTGGTCATTCTCAATTTGCGGACCGCCTACGACGAGGAAAACAACGCCGCGGCCAAGTATGAAGCCTACGCCGGCAAGGCGGATGAAGCGGGCTACAAAAGCGTGGCGGTGCTGTTCCGGGCCGTTTCGCGTTCGGAACACGTCCACGCCATGTTGTTTGCCGATATCCTGAAGCGGAACGGCATCAAGCCCAAATCCGAAGTCCGCCTGCCGGCCTATGTCGACGTGATTACCAGCCTGCGCGATGGCCTCGACGGAGAAACCCGCGACATGAACGCGCTCTTCCCCGAATTCCTGGCGGACGCCAAAGCCAAGAAGTCGCCGCAGGAAGTCATCGACTCCTTCCAGTACGCCCTGAGCACGGATGCCGGGCACGCCCGTCTTTACGCCCTGGCCCTGAACGAGCTCGAGGCCTGGAAGGCCCCCGGCAAGTTTTTCGTCGTCTGTTTGTACTGCGGTTATCTCACGAACGACATCAACATTTCGAGTTGCCCGCAGTGCGCCTCCGAAAAGAGCCAGTTCGAAACCTTCAAATAATACCGGGTTATATTTCCATTGTTTCATGGCACCCCGACTATGATAAGGGCTTTTGCCGCGGCGATGAATAGAAGCGGCAATATTATATTGAGCATACTTCGCCAGAGATTGAACCTAAAAGAACCAAGATTAATTTTTTCATCATTCATCCCGGTTATTATATCAACCATATATCCCATATAAGCAAATATACCAAACAGGAAACATCACAATTGCATGACCGATTGGGATAATTGCTTTGCATAATGCCTTCTGCGCCTGAAAATTGTCTTTCTTGTAATATTGCACTGTTGAAATGATATTGTGGATTACGAAGAACGCGTACGCTCCAAAGAGAATCAGCAGCCGCAACCAAATACTTTCGACGCTAAATATCAGTGCTATACTCACGCCTGCGATGGTGAATACATCCGAGCTCTGGCGGCGTATCACGCTCAACGCCAGAAATGCAATCGGAAACGCAATCGCCAGCAAACCCCAAACCAAAACAACAGGCTCACATAGCAAATTCAACATTTTGTTATTTCTTCATGTTATTCTTTATGTACCATAAAATAGATAAATGATTCGCCATATCAGAAGAAACAGCACCGTAAAATGAAGTATCACCATAATCATTTTGAGCCATGCCTTGCGAGTCTGGAATTCGTTCTTTTTTAAGTGATGATATACCGCTGAAATGATATTGTTGAGCACCAGAAAAATATAGATCATGAAGAAGGGTATCAATCCGTCTTTTCCGAGGAGGAGTACCAGCGATATGCCAAGAAACAGAATAATCAGGTCGATGATATCCGAAGCTTTGGGGCGCTTCAGGGTAAATACCAGAAACGCGATCGGCAAAGCGATTTCAACTAGAATCAGGATAAGAATTACCGGATCTTTCAGAACATCCATTTTCACCATTCCTCCATGATTGTTCCATAAATATAGAAAAGCAATTTCCATGCCAGATTTTTTCGAGGGGGAATAGGAAATATGCGATTTTTGGAAAAGACAATTTATGGATGGGTGAGTACATTATTTGCGTAGCTCGGGCGGGGGTGTTTTTTCATGGGACGAATGGGACAAATGGGAAGCTCCTCCCATGTGTTTCATAGGTCCCATCTGTCTCATTATTTCCCTTGGGGTTGTTGAAATAATTTTTTGGAGGGCTATAATAAAAACATTATGAAATCCGTTGAAATCAGTAAATTTTTGAGTTATGTGCTGCGGCACGCGCCGGAGTCGATCGGGCTCGAGCTGGACGAACACGGCTGGGCCGCGATCGACCGTCTGCTTGAGCTTGCCGCTGCCTCCGGCAATGTATTTTCCCGCGCCGAGCTCGAGGAAATGGTCGCCACCAGTGACAAAAAGCGGTTCATCATCGACGGGGAGCGGATCCGCGCCAATCAGGGGCACTCCATCGCCGTCGACGTGGAACTGGCCGAGGTTGAGCCGCCGCCGGTTCTGTACCATGGCACCGCGACGCGTTTTCTGGAAGCCATTTCAGCCGGGGGCCTGCAGAAAATGCAGCGCCAGCATGTGCATCTTTCCAAAGACGCCGACACCGCCCACAAGGTCGGCATCCGCCACGGCAAACCGGTCATTCTGGAAATCGACACCGCAGCCATGCGCCGCGCCGGCCACAAATTCTACCTCTCCCAAAACGGCGTCTACCTGACCGACGAAGTCCCCCCGCAATATATCACGAAAAGGAAAACAGAATGATTGGTCCTGTAGAAATATTGATTAATTTTAATTTTCCAACGGTTATTTGCTTGGTTATCTTTATTGTATCTGTGAGTTCAAAAGAAATGAGGCAAAGTGGAAAAAGCTGGCTGTTTGGACTCCAGTTCGGTTCTTTGAGTACTGCTCTGTTTTATTTCCTTTTCTCAATCATTCTTCTGTTGTTACTAAAATTCGCTTGCGAAGCAGAGTTGATTATAGGGGCTTTTTTCTTATTGGTTATAGGAGTACCTTTTATTACAATATTATTAGTAAGTTCTTATCGTTCAAAACACAATAAGAAATTAAATACAATACAAATAGGCAGCTTTATCATGTTCTACCTTTTATTGGGTAGCTTGCCTTTTCTGATTACTTTTGTGTTGCCTCAGGCACCGGTCCGTTAATCCTCGATAATCAAAGGCAAACAGAATAATGGAAGGTTTATTTTTGATACTGGTCGTTATCCCGGGAATATTTTATCTGTCGATCTTTCTGGTATTTATGGCGGTGCCGAAGTTGTGGAATTCGCAAAATACGCTTTTGCTCGCTCTTCGGTTTTCCTCATTGACTATGGCACTATATCTGTTATGCTGTTTGATCCTTATTATTCCACTCGCTACCATCATGGACGATCCTTTGCCGGGACTCGTAGCTCTGGGAATCGTAGCCATTATCTGTATGATTGCAGCGGTGAGAAAATATCAGAAACGTATCGGCCAACAACTCGACTTCGCGCAAATCTGCAGTTTGGTTCTATGCTTCATCTTCTGGGTCGTTACCTATGCCCTGCCACTGTACTGGCTTCTCTCGCAGATAAACTTCCACTCGCAGTAGCCTCCAATCCCCGCTTTCTTCTCTCTTCTCTCTTAACTCTTAATTGCCTTTGGCGCTTCTCGCGCCGGGGACGAAGCGGATGTCTTTGCAACGTTCTTCGCCGAGCTTCTGGTTGATCTTGAGGATCAGTTGGCGTTTGATGGGGCCGGCGAGCTCGCGCATCCAGGCGGTGTGGAACACTCCGACTTCGGCGATGCCGTCGCGCAGGTTAATGGGTTCGGAGATGGCGGCGATCTGTTTGCCGGCGATTTCGGGCCAGGTTTCGCGCAGTAGAATGCCGTCCAGAACTTCGGGGGAAGCGGCTTTTTCGAGGAATTTATCGGCCAGGTCGGCGATGTTGACGGGCTGCGAAGTGAACGCCGAAGATTCTACCCGGGCGCGCTCGGCGCCGTACCATTCGGCGAGCATGCTGCGCACGATTGTGCGCTTCTTTACTTCATCAAATCTGGACACAGTTATCCTGCCTAACCAAAGTCTACCCCAAAGAAGGCAATCGGCAAAAGCACCGCGTCCAGCGCCAGTTTGAATGGCGCGATCCCTCCTTTGACGAGATTTTTAACCCCCGGCCCGAACTGGCCGAAAGGGATCAGAATGGTACTTTGCAATACGCCCAGCGGGAGATAAAGGATTTCGAGCATATCCTTGCCCATCTTAATCATGTGGGTACCGCCGCTTTTCAGCCCGCGCATGACATAGGGAGCGGCAATCTGGGCGGCTTTGATGGCAATCGGAGCGAGAATAGCGATGGTCACAGGATCGATGGCCTTGGCCTCCTGGACGCGATATCCGGCTAACCCCAGCATAATTACGGTCAGCAATAAAACGGTTTTTCTCATCAAAACGTTGCTCCAAGCATAATAATTTTCCTACAATATAGCCTGCTTTGCGAAAAAACCAAATAAACTTTTCGATTAGTCCAAAAAATAAACAATCCGGTGAATTTCTTTGTCCACGAAAGTCACGAAAAAACACGAAAATGATCGCCCGTTCCGGGCAATCATGGGAAAATTTTTATCCACAAAAATGCACAAAATAGCACAAAAAAAGAAATGAATTCAATTGGCTGCCGGACCCGGCAGTCGATTACGTTCGTGTTTTTTCGTGAATTTCGTGGATAAAAAAATGCCGGACCTTTTGGGCCCGGCACTTGATGCGCGGAGAATTAGTGGCAACCACCGCCACAGCTGCTGCAGCCGCCGCCGCAACCACCACCGCCCTGCTGACCAAAGTGTTCTTTGATCCGCTGGATGACGGCATCCGGGGTGAAACCGAATTTCTCGGCCAGCACCTTGAAGGGAGCCGATGCGCCGAAGTGGTCGATGCCGATCGTCAGGCCGAACGGGCCGACGAAGCGGTGCCAGCCGAACGTCGTACCGGCTTCGATCGACACGCGGAAGTTGCACCAGGACGGCAATATTTCTTCCTGGTAATCCACGCTCTGCTGCAGGAAGAGTTCCATCGAGGGCATGGAAACCACGCGGGTTTTGATTTTGTACTGTTCGGACAGGATTTCGGCGGATTTCAGCGCCAGGTTGACTTCCGAACCGGTGGCGACGATAATCATATCGAATTCCGCGTCATCCTTCACCACATAAGCGCCCTTGGTCACGTCGATGTTCTTGGCCAGTTCCGGGGCGATCGGGTCGAGGTCCTGACGGGTCAGGAGAATGGCGACCGGGCCGGTGGCCTTCATGGCGGCGGCCCAGCAATGCGCGACTTCATTGGCGTCGGCCGGCCGGAACACGGTCATGCCGGGGATGGTCCGCAGCATGGCGATCTGTTCAATCGGCTCATGGGTCGGGCCGTCTTCGCCCACGTAGAAGGAATCGTGGGTCAGGATGTAGACCTGATGCAGCTTCTGGATGGCGGCCAGGCGCATGCCGGGCTTCATATAATCGGAGAACACGAAGAACGTGGAGGTGTAGGGGATGTTGGTGCCATAGGCCGCCATACCGTTGCCCATCATGCTCATGGCGAGCTCGCGCACGCCGAAGTGCAGGTTTTTGGCAGCACGGTTTTCGGCGCTGAAGCCGGGTTCGTTCTTGATGTTGGACTTGGTAGAGGGAGCGAGGTCGGCGGCGCCGCCGAGGAGGGCCGGGACGAGCTCGGAAACTTTCTGCAGGATGTCGCCGCTGGAGGCACGGGTGGCGATCGGCTTGGAAACCGGGGCGACCTTCAACAGTTCTTCGAGCAGGTTGGCCGGGACTTCCTTGTTCATCATTTTGGAAATCAGGGCGGCCTTTTCGCCGTTGTTTTTCAGGTAATCCTGGAATTTGGCATCCCATTCGGCGGCGGCCTTTTCGAGTTCCTTGACGCGATCGCCAACGAAGGTGGTGACTTTGGCCGGGACCTGGAACATTTCTTCGGAGAAGCCGAACGCCTTGTGGGTCGCCATCAATTCGTCATCGCCGAGCGGTTCGCCGTGGCTGGAGGACTTGCCCTGCTTGTTCGGGGCGCCGAAACCGATCTGGGTCTTGCCGACGATCAGGGTCGGGCGGCCGTCGGACTTGACGGCTTCGGCGAGAACCTTGTCGCACTGTTCGATGTCGTTGGCGTTGGCGCAATGGAGCACGCGCCAGTTATAGGCTTCGAAGCGCTTGCCGACGTCTTCGGAGAAAGCAAGATCGGTTTTGCCTTCGATGGTGATGGAGTTGTCGTCGTAGAAAACCACGAGGTTGTCGAGTTTCAGGTGTCCGGCGAGCGAAGCGGCTTCGGAGGTCACGCCTTCCATCATGCAGCCGTCGCCGGAGATGATGAACATCTTGCTGTCGGCGAGGCCGGTGGCGTCAAGGCCGGTACGCGCGGCGAAATTCTTGTTGGCAATGGCCATGCCGACAGCGGAAGCGAAGCCGCTGCCGAGCGGGCCGGTGGTGATTTCCACGCCGGCGGTGTGGCCGAGCTCCGGATGACCCGGAGTTTTGCTGTCCCACTGACGGAACTGCTTGAGCTCATCCATCGGCAGGCCGTATTCGAAAAGATGGAGCAGGGAGTAAATCAGCATGGAGCCGTGTCCGGCGGAGAGGATGAAACGGTCGCGCCCGAGCCACTGCGGGTTCTTCGGGTTGTGGCGCATGTACTTGTGCCAGAGGGTGAAAGCGAAGTCGGCGCACCCCATCGGCATGCCCGGATGACCGGACTTGGCTTTCTGCACTCCGTCGGCGGAAAGCAGCCGGACGGTATCGGCGGACAGTTTATAAAGTTCGAGTTGGTTCATGGATCGGCTCCTTTTTTGTGTTTTTTCGCACTTCCATTATTGCTATTTTAACATAGTTCATTATATTTTGATGTAAAAGAATAAAATAACGATAAAACCGCAAAATTGCAAGTCCAAGATGAGTGAAAATTTTATTACATCCACATTAAATAAAAAGAATCAGGCACAGGATAACTCGCTGCGCCCGATTAAATTCAGCGATTTCCCCGGCCAGGACAAGGAAAAAGAGAAAATCCAGCTCTTCGTGGCAGCCGCCAAACAGCGCGGCGAAGCGCTCGGGCACCTGCTTCTGAGCGGTCCCCCCGGATTGGGCAAAACCACGCTGGCATATATCATCGCCAACGAAATGGGCAGCTCCATCAAGTCGTCCAGCGGACCCGCCATCGAAAAGCCCGGCGACCTGGCCGGCCTCCTGACCTCGTTGCAGGACGGCGACATCCTGTTCATCGACGAAATCCACCGTTTGAACAACACCGTGGAGGAATATCTGTACAGCGCCATGGAGGACTACTTCATCGACATCATGCTCGACCAGGGGCCGGGGGCACGCTCGGTGCGCTTGAATGTGGCGCATTTCACGCTGATCGGCGCGACCACGCGGCAGGGAATGCTGACCGCGCCGCTGCGCTCGCGCTTCGGCATGTCCTGCCGGCTCGAGCTTTACGAGCCGTCGGACCTGAAAACGATCATCAACCGTTCGGCCGGGCTGCTGGAAGTGCATATCGACGACGCGGGCGCGCTGGAAATCGCCCGCCGATGCCGCGGAACCCCGCGTATCGCCAACTCGCTGCTGCGCTGGGCCCGCGACTACGCCCAGATCAAGGGCATTGGCGACATCACGGTGGAAATCGCCAACGCCGCGCTGAAAATGTACGACATCGACGAGGACGGCCTCGACAGCATGGACAACCGCCTGCTGCAGGTGATTATCGACTTCTACCACGGCGGCCCGGTCGGGCTGAAGACCCTTTCGGTGGCCGTGGGCGAGGAGGAACGTACCATCGAGGACGTGTACGAACCCTATCTGATTCAGGAAGGGTTCCTGATGCGGACGCCGCAGGGGCGCATCGCCACCCCCCGTGCCTGGCAGAAGCTCGGCCTGAAGCCGCCCGCCAACATCCGCAACAAGCATTTCAACCCCGACCAGCCCGAGCTTTTCGAGTAACCCCGGTTTTCGGTTGTGGCTGTCGCAATCTGCTGAATCCGGGCTGATATAGACTTGCACGCGCCGTGAATTATGATTTTATTGTAATCATGAGAAATTTCTTAGAAGATTTCAACTTGTTGGCTTCCGTTATGCTCGGTTGACAGATTGGCGCGGGGTATGTTGACCGGGTGCGATGTTGTACTTTTGGCTTATCTTTTAGTTTTTAGGGGAAATTCAGTTGAAAAAACTCTGATTTGGAATATCTTATATAGCATTAAGCCGGAGAATTCGTCGAAGGTGATTTCCGATTCATTCCAAAAATCAGAAAAAGGGAAAGAAAAAATGAAAAAAATGTTGATGTTCGTTGTTGTCGCCATGTTTCTCGCCGTTCTCACTGCCGGTTGCGGTTCTCTGCGTACCCCGGCCAGCGGCAAAAACAGCAAGCTTGTTTACTACAACACCTTCTTCGGTATTTCCATTGAAAGCCTGGTTTACGGCGATGGCATTATCGTCAATGCTATGGATAACAAATAAGTAAAATCGAGATAAACTCAAGGATAACGAAAAATGAAAAAGATGATCATGTTTGTCGCAGTTGCCATGCTTCTCGCGATTGTCACGGCCGGTTGCGGCTCCCTGCGCACCCCTGCCACTGGCAAAAACAGCAACCTCGTCTACTACAACACCTTCTTTGGTATTTCCATTGAAAGCGCGGTTTATGGTGACGGTATCATCGTCAACAGCAAATAACGCGGTTGTTCTGTCAAAAGCTCCCGGCAACGGGAGCTTTTTTTTGTCTTTTTTTGAGCTCAAAATAGAAAAAACTTATTTTTTCTGAAAATGGTTTGACTTACAGTAACTGTAAGGTTTAGATTGAATTCCAGTCGAGAATAAAAGAATCGTTCTGAAAATCAACCATCGCAGTATAAAGGAGCCAAGCCATGAAAACACTTACTGTCGCAAGTCTTGCAGTGCTTTGCCTGCTGGGAGCAAACATCTCGAAAGCCGATACCATTTTACCAAAGGACAAAAAAATGACACCCATTGCCAATGACACCCGCGTATTCAAGATCAACCCGGACATCAGGACAAGCGACGTTCGCTTCAAGAATCGTTTCGGCATTACGCTTGCCGGCCATCTTTATCTGCCGTTGAATTTCAATCCGGCCAAAAAATATCCGGCAATCGCGGTCAGCGGTCCGTTCGGCGCGGTGAAAGAACAGTCATCCGGTCTCTATGCGCAACAGATGGCGGAACGCGGCTTTGTAACGCTTGCCTTCGATCCCTCCTTCACCGGAGAGAGTTCCGGGGAACCCCGCTATGTGGCTTCGCCGGATATCAATACGGAGGACTTCTCTGCAGCCGTGGATTACCTTTCTTTGCTGGATTATGTCAATCCGGAGCGTATCGGCATTCTCGGTATCTGCGGCTGGGGCGGCCTGGCTCTGAATGCGGCGGCAAATGACCCTCGGATCAAGGGCACCGCGGCACTCACAATGTACGATATGAGCCGCGTTACCGCGAACGGCTACTTCGACTCCATGGATGCCGATGGACGCTATGAACTTCGTGAAAAATTGAATGCACAGCGTTTGACCGATGCAAAAAATGGGACGAATGAGCTGGTGGGGGGAGTTCCCGATGTACTTCCGGAAGATGCTCCACAGTTTGTGAAGGATTATTTCTCCTACTACAAAACGCCGCGTGGCTACCATGCACGTTCACTTAATTCCAACGGCGGGTGGAACAAAACTTCCGCACTTGCTTTTTTGAACGCGCCCTTACTGACCTACAGCGGCGAGATCCGTTCCGCGGTCTTGATTATCCACGGCGAAAAAGCACACTCCCGCTATTTCAGCGAGACAGCGTTCAAAAATTTGAAAGGCGACAACAAGGAACTTCTCATCGTTCCGGGGGCGAATCACGTGGATCTCTATGATAATTTCGAAAAGATTCCATTCGTTAAAATTACCGATTTTTTCCAAAAAGCTTTGAACTGATTTCATGCGCGAAGCGCGCTTCATACCGGGAGCAAAGCGAACCGGGTTTCATCATCAGGTGGGACTTGGAGAATTGATGAGATTTCGCAAAATCCTGCTACAGATTTGCTACAGAAAATCAAGAATAAAAGCCGTTTTAGAGCAGCTAAAACGGTTTTTTTGAGCTTAAAAATTGGTAGCGGTAAAATCAACATTTAAATGAACCGCTATTTATGCAAAAAACTCCGAGTTTCAGTACCTCAAAAATTTCTCCCTATCCAGCTTTTCTATTTGGGAAGAAGGCGCGATACTTCGATTCGCTCTTGATTTTATTCGGTTATTGAAATATATTTTCTTTAAAAATGCAACTGAATTATAAAATCAGGGGAGTAAAATGGATGAGCGTCTCTACTTTATTTTGAGAGATCCTGCTTCTAACGAGCAAGAAGATATTACTGCTGATACTGCATCTATTGAAATCATTAAAGACCGCGTCTTTATACAGTTTAATAATAACTCTTCTCTGAAGTATAATTTCAGAAGAAAGCGTATTTTATATGATGACAAGCCGCAAAAAATTGATTCTGATATAGAATTCGATGAACAAATCTTTCTTGATGTTCAAGAAATTATCCGATTTGGGAATTATGTCAAAATCTTCTACCAAAGCGGGAAAACTCAATATTTCCCCATAAATAAAATCAAGATGCGGTCAGATGCACAAATTATAACATGCTTTAAATATTTTAAAAGAATTGCTGATGAACTAAAGCCTTTTTCTGTGACTGATAATAGATTTGAAGAGCAATCGGAGATAAACCTTATCTCAAGTCAATATGAAGAAATAGAAAATATTTCTAAAAATTCTGTTCTATTTTATTACCTGAGCGGAATACTTCCTGAACAGAATAATTCCTGCAAGGATTTGATATTCCCTTTCAGTTGTAATCTGAGTCAGGTGGAGGCTCTGGAAAAAGCACTTTCAAATCGAATCAGTATCATTGAGGGACCACCAGGCACAGGAAAAACTCAAACGATTCTTAACATAATAGCTAACATTGTTGCAAACGGACAAGATGTCGCTATTGTTTCCAATAATAATTCTGCAATCGCGAATGTCTATGAAAAATTATTCTTCGAAGAAGAAGACGGGCAACAAATCAATCTTCAATTCATTGCAGCTCTTTTGGGTAAAAAAGCAAATAAGGATAATTTCTTAATGAATGGACAATTAGATTACCCTGATTGGAAAGAATCAGGTTCATCGTGGGCAGCGCAGAATCAATATGAATTGAAGATAAAAGTGCGTGAATTGATACAAGAATTGAAAGAGTTATTTAAAAGCAAAAACACTTTGGCTGAATTGAAAATGTCCCTCGATAAACTACTTCATGAAGAGAGATTATTCAATAACCGCTTTTCGGATCTTCCTGATTTGCCATATCGAGGTAAAAACTTATCATTGGAAAGAATCTTTCGACTTCTAATCGGTTGCAATCAGTTCTTTGATCAGGAAAAACAACCGTCACTGTGGTTCAAAATCAAAAAAATTGTATTTAGCCGGATTGGTTCTTTCAATTTTTTTCAAAATAAGCCGAGTATTATCATATTGGCATTAAAGAGATTGATTTATAGAAAAAAAGTTCTTGAAATATCCCACGAAATTTCATCTTTGGAAAAGTATCTGAAAGAGTCTTTTTTTGAAGGAAAATTCATGGAATTAACCACTTACTCTCGGAGATTGTTGAAAAATTCCTTATATGCAAAATATTCAGGAAAGAAAAGGCCCAGTTTTTCTGCCGTTACTGAACTGGAAAAAGATAGTTTTCGAAATGAATATCCCATAGTTTTGAGTACGACTTATATGATCAAGAAGTGTATTCAGAAAGGGAAGATGTTTGATTTTCTGATTATGGATGAAGCATCCCAGGTTGATCTTTGTACTGGAGTACTGGCGCTCTCATGTGCGAAACATATTGTAATTGTAGGAGATTGTAAACAACTCCCTTGTGTAGTAACAAATAAAGAATTGGATAAACTTAAAAATGTTCATTCAGAGATGAAAATACCTGAAGTGTTTCAATATACAATTGGCCAGAGTTTACTTTCATCTGTAAGCAAAGTGCTGCCCGCGGTACCTCGGACTTTGTTACGAGAACATTATCGTTGCCATCCGAAAATTATTGATTTTTGTAATCAGAGATTTTATGATGGCCAATTAATTATCATGACAAATTCTGAAGATACATCTCCAATGCATATAGTAGAAACGGTGCCCGGTGACCATGCGCGTAACCATGTAAACCAAAGACAATGTGATGAAGCAGACGTTATCACGTCTACGTTATATGAGCGAGGCTATTCAGAGGAATCGATAGGATATATTGCACCTTATCGGGACCAGGCGGAAAAACTTGGGGGCTCTACAGTACACAAATATCAGGGACGAGAAAAAGATGTTATTGTTATCTCTACTGTAGACAATCAAATTTCGACATTTACTTCTGATGAGAATCTTGTAAACGTAGCGGTTTCCCGAGCCAGAAAAGAACTGTATCTGCTGATTTCATCTTCAAATCAAAACTTCAATAATTGCATTGGCGATCTTACCCGCTATATACGTTATTACAATGGTAAAGATGCAGTCATTCGTGGGGAAATAACATCAGTTTTCGACTTACTTTACTCTATGTATGCAAAGCAACGAGATGAATTCCTGAAACGCAGAAATAAGGTATCGGAATATGATTCAGAAAATCTAATGTTCGGATTGATTTGCGATATTATTTATGATAAACAATACCAGAATCGATTCCGCTTGATGGATCATGTTCCACTGATGGAGATTTTTCGAGACTCTGTCTCTTTTCCGGAAAGAGAAAAAGAATACCTCTTTAATGAAAATACACACGTTGATTTTTTGATTTATGAAAAATTTGGAATGCAGCCAGTTTTAGGTATCGAAGTAGACGGATATAACTATCATCGTCCTGGTTCAAGACAAAATATTCGGGATCAGATGAAGAATAATATATTTCTTGTTAATAATATTACTCTGTTACGTTTTTCCACAATGGGGAGTCGGGAAGCCGACCAGATAAAGCAACATCTGACCAATCTTATGGCATAGTGACTAATATCCTAAGGTTAATTTTACGAAATTAATACTATTTGGGATGTTTCGAGAAAAAAGGAAAAATTATTCGCATAAACCTAGAGCATCTAAATTTCCTAACTGTTTTTCGAGTAATAAAAATATACCAAGAAGACGGCTTTCTAGTGCGGATAAAATATCTTGACAAATAGTATCTCCTGAGGCTGTCTCCAACGAAATTATAGATGAAATACCTGTTCCTGTTTGAAAAAGCTGAAAATTGTCTGGTGACAATGTTCTCGATATATAAACTCCTTTATTTTTAGCGAGTAAGGAGAGTGTGCTCACGCCTTGTGGTATGGTGAGATAGCATAGAGGCCTTAGTTTATGGGGGGCAATATGGGAGATTGGCATGTAGACATTTTCATATGAAGCCTTTCCCGAAAAATAGGTTCCCCGAATTCGTCCATCTATTCTACGATAATCAGGATAGTCATTCTCATCAGCGAGTTCATAACCAGTGATTTCATGTTCTATCCATGACAAAACACTGAATATTTTGGGGTCGTCATATTTATACAGAATCACCTTTAAAAATTTCAATGCAATAAGCAAATCTTGCTTTCCCATAACGAGGTTTTTGATTATTTGACTTAATGACATTTCTTGATCCTCCAATATTTGGTACATCTGTATTTGAGCTATTAATAAAAATAATATGGTAGGAATATCTTTCAACAGTATCATGTAAAATCTCACAAAATTCTAACCAACTGTCAACATGATTTATAATCTGGAAAAGATATCAGTCTCGAAAAGAACAGTTTGAAGGATAAGATATGTTGGTACCGGGGGTAGGTAAGCCGGCACCATTTTTTCTGCCTCGAAAATCTCCGTGTTTTCAATAATTCAAGCTCAAAAATGACTAGTTTGACATTGATTGACGGGGAGACACAAGAATTCTCTATAGCCACCTAAAACCGCCTTTCAGGACAAATCTGCCACCTTCTGCCACCTCTTTTTCAAGCCTGAATTGAGTCGATTCCCAACACAATTTCAAATATATCACATGCCAGGCGTTATTCAATACCGGTCTAGCAGGAATTTCCAGGCTGGAACGATCTTGATGCCGTTATCAAGTTCCCGCTCCTCATCCCACGTCACGATGGTACATTCTTTGGCTTTCGTATAATCCTTGACGTCCAGAATGGCACGGACCTCGCGCTTGAACGTTTCCGGATCACTGAGCTTGTAACACGATTGAATGATATGGTATTCCCGTTCGAGCTTGTGATAAGCAATGAAATCAACCTCGAAGCCGTTTTCCGTAACCATGTATTCGAGCGTATATCCTTTGCGGCGGAGATGGAGGAATACCAAGTTTTCCAGAAGCAATCCGTTATCAGCGGACTGCTTGGAGTTCATCGCACGAATCATGCCTACATCAACGAGATATATTTTAGGTGGATTGACCCGCCCTTTCGCCAGAGAATCCGTATGGTAGGGAACCGCATAAAACAGATATGCCCGGCAAAAATAGTCGATAAAGAGCGTCAGGCTTTCGCGGTCCGCTTTAATGCCGAGTCCTTTCAGTTCCTTGTGAAGCTTACTCGCGGAGAGCTTTTCGCCTGGCGTATGAAACGCCTTCTGCATGATGTGGCGAAGCGCCAGCGTGTTGCTGACCTTATATCGTTCCTGAATGTCGCGAAGCAAGACGTTACTGGCATAGTCCTGCAGAGCTCCAGCCCAGGCAACATTTGCCCGATTCTGGACATCAGGAAATCCGCCGATCTGGAAGTATTGGTCCAATGCATGGCAAATCTTTGATTTAGCTGCGGGGCTGAACATCCGAGGAACTTCCTTGAAAACATTGTGAAACAGCAGGAACTCCTCAAACGAAAGCGGAAATACCTCCGCTTCAACCGAGCGGCCACGCATTGAGGTGGCGATTTCAGTAGTCAACAGTTTGGAGGAAGAGCCGGTCAGATACACCTGAACATTACCGGCATCGATGAGGCGGCGAACGAACAATTCCCAGTTCGGCGCATCCTGAATTTCGTCAAAAAAGAAATAGCACAGCTCCTCCCGGTTCTCCGGGAACGCCTGATAGAAGATATCGGGGATCAAGCGAAAGTCTTCGGTCGTGAAGCCAAACAACCGCTCATCGTCAAAGTTGAGATAAAGCATTCGCTTCTTTTCGACGCCCTGTGCCAGCAACTCATTCATCCGCTGATAGATCCGAAAGGTCTTTCCAGTACGTCGCATCCCGGTAACAATAGACGCATTCCGCGCATGCTCCGGAACATTGATCAAACGAGGCTTGAGCTCTGGAATCTTCCGGTCATAAAAGTCAAGAATCAGCTCAGTCAATATCTCTTTCATACGTCACCTCTGTGTTCATTTGCTATACCATACCATGCGATTTTTATAAATGCAAATGGGGTATGCGGAAAACATCCGCAAATAATTGACGATTTAGGTTGTTTTGTTCCGCATATTTCAGGATTTATTTGAATATTTCAGGATGTGGCAGACGGATGTTTTTAGCCACAAATGAGCTTGCTATATTTTCCATCTGGAATTATATTGAACTTGAAAAAGGAAGATTCAAATGAAGATACTTTGCTTATCGGACCTGCATTTGAAGCAACAAGCGGTTGTTGATGCAATTGATCATGGAGAGCTGGATTTATTTCTTACGCAAGTTAAGGATTGTGTGACTCAGAGTTCCCCGGACTGTGTCGTCATTACCGGTGATACAATTTCGCCATTACAGATACGCCTGTTGTCGGCGTTACTGAAAAATATTGTGGGATCAGATATACCGATTGTCGTGACTCTTGGAAATCATGAATTTTGGGGGCATACTTTTGAGGATACGCTCTCCAAGCTCAAGAATCAGGTGGTTGAGTTGACTAATGTGTATTACCTTGATCTGATCGGCGGAGTTGAGCTTGGCGGGATCAATTTTGTGGGAGGGACTCTATTTTTCGACGGTTCGATGCGGTTCCGGGAGAGTCAGAAGATTACGCCCTGGAATGGCTGGAACGATCATTATATTGCAGATATCGAGAAGCGTTACCAGGAATTCAATATATATTATACCGAAATGATCCGCGCCAGCATGAAATTGGGAATGTCGACGGTTCTTTGTACCCATCATGTTCCCCATGTCTATTTGAACGGGCATGAACCGAGTCCCTACAGTTTTTACTGTGGAATGAAGGATTTTGTGCATGAACTGCCGTTTGATCAGCGTCATAACAATTACCTGATCTGCGGGCATACCCACCGCCGGATTATCGGTGAGGTCGTACCAAACGTTATGTGCGTGAACGTTGGCAGTGATTATGGGGATCTGCAGTATTATGTTTTGAACGTATAAGGCAAAAGGAGGAAATGCTATGAAGCAATGTTTGGAGTGTCCGCTCGGTAAGATACATTTTCGAGGCCATGGGCCATATTCTGGTCGAAAGCTGACGATGATTTTCTCATGCGTTGATGACAAGATACTGCATCCGGAAAGCAATGATGTTACTAAGCGAACCGGTAAGTTTCCGTTTCCCAATTTGGGATATTATAATGTTTTCTATCTGGATTACTGGATTCGGTTTTGCAAGGATGACTACTGGGGCAAACATGTTTGTGTTCATCCGGAAAAATGGGTGAACGATGAGAGTATCCGCCGTCAATACACCCCGGAGCAGAAATCATGGGTTCGCAAAATGATCCGGGAGAGCCGGAATGCCCTTGGATGTAAAGCGAACCCGCAGGAACGATGAAATATGAAAGTGCTCTTGGTGTCAGATACGCACGGCCGGATTGACCTGATCAATGAATTGGCGATACTGGAAAATGCCGATGCCTGCATTCATGCCGGAGACTTTGGCTTTTACGCTCAGGACAGCGTAAAGCGGATGAACCAGCGGGAAATTCACTTACAGTTAAAGCATTCTCCTCTCCCTTTGGAACAGAAAGAAGAACTGCTTCATGCTCCAATGGCGGAAAAATATCGGGCAATTCAAGAGAATCGTCTGCTCGGCAGTTTCACAGACTATCTTTCCAGGGAGAAATGTTTTGCTGTACCGGTTTATGCCGTATGGGGAAACCACGATGATGCTTCTGTTGTCATGGGTCTGATGAAAAATCCCATAACCAATCTGCAACTGATTGATGAACTGCATTCCGTGTGCCTCGATGGCTTCCAGTTGATTGGGCTTGGCGGAAATCTGACGCTCAACAATACATTTACTCAACCATATAAAGGTCTGCCGGGAACGCCATGCCGCCCAACAAGCGCATTGGAGCAGTATATCCGGCTTATTGGTACGATTTATTCACTGCCCGAGGGCGCGCCGCGTATTTTGCTTACCCATGTCAGTCCGGAAAAGGAAGGTTTTTTGGAGCTGTTGGCGTGGATAACAAAAGCGTCGTTGACCGTCAGTGGGCATATGGGCTATCCAGGTGGACTGCTTTGGAAATCCGATGGGCAGAGTTATTCGCGTATCCGACAGACATATGCTGAATTGATTGCACAGTATCCAGCCTGGAAGCATGAGCTGAGTAAATTTGAACCCCAGGAGGAGGATCGCGTTATTGAGCATATCAATTTACCGGATGCCAAAGACGGTTATGCTGTACTTGAGTTGAAGGACAGTAATTTGCGTTACGAAATGAAAAGGAATATAAGTTATGGATAATACTCAATTTCGTTCAGCCATTACGGAAAGAACTATCCGGCTTGTCAAGAGAATTCTATATCCTTGGGAGGCGGAAGGAATTCTGCGTAGAAATGAATATAACGAAATCATGCTCAATTTGAAGTACCTCGCTCAGAAAGGAACTTTATTTCCGGTGGTGGTCCCCAAATTAGTCAATCAGCAGGAAGCGGCAGAGATGCTTGGCATTAGTCTGGCGAACTTCAAAAAGCTGGAACGTGGAGGTAGTTTCCCATTTCGACGTCGAATGGTAGGATCTTCGGTCCGATACCGTAATCTTGATATCGTCAAATATATCATGTCTGATGATGAGCTGGAAAATCAAGATGAAATGCGCGACGAATATGATTTTAAAACCAGCATCTCTAACCCACATCATGCAGACAATAAGAAATGATTGAACCTGGGAAGGTAGAAAGATGAATAAACGGAACAATAAAATCGATAAAAGTATGTTTGCATTGCTCTATGCGGGCAAAGATCCTCTTTTTGAGTTTGGCCGTAAACGAGCAATTGAAGAGTTCAAAAGTAGAAAAACTTTAGCAAGCGACTCTTCAATGGCATTTATGAAAAAGAATTACTCGGAAGAATACATTGAAGGCTACCTTCAAACGGTTGCTATGCTGGAATTTCACAAAGCAATGCTGGAGATGGATTATCCCCCTTTAGCAGATGATGAAATATTGTCATTATTGCTTGAAAGTTGGGATATGCCTGATGAATCAGCCGCACTTTTGGGCGAGGTTTCTTTAGCTGAATTTCAGCAATTTCTTTCTGGGAAAAAGAAAATCCCCGAAACTATATGGAAGCATTTTGTGATCCATGAGGCACTGGTTTTCAAGTATCATGGGGAAAAATTGCGCGAGGATGCAATGAGGAGATGGGCTCAGTATCGATACTTAGAATTAAGACAAGAAAAACCACGTCCCAAAAGCCGAAAAAGCCAAAAACATAGTGAGCCGGGTAAAGAACTCTAATCTAGGTGAGGTAAATTTCAGTCAGCAATCAGAAGATAAAACCGCTCCGCAACATTTCTGGAGCATTGAGCCGCACCATATCGTAAGCCTGCTACGGTCAGGAGCCGAACGCTGAAGAAATACCTTGAAAGATTTTCGTTTCCCAAGCACATCTGCGAAGACCAACGACAAAACCGGGGGCTGTTTCCTCATAGCCTGTTCCGTCTTTGTTTTTATAACTTTCCCTTGAAAACTAAATAGACTTCGATTATTGTTTTTATAATGCAGGAGGTAACTATGAAATTGAATTTCAAGACAGTAGTGAGAGGCAGTACGGTTAAATTGATTGGACGAATCTTGACCCCATGGTCAGAAGAAGGAGTCATCACTCTGGGCGAGCTAAACACAATCCTGCTGAACTTAAAACATTTGGCAAACAAAGGTTCTATGCTGCCTGAAATCATGCCTAGGTTACTCAAGCAAGAGCAAGCCGCCGAAATGCTCGGAATCAGCCTCGCTAGTTTCAAAAGATGTGAGAAACTTAATGTCTTTCCATTTAAACGCAGAAAGGTTGGCTCATCTGTACGCTATAGGAATATTGATGTTATCAATTATCTGATGCTTGACGACGAAGCATTTGAGAAAATAGATACCTCGAAAATGGCCAATTCATAACTTAGAAATAATAATTTATTGAATATTGAATAATGAGATATTTTCTTGTTATTGATTGATTTTTCATTCATTTGGCTATATTCTCCTTATAAATAATACATTATCGTTGATTATACATGAAATTTATCGAGGTGGCTATATGCTGATACGATTTGAGCTGAAGAACTGGACATCTTTCAAAGATGCGGCTTCACTCTCTACGATTGCCAGCAAAGAGCGTCAGCATGGCAGGCGCGTGCCGAAGGTCAATAAGTATCAAACTCGTATTCTTCCTATTACCACTATTTATGGCGCGAATGCTTCTGGAAAGACCAACCTCCTCAAAGCCCTGAGTTTCGCCCGAAACCTGATTGTTCGTGGTACTCAGGTCAGTGGAATGATTCCGGTCGATACATTTCGCCTGGACGCATCATACATTGACGCACCAAGCAGTTTCCGTTTTGAGCTTCTGATCGATGATATGATCTACGAATATAGCTTTACCGTCACTCGGACAAAGGTTATTGAAGAGAAGCTGGTTCAGATCTTAAGCGCAGCCGAAAGGGTTCTGTTTCACCGGAAGAATGGAAAGCCGCATTTCGACAAATCATTGCTCAAGGATGAGTTTCTCCACTTTGCCTTCAAAGGAACTCGTGATAATCAGCTTTTCCTGACGAACTCAGTATCGCAGAAAGTAAAACGCTTCCAGCCTGTGTATGAATGGTTCCTGGACACTCTGGTGATGATCGCGCCGGATTCACGCTTCGAGCCGTTTGAACAATTCATCAGCGAAAGTAGCCCATTGTTCGAAACGATGAACCAGAAGCTCCGCGAGCTCGATACCGGAATCATGCGTCTCGGAACCGAAACCGTTTCCCTGAATAATCTGTCGCTCCCGGAGGCCCTGAAAGCTAAGCTTGAAGAGGAAGTAAAGGAAGGCCAGTACGTTCGCGTTATCCTGCCGTCCGGGGAAAACCGTATCGTTGTCAGCCGTAAGAAAGGTGAGCTAATTGCTAAAAAGCTGGTAGCTTGTCATGCTCAAAGCGACGGTTCCGAAGCAGAATTCGATATGTACCAGGAATCAGACGGTTCCCGACGCGTTATCGATTTGCTGCCGGCGTTTCTGGGTTTGATGGGTAAGCAATCGAAGAAGGTCGTAGTCATTGATGATATCGACCGCAGCCTTCATCCCTTGCTCTCCCGGCGTTTGCTGGAAAGCTATCTGAACAGTTGTACAACCCAAACCCGTACGCAACTTCTGCTCACTACCCATGACATATTGCTGATGGATCAAGCTCTTTTGCGGCGCGATGAGATGTGGATAGTCGAACGCGATAAAGACGGAGCCTCCACGCTCTGTCCATTCAGCGATTATCACGATATTCGCTACGACAAGGACATCCGTAAGAGCTACCTCCAAGGACGCCTCGGCGGCATTCCTCGTCTGTAATATCTTGCGATGGCCGGAGGTGCATCAGGATTGAACGCATATAATCAAAAACAACCAGGAAAATCAACCGGGAAACCAGTTCATTTGATTTGACAGTACGGCTGTAGACGTTATATTACATAAAATTTATTCGATGTAAAACGCTCAGGGGAAGCAGAGCGAGGCCCATACTGGTTAGGATGGATATATGAACCACAATGATATTTGTGCGGCAATTGACTTGCTGCGAGGGGATTGTAATGGAATAGGATTTTTGCTCTGATGAAGAGAACTAATACTCCACAAAAGCGTTCTAAGGCAAAGAACAAAGTTACTACTGATGAGCTGATGACAAGCAATGGTCTTTTTAATCACCTTTATGAAGCATGTAATATTTTGCGCGGCCCGGTGGGACAGGATAGCTTCAAGGACTATATTACGCCATTGCTCTATTTTAAGCGCATCTCGGATGTGTGGGATGAGGAGTATGCCAAAGCGTTAGCCGATTCTGATAATGATATCGAATACGCCTCGTTTCCAGAGCAGCATACATTCGTGATTCCGGAAGGCTGTCATTGGAATGATCTTCGAGAACGTACCGAGAATATCGGTTCTGCGATCATGGAATCAATGCGCGAGATTGAGCGATGCAATCCGACCACGCTTTATGGTGTCTTCGGCACTTTTTCAAAGGCACAGTGGGGCAACAAGTCGGTACTGGAAGATTCTCGACTGAAAGACTTGGTCGAGCACTTCTCGAAACGTCGTCTCGGCAATCGAGATTACTCTGCTGATCTGATGGGAGACGCTTACGAGATCCTTCTTAAGAAGTTTGCCGATCTTACCAAGGCCAAAGCCGGAGAGTTTTATACTCCTCGCGCTGTGGTAAGACTTCTGGTGCACATTCTCGATCCTCAGCCTGGCGAGACCGTTTACGATCCAGCTTGCGGTTCTGGAGGCATGTTGATTGAAGCTGTTCATCGAATGAAGAATTCCGACCTTTCCTGTGGACGCATATTCGGGCAGGAAAAAAATCTGACGAACGCCGCAATTGCTCGGATGAACCTCTTTTTGCACGGGGCGCGAGACTTCAATATCATGCAAGGCGATACCTTGCGTGATCCAAAGATTATTCAGAATGGCGCTTTGGCTCAGTTTGACTGTGTGATCGCCAATCCGCCGTTCTCACTGGATGAGTGGGGCGCTGACTTCTGGGAAAGTGATCCATGGGGACGTAATTTATGGGGAACGCCGCCGCAGTCGAATGGCGATTTTGCCTGGATTCAACATATGATTGGTTCCATGAAGTCGGAAACCGGCCGGGTAGGAGTTGTAATGCCCCAGGGGGTATTGTTTCGTGGCAACAAGGATGGACAACTCCGCAAGAAGTTGATTGAATCGGATCAACTGGAATGTGTTATCACGCTGACCAATAATCTTTTTTACGGAGCAGGCGTTTCAGCGTGTCTGCTTATTTTCCGAGCCCGCAAAACAGCGGGGCGCGTCGGCAAAGTATTAATGATCGACGGCACAAACATTTTCACCGCAAAGCGAGCTCAGAACGAGCTTTCAGATGATGATGTTGATACGATCTATAAGCTCTACGCCGACTATGCCGATGTGGAGGAACGTGCCAAAGTAGTGACGATGCGTGACATCGAGGAAAAAGATTTCACCCTGGCGGTAAACAGCTATATCGTCAAAAAAGCGGTTTCCGCGCGACCTTACAGCGAAGTAAAAGCCGAATTTCTAACCGCATTCAATGCGGTCAAGGCGGCGGAAAAAAAATTCACCTCGCTTCTTGCCGAAGGAGGTTATACCAAATGAAAAAAGTGAAACCCATTACTATTGAGCAACTCAAAACGTATTTGTGGGGCGCGGCAGTACTGTTACGCGGCTCCATTGATGCGACCAGCTACAAAGAGTATATTTTCCCATTGTTGTTCTTCAAACGCATTTCCGATGTGTGGGACGAAGAATACCAGCAAGCCTTGCAGGAGAGCGGCGGGGATAAAGAATATGCTAACGAAGCAATGCATGTGGTCAATATCCCGGAGGGTGCGCATTGGAAAGATGTTCGTAGCGTTACCGAGAATGTCGGTCAAATCCTAGTCGGTGCGTTTAAGCGCATTGAGGATGCTAATCCGCCGCAGCAGATTAAAGGACGCACGATTGGTGGGCTCCATGGGATTTTCGGCGCGTCGAAGCTCTGGACCAACAAGGATACGATGCCAGATGAATTGATCTCCAAGCTCATCGAGCATTTCTCCAAATTGACACTTTCGCTTGCCGCTTGTCCAGCAGATGAAATGGGGACGGGTTATGAGTATTTGGTCGGAAAATTTGCCGACGACGCCGGACATACGGCGCAGGAGTTCTATACTAACCGCACGGTAGTGGATTTGATGACGCACATCTTGAAACCGCGTGAAGACGATTCGATCTACGATCCGACCTGTGGCTCGGGCGGAATGCTGATCAAATGCCTGACCGCGCTTAAGGATCAGGGCAAAGAGTGGCGCGGAGTAAAGGTCTACGGACAAGAGCTTAACGCAATCACTTCGTCGATTGCACGGATGAACCTATTCCTACATGGGGTAGAGGATTTCACGATTGTCAATGGTGATACGCTGACCAAGCCGGCCTTCATCAAGAACGGGAAATTACAGCAGTTTGATATTGTGCTGGCCAATCCACCATATTCGATCAAGCAATGGAACCGCGAAGCTTTCGCCAGCGATATTTATGGTCGCAATCTTTTGGGAACGCCGCCACAAGGCCGCGCTGATTACGCTTTTTTTCAACATAGTATCGCATCAATGAATCCGAAGACCGGACGTTGTGCAATCCTTTTTCCACATGGGGTACTCTTCCGCGATGATGAACAAGAAATGCGTGAAAAGCTGGTAGAGCAAGATATTCTTGACTGTATTATTGGCCTTGGGCCAAATCTATTCTTTAATGCATCGATGGAAGCATGTATTGTTATTTGTAATATGAAAAAGCCTTCTACAAAAAAAGGGAAAGTGCTTTTTATTGATGCGGTCAATGAAGTAACAAGAAAAAATGCACAAAGCTATTTGGATGCTGTCCATATCGATAAGATAGTATCAGCGTATGAAAATTTTGTTCCGGTAGATGCATTCGCATCAGTTATTTCTAAGGATGAGATAAAGAAGAATAAATCCGAGCTTCGAATTGCGTTATATGTTCACAATGAAGCAGGAGAGCCTGAATTCGTATTGGACAAATTGGCTAGTTTTAATGAGTGGCGAAAACAAAGCAAGCAGATGAAGTCAGCATTTGAGCAACTTCTTCAGGTTTTAGGGTGAATCATGGCAATAGTCAAATTTGGTGATATTGTAAAAGATGTAAAGGTCAATGTGGATCGTTCATGCAATCCGTATGAATTCTATGTTGCAGGTGATCACATGGATAGCGAAGACCTCACCATTCGTCGCAAAGGATGCTTTGCCACTGATGATGTTGGCCCTGCATTCACTCGGATTTTTAAGCAAGGACAAGTTTTATACGGGTCTCGCAGAACCTACTTGAAGAAAGTTGCAGTAGCTGATTTTGAGGGAATTACGGCCAATACAACATTCGTTCTTGAGACAAAAGATGAAAATATTCTTTGTCAGAGGCTTTTGCCCTTTTTGATGTTAACCGATGGGTTCACAAAATGGTCTATCAAAAAATCAAAAGGTTCAACCAATCCTTATGTTCTCTTTTCGGATTTGGCAGATTACGAATTTGATTTGCCGCCAATCAAAGAACAGCAGAAGCTGGCAGAATTGTTGTGGGCGGCGTATGAACTCAAAGAGTCCTATAAAAAACTCCTCGCCGCCTCCGATGAAATGATGAAATCCCGATTTATCGAGATGTTCGGAGATAAGTCGAAATTCAACTCAGGTCCACTCGCTGATAATGTTAAAGAAATGTTTATTGGACCATTTGGAAGTAGTTTAAAGAATGAATATTTTGTTCCCTGTGAGCGAGGATACTGTATCGTTTATGAGCAAAAACATGCCATTCAAAAAACTATGAATGTAGAAACGAGATATATCGATGAGGCGAAATATCGTGAATTGAAAAGATTTTCAATCATCGGGGGAGATATAATAGTCAGTTGTCGTGGAACAATTGGCGAGATATTCACAGTGCCAGATGATGCTCCGCTTGGAATTATGCACCCATCAATAATGAAAATTCGCTTAGATACACAAAAATATGATAAGAAATTTTTTGTACTTGCGCTTGAACAATATATGTTGTTGCATACCGGTGAGGCTAAAGGGAGTGGCGTAAAAATGGCTGTTACAGCGACGACACTTGGACAAGAACACTTCTTGTTGCCTCCGCTTGCCGTCCAAAAAAGATTTGCTTCGTTTATTGAACGGATCGACAAATCAAAATTTGAATTGCAGAATACAATAGCGAAGCTGGACCAGGTGATGAAATCGCTTTTGCCGTGAACAGAGGAGTTGCAGGGATGATAAATTTAATTGACACTACAGAGGGGTTAAAATATGTTTAGTGAAGCGGATATCGAGAAAATGTTCATCGAACGGGCCGCGAAAATCGGATGGGAGTATATTCCCGCTGCCGATATTCCGCGCGAGCCCTCCAGTGTCATGGTTGAACCTTGGCTCAAAGAGGCGATTCTGCGCCTCAACCCTCAACTCACTCCCGATCAGGCCGAACAGGTAATTTATAAGCTTCGTGCCGCTATTTACGGGGTGCAACCGCACGATCTTGTTTCAGCCAATGAAAACTTTCGTGATCTCATTTTCGAGCGTAATACTTATCCATTCGGCAAAGACGGCGAACACATTCCCGTGCGCCTCTTTGCGGAGGACACCGCTGAACTTAATTTGAATCACTGTGTTATCACTAATCAGTGGAACTATCCCAGGTCGAACCATGATGGTGGAAAACGACTCGACCTGGTCATGCTGATCAACGGTATTCCGCTGGTGATCGGTGAAGTGAAGAGCCCTGTCCGCGAGAGCGTTACCTGGGCCGATGGTGCGCAAGATATCCGCAGTTACGAGCAGAGCATCCCGCAGATGTTCGTTCCCAATGTGCTTTCATTCGCCTCCGAGGGTAAAACCTTTCGTTATGGCTCTATCGGTGCGCCGTTGACCAAGTGGGGTCCGTGGTACGAAGACGAACTCAAAAAAGAGGGCAAACTCGAATATGCGGTTAACTCCTTTTGTCAGATGCTTCGTCCGGAGCGTATTGTCGATTTCATGCGTTACTTTACCATCTATGCCACCGATAAGAAGTATCGCAAAATCAAGGTGATTTGCCGCTATCAGCAGTATGAGGGCGCGAATACCATTGTCGAGCGTGTCCTGACTGGATTCCCCAAAAAAGGCTTAATCTGGCACTTTCAGGGTAGTGGCAAGTCGCTGCTGATGGTCTTTGCTGCACAAAAGCTCCGTATGCAGAAGAAACTTCAGTCGCCCACCGTTGTCATTGTCGATGACCGTATCGACCTTGAAACTCAAATTACCGCCGACTTTATGAGTGCGGATATTCCCAATCTCGCTTCAGCGAGAAGTAAAGAGGAATTGATCTCCTTTTTCAGCTCGAATCAACGCAAGATTCTCATTACTACGATTTTTAAATTCGGTGATGTTTCGCAGATGCTCAGTGAGCGTTCGAACATCATTGTCATGGTGGACGAAGCCCATCGCACGCAGGAAGGCAATCTCGGCGAAAAAATGCGCATTGCTTTACCGAATGCTTTCTTCTTTGGTTTGACCGGAACTCCCATCAACAAGATGGAGCGCAACACCTTTGCCAACTTCGGGGCGGAGCAGGACAAATCCGGCTATATGAGCAAATATTCTTTTTCTGACTCCATTCGCGATGGTGCAACCTTGAAGTTGGAATTCCAGCCCGTTCCTGTGGAGCTCAAAATCGATAAGGAAGCATTAGACGAAGAATTCGCAGCACTCACCGATCAGATTACCGACGAAGAACGTAATACACTGGTCCGCAAAACCAATGCCAAAGCGCTCTTTACCGCTCCCGACAGGATTCGCAAGGTCTGTGCGCACATCGTCAACCATTTCCTAACCTCGATTGATCCGACCGGTTTGAAAGCCCAGGTCGTCGCTTACAATCGCGATTGCTGCGTGAAGTACAAAAAAGAGATCGACGCTCTCCTGGGAACCACTGATGCTACCGCCATCGTCATGCATACCGACGGCGACAAAAGTGACGAATACAAGGAACATAGGCTCGACCGGGATTCGGAAGCAAAGTTGCTCGACCGTTTCCGCGATCCGCAGGACCCGTTGAAAATCGTCATCGTCACCTCCAAACTCCTGACCGGATTTGACGCTCCAATTCTTCAGTGCATGTATCTCGACAAACCGATGCGCGACCACACACTTCTGCAAGCGATCTGCCGTACCAATCGCGTCTATGATGAACGCAAACAGTGCGGATTGGTAGTCGACTACGTCGGCATTTTCGACGACGTGGCCAAAGCGCTTGCATTTGATGACGAAACCATCCGTACGGTCATTTCCAACATCAATGAGATTCTGGCAAAAATTCCTGAACTCATTACAAAATGTCTGGATTATTTCCCCGGCGTGGATCGTACTGTAGGCGGTTTCGACGGCTTAATTGCCGCTCAGAATTGTCTCCCAAACAATGATCGAAGAGATCATTTTGCAGCTGATTTTCAAGTATTAACCAAGGCATGGGATATTGTTTCTCCTGATCCCAACCTGGAGTCATTCAAAGATGACTATGTCTGGCTCAGTCAAGTTTATAACAGTGTAAAACCGGTAAGCCCGATTGGATCGTTGGTTTGGAAAGTGCTTGGAGCAAAGACCATTGAATTGGTACATCGGCACGTTAAAACGATCGATATCGGCAATGGTGACGATTTGCCGAATTTGGTGATCGACCCGCATGTGCTTGATAATTTGATTCAGGAAGCAGACGCTAAGAAAAAAATTAAGCCGATAGAAATGGCTTTAATCGCCCGTTTGAAAAAGCATGGTAACAATCCGAAGTTCAAAAAGTTCGGCGAAAAGCTCGAAGAACTCCGTCAGAGACTGGAACAAGAGCTGATCACAAGCGTCGATTTTCTTAAGAAGCTCCTGAGCTTGGCGAAAGAAGTTCTGGAGGCGGAAAAAGAGGTTGAGCCAGAGGACAAACGTGCCAAGGCCAGGGCAGCGCTTACTGAACTTTTCGAAGGCATTAAGACTTCGCAGACGCCGATCATCGTGGAGCGTATCGTCAACGATATCGACACGCAGATCGTCGAGATCATCCGCAGATTCAGCGACGCTTTCAATACCGTTTCCGGACGACGCGAGATTCAGCAGCGTCTTCGCAGCACGCTCTATCTCAAATACCAGATAAAAGACAAAGAGGTCTTCGATAAAGCCTATAGCTACATTGAGCAGTATTATTAATTGCATGGTAAAAATGTCGGCACGCTTGTGCCGTATGGCAGAACGTATAGCGATAGCATGAATATTTTGAGGGATAATTTATAATGAGTAGTCCTTTTGTTGAAAAGAGTAATACAACGGCACAACAGGAAAAATATAAAGATACATTATCATTGGCATTGAAGAATGGTGAGATTGCCCATATTGATACTGCTGCTTTCAACAAAATATTATTGCATATTTATGAATTGCTAAAATATGCTGTTGATATGTATGTTGATGGGGTCTATGCCCTTCCTGTTTTTTTAGCGATCACTGCTATGGAAGAAAAAGCCAAGGCTGAAGTGCTTATATATAGGCCACATACAAAACAAGTCCAAGAAGAACATCAACAGACTTGTATAGATGAAAATACTAAGGTGAAAAGAGGCAAAGATGTTTTATACGATCATAAAAGTAAACATCGCTTGGCTCCTTCTCCTGTTCTTTCAATAGGGACCAGACTCCCCCGTGCCATTGGTGATGAGAGATTAACTGAATTGCTAATGCAAAGCTGTGATAAAGGATTTTGTCGAGAAAGAGAAAATGCTTTGTATTTTCAAGTTTTAGATACAAAGTCTGTGATAACCCCCAAAGAAGTGTATTCAAAAGAACAGGCAAAAGAATTTATATTGTTTGCAATTGAAATTGTTGACGATGGGTTAATTGGATATACAGATTTTTCTATTTCTGAAATTTCGCCAGCTTTAGATGATTTGTGGAACTTGGTTATCAACAATGGATAATTTTTTGTTTAGAAGAATGATGAAGAATTCGGAAAGACGGTCTCAATTAGCTATAGTCAAGTAGATTTAGTGAGTACCCTACAAGAACTGTAACATAAATTGGAAACTGTTTAGGGAAGCAGCCAAAGAGGAGTTGGAGAAGAAAGCCAAACTGGGACAGTAGGCGGTGATTTGCGATCCGAATGGCAGGCCCAAGGTCGTTTCCGCAAAATACCTGGTCCGAAAAACGCAAACAGCAACAAAGTAATCGGTATTCAATCTCGCCAAAATTGAGAGCCAAGGAGATTTTAAATGCATATTTGTCCTGAATGTAATTCCGGAAGGATCGATGAAAATTTCGGGGAATATCATTGCAGCAGCTGTGGTTATGATTGGAGTGCGGGAGATTATGACGACATCGATAATTTCTTAGATGACGATGATGAAGATTACGAAGATTTATTCGACAGCAGTCTTGATGATGTTTTATTTGACAGCAGCCTTGATGATGACGATGACGATGGTGATGATGACGATGACGATGGTGACGATGATGATGACGATGATGACGATGATGACGATGATGACGATGATGACGATGATGATTATGATTATGACGATGGTGACGATGATGATTATGATTATGACGATGGTGATGGCGATGATGACGATGATGACGATGATGACGATGATGATAATGATGACGATGGTGACGATAATGATGACGACGAAAGCTATAATCAAACTGAAGCGGACAACCAGAATGCGAAGAGAATGCCGGAAGGAAGTGATGTTATTTTTGCATACAGGCTTTATTGCGAGACAGGTAAAGACCCGGAAAAATGGAATGTATGCCTTGAGCGTGCAAGATCATATCTGGCTGGAAAAACCCCTTGGGAAATTGAACCTTTTACACCAGTTGAGCAACTCGCGGCCCAACATGTTTTTTCTTCTTATTCTGCTGATAGCTTGGAGCGATGCGAAGAATGTCTCAGATTTGCAAAACGCATACTTGTAGATCGCGTAATGGATAAAGCGGTGATTATTTTTGCTTACAGGTTTTATTGCAAAACAGGTAAAGACCCGGGAAAATGGGACTTATGCCTTGAGCGTGCAAGATCATATCTAGCCGGAAAAACCCCTTGGGAAATTGAACCTTATACGCCGGTTGAGCAGTTCGTAGCCGAAAGCATTTCCAATTCTCAATCTACGACGTTAGAGCAATGTGAGGAATATTTCAGATTTATAAAGCAGATATTCTCTAGAAAACCGTAAAATCTCCAAAACGTAAAATTGTATATTCCAGTTGCGAGGCCGGAGTTAAGATATATTTTATTGCCTTGTAAGCGATTCTACCAATGCGGACTATCGACTCGTTTAATCGGAAAGGGGGAGCCATTCCCTACATTTGTTGCAAGCTTTTTGGGAAGCTGGAATGATGTGTAATCGGAATTTTGCTCTTGTGCATCCGACGTACATCGCTTCATCGGTACAATTTTCCAAAACGTCTGTAATGATGACGACCGCGGCTTCCATGCCTTTAAAAGCAGCTATGGTCGAGCCCCAGATACATTTGTTGTCCTGCCATTTCGTTAACAGTTCAGCTTCTCTGGAGGAGTCGCTGGAATAATATGCGATCTTAATGCTTCCGGGTAAATCAATCTGAACCGTGTTTTCCTGAAATGGACTGAGGATTGCAATCTCCGAGGGCAATACTCCTTGAGTCAGCAATGACGTGACCAGGCGCTTCAGTTCATTCTTCCGCCCCGTTTCATTTGGAATGGCATCGGAAATAACCGGTGGTTTCCCTTCAGGGGAATTCGCACAGAATTCCGAAACGGTGTCACGGGCGACGTTTCTGGAATAACCGGCAATTCGTTTCGTGTTCCGGCAATTGGCAGTCAAAAAATATTCTTTATCGAAAGCCTGCTTTACAGAGGAACCACGGACAAATAAATTCTGCATATAGTCTCCGAACCAATATTGCTTACAGCCGGGTTTCATCAAATACGCAATGATATCAGCCCACTCATTTTGGAAATCCTGCATTTCGTCGACAATGACAGTGTCGAACTGCGGGCATTCTCCTTTATCCAATGCATTCCAGGCATCGTCGAGAGCGGGGGCACTGCGTAAAGCGACATTGTTTCGGCGGCATAATTCGGAAACCAACTGCCAGAACGTGTAAATCTGAAGATTGTCTCTCCGGTAAGTTCGCCGCAAACTTTCCGCAAGTACCCGGTTGAAGCACAGGAAAAGTACCGATTTGCCGGTATTGGCAATCCGTTCGGCAATCCACGTGGCCAGCATCGTCTTGCCGGAGCCGGCGCAACCGCGCACGACGGCACTGTCGAGCGAAAGGATTTCGGAATAGACCGCAAGCTGATTTCGGGTCAATTCTCGAACTTTCTGCTCAAAATCATCGATTTCACTCTGCCCGGTAACGAAACACGCCCAATTGCTCTCGAAGTATTTGGCCAGTTGTGCGGCGACCGCAACCGTGAACTGCCGGCCCAGGTCAGGAATGGAGACGGATTTTCCCCACAACTCAAATGCGTCGAGGATGCGATTCTTCAGATCCCCCATGTCCTTTTCCAATAGCAGGATTCCCGGTTCCTGCGGAGAATATCTTCGCCCGCCGTCCGCCTTCGCTCTTGGATAAGCAACCAAATGTCCGAAAATACCGGGGAATGAGTCCCAATTCCAATCCGCGCGGAGTTTCTGAACAATCTTCATTTTGGTATTGCAGACCTGAATAAAGGGATCTTTGGTGGCGGCATAAGCGTAATCTTGTTGATTCCAGCGAAACCATTCGCCGTTTTCACATTTGTAACGCTCCGCGCTTTTCACTTCCATGAACATAATACCGCGATGGGGAACCATGATGATGAAGTCCGCCTCGCAAACGTCAAAATTCTTGCCGTAACGCAGGTATGATATCTGGTAATTGTACCGGATGATCCAGTCATCCGGCATTCCGGAGAGCAGCCGGTACATCAATTGTTCGCCGGGATTGTCTTCGATCTTTTTTTCCCATTCCGGAGGAATCATTTTAGCCATTATTCAGCCCTCAGTTTCAGGAGAAGTTCCACGACTGGAATTTCCCGGGAGACTGGTCCCAGGATTCTTGCAGTGTGATCATCAACTCTCCGTACTCTCACCGGGCGGCCGTCGACAATGAATGTGATGCCGGTTAGATTCCGCCTGTCCTCATCCGTAGCCTCGACAGTATCGCATTCTGGCCTTTCGAGCGGCAAAACTGGGGCCAGCAAAGCCTCGATAACCAGAGCAGCTTCGCCACGGTCAAGGATATGGTGGAGCCGTTGGTTGGCATAAGTTCGCAAGCATTTATAGCAGCTTTGCCTTTCCCGGATATCGACAGGTCGTCGCGTGAGATCCAAATCGCCGCACTCCGGGCAGTTCAGGCACAAATCCAAGGCCCGCTCCAGAATCCGACGAATCAAAGCAACCGTTTCCTCATCGTTTGTACCGGAAAGGATTAACTGCCGTGCCGCACCGCCCCCGCCGCTGGCTTCATCGAAAAGGACGAAGCAAAGTGTTCCGGCCTCCTGCGGATAGGTAATGCCGGAAATTTCATTTTCTGCAATTCCCAACTCCAAAGCAGTTGCGGTCAAAATCGCCGCCAAAGCGGATTGCATGGAGCCGGCCAAGCGATCTCCTTGAAATGCCGGGTTTTCCTGAAATAGTCTTGCACTCGGAATCCAGATTGCAATATCAGTCTTGACTGAATGACACAACGATGTTCCATGGATTTGGCTGAACCCTTGGTAACCGGGGCCAAAATTGAAATACAACAATTCGCCAGTCGTAGATTCCGCCGTGATCACCCCGGACTCAGGCATGGCGATCTCTCCTTGAGAACCGCCTGAAAAAATTTTCAAGGGCGTCCCTCTTTCCGGCGATATTCCAGCGTTTCCAGCTTTGGAGGTATTTGCCCTGAATGCGTCCGGTTGTATTGCCTGTTGCGCCAGAGGATTAACTGTGCCTCCGCAGGCAGTACATCGATTGCCGGAGGGGGTGGCGGCATGCGGTTGATGGCAATCAAAACACAGATAAAAATTCCGGTTCCCCGCTTCCGCATTCTCTACCCCTCCGGGCAGGTATACCAGAACATTCGCGGACTCATAAATACGCCCGTCGGCCATGACTTTTTGACCCGGGGCATACTCATAAAGCCCGATCCGGCGGTCCCGTTCCAGTTCCACGTCCTTTCCATACATGTCTTCAGGGGCCGGCTGCAGACGAATCACATCGACCGGAAAACCGTATTTGGGCAAAACTCTGTTGCGGGTCAGCCAGGTAATGGTCGACTCATTCAATAGGTGAATCTGGATTTTGTTGATATTTGTAACAGGCGGGGTATCATTCCAATTGCAAGTGCCACTTTTCTCAAATAATATTTTGATCCGGTATTGCACTTCCCGTTTGAATTGATCGTCACCGGCTCCAGGCTGATGCGGCCCGGCCAGATCGGCGTATTTTCCAGCTTCATCCAAGGGATAAGGAGCGGCATCAGGATTCCCTGTCAGTTGCCAGATGAGATCGCTTATCACGGAATAATCCAATTCTCCGACATCTTTGATCCTTTCGGCATACTGCTGAACATTATCTTGCTCAACATGGCCCCATTCCTCTAAGCTATCGACAATTGGCGGGTATACCGCTGTGATATTGCCAGTGCCCCTGCGGGCAAAAGAATTACATCGCAGTCCGATGAAAAAATTTCCCGCCAATTCCCATTTGCGGCGAATAGATACCGCCCCCCCTTGAGGCGTCCAGGTGGAAATCACGGAATTACGGTTATCAATCTTCAGCCACTCCAGAAATTTGTGCAGTGCTTCGGCGCGGAGATGCCTAGCCCGGAACACCGGATTTTCCAGGTAAATCACCGGGGGTTTCATCCGACCGAACAACAATTCGGTCGGCTTATTGAAATAATACTGTTCATGCGGGGAGTCCCCGACAAAGCTCAATACATAGGCGGCAGAACCGGGACGCCTTCCGGCGCGCCCGGCACGCTGCCGGTAATTCGCCGCGCTCGGCGGAAGGTTGCTAAGGAAGACACAGGCAAGATCCCCCAAGTCGATCCCCATTTCAAAGGTGGTGGAACAGGACAGGATATTGATCATGCCGTCGGCAAAAGCCCTCTGGTAAGCGGCCCCGCGCTGATTGGCAACTTGCGCGGTGTGTTCTTCACTCCGAACCGGAATAATGTCCCGTTCCGCAATATACCGTTCATGCTCTTCATAGGGGAAAGGATTCGTGTTCCGTTCTTCGCTATCTCTGATGATGATATCGTCAATGGAATAAGCGTAATTTCCATTAGTATCGACGCTCCTCAAAACGCTATCATTGGTAAACCAAGGCCATAGCAAATCGAGGATATCTTTTGCCTGATCTTTATCGTAATTCAAATGTTCGCGCACCAGTCGATTCAGACCGGACTTTGAATGATTGCTGACAAATTTGAAACTATCTTCACCCATAGTGTTTCGACGCACATATTTGTGAATATATTGCAGATTCACTGTGGTCCCTTGGATTATTGCCCGTTCGAAAAGATACAACAGAATATCATTACACAATTCGCGAAGTTTTTCATCCTCAATCTCTGCAGGAAACCCCTCCGGGCGTCCGAGTCTCAATTTTCTATTAATCGCTCTTGATTCCAGGCGCAACAGACCACGACGAAACAGTGAATAGCGTCCGCGCTTCCGTATGGCCTGAATCAACAATATCTTCGCGGCTTCCTGTTCTGGTAGATCCGTTCCGTCCTCACCACAGATTTCAAGCAGCCTGTGACAATTTTCCTCCTGCAGCCTTTCTTTCAGGAAATGCCCTCGCACTGAAGTATCGAGCGGTGCTGCAAGCCTCTCTTCCACCTGCTGTGTAACCCAAAGAAGCACCGCTTCTCTCATTTCCGGCGGAGGATTATTGAATAGCGGATTCTCCCGCAGGATATTTTGTTCATGATATTCACGAATCCGATCTTCTTCGATAACGGTAGTCAAAAAACGCCCTACTGCAACATCGCGAAAAAGTTCACGGTAGCGATAAGACAATCCCGCCGCGGCGCGCCTGGAATCGGAAAACGCCAGCAGTTTACGGCCAGCGCCGGGATGCCGCCGCGCCGACGGATCGGTACTGGCATCGGTCTGTCGGATCAATTCATCAAGCAACGTCAATTTGAATTGCTCACCGATGACCTCGTAAGGAGTGATAATCCCGTACCGGGTATCGCTTTGATTGTGTTGTTTTGCTCTACAACAGGGGCATTCCGCCAGAAATTCGCTTCCATCCGCAGCCGGAGGCACATACCAATACCCCGGACGCCAACCCTCCGCAGCACCGGGATCCAGGCATGTAACTTCACCGGTTTTGATGTTGTACCAGATTTTACCCTGCTCCTTTTGCTCTTCATCTTCATATTCGGCGCCTTTTTCCCAAGCGATGGCATGAAGGTACTTCGCCTCGCCGGTTTTAAGGCGGCTCAACAACGGCTTGCCCGTCCCTTGATCAACCCTCTCGGCTTTCATATAGCCGATGATGAACGGCTGCCCGCAGGCGCGGCATGCCCCCAGGTTAAATATCGCATTGTCCTCACCGTCGCTCATCGCTTCAGAAGTATGCAGAGTGAAAGAGCCGTCGTCCCGGAAACTGAGTCCCACGCTCTTGAGTCCCCGGATCAACTGGTGGTAGCGGATATCGATCAGCGGCCGGTTGTTGTCCGGATTTTTAGCCAGCAAACATAATGAAACCAAGGCATTCAGATATTCTTTGGCCTCATCTTCTTCTCCGAAAATTTCTTTCGCCACAGCGTCGAATCTGGCATGTTGGCCATTTTCCACCGGATTTTCCATGGCGTAGCGTAATTGGTCGGAGAGTTTGCACACTTGTTCATCGTTACCGAGAAACCATGCCAGCAGCTCCGGCACGCCGGCTCCCCGCGGTTCATTGCCGCCGGCAAAATTCCTCAGAACATTTCTCCACAGCCCGGAAATATATTCCTGGGCGGCAGCTACCCTTCTACCTAAATCCGAGTAATTCTCAAGAAAAGCATTAATCATATTCCGGGCCGTTTCCGAGAATTTTACTTCCACCGCCAGCGGTTTCATCGAATATTCGGCCAATTCATCGGAGTTGGCCAGCGCGGAAGCTGTTTTAAGCAAATAAGTCAAATCTTCGATCGTCAATCCCGACAGACTGCCGTCTTTGACGGCGCGCCATTTCTGTAGTAAATGCAGCCGGTTCCCATAACGATTTTGCCGCTGAATAACTTGGCCATTAATTGTGACCTCATAAGTATCCCCCTCAATCGAGCTTGGACGCGGATCGGCATGATCGTGCAAATGATCACGCCATTTATCCCAGTCGCCCAGGTTTCCATAACCATTGATCACAAAATTGATCAATAATTGGAGCTTCGTAAGTGAATCCTGGCTGAACATACCGGCTTCAAGATTTCCGATATTCTCCAAAGGAATCAATTCTGCCTGAACCACATCCCGAATTGCAATACAGATATAAAGCGCGTCGCCAATCGCAACCGGACCTCCGGCGTGTTCCGACAAACCCGCTGCTGGCCTCAATCGCTTCAACCAACTTTCCGCCCCCATCAATTTCTGGGTCAAGGCGAATAAGCACCATTCATTTTCGGACAGGATATGGTCGAATCCAGTCAAGCATTCCCGCAGGGCAGTATTCTGTTCTTCCGAAATTACCCGCCGAAACAAATCCAGGTAAAGCCGTCCATGGCGTGTTTCCTCCCCATACGCACCCATCGGAGGAGTATACGCCAAGGAATTGCCGAACTGAACAGAAAAGGAATTCGGTGTGGCCGGAAAGATTTTAGCAGCAAATTTTTCCTGAATCCGACTGATCTTTTCTTCCTGTGTTGCATTAGGGTCGTCAATCAGCGTCGCGGAGGTTGCCATAAAGCGGACATTATCAGAATTGCCTACCCGATTGAGCAGTCGCCGCACCAGCCAGGCGATTTCCGTGCCAAGCGAACCGTTATAGCAATGCGCTTCATCCAGCACGATATATTTCCAGGTATCATGCTCAAAGAGACAGGATGTTTCCGGTTGCAGCAGCAGCCGCTCCAGCATGGAGTAGTAGTCCGTTCATAAAATAACATTGCAAATATGCGAATATGTGCTATATTA
>JBEBXH010000053.1:0-44906 GCA_040391785.1 Victivallis vadensis
ATATAGCACATATTCGCATATTTGCAATGTTATTTTATGAACGGACTACTAGATTGCCGTATATGGCGTCCCCGTTGCTGCCATATACCGTGGAATTGGCCAGCGTCGCCGTACCATCATTGATACAAAGAGCGGCTCCTGCACCAGTTGCCGTATTGTTGAAAAAAGTCGAATTGTTGACTGCCAGGTGACTGGTGGCGCTGTTGAGAAAAATCGCTCCGCCGCTCTCGGAAGAGTTCGAGTCGAAAGTCACTCTCTCGATCACAGCCGACCCCATAACACAAATTCCGCCGCCGGCACCACCGGCATTGGTTGTTTTATTGCCGGAAATGGTGCTGTCCGTTACAGTTAACGCCATGCCGGTGTAATTGAAAATGCCGCCGCCATTATTACCGCTCGTATTATTGGAAATGGTACTGCCGGTCACGGTTGCCTGACTGGCACTGAAAATCCCGCCGCCATTTTCATCAGCATTATTTTGAGTGATCTTACTGTTAATCACAGTTAAGGAGGCGCCTGTATAGCAGAAAATGCCGCCGCCCCACAAACTTTTATTGCCAGTAATATCAACCCCTTCTACTTTGATCGTAGTTCCCGTATAACCGCCAACCCCGCCGCCATAAAGAGCCTCATTACCGGAAATGGTACCGCCGGTCACAGTTATCTCGCAGTTCTCGAGGCCGAAAATACCGCCGCCCCAGCTTTGGGTTTGGCCGTTTACCGTGTTATCGGAAATGGTACTGTCCGTTACGGTTATTTTGCTGTCCGCATAAGCATAAATCCCACCGCCGTAAATACTCGAAGTATTATTGGAAACGGTACTGCCAGATACTGTGATCTCGCTTCCGGTAAAACCGAGAATCCCTCCGCCGGCACCGCCGGTTGTTGTATTCCCGGTGATAAAACTGCCATTTCCCACGGTGATCAAGCCGCCTCCGATAATTCCGGCACCGGCAATTGCCGTGTTATTGCTGATGGTACTATTCGACACCGTTAAGTCCCCATTGCAAAAAACCCCGCCGCCATTGGAAGTACCTGTATTCTCGGTGACGAGGCTGTTCGTCAATGTTATATTGCCGCCGGTATGGCTGTAAATGCCGCCCACATCGCTCTTGCTGTCCCGAGCTGTGGAATTGTACAGCGTCAGAGTTGAATTCTCTCCGGCGCTGATTACCCCGCCCATACCGGAAGCGACAGTGATGTCGCCGCCCTTCATGACCATGTTGTTCAAATTCACGCTCGTCCCGTTGCCGGTCTCAAGAACACGGTAAGCAGATACGCCGGGAGTCTCCACGGTGATAATGATTTTGCCGGCGCTGACACTGCCGTCCACCGTCAATTCCGCGTCGATATTTGAATAGGAGAGTTGGCTATCCAGCGTGATGCTGGTCAGCGAATCGCTGAATTCGATGAAGATGTCCTCATCAGTCGTATTCGCATTTGCCAGCCTGAACGCCTTGCGAAGCGACATGTTGTCTTCATTGTCGGCCATGTCATCGATATCACTGTCGTTGACAACGGTATAGGTGATGCTCGTCAAGTCATGCTCGTAATTGTCCACGGTAATCGCCACGGTGCCGATTTCACCGTGATTGTATTCCAATACCCAGTTGCCGGAGAGTCCCGTGGCATCCGTACTCGCGGCCACGTCCGCGCCGGTAGCATCTGCAATCAGCGCCACAAAGTCCCTGCCGGCTTCGTTTTCTGCCAGGTTGCAGCCATAAATCATGATATCGCCGCCGTCGCTCAGGTGCTCGCCGACAGCCGCCCACGCGTCCGCCTCGAAGTTCGCCGTATTGTAGCGTTCCCCCGCCAGCGCGATATAGCCGGCGTTGCCGTGGCTGACGATGTGAATGGCGCTGTATTCCGTCCCGGAAGCGTCCAGGTACTCATTGATCTGCGCCATGGCGTCGCGCCCGGATTCCAGCACCAGCACATCCTGGTTCGCGCCCAGCGAACCGATGATCTGGTCCATATCCTGTACCGACGAGTTGATGATGACCAGTTCGCGGTCGGTGGTCACGTAGGTGTCGCTGTTATAAATGTCCATCTGGACGAGTTCTTTTTCCTCAAAGGCATCGTGAATCGTATCTTCCACCGCATTCGCCCCGAAATCGCCGAAAACTTCCTGAATCGCATCATCCACCGCTTGCGCGCCCGCATCCGAAAATGCGATTTCGCCCTCGATCAGTGCCTGTATTTCCGCATCGATGTCCGATTTATCCGACGGGTTCGACATATCCGGCTGAGCCCCCTGGGCTGCGGCGTTCTCCACCGGCGCGTTTTTGATCGCGTCCTTTTCTTCCTGTGCCTGACGGTCACTCTCATTCATATTGGCGTTTGGATCATTCTCCATCGCCTCTGCAATCTCGGCCACGGCCGCGGCTTCGAACAAGATCCGGTCTTCCAGTTTGATAATCTCAATCATTCCTGTACTCCTTCAATTCATATTTTTATTCATTATTTATAAAACTTTAATTTTTCATGGCAAAATACTGTTTTTCTTTACTTTTCCTGGAACCGTTTCCCGATTCATTTTCCGGCTTTTCAATCATTCACCCAATTTGCTTTATTCCAGTACAATTACGCCTATTCACATCCTGCCGGATACCTTCTTCAGCCACCCGGCAAATACTTACTTTCTTATCTGATAATGTACTTTTTATAATAACTTCTTCCGCAATTATAACAACTTTTATTCAAAACAAAGATAACATGCAGTACATAATATTTCAAATTATATTAGTCATTTTTTCATTCTTTTTCTTATACCATACGCTCAAATCAAAAATATACTTTCCAAATAAGCTCAATAAACAATCAGGGAATTACCTCGATTTGCAATCACTACTAATTAAGTTCACATTGACGCGATTTCAATGCAGCAAGACGGTTCGGTTTTCCGAAAAAAATAATTATTGATCTCTATTATTTGCTATTGAATAATTCATAAAACAAGATATATTAATAACAAACAATAATAAGGATGAATTTTATGTTTCTACATGAACGGCAGAATACGATCATTCAATTGCTGCAGGAAAGCGGCAAGGTACTGGTCAAGGATTTGAGCGAACGTTTCGGGGTCACGGAGGACTGCATCCGCAAGGATCTGGCCGCACTGGAAAAACAGGGCTTGCTGAAGCGCGCTTACGGCGGCGCGGTCACTGAACGGGTCAACGTCCACCGCGAAAACGTCTGCCAACGCCTGGACCGCAACCCCGAGGGCAAGCGGGTCATTGCCCGCAAAATGTTTAACCTCATTCAGGACGGCGAAATGGTGTTCCTGGATATTTCCACCTCCAATATCGAGCTGGCCCGGATGCTGGCGGAATCACGCCGGGACGTCACCGTGGTGACCAATATGATCGAGGTGTTGAATGTTCTGGTTCACACCCGCAAGGAAAGCCTGATTTTCATCGGCGGTACTTTTTCGCGGATTCACGACGGTTTTGTCGGGAGCTTCGCCAATGAAATGATTGCGAAACTGCGCTGCGACCGCGCTTTTCTCGGGACCGTAGGCGTGAACCTGCACGACAATTCCGCTTTTTCCTACATCATCGAGGACAGCTACACCAAGAAAACCGTCATGAGCATCAGCCGTCATTCGTATCTGCTGGTGGAAAATGAGAAATTCACCACGGACGGCAACATCAAATTCGCCAACATCGACGACTTCCGCGGCATCATCACCGAGGAAAATCCCGGCGAAGATATCCTGAAAAAACTTGAAGAATACCAGATCGAGGTGATTTAATGCGATATACCACTATTATTTTCGACGTTGACGGCACGATGAGCGACACCGAATCGGGCGTGCTGAAATCCTGGCAGGAAACGGTTCAGATCCTGACCGGCAAAACCATCCCTTACGATGAACTCCGCTTCACCATCGGCTTCCCCCATCTGGAATCGTTCGATATACTGAAGATTGGCGGTTACGCAAATGTGCATGAGGTGTACCACGAACGCATGAGGCGCAATCTGGAGTCCGCACCGCTCTTCCCCGGCATCATTCCACTGCTGGACCGCCTGAAGGCGGCGGGGTTCAACCTGGGGGTCATCACCTCCCGCAACAAGATCGAACTGCATCAGGGATTGGAACCCGGATTTCTGGACGAATACTTTCCGCACCAGATCTATTTCGATCACACGACCCTGCACAAGCCCCACCCGGAACCCATGCTGAAGTATCTGGAACGAAGCGGGAACACGGCATCGAACTCCCTGTATATCGGCGACACCCTTTATGACTCGCAATGCGCCGCCGGCGCCGGGGTAGACTTCGCCCTCGTCCTGTGGGGCCCGAGCGACGCCGCCCGGACAATCCCGGCCCAATACTACCTGAAATCCCCCGCCGACCTGCTCGAGATCATTTACCCCGAGCCAGTACTCGCATAGCAGGTTACCGCTTCAGAGGACGTAGTCCCAGAGCGGCAGACCGGTTTCCTCTTTGGCCTGGCGGCAGAAGTCGACAAAAAATCCGGTCCAACCCTCCGGTTTGAGAGCGGCGGCGGAATTGCCGAATGGCTGTACCGCGAAAATCACCAGCCGCCCCTTGCCGAGAGATTTCTCCAGCGCCGCGGGCTTGCCGTCGGGATAGGCGGCCAACGTTTTGCCTGCGGTATCGACAAAGTTGAAAGCCTGAATTCCGGCGGGCTCGTCTTTGAGGTGGGTGACCGGCGAAACCGGCAGCCCGGCGCGTCCATATTGGAGCCGTCCGACATTACCATCGCGCGGTACCATGCCGCCGGATAGTTCCAGGCGTTCCGGGACCGGGCTGCCATCGATGTTGTAACTCCAGAAAGCCGGGTCGAAAACGACCAGCGTTCCTCCGTTCCGCGCAAAATCCAGCAGACGTTTCGTCGTGTCGGGGTCGGTAAAACGCATCCTTGGAATGTAGATGGTATTGATTCCCTCCAGCGAATGATCCCCCAATGCCAGCCCGGTGGGGCTGATAAAACGGAAATTAGCCTTGATGTGTTCGCCGAGCAGGGCGTAAACCGTATAGACGGCGTGTCCGGCTTTATCTTCCAGACCCCAACGGTCGTAATCACTGAACAGAATCGCACTTTTCGTCGCCTGCGGCAGCACCAGTTTATTCATATTTTTGAGTTGTTTATTGATGGCGAGCATGGCGGCGTAACCATCGGGCATGTTGAGCACGGCGGGTCCGCTGGTGTACCAGTCAAATAACTCCGCTCCGTTTTTGAGCGCCTGTGAAGCCCATTCGCGTATGTCGTCCGGAGTGGGACGGCCGCCATGATAAATGAACGCCTGCGGCATGACGCCGGTCCGGCTGCGGTTGGCCAGATCATGTACCATCCTGACCGAGAAACCGGTATGATACAGCGCCCTTGCCATCCCGAAAAACGATCGGGTACTGGTCGGATACGGATCGCAGCTGAACCACTCAGCGTAAGGAGACAAAGCCGCCAGGTCGAGTTCGCACATGCCCGAACAGGTATTGCGGTTGATCGCCAGATACGGTATCCCGGGGGCGACTTCGCGAGCCTTGACCGTGGTGTCCCGGAGGTAAACGGCAAAATTCCGATTCCAGTAGCGCCAGAAGGCGATCCGGCGGAACGGTGTGTCAGCATCGGTTTTAGCGAAAGCATCATGGAGGCCGAATTTACCGAAACCGGCAGAGCTTTTGATTTCGGCATCAACACGGTCGAGAGCAGCGGCGATTTCCGGATTCCGGGTGCGGCTGTAAAGGTTGTAAACATTGTTGGTCGGTTCGTCGATGCCATGGATCAGGGACACCAGCCCCCGATTGTCCGGTTCTTTCAGAAAAACATCGAGTTTATCGAATACATCGAGGGTGGCACGCAGATATTCGGGCGAAGCGGGATCGGCATGTTTTCCCAGATAAATCGGAGCATGGTATTTTTTCATCGCATCCAGGTGAACGGTGGAGCTGAAAACCGCATACGGAAATGTACTGCCCCACTCGCGGTGCTGTCGCCGCAGTTCGGCAATTCCGCCGGGGATATTGCGTTCCGTCGCCGCCCAGGGCAGCAGCGGACCGAACATTCCGGCGTCGGCCCGCGCTTTCAGGAACGCCTGCTGGCGTTCCGGGGTGAAATCCTTGCGGACGGCTTCCGGGTAGTCGTTCGGATAACTGCCATGGGTCCACGCGCCGACGATATAGCCGCCCGGTTCGGCGGAGAGCAATTCATTGCCGCGAATCCGGGCGCGTTCGGGAATATATTTCTGTGTTTCCTGTTCCCGGAAGCGGCGGATTTCTGCGTTTTGCCCGAAAGTGGCTTCGGCGAATTTGAGAACATCGTTGAAATTGCCGCTGAAAGCGTTCCAATGGCTGTTTTCATTGTTTCCTTTGCGCTCGCGGGCAAAATTCATATCGAGCCGGGGCGGCGGAGCGCTGAAATCCAGGGTTGACCAGGGAATAACCAGCGCAGCTTCCCAGGAATCAGCATTCTTGAATACTTCCGATTGCCAGACGCCATTCCACGACTTGTCCGCCTTGAAAGGATCCCCGGCCTGCGCCTGTTTCAACATGGCGTCAAAATGAACATTCGCCGGATTGACGATAAAGTGCCAGCCGCGTTCGGCGGCCGGGTCATAGAGAAAAAGCTCCAGGGCATCGTCCCACCAAAGCGGACCGTCTGATTCGGTGATCGTGCTTTTCAGATGTTCGATTTGCGGTTCGTCGGCAATGAAACCGACATAGAGATTACGGGCGTCGTAAGCCAGGCGGACCCGAGTCTGAACCTTGGCCGCGCCGCCGCCGGAGGAGATATAGAAATTCTGCAGATCCGCCGCCTTTCCCCAACTGGAGGGCTTACCGGAAGGGGGCGCCTGCGGAATCGCCGCCCGGTTTGAAATCTGCAAATATTCCAGCTTTTTCAGTTCCAACTGCCCGGCGCGGCCGTTCACAGCAATACCGATCTGGACCGCCGCCGCACTGGCCGGCACCTCGGCGGTGGTCTCAAAAATTCCTCCATCCAACTGTTCCGGCAATGGATAAGAAACCCGCCCCGCACTGCCGTGACCGCCTTCCGCGGTACGGAACATCAACCGCAGGGTCAGTTGGGTTCCGGAAGTATTCCGGTAGGCCAACTGGATTCTCAAAGCCCCGGTGTCGGGCGCGATCGTACTATTGGCGTAAATGGTCAAATCCTTCTCTGCTTTGGTCAAAATCCGGTCCTTGTATTGACCCTGAAATTCGGCCGGGTAAACCCGCAACCGGTCAAGAGGATATTCCGCACCGGATACTGTCATGGCGGCAGCAAACAGCAATAACATTAAAAATCGCATGGGTTTCTCCCTTTCTCTCAATTCCAGTATTTTTCGTATTGCGGTCGCGATCCCACCATGGCGTTGATAACGCTGCCGGCCAGTGGCTCCACCTTGACCGACTCGACATGGCCGTCCCAGCAAGTGACATTGTTGAACCCGCCATGGGGACCGCCGCCGTGCTCGTAACCGGCGTCACTCCAAGTCCGGGCCCAGCGCCAGGCGCCTGTATTCTGATTGTCGCCATCCATAAAAATCAGGGTACTGGACCGGTTCGGCCAGGTTATGCCGCTGCCGCCGCCGCTATGGTAAAGCCTGGTAAAATCATGCTTGGTATACAGATAGGTCGGGCACTTTGAACTGTTGACCGTGAACGACGGCTTGACAGTCGGACAGGAATACACCGTCGTACTGTTCAAAATATAGGTATTAAGATTGCTGCTTTCTGTATAATTCAGGTTCGGATACAGGTAAGACATGATGAACCAGTTCCAGCCGCGTTTGTTCGTAGTACTGGGAATGGTAAAAACCGCATTGGGGACCGGTTCATTGTAGTCGTCACTGTACATGGAATAGGCCATACCCAGTTGTTTCATATTGGCGATGCACTTGCTCATGCGCGCCTTTTCGCGGGCCGAATTCAGCGCCGGCAGCAGCATTGCCGCCAATATTGCTATGATCGCTATTACGACCAGCAACTCGATAAGTGTAAAATTTTTCCTTGAATTCATCATGAACCTCCTTGTAAAACCATTATTTAACTTTATCTGGCAATTCTCTTATAAAATTGATCCGCAGGGGCACCAGCCGGAAAATCTTCTCCTGCGTTTCGTTCTCGACAGCTTCCTGTAGAACGCTCAACACTTCATTCCAGTACTCGTCCTCATTTTGATTCGATAATGGATAAAAATACCCTTCATCCGGCTGCCACTTCGAAGTCATGGCCACCAGCTTCACCTGTTCGTGAAGCCCCAGCTCCTTCAATGCCTGATACGTCTCATGGGCCAGCGAATGCCAGCACAGAATCACTTCCGGCGGCGTTTTCAGGCACAAATACTGCGTATGCCGCTCCCGCCCGTCGGTATAACCCGCCATGACAGTTTCCCGGTATTCGGGAAATCCGATATCGTGTTTCCGGCGAATTTCATCCCAATGTTTATTGGAAAAATCCTGATATCCCTCGCGCGGGTCCATAAATTGCAACGCAATCCTGCGGTATCCCTTATTGATCAACTGTCCTACTACCCGGTCAATCATCGAATAAGAATCGAAGTCCACCACATGCACCGGCAAATCGCCCGCATAATGCCGCGCAATCGCCGGAATGCCGGCGCGCCGTACCCGCCACGCCAATTCCGCCGTCAAAGCGCCATAGTTGAAAATCAATCCGTCCACCGGCAGGTTGTCCCAGAAGTCCGGATCACTCACCAGGCGCTCGTTTTCGGTGCTCAGCAACGTGATATTGTAATTGTTGCGGCTGAGAATCCTATAAGTGAGCGACTGGGCAAATTCCTCTTGATTAAAACCGGAATTGCGTGCCAGGATCGCCCAGCTGTAATAGCGCGGCCGCCTGCCGGACGATACGTTGATCACGCTGCCGCGCGGCCCCGGCGAGATCACCCCGTCACGCGTCAGCGGACGGATCGCCTTGCTGATGGTCTGGAGCGACACGTTGTACTCCTTCATCAGCGAGCGCAGCGGCGGCAGCTTCTTCTGGTAGCGGCCGCGGATGATGTCGCGGTGCAATTCTTCGGTGATCTGCGTGTGTTTCGTTTCAATTCTCATAGTGTTCTATAGCCTGTTCTATATTAGATTATACAACTGAATGGAAGATTTGGCAAGTATAGAACACTGAATTTATCGCAAAAAAAATGCCGCCGGGAATGATGAGCAATTACAATTAATGATGTAAATTTTTACATTAATTTTATTTTAACCTGTTGCAATTTCATGCGAAGCGGTTATAATTATAGTATGTAAAATTTTACATTGATTGGATTTTGAATTATGAAGCCGAAAAACAGCAAGCCCAATATCACGAAAATCGCCAACCTGGCTGGGGTCTCCATCGCCACGGTTTCGCGGGTCATCAATAAAAACGCCAATGTTTCGCCGGAAACCCATCAGAAGATCTTCGAATCGATGCGCGCATTGAATTATGTCCCGAAGATTCAGGTGGGCAAAAAGCGGATCGGCATCATCATTGAGGGCAACGGCGAAATCAAGCTCGGTCCTTACGAAGATGTCCTGATCAAGGCGCTGAGCCAATACGCATTCGAAGCCGGGTTTGAGCTGGAAATCATCCCTTGCCAGCACCTGGAAGTGATCCGGGATAACTTCCTGCAGGTGGCCATCGCCATCGTTTACAATAAGGAATCCGAACATTATTTGATGGAAAACTGCAATATTCCCCTGATCACCATCAACACCCTGCTGCCCGGAATTACCGGCATCTGCTCGGATCACCGCCAGAGCAGCGAACTGGCCGTGAATTATCTGGTGCAGAAGGGGCATCGGCGGATCGCTTTCATCGGCACTTCCTGCGGGTCCTGGGGCAGCAGCGAGCGCCTGGCCGGTTATCGCGCGGCGCTGGCGGCCAATCAGCAACCATTCGATCCGCAACTGCTTCAACTCGGCGATTCGGATTGTGTGGAGATGTATGTGGACAACGTGGTCCGCAGCGGCGCCGACGCCCTGATCGCCGCCGGCGAAGGCCTCGGGCTAAGGATCAATTATGCGCTTTACCGCTCGGGCAAATCGATCCCGGACGATATTTCGGTGATATCCTTCGAATCGCCGGCCGTTTCGCCGTACCTGATCCCCGCCCACACCACCGTCAGCCAGAATTTCGACATTCTCGCGGCCAAGGCCATGAAACACGCGGAGGCGGTCCTGAACGGCATTCCGCTGCAGAGCACCGTGCACGAACTTTTCCCCAACTCACTGATCGAACGCAACTCGGTTTCCCAACGCAAATACCCATATACAACCCATGGAGAGTAGTCCTATGAAGCGATCATTTTTTACACTTATTGAATTACTGGTTGTTATTGCAATCATCGCCATTCTTGCGGCAATGCTGCTGCCGGCATTGAACAAAGCACGACAGAAGGCCGTCGACATCAAATGCCTGGGAAACACCAAAGAAGTAGCCAGCGCGTTGCTGATGTACACCAGTGATTACGGCGGCTATTTCCCGCGATACAACTTCAACACCTCTTTTGCTTATTCCAACACCCAGAACATCTGGTGGCGCCTTGGCAACGGCAATCCCGCCGGGGGGAGCTGGATCGACGCAAGCCAAAAAAATCTGGGATATTTGAACAGCGTGGGCGTGGTTTATTGCCCGGCCCGCCAGTCGGCCAATATCGAAAGGCAATTCTGGTACCGGGAAACCGATAACGGCTGGGGCGTCAACTGCGAAGCGATCATGCCCGGCAAGCTCCGCGATATCGCCGAAATCAGAAAATCTCACTGGATATGGGCGGACAACGCCGTTGGAAACGGCTTGGAAAGCGTCACTCCTTCCCATGAAGGACGTGGCATGAATGTGGCTTTTTTTGATGGGCACGCCAGGTTCATCGGCCGAATTTCCGGTATATCGCTGGCCGATACATTGTTAAACACCAGGGCTTACGGTTTGGAATAAAGGAGAAAAATCCATGAAACTGTATCATCTTACCATTATCACTATGGCATTAACACTTTCGTTGTACGCCGAATCGGTCAGGGCCAGCAAATTCGGCTTTGATCCGGCGGACGCCACAGAGTGCCTGCAGAAAGCGATCGACTCGGGGGCAAAGCAGATTATTGTGGACCAGACCGGGGCCGAGTGGCTGATTCGCCCGGTCAAACTGCGCGGCGATTTGGAACTGATCATCGGCAAGGATGTAACCGTGCGGGCCAAGCCCGGCGAATACAAAAGCCCCTATGAATCGATGTTGACCGCCGAGGATGCGGCCAAACTGATCATCCGCGGCGAGCCCGGCGCGGTCATCAAAATGAATCGCAAGGATTACTGGGACCTGAAAAATTATGCGCATTCCGAATGGCGCAACGCCATTTCGCTGCGCGGCGCCTCCGGCGTGGAAATCCGCGACCTGGCCATTGAAGAAAGCGGCGGCGACGGCATTTATATTACCGGCTCCCGCAAGCAACCGATGTCAAAAGACCTCAAACTCACCAATCTGACGCTGCGCGGCAACCACCGTCAGGGCATCAGTGTCATCAGCGCCGAAAACCTGTTGATCAAAGACTGCCGTCTCCTCGATACCCAAGGTACACCACCTCAGGCTGGAATCGATTTCGAGCCGAACGGTGCTTATCAATGTCTGGTCAACTGTGTGGTCGAGAACTGCGTTTTTGCCGGCAATGCCTCCATCGGGCTGCTGATCCATATTACGGCGCTCTCCGACAAAACCCGTCCGGTATCCATCGATATCCGCAATTGCCGTCTCGAGAACAATTCCGGCGGCATCTCGATCGAGGCCAGCGGCCATGCTCCCCAGGCTCCCGGCAGCATCACCATCAGCGACACCACGGTCGTCAATAAAAAATGGCGGAGCCTGCGGCTGCACAATCTCGAAGAATCCGGTTTGTCGGTTACGTTGAAAAACGTCACCCTGGACAATCGCGGCAACCCCCTCGAGCCGGTCTCGTTTTCCACCGGCAAATACGTGGATTTCGGCAATCTTCATTTCGATAACCTGAAGATATTGGACGACCGGCAGCGACCGGCAGTCGTCGTGCTGGGGATGGGGGCCGCCGGACTGACCAGTGTCACTGGTGATATCCTGGTTCAGACAAACGGCAAACCGGAAGTGAAATTCGATCTGCTCCGACTGGTCAAAACCAATGCGCCGGACCCCGTTTTGAAAAGTTTTGCCGTGCTGCCGCTTCGCCCGGACCTCCTCTCCGCCGATACCACCCGGAAAGGCGTGCCGACCCAGCCCCTGAAACTGCGCGGCAACAATACGTTCCTGCAATATGTGGCGCCGGGCGGGGTGGCTGAAATACGCTTCACCGTCACCCCGATCCGCGGCACCCCCAATGTTCCGGTCACAGTCAAGGACAGCACCGGCATCGTCATCGACCAATTCAACCTGGGGCCCGATGAATACATTTACAAGCTGCGCAGCAGCAACGGCGGGGTCCATTCGTTTGAAATTCGCGACTTCACTGCGGCGGTAACTGTGGTTTCCAACACCCCCGGACACGGTTTCGCGGCGGACGCCTCCCGTTTGAGCATGTTTCGCTGCAACTCGGAGCTCTATTTCACCGTGCCGGCGGACGCGGCCGACGTGAAAGTGGAAATCTACGCTGACGAACCGGTATCCGCGGCCCTGATCGGCCCGGACGGGAAAACCCGTGACCAGGTGGTCAAACTCTTGGGCGGCATCAAAATCCTGCGGGCAGAGCGTAAACCCACCCGGAATGCGGAAATCTGGCAGCTGAAGCTCTTCGATATCGTGGAAGACCACGGCATCCGGCTCGGCGTCCCTATGCAGCCGCTTGTCTTCACCGACCCGGCCAACGCATTCATCGTCAAACAATAAAGTAAGTAAAGTAAAATACCGCCGGGGAATAAACCTCGGCGGCATTTGTGTTTTGGCGGTATTACAGCTTCGCGATGGCGAGGCCGCATTTGACGTCGTTCAGGTCGACCAGGTCGGCCTCGGCAAATGTGCCTGCGCCGATTTCATCGGCCAACGTCTCGGACTTGATGTAGTCCTGGAAATTCACCAGCGCGCTCTGCCAGTCGGCGGGCGCCTGACAGCTGATCCTGATCCGGTCGGCCACTTCCAAACCGCTTTCCTTGCGCATGTTCTGCACGCGGCTGACGAATTCGCGGGCGAAGCCCTCTTCTTCCAGCGCGCGGTTCAGCGTAGTATCGAGCGCGAGCGTGATGCTTCCCTCGTTGGCCACCGTCATGCCGGGCTTTTCTTCGCGGCGGACGTCGAGGTCGGCCGCTTCGATGTCGACCACCTTGCCGTCGCTCAGCGTCAGGCTGTACGGCTTGCCGCCGAGAATGCCGCCGATGTCGGCGGAGCTGAACTGCTGGATCGCGGCCGCGGCTTCCTTCATCTGCTTGCCGAGTTTCGGCCCGAGCGATTTGAAGTTCGCCTTGGTATTGTAAGTGACCAGCTCGCTTTCATTGGAGTTGAAAACGATTTCCTTGACGTTCAGTTCTTCCGCGATGATATCGGCGGTGCCGTTCAGGAGTTCGCGCACGGCGGGATCGGCGACCACCACCACCGCTTTGCTCAGCGGCTGGCGGGTTTTGATCGTACTCTGCGAACGCAGGAAACGGCCGAGCTTGACCACCGTCATGGTGTTTTCCATCTGGCACTCCAGCGCTTCGTCGCGATGGCTGGCGTCCGCTTCCGGGAAGTCGCAGATATGCACGGATTCCGGCATGTCGGCGGTCCGCAGATTCAGGTAGATTTCCTCGGTGATGAACGGGATGAACGGCGCGGCGGTGCGGCAGAATGTCAAGAGTGCGTAATGCAGCGTCCGGTACGCATCGTTCTTGTCGCCATCGTTCTGGCTCTTCCAGAAGCGGCGGCGGCTGCGGCGGATGTACCAGTTGGTCAGGTCGTCCACGAAACGGGTAAACCGCGTGGCGGCCTTCTGCAGATTGTAAGCGTCCATTTCGCACTTGACTTCATCGACCATCTGGGTGAGCGAGCTCAGGATCCAGCGGTCGAGCGGATTTTTCAGCCCTTCCGGAGCGGCAGCGCCGCTGACCGGGGTCCAGTTGTCGACATTGGCGTAAGTCACCAGGAAACTATAGGCGTTCCACACCGGGATCATGACGCTGCGCAATACTTCCTTGACGCCGTTTTCCGAGAATTTGAGGTCCTCGGCACGCACCACCTGCGAGCCCAGCATAAAGAGCCGCAGCGCATCCGCGCCGTAATTTTCGACCACAAACAACGGGTCCGGGTAATTCTTCTTGCGCTTGGACATCTTCTGTCCGTCCTCGGCCAGGATCAAGCCGTTCACCAGCACGTTCTGGAAGGCGGGCTTGTCAAAAAGCGCCGCGCCCAGCACCACCAGCGTATAGAACCAGCCGCGAGTCTGGTCGAGTCCTTCGGCAATGAAGTTCGCCGGGAAATGCGCTTCGAAAAATTCCTTGTTCTCAAACGGATAATGCAGCTGGGCGTACGGCATGGAGCCGCTCTCGAACCAGCAGTCGAGCACTTCCGGGATGCGCTTCAACGGTGACTTACCGGTCGGCGACGGAATTTCGATTTTGTCCATGAAATGCTTATGCAGGTCGTTGACCTTCTGCCCGGTCAGCTTTTCGAGCTCGGCCACGGAGCCGACGCAGATCATTTCGCCCTCGTCGTTGCGCCAGATCGGCAGCGGGGTGCCCCAGTAACGGTTGCGGCTGATCGCCCAGTCGCGGGCATTTTCCACCCACTTGCCGAAGCGCCCGTCCTTCAGGTGACCCGGTACCCAGTTGATCTGGCTGTTGGCCCTGATCATGCTGTCCTTGATTTCCTCGACCTTGACGAACCAGGTGGAGATGGCGCGGTAGATCAGCGGCACGTCGTCGCGCCAGCAGTGCGGATAATTGTGTTTGATGGTGCCGCGATGGACCAGCTTGTGCTCGTCTTTCAGGCGCTGGATGATATCCTTGTCGCAGTCCTTGACGTAGCGTCCGGCGTAGTCGGCGACTTCTTTGGTGAAGCAACACTGATCATCCACCGGACAGACTTCCGGGATGCCGTTGGCTTTGCCGGCGATGTTGTCGTCTTCGCCGAAGCCGGGGGCCATGTGCACCACCCCTACCCCGTCTTCCAGACTGACGAAGTCCGCGCAGATTACCCGGAACGCGCCGTCTTTTTCCAGATCGGCGAAATACGGGAAGAGCGGCTCGTACTGCATGCCTTTCAGCTTTTCGCCGTGGAACTGCTCGACGATTTCCGGGGCATCCTTGTAATACGAAGCCACGCGGGACCAGGCCATGATGTAGTATTCATCGCCATCTTTGATCTTGACGTAATCGATATTCGCGCCCACCGCCAGCGCCAGGTTCGACGGCAGCGTCCACGGCGTGGTCGTCCATGCCAGCAGATAAGTATTGTCCTGTCCCTTGACCTTGAAACGCACCGTGATCGCCGGGTCGGTTACTTCCATGTAGCCCTGATTGACTTCGAAGTTCGACAGCGGCGTGGAGCAGCGCGGGCAGAACGGCATGATCTTGTAGCCTTCGTAGATCAACCCTTTGTCCCAGAGCTGACGGAACACCCACCAGATCGACTCCATGTAGTTGATGTCCATGGTCCGGTAACCGCCCTCGAAATCCACCCAGCGGCCCATGCGGGTAACGACCTGTTCCCACTCATTGGTGTAGCGCAGCACGATGCCGCGGCAGGCTTCGTTGAAATTGTCGATGCCGAAGGCTTCGATGTCTTTTTTATTCTTGAGCTGAAGCTCTTTTTCCATTTCGTTTTCGACCGGGAGCCCGTGGCAGTCCCAGCCGAAGGTCCGCGGCACGAGCTTGCCGCGCATGGTCTGGTAGCGCGGCACCACGTCCTTGATCGTCCCGGCCAGCAAATGCCCGTAATGCGGCATGCCGGTGGCGAAGGGAGGGCCGTCATAAAAGATGTATTCCTGCGCGTCCTTGCGGTTGGCCAGTGATTTGTGAAATGTATCGTTCTCTTTCCAATGCGCGACGATTGCCCGTTCCATCTCGGGGAATTTCGGTTGTCCGACCGTTTTAAACATGTTCAATATCCTGTTTCGTTCTGGTTAAAATAAAAAAGCCATGAAGTGCAAAACAATCCATGGCTGTAAAAAGACTAAAAAATAGATAACGGTTTCAACTCTCCACAGCCATTACGAGCCCTTCCGCGGAGAAACGGAAAGACCCGCTACTAATGCCGATCAGAATGGCGATCAATTTCGATGCGCTGCAGACAAACCTTAACATGATAAATCCTTGTAATATAATCTTATAAATATAACATAGTTAAACCCCAAATGCAAGCCGCCGCGGGAAAAAAGCCGCGAAGATTACCGCCGCCCGCCATCCCTCCGTCTTTTCGTTTGGTCATGCCTGAAAATTTTTTAAACACGGAATACACGGAAAGCACGGAAAAATATTTATTGAAATTTTTGTGTATTTTGTAGACAAAAAAGATTCCCCTTCCGTGTTTTTCCGTGATTTCCGTGTTTAAAAATAAAAAGGCAGGGAAATTACCGCCGGCCAATTCGATACCGCCCCGGGCTGACCTCGTAAAAACGCTTGAAGATCCGGATAAAATGCCGGTCGCTCTTGAAACCGCACAAACCGGCAATTTCTTTGATGCCGAGTGCCGTTTGCGTTAATAATTGTTCGGCGCGCTCCACCCGGATTTTACGCACGGTGTTGACGAAATCCATGTTCCCGAACTGCATGAAGAGCCGCGAGAGATGCGACACCGTCACCCCGCATTCCCCGGCGATCCGCCCCCGGGAGAGCTCGCCGGAGAGGTTGGCGACAATGAATTCGAGGGCTTTGTTGTAAGTGTGATAAGCCTTGCCGCGCACAAGCTGCAGGTCGTCCTCCATTTCGATAATCGCCAGTTTGATCAACGCCGTGGTCAGGTCGAGGCGCACCGAATCGAACCGCCGTTCGGACGGCAACGCGCTCAATGCCTGGATCACATGCAGACCTTCGGCCCGGACCGGCGCGGAAGTGTGGTACCAACAGGTTTCGCCGTTTTCGCAGTAGAGATAGCGGATGTACTTTTCCCAGAAAATGAGCTGGCTGTGCCGGTTTCCCTGAGTGCTCGCCGAACCGAGGTAGCAGTTCGGCGGTACCACCAGCAGCCCGCCGTTTTTCAGCTCCGCATGCCGGTATTCCCCGTGAAAATACTTGGGGCAGTAACCGTCGGCGAGGCCAATGACCAGCCGCAGCCGCGAATGCGGCGTATCCATGCCGGACTTGCTGAAAACCGGCGGCATTTCCGAAGCATAGATCCGTCCGCCATGGAGCGCCAGCCCTTCCCGCAACGCACTCAAATAAAGTTCTTTGTCGAGTATATTCTGCATAATGTCACATTTGGTGAATTAATAACATATACAGCCAATTTACAACAAAGTCAAAAGGTGTTATAATTATTTAAAGAAAATGGGCCTGTCCTATACGTCCTATAGGTCCTATAAGTCCTATAAAAAACAACCAAGGCTAACAAAAATGATCAAGATCCTAGAAAACGGCATCGTCGCCACACGCCCGAACCAGATGTACGGCTGGCCCGGCATCACCCGCGCTGCCAACGGCGACATCCTGGTGGCCGCCTCCGAACGCCAGTTCCACGTCTGCCCCTACGGCCGCGAAGTCGTCATGCGCTCCACGGACAACGGCCGCACCTGGTCGCTGCCGCAGGAAGTTTACAACAGCGAAATCGACGACCGCGACGCCAATCTGACCACCCTCGCCGACGGCACCGTCGTCCTGAGCTGGTTCTCCTCCACGGCGTTTGAAAAGCACAACAATGAACTGTGGCCGGAGCGCGTCGCCCGCGTGACCGACAAAATGCGCGAGGAACTCAGCGGCACCTGGTTCGTCAAATCCACCGACCACGGCCAGACCTGGGAGCTCAAACCGCACCGCATCCCGGTGGGCGCGCACATTTCCCCGACCGTGCTTTCCGACGGCTCCTGGATCTCGATCGGCCCCGACTGGAACCCGGCCGCATCCCCGCGCCCGCTTCTCGTCTACAAATCGTTCGATCAGGGCGAGACCTGGGCCAAAGTCAGTGAAATCACCAAGGAAGGCGAGGAGCTCAACGAAAACCATGTGCTCGACCTTGGCGGCGGCAAGCTGACCGTGATCCTGCGCAAATGCGGCGACTGTCTCCGGCAGGCGTTTTCCGACGACTACGGCCAGACCTGGACCACCCCCATCGTCACCGGCATCAAAGGCTTCCCGGGACAGCTGCTGCGGCTGCAAAACGGCGACATCCTGTGCGTTTCCGGGCACCGCTGGAAGCCCTTCGGCATCCACGGCGTGCTCTCGCACGACAACGCGCAGACGTGGGACACCGACAACACCTTCGTCATTTACGAATGGGCCGACACGCCGGATATTGGTTATCCCTCCAGCGTGGAAGTCGCCCCCGGCGAAATCCTGACGGTGTTCTATTGCTCCCGCCGCACCTACCCGCCGCAGCCGGCCGTGCTCCCGGAGGGCATCCTCTACACCCGCTACCGCCTCACTTAAGCGACCAGACCATCACTTCCCATGGGGCAAGCTTGTCGAGCTTGAGAGTCTTTCCGGAGACGGAAGCCCCGGCATCGCGGGTTTTGCCCCACGGGATCAATTTACCTTTGCCGGCAGGCTGCTGCAAGGCGAAATCGCCTGCCAATTCCGTGGCGGTATTGTTGACCAGAACGATCCAGCCGCCACCATTCCCGATCCACGAGGCCGCCAGATAATCCGGCAGTTTCCCCTGCCCGATCGGCGTGGTCAGCGCCGTGAACTTCGCGCCGTCAATCAGGGTGGCAAACTCCCGTAGTTCTTTGATCGCCGGGCCCGCCGTTTCCTCAAAATACGACATCTGCTTATCGCGCCAGATATCATAGAAACTGTAATAAAACATTCCCTTGATATCCATGACCATGGTCGAAAAATTATAATAACGGATTTCATCATAGGTCGGATAGCGGCAGCTCGCCGGGTCGATATTCGCTTTTTTCATCATTTCCGGATAAGTTTTGAAAGACTTGATCTGAGCGATCGGAATCACCGGTTTTTTCATACGGGTCACGTTCCAGACGAATTCAGGAAAAATCCGCAGGGGCGCCTCCGGAAACGGCTGGTTTTTCACCGGATAAATATCGGGCATCATGAAATCGGCGCAGTCCTTGAATATACTGTAATCCTTGGTCCAGGCGAGGCACAACGCCACCGGAATATCCGGCGTTTCCTCCTTCAGCATCCGGTAAACCTGCTGCAACTTGTCCCGCATGACTTCGCCCGTCGGCTCGTCATAAAGATACCACATGCCGAGCGCCGGGTGATCCTTGTATTTTCGCACCATTTCCCGGTTTTTCTCCAGAAAATCAGGTTCATCCAGGACGCCGCCCCGGCACATGTTGAACAATACTTTCTGTCCGTGTTTTGCGGCATTGGCCATCTGCTTGTCGACAGCCTCCGCCCCTTTGTAGGGATTCAGGTAGTTCTGTACATAACCGATGCCGAATTTAAGCGTGATTTCATGACTTGCATCCTCTTCCGGCGCTAGCATGTACACCCCGATCGGAAACTCCGCAGACACGGCGGATATGACAAAAAACAATATGCAGAAAATAAACGATTTCACTTCTTCACCTCTTTCAGTTCCCAGATCATCGATTCCCAAGGCTCGATAAAGCCGCCCAGGGTCAATTTGTTATTGCGGATTTCACTCTTCGTCTGACGGGTCGGCCCCCACGGCACAAGATCGTAATCGCCATTGATGATATTTTCGGTCCAGCGGCTGACGCGCTGCTTGACCGGCCAGTTGTTCACCGCTACCAGATATTTGCCGTCGAGCAAAGCAATATACAAATTATTGTCGCGCGCCCATTTGAAAACCTTCGCCTGACGCGGCTCTTTCAGCAAGTCCGTGAAACTGCGGAATTCCAACAGTACGGGGCGCATCTCCTCGAAATACCCGGGGTTGTTGTCGCGCTGTATGTCATGGAACGAATACCAGAACACCCCCGTGGTATTGCCCATCGCCAGCGTGGCATAGAAGAAATAACGCAGTTCCGCCGCATTCGGATAACGCAACGTCTTCGAGTCATAACCCTTTGACACTTTCGGGTAACAGCGCCAGCTCATAAACTGCGGTATCGGAATCACCGGCTTATCAAACTGCGAAAGGTCATTCATAAAGTTGGTGAATTTGAAGAGCGGAGCTTCCGGAAACGGTTCGTTATTGACCGGGTAAATATCGCCCATCAGGATATCGCAGGGAGCAGTAAACTTGCGCCAGTCGGCATTCTGCGCCAGGCACAGCGCCACCGGAATATCAGGCGTTTCCTGTTTGATCATGGCGTAGATTTCCGGGAGCTGCTTCGCCAGTTTTTCGCCGTGAGGTTCGTCGAAAAGATACCAGAAGCCGAGCGCCGGATGATCCTTGAAGCGCCGTACCACCGCGCGGATTTTTTCCAAACCGTCCGGTTCGTCCTGCACACCACCACGAATAAGGTTGAACATCACCTTCAAACCGTGTTTCTGAGCGGTATCCAACTGCAATTGCATCGCCTCGAGCCCTTTCTCGGAATAAGCATTCAAATAGTTATGGACATGGGTAATGCCCAATGATTTCAACAGTTCGAAATGCTTGTCGGAAGTCGGAATCATATAGAAACCATGCACGAACTCCGCAGCCATAACACCACATGCAAAAATAAACAACAATACCGATAACACTTTTCTCATTATAACACATCCTTGGTTCCATTATCATTTAAAACATGATTGAATCCTGTCCATTTCAGCGCATCGCGGCTACTGGCATCCATAGTATCGGAGACATGACCGCCCAGGAAAAGCAGATTGGCGGCACTGACGTGAAGTTTCAGGACAGAGCTGTTTTCAGGGTCCCCCATCTGGGTATCGCGCAAAGCCAGGAAATGCTGGGTTTTCGTAATTTTGTTGCCGGCATCGGACATCAATACATATTGCGACGGATACCGGCATTTGTTCAATTTCACATAAAACTCCGAATTCGTTCCCAGCCACGCCGGATTGAATTCACCGGCGGAAGCACGGGGCCAGCCGCAGGTGATCCCATAAGAGATATTCCAGCTGGCATCGACCTTGCCGGTGGGACAGACGAAAAGCTTGCGCGTCTTGACATCGGTACTCATCACATTCTGAGTCTTGAAATCGGTTATCCCCTTTTTATCAAACCACTTTGCTCCGGTATAACTCCACAGAAAAATATAATCGTCATTATCACTCATATACATTTGAAAAATATTTCCGCATTGCTTGAGATTATTGCTGCAGCTGCTTTTGACCGCCTTGATCCGGGCTTGGTTGAGCGCCGGCAACAGCATGGCGGCGAGAATGGCGATGATCGCGATCACAACCAACAACTCAATAAGTGTGAATTTTTTTCTGTGTTGCATGATATTTTCCTTTCGTTATGTGGTTTCTCTTAATACAAGTTCACGTGCGGGTACGAAAAACGTCTGGTAAAAATCGTTGGTCGGCGGGGTCCGGGTGATCCCCTCCAGCAGGGTGACGATCGCCTTCGCGTGTGCCTCCAGCGGATGGGTGATGCCGGAGAGGCCCAGTTTCAGTTTCTCCGGGTCCAGCCGCGACTCCATATTGTCGTAACTGATCAGCTTAAAATCCTTGCCGGGCTTCAGGCCCGCCTTGGCGAAAACGTCCAGCATGCCGAAAGCGATGAAATCGCCCGTGGCGATAATCGCATGGTCCTGCAAACCGTTTTTCAAGAAATGGTTGGCGCAGTCGCTACCGGTGATGATCTGCGAATTGAAGATCGGGCACTGTCCGCGGTGAATATGAATATTTTTCTGAAAAATCCCCAGATCCCCGGCCGCTGCCAGAATCGCCTCCATTCGATGCTGTGAAGTTTCGGCTTCATTGCAGGCAATGAAAAATTTCGAGCGCCCATGTTTGAGAAAATACTCCAATGCCGCATGAAACCCCGGACGGTAATCATACACCACCTGGTGCCATGGCCCCGAATGTACACAGCCGTCGTGATACAGAATCTTCTGAATACCTGAATTGCGCAACAGTTTGTCGGCCACTTCCAGAATCCCCGCCGGCGCGATCAGCACATCGTATTTCGGCAGGGGAATCTCAAAAATCCGGCTGGTCTTCTTGGCAAAGGGATTGTCTTCAAAAACATCAAACGCAAAACCGTGCTCCGTCAAAGTCGACTTCAACAGCTCATCAAACGATCCGTAAGCCGCCTGGTTCAGCTCCGCCAGCTCAAATCCCTGTTTCCAGTAAAAATAAGCCAGACGGATTTTCTGCGCCGCCGGACGGTTGGACTTGACGAACGTGCCGCGGCCGCGCGCCCGGTCTACGATCCCTTTGTCGACCAGGTGACACAGCGCCCGGTCGGCGGTTTTCACCGAAACATTGAAACGGGTGGAAAGCTGCAGATTGGTCGGCAGCCGTACCCCGGGGGCCAGGCTCTTTTCGACGATTTCGCGTTCGAGCAGCGAAGCGATCTCGCGAACAGTAAAATTCTTGCGGTTTTCCGGCATCACACTGTTGAGCATGTCTAAACGTTCCTGTTATTCTCCATAATTATACAGGAAACGACAGAAATCTCAATACTTCAAGACTCATTTTTTAAAAACATTATAGACAGACACGCTAAAATATATAGACTATTTACTTGTCCATTGCGTCCGCTTTCAGGATACAGATATCCTTGGACTCCAGAGAAGCTTTTTTCCCGAGTTTGAATTCGAAGTTTTTGTCATCAGGTAAGTTCAATTTACCGCCTTGGCCATTCTCCGGCACACCGGCCAGTATCCAGAGGCTCGCGCCGTCGCTCACTTTCAGCAGTCGGATATCGCCGGTAGCGGTGATTTTGTCCGCCCAGCCGGGCAACGGCTGCGGATCGAAGAGCGCGCCGGAGCACTCGGCCAGAACTTTGGTACCGGCATACAGATACTGTTTCAGAAGTTCCTTTTCGCCGTTGTGCCACTGCAGCGTGGGGTACCACCAGTAAAATATGCCGCGCGCGCCGTTGATCACCGGCATAATCAGGTTGAAAGTGAGCTGTTGCTCGGACGGGGATTTTTCCGCCTTGTAATCGGACTGACCAAAAACGCTGATCAACGGTTTATCCTCGCCTACGCGCAGTTTGGCGAGCTTGATCAGGCTTTCCGAAGTACCCCACATGATGCCATCCCAGTATTTGCCGAGCGCGGCCACCGGCGGTTCAAAGGGAAGCCATTGACGCTTGGGATCCTCGGCGTTGATGATCTCCCGCGTGGCGGCGAAAAGTTTTTCCGGCACGTGGCGAACGCAGTACATTTCGTCGGAGTAATAACACAGCACGGCGGGATATTCGCGAATGCCGCGGAACCAGTCGGTCAACTCTTTTTCCCTGCCCGGTTTTTCGGCTAGTTCACGCGGGAAGCCGAGGATCACAGTCATATCATTTTCGGCCGCAAACTCCAGGAATTTGCGCATAGCCGGGGTGATTTCGGCGTTTTTCGCGCCTTCAAACGTATAGGAGTGCACGGCGTTGAACCCCTGTGCTTTCAGGTCACGCATGGCCCAATAATTGTCAAGGCTCAGCCCGAACATGGCAATGGGGAAAAACGGCTTGCCGTCGCGGGTTTTCATCACGCCGTGTTTATTCCAGTCGATATCTTTCTTCAGCTCTGCGGTGGGAACTTTTTCGATTTCGAGCTGCTTGTAATCAACGAGCATGCCGCTGCTTTTTTCAAAGAAACTGACCAGCAGCAGGTTCGAACCGTCAGTCAGGTTTCCGGCGGAAATCCGGATTCGGCCGTTACGGAGTGTTTTCACGGTTTGACGGACCTTCTTCGCCGCGTTGAAAAGCGTGGCCTCAAAATGATATTTATCCTCGAAATCGCCGGGCGTGACGATATATTCCAGTTCGGATTTGGCGTCGCCCGGCATCACCAGCTGGTCCTCCGGCGTTACCGCCTGGACGAGAAACGACGGCTGGTACTTCGGAATATCGTCTTTGGCGATATCGCTCTCTTTCAACGAGATATTGCGGTACCAGACCGATACCATCGAGCGGTTCTGCACGTAAATGCCTAGCGGGGATTTTTCAGTTTCCGGGCGGTAAAACAGTACCCGGCGCTTTGTCCAGTCGCGGCGCGGTGCCTGCCAGGAATGCCGGAAAATCGGGCCGGAACCGGTCAGCATCACGTCCGCCTTCAGCTCCGGGTCGACCTCACTGCGATACTCGTAGGTCAACTCGTAAACGCGCCCGACGGGAAGGTCAAGCATCTGGATGATCCGCGCCTGAAGCAGGTTGTCTTTCTGCAGGAATACGATCTTGACGCCATCTTTGCCGCCTTTGACCTCGGCGCGGCTTCCGTTCATCTGAATGGAGCGCTCCCAGCCGATCGGGACTCCATTTTTGTCGAGGTCTTTCAGTGAGCCGTTTTTGATCAGTTCCTCGGCGGCGTTCAGTGAGAGCACAGCAAATAACAGGATAATGGTTTTATACATCAGAGACTCCATGCGTACCAGTTGAGGGGCCGGTCAAAAGTATTGGTACTTGGGAAGTACTTGATTCCTTCCGCGTGCCCGTCGAAAAACGACATATTTGAGATACTTGTTTTGTGCGGATTTCCGATATATGCACTGCTCGCCGGGGCAGTAAGATACCGGCACCAGGCGTTTGCGCCGTCGCGCGCGGCATCTCCGTTTTGAACAAACTTGGGCGGACGCTTAACCGTTGTCAGTTTCAGCGGCCCGAAAGTACCCCATGCCATTCCGGTTGCCTCATTTTGGCCGTAATTGAACACGCTTGCACCATTGATCAGGAATGACGGACACCGCATTTGCACATTGAAATTGGCGATATAGATTCCGAGCCGAGCATTCCATTGGGCGCCGCTGTAATAGCAAGGATTAATCCATTCCTCGTTATCGCCAATATACATGGACTGTGCCAACGAAATGGATTTTAAGTTGCTGAGACATTTGGTGGTGCGGCTCTTTTCGCGGGCGCTGTTCAGCGCGGGCAACAGCATTGCCGCCAGAATCGCAATAATAGCGATTACTACCAGCAATTCGATAAGTGTGAAACATTTTTTCATAAATAACCTCATCTTGTTCGTTGTTTTATCGGATTTTCGCCACTGATTTTCCCGGATACAGGATATTCGGCGGTGAAATAATACTCTTCTTTCTCTCTTCGGCACCGGTCAGCATCAACTGGCCGAAAACCATGTTTGCCGTCTCCATGATGTTCGACACCATCGATACCGGCTCGGGCTCCAGCGAAAACTCGGCGTGGCGCTCGAAACTGGTCACCGAAAGATCCCTGCCGATGACAATGCCGCGCTCCTCGCAGTATTGATAAAGCGGCACCAGCATGGGACAGGGAACGATGACCGCAGTGGGTGGATTCACCGCCAGCATCCGGTCCAGCCCCACGGCAAATTGCTCCCGGTCAAATGACTGATGGAACACGTGGTTCTCCTCCACTTTCAGCCCGTGCTCGGCCATGAAACGGTAATAACGCTCGCGCCGCGCGAGGAACAGCCATGTCGGCAAATCGAGGTCGTATTCGTCGATGAACGCGATTTTCCGGTGGCCGTGGCCATAAAGATACTGCATCTGAATGGTCACGGATTCTTCCGATTCCCGCAGCGCGGGGCCGCGGTACGGTGCGAAACGCGGATGCGCACAAGTCCAGCGCACGCAGGCACGCTCAAAGCATTTGCAGATTTCATCGGTATGCGGCGCATACAGAATGGCCTGTTTGCAGTTATGTTTTTGAATCAGATCCGTATAAGTGGTCAGCGGTTCGTCGATGTTGACCCGGTGAACCCGGCAGCTGTAATTTTTGCCCGAAGATATGAACACCAGCGAGTTGATGAATTTCTGCGGATAAGTATTCGGCGGATCGAGATACTCGATAACCGAACAGGCAAAAATATCGATAACGTCATCCGAATTTTTGTCACCGAGCGGATTGTGAGTACGATAGTAACCGCTGCGGTCCTTGACTTCGAGGATATTTTCGTCGATCAAGGCCTGCAGCGTACTTTCCAGGATCGGCCGGCCGATGCCCGACATGAGCATCAGTTGCCGCAGCGGCGGCATGGCTTCCCCGGTTTTCAGCAGCGACGCCTGATAACGCAGGTACTGTTCCGCTTTTTGACGTTTGACGGTTCTGTTATGAGTAATCATACACAATCGATATTGGTTAATTTTTATTCTGTGTTTTTATTGTGCATATTTATATTATACCAATAATTTCCAAAATAGCAATAGCCCAAAAACAAAAAAACGGAAATAAACTCCAACCGGAGCAAGGCGTCAGTAATTTTTCCGGTAATTATTTCAAGGCCTATTGACAAGTCGGGATGGTGGATGTATGATATATTATAGAAACACAGTACGTTATTATAAGAAGTGAAAATATGGGCCGGGTTTTAAAGTACAACGAAGCGAAACAGAAGATCATTCAGTATGTCGGCGACAATCAGTTGAAGACGGACGACAAGCTGCCGGCCGAGCATGAATTGTGCGCGCTCCTGGGCATGAGCAATATGCCGGTACGGCAGGCGCTGGGCGAACTGCAGAACTGCGGGGTGTTGCGCAAAGTCAAAGGAGTCGGAACTTTTCTGGCCAAAGATATCGAGCTGGACAAGTTTTCCAGCAGGACGGCATTTCTCAGTGTGGACTATGTGGGTTATCCGACCGGCGCGGTCCGCGAGAACTTCATCAAGGCGCTGAAAAAACGCGGTTCCGAATGCCTGTTTTTTTACCCCGAGCGCGCCCTGGACGCGGATATGCTGGCGCAGATGGCGCAATGCGACCGGATTATCATCTCCGGCTTCCTGAACCCGGAATGGGTGGCGGCGGTGAAGAGCCTCGGCAAGCCGGTCGTCCAACTCGGTTTTGCCAGTCTGGAAACGGATTTGTGCAAGGTGGCCTATGATTATGAACATGCTTTTCGGACGATTTTCAAGCATTTCCAGGGCGAGGGTTATTCGCGTTTCGCCGCCATTTTGCCGCATCCGGAAACCACCTGCGAGGCCAAGCATATTATCGCGTGTTATCATACCGCCGCCGCCAAGGCCGGAGTCGAAGTCAAGCCGCAGCTGGCCCAGTGCATGCCGAAGAAATTTCCCATTGCCTGGTGCTCCGACTTCATCCGGCGCAACCAGCATGAGTTCGAGGTATTGCTCATGGGGCCCATCGCGCTGAACCTGATCATGTTCGACCGGCACTGGGGCAGTTACACGGTGGGCAAACCGCTGGTGATCTACACCGGCTCGGTACCGGAGGATTTCGATACCGTGCCGGACATGTACCGGGTTTCCACCGATGAATCCATGCTCGACAAAGCATTGGAGGTACTGTTCGATTATCCGCATTCTTTTATCGAACGCGGCGAAGTGGCAATGATGAAGTCCGATATGGCCCGGAATCAGTCTTATAAAACGTCCATCGATGTAATGAATGAAATCATATAAAACATGGAGGCAAATATGAAAAGGCACAAAAAATTTACACTCATCGAGCTGCTGGTCGTAATCGCTATTATCGCAATATTGGCGGCAATGCTGCTGCCGGCGCTGAACAGCGCCCGGGAAAAGGCTCGAACGGCGAGCTGTCTCAGCAATGAAAAACAGGTCGGCATGGGCATGCAGATGTATCTGGATATCAGTTCCGGGATGTTCCCGCCGGCGGAACACGGAGGCATCTGGTCGCACCGGTTGATCGAACAGCAGATCGTACCGAATATCAAGCCGTTTCTGTGCCCGTCATTGAGCGGCACCAAGCCGGACGGGCAATTAATCAAAGCCAGCGCCACCGTGCCGGAAGTCTGTACCCACGGAATCGGTTACAACGGATTCCTCGGGGGCTACCGCAACGGAGCCGCCAATTACTGGCCGGGCACCACAAGTGTCAAAGTCGCCAAACTCGAACGGATCAGAAAACCCTCCGAAATTTTTCTGGCGATGGACGGGCTGGGCGCGTACCCCACGCTGATGGACGGCTTGTTACAGGGGGTCGGCGCACACCGGGTGGATAATCTGCCGAGGCCCGGCAATCAGGCGCATGCCCGCCACTCCGGCGGCATCAATATCGTATATGTGGACGGCCATGCGACAATGATGAAGGTTCGTTTCCCCAGTTTTCTGGGGACCTATCCGGAAAATCCGTATGCGCCGGATGCGTTGACCTGGGGCGGAGCGCCCTGGGGTCCGGGTGATATGTTTTAAACTACAAGGAGAAAAAAGCAATGATCAAGTTACTGGTTCCGTTTTTTACTTTAGCCGTGATGTTTACCGTGTCGCGGACCCGGTCAAGGCTTCGAGCTTCGGTTTCAACGCCGGAAACGCCACCGAATGCCTGCAGAAAGCCATCAATTCCAAAGCCCCGCAAATCATCATCGACCACACCGGCAGCGACTGGATCATCGATCCGGTGGAGCTGGTTTCCGACCAGGAAATCATTATCGCCAAAGACGTCACCATCCGCGCGTTGAAGAACGGTTACAAGGATAAAAACGACTCCATGTTCACCTCGCGCGGCGGCAAAAACATCATCATCCGCGGCGAGGGCAACTCGCTGCTGATCATGAACAAGGCCGACTATCAAAACAAGAAACTGTACGAACCGGCGGAGTGGCGGCATATTTTCAATTTCCTCAGCTGCGAAAATATCACCGTCCGCGACCTCACGCTGCGCGACAGCGGCGGCGACGGCATTTACCTCGGCTACGACTGGCGGAACAACCGGACCCCGTATTGCGAAAATATCCTGCTGGAAAATCTGATCGTGGAGGAGCAGCACCGCCAGGGCATCAGCGTCATCACCGCCCGCAACCTGACGGTCCGCAATTGCACGTTTAACAATACGGCGGGCACCATGCCGCAATCCGGCATCGACTTCGAGCCCAACGGCGCCAGCGAGCGGCTGGAGAACTGCCTGATCGAGAAATGCACCTTCAACGGCAACAAGGGCAGCGGCATCGAAATCTTCCTGAACAGCTTCAACGAAAAGACCCTGCCGACATCCATCACGATCAAGGATTGCCAGGTCGGCGACAATACCAATAACGTCCTGTTCATGCAGGGCAAGCACCACGGAGTCCGGGGCAAAATAGAGTTCATCAACTGCACCTTCACCGCCGGTAAAAACAAAAGCAACATCCGGCTGGACAACAACGGCAGCGAGTTCGAGTTTCTGTTCCGCGATTGTACCGTCAATACCGCCGGCAGCGCTCCGGGTAACGGCGCGTTCAACATTTCCTCGACCTTGCCGGCCACCGGCAAAATCGCGTTGGAAAATGTCGCGGTAAACGGCCCCTGCTCACCGGTCAGCGTCAAGGCCATCAGCGGCAAAACCCCGGGCCTCGAAAACCTCTCCGGCAATCTGACTTTGAACAGCAATCCCTATGACCTGGCCGGATTCATCGCCGCATACGAAGCGCAGCGGCAGCTCCTCGCCGACCTGCAAGACGCGGCCGTGGACTTGAACCTCCTGACCGTGTCCGGAGCCGCGCTCCGCCCAACGGAAAAGAGCGGTTTCCCGCTTCGCGGTACCGGCACCTTCCTGCAATACTGCGAAGCCGGACAGGATTTCAAGGTGGAACTGAAACCGCACCCGGTCGGCAGAAACCGCCAAAAACAGGCCATATCCGTACTTGATCCGCAGGGGAAAAACGTCCGCAGCTTCGAACTGACGCCCGACGGCAAGCCGTTCCTGCTCGAATTCACCGCGGAACAAAGCGGGATTTATCAGATCAAATACGATACCCGCCGCGCCATGCTGTTCATCAAATCCGACATGCCGGGACACGGGTTCCTCCTCGCTGGTGAACACGGGCTGATCAGCCCCTGGGGCAAGCTGTATTTCGAAGTACCGGCGGGCGTGGAGGAATTCCATCTGGTGGTATCCGGCGACCCCGGCGAGACACTCACCGCCACGCTGCTCGATCCCGCAGGCAAGGAAGTTTTCAGCAAAAAGGATTTCGACGAAAAGACGATTTTCACCGGCAAACGCAAGGATGCGTCCAAAGCCGAACTCTGGTCGATCCGCCTCGGCGCCGCCAAAGAAGACGCTTCGCTCCGGCTCTGCGCGCCGCTGATCCCGGTGGTCTCCGACAACCCCACTACCCTCTTACGCCTGAAATAGTGGACAGTTGATAGTGGATAGTTGACAGTTAAAAGTAAACAGTAAAAAAATAGTGAGGGTTAAGGGGATTCGTCCCTTTCCCTCACTTTCAACTTTCAACTGTCAACTGTCAATTTTTTTAATTACTGAACCTGATAGTTCGGGGCATCCTTGAGCAGAAGAATGTCGTGCGGATGAGCTTCGCGCAGACCGGCGTTGGTCACGCGGACCATTTTGGCCTTGCTCTGAAATTCCGATACGCTGCGCGCACCGCAATAGCCAAAGGAGTAACGCAGACCGCCGGTGAACTGGAAGATCACGTCGCCCACCAGGCCGCGATACGGCACAAGGCCCTCGATACCCTGCGGAACGAGTTTCTTGTCGTCATCGACATCGACCTGGCCGTAGCGTTCGCGGGAGGCCTTGCCGGTTTTCATGGCTTCCAGACTGCCCATGCCGCGGTAAATAACGAAGCGGCGTCCCTGGTGCAGTGTGACTTCGCCGGTGCTTTCCTCGGTACCGGCCAGCGCCGAACCCATCATCACGCTCGAAGCGCCCACAGCCAACGCCTTGGCCACATCACCGGACTGCTTGATGCCGCCGTCCGCGATAATCGGCACTTCGTCACCGATGGCCTTGATCGCGGCGTATACGGCCGACACCTGCGGCACCCCGACCCCGGCCACCACGCGGGTGGTACAGATCGAACCGGGCCCGATACCGACCTTGACGGCGTCCGCTCCGGCTTCAACCAGCGCCTTGGCGCCCTCGCCGGTGGCGATGTTGCCGGCCACGATATCGACCTTGCTGCCGTAGGTATTTTTGAAAAGCTTGATGGTTTCGATGACGTTTTTGCTGTCGCCGTGCGCGGTGTCCAGCACCAGCACGTCGACGCCCGCGGCGATCAGCGCGGCCGCACGTTCTTCATCATACGGCCCGATGCCGGCCGCCACGCGCAGCTGATGGTGCTCGTCGCGGTTGTAATCGGGTTCTTCATTGTCGATCAGCGTACGGACGTCCTGGAAGCTGTAAAGCCCGGTCAGCATGCCGTTGGCATCGACCATCGGGAGCTTGCCGACTTTCTTCTCGATCATGATCTGATAGGCTTTCTGCATGGAAATGCCGTCTTTGGCGGTCACCGGATCGGTGGACATCACGTCTTTGATCTTGACATTGTAATCGGTCAGGAACTTGATATCGCGGGCAGTGATCATACCGACCAGACGGTTGTTGTTATCGACAATCGGGAAGCCCGAGAAGGAATAGGAGCGCTCGCGCTTGATCCGGAGCATTTCGCCCACGGTCTGCTCCGGGTGGAACGACGCGGGGTTCTTGATAATGCCGTTGAGGTAATGCTTGACCTTGCGGACTTCGTCGGCCTGGGCCTCGACCGAAAGATTCTTGTGAATCACCCCGATGCCGCCGAGCCGGGCCATGGCGATCGCCATCGTGCTCTCGGTCACGGTATCCATGGCGGCGCTGATGAACGGGATATTCAGCTTGACATTGCGGGTGAAACGGGTGCTCAGGTCTACATCGGAGGGGGCGAAATCGGCGTACTGGGTGATCAGGGAGATGTCGTCAAACGTCAGTCCTTCGAACTTGAACTGTTCCATGAATTGGTCGAGGTACTTGTTCATGCGCGGGTTCCTTGTGCAATAATGTTAAGATTACATATTGCAATTCAATATATCACCCGAATCAAGTACTTTCCAGTTATTTTTTTGAGAAATTCCGGATTTTTTTATGAACTTCATGGACACGATGGACATTATGGACACGGTGGACAATAAAATCAAGCTGAAAGCCCGTCCATGAGGTCCATCCAGTCCATAATGTCCATCGTGTCCATATGATTTTACTGATCTATTTACAAGCTAGGTTTGTATTATTTAATGATCTATTTTCGATGAATATATCTCATAACCTGTTGCATTTCGCCGGGAAATTGATATAATATCGGCAACCAATTTATTCAAGGGTTCGTTTATGCAGAAAAAAATCGACTGGGAAGACAACGGTTTACTGAACAATTATAAAACCCAAACCGCCGCCGTCAAGTCCGGCAACGATTGGGAAAATCCGCAGATGCTCGGCGAAAACAAGCTCCCCGCCGCCGCTTACCGCCGTTACTCGCCCGAATACCGCCGGAGCCTGAACGGCGACTGGCTTTTCCGTTACTCGCTGACGCCCGCCGCCGCCCCGGCCGGATTCGAAAAACCGGACTTCGACGTCAGCACCTGGAAAACGATTCCAGTACCGTCGCACATGGAACTGCAGGGCTACGGCATTCCGATTTATACCAACATCCAGTACCCGTTTCCGCCGACTCAGCCGACCGTGCCGGAGGAGAATCCGGTGGGGTGCTACCGCCGCGATTTCGAGCTCCCGGCGAACTGGAACGGGCGCAGGACGTTCATCTCGTTTCAGGGCGTGGACTCGTTCTTTTATCTCTGGCTGAACGGCGAATTCGTGGGTTCCAGCAAAGTCAGCCGCAGCCCGGCGGAATTCGAGCTGACGCCGTTCCTCAAACCTGGCCAAAACACGCTGGCCGTCAAGGTGTTCCGCTGGAGCGACGCCACTTATATCGAGGATCAGGACATGTGGTGGCTTTCGGGCATTTTCCGCGAGGTGTACCTCTTTTCGACGCCCGCTTGCCGGATTCAGGATTTCGAGGTGCAAACCCAGCTCGATGAATCGTATCTGGACGCCGCCTTGCAGGTCACAACTAAGCTCGACGGCGACAGCGCCGGGCACCGGGTGAAAACCACTCTTTTCAATGGCGATAAAATCATCTGCAGTGGTTTCGAGACCGAATACCAAATTGCTAATCCGCACAAATGGACCGCCGAGACCCCTCACCTGTACCGCCTGAAAATCGAGCTGCAGAATTCCTCCGGCGCGACCATCGAAACCATCCAGCAGCCGGTCGGCTTCCGTTCGGTGGAAATCCGCGGCGGCGAGTTCCTGATCAACGGCGTTTCCGTGCTGCTGCGCGGCGTGAACCGCCACGAATTCAACTGCAAGACCGGCCGCGCCATCACCGAAGACGATATGATGACCGATATCATGTTGATGAAAAGTCACAACCTTAACGCGGTCCGCACCTCGCATTACCCCGCGCAGAGCCGCTGGTACGAACTGTGCGACGAATACGGTCTGTATGTGCTCGACGAAGCCGACTGCGAAACGCACGGCTACCGCAGCGAGCTTGCCTGCGATCCGAACTGGGAAGCGGCGTTTCTTGACCGCGCCGTCCGTATGCTCGAACGCGACAAAAACCATCCGAGCGTAGTGATCTGGTCGCTTGGCAATGAATCCGGGTTCGGCCCGAACATCATCACCTGCGCCGACTGGGTGCACCGTCGCGATCCCTCGCGCCCGCTGAATTATTTCCACGCCGGCGTCGAGCCCTGCGTCGATATCATCGGGCTGCATTACCCGACACTGGAAGCGGTCATGAAAATGGTCGCCGAGGAGCCGTCCGGGCGCCCGATCCTGCTGGAGGAATACGCACATTCGATGGGTAACAGCACCGGCAACATGCGCGAATACTGGGAGATGATCGAAAACACGCCGCGGTTGATCGGCGGCTTCATCTGGGACTGGATCGACCAGGGGCTGGAGCGCAAAACCGCATCCGGCGAAACCTGGTACGCTTACGGCGGCGACTTCGGCGACCAGCCGAACGATCACCAATTCTGCCTGAACGGCATCATCGCGCCCGACCGCCGCGCCAAGCCCTCGCTGCTGGATTTGAAACACACGTTCCGCCCGTTTGTGTTTGCACTGAACGACTGTGGAAACATTACGGTCAAAAACCGTTACAGCTTCTGTAACCTGAGCGAATTCAAGATTCACTGGAGCTTGCAGATCGAGGACAAAATCGTCGCCTCCGGCGTGCTGGAAAAGGTCGACTGCCCGCCCGGCGAAGCGCGCGAAGTCCGTGTCCCCTACCCCGAATTCGACTGCGGCGCCAACGTTTACCTGAACATCGCCGAGGACCAGATTCAGCTCAGCGCCGCCCCGGTGAAAGTTGCGGCCGCAAGCTCAAAATTCGACCTGAAGCAGATCGTGTCCGGCCTGCAGTTCCAGGTCTGGCGCGCGCCAACCAACAACGACCGCCCGTTCATTCCCCTCTGGCGCGAGGCCGGTTATGACAAGCCCGATCTGCGTGAAATCTTCGCGGTCACCGAGGAATACGAATTTCATGATGACGGCAGCATCGATTTGCAATATACCGTGGAGCCGCTGAAAGCGAACCTGCCGTGCCTGCCGCGCCTCGGCATGCGGCTGATCCTGCCGCTGGAATTCGACCGCTTCGAATGGTTCGGGCGCGGGCCGTATGAGACGTACTGCGACCGCAAACTCAGTGCGCGGATCGGACATTACACAGGCTCCGTCGACGACCAGTACGAGCCCTACGTCGTGCCGCAGGACAACGGCAACAAAACCGATGTCCTGTGGGCCGCCGTGACCAACGCCGCCGGACAGGGCTTCAAGGTCGTGCCGGACCGGCCGATGGACACCAGTATTCATTATTATACGGCCGAAGAATTCACCGCGGCGCAGCATACGCATGAGCTGGGAGAGAAAACGAAAATCGTCTGGAATCTCGATTACGCCATGGCCGGCATCGGCAACGGCAGCCACGGCCCCGGCACGCTGCCGCAGTATCAGGTGAAACCGCAGAAAATCACCTGTCGCTTGCGCTTCATCCCCATCTCAGGAACATAATATGATCGGCAAAAAATATACCGTCCGCGAAATCGCCGCCGACCTGAACGATTATATCGTCAAAAGCGAACTGCGGCCCGGTACGCTGCTGCAACCGCCCGTCAAACTGGCGGAGCGCTACAACGTGTCGGCGCAGACGGTGAACCGGGCGTTGGACCGGCTGGTGAAGCGCGGGCTGGTTTACCGGGAGCGCGGGCGCGGAAGTTTTGTGGCGAAGCGCCCGGAAGCCGCCGGACTGCGAGTGGGCCTCTATCTCTGGCAGAACGCCGCACAACTGGGTATGGACGCCTTCACCAATATTCTGTTGAAAGAGCTCGATGCCTGCGGTTTTCAGGTCCAGATGCAGCTGCAGCTCCCCGAGGGTAAAGGGCACCCGGAGTGCTCCGACGCCCTGATTATGCCGGTCGGCATGTGCACCGAAGAAACCTTGCTGCTGCTCAAACAACTGAAAATCCCGGTCATCCTGATTTTCGGCGACCGCTTTTATGACTATCCGTACAACCAGATTTCGTTCGATTACCGTCCCGGCTTCCGCAGGGCGCTCGAGTACCTGGCCGGGCGCAACCAGCGCAAACTGCTGATCGCCACCTGGTCCGGCAACTCCACCATTGAACTCCGCCGTCAGGCCATTGTCGAATGCGCCGACGAAATGGGCTTCGAATACGAATTCCTGCCGGAGCACATGCCGACGCAGTTCCCCTACGCCAGCACCCAGTGGCGGCTCTCCTACGGCCGCGAAATCGCCCGGTACTACCACCAGCACAAACGCCGCGAAGTGATCATTTCGCCCAGCGACTTCCTGAGTTTCGGCATCGTCGACTACATGGCCGAAAACAAACTGAAGCCGGGCCGCGATTACAAACTGCTCAGCTACGACAACTTGGAGAAACGCGGCATCATGCCGTTCGCGGAGCCGATGATCACCGCCATCACCCATCCGCAGGAGGAAATGGCGGCGGAAACGGTGAAACTGCTATTGAATTTGCTGAAAGATCCGCAGTCGCAAAGCTACTCCTACAAAGTCGTCCGCGTCGCCCCCACCGAGCTGGTCCTCCGCAAAACCGTCTGACTTATTTCAGCACCCGCCATTGTTTGAAAGTACAGCAGTCCGGGTTTGAAAAACGAAATCCGATCTGCTGCCGCCCGGCAAGCGGTTTGTCCAGCTTCATCTTGAGCGTGCCGGAAGCTGTGGCTTGAGCGGTACCGGCGGTGACTTTTTCCTCGCCGTAGAACAGTTCGATGGAGCCGCCTTTCTGTCCGGCGGCGACCACCAGATCGAGCTCAATTTCGCGGAACGGAACATCGCCGAAATCGACGATTCCATATTGGATCCGGGCCCCCTCCTCCATCCACAACACCGAATCATTCGCCCGGATGGCGTTTACGACGGCAGTGACCTTATCGGCGGTGTTCCACTTGCCGGGTTCGATTTTCAGAGCAGACTGCTTTGCGCGCTCGCCGAAATTCTCGAACGGTACCGGTTCTTTGAACCCGGCTATTTTGCTCAACAGCGTATTGACCCGTTTCGCCTCCGCTGTAAATTTTTCATCCCGTTTTTCGCCGATCAGGATGATTTTCGTCTGCAGCGGGCCGAGGGTCAGCTCCGGCGCATAATTGCCGGAGTATGCGCGGATTTCCGGCTCGGCGGAATCTTCGCCGCACAACGCCAGCACCTTGCCCGGATAATCGATCACCGGCTGGAATTTGACCTGTTCCACGGTTGAATTGAGCAGCAGCAGAATCACCGTATTGTCCGGCATGATATAGGCATTCGACACAATGCGGTCGCGGTGCGACGGTTTGCCGCGGTCGCGTATCTGGAAATAAGTGACCGTGCCGGGTTCCTTGCGGTACTTCAAAGGCGGCATCATTTCACCGGTGTTGAAATATGGCATCAAACCGCTGCGCAGGTGCACCATCTTTTTCGTATAAAGCATCTTGTTCGGGTAATCGATGATCTCGTTGGAGCGGAACCAGCCGAGCTGCTCGGCCCCGGCCAGCTGCTGCGCCAAAATGATGAAAAAGCGCGTTTCCGATTCCGCATTGAACTGCCACGTGCCGTAATGACGCGCGGTAATCTGCAGCCGCGACCCGTAAACGGTCTTGGCCAACGGTGCATTTTCGTAGGGGTCCCAGCACAGGAAACCATCCATCACAGCCAGATACGGCTCGGAAAACCCCTCAGTATCGTGAGCAATGCCCGGATTGATTTCGCGGATCGTCTTCATCATCGGCAAGTACCCGTCGTTGAACCAGGTACGCGGATCGTTCATCGCGTGGCCGTGGGCAGGATCGAAGCAGACAAAGGGCGGCGCGGACGCCATCTCATCGTGGTAAATCATCCCGGAGCCCATATCGATCAATTCGCGGTTGATGTCCGTGTATTTGTCGCGCCAGCCGGGAGCGGCGGGGCACATCACGGCGAACGGTTTGGCAGGATCGGGTTTGCTGTAATCGAGCCGGTACGACTCATAATTCATGCTGCCGTTATAATTTTTGACCGCATAATTTTTGCCGTATTCCGAGAACTGCCAGTCGGTTTTGCCGCCGGGGCCGTCCTCCACCGCCCACAGTTGCGAGCAGATATACGGCTTCACATAAATTCCGGCATCCAGGAGCTTTTTCATATACGCCGGATAATCCTTATATGCAGGCAGGAAATGCGGCATCAGCCCGGGGTACCATCCGTACATATGCGCCCCGATGGAATGGGCGAAATAGTCCTTGTAATAAAGAAACCGCTCATATTCGCTGTCGGCGATTATATTATTGTAGCGTTCGTAATTCGTCAAAATCCACAGCGGCGATTCGAGAAAACGCTCCGGCATATCCTGCAGTGTTTTTTCCTTCCACCAGATTGCTTTGCCTGAGACGAATTTCCGGTAAATCCGTGCCGCCCCGTACCATTCGCCCGGATAAACTTCCAGCGCGCCGACACCGCTCAGTTTGTAGCTGTTTTTGCCCGTCTGCCCGGCCGCAAACGGCGCATAGGACTGCCACGAGATTTCCATCTCGTTTTTCTTGCCCATGATGTAGAATAATTTGACCGTGCCCTGCGGGTCCTCGTGGGCCATGTAAATCCCGCTTCTGTCGTCGTAATACGCGCAGAACTGCATCGGCACATGCGAGTCCGGGTAATACGCCGCGTTCGGCACCCGGAAACCGTTCTGGGCCGGGTTGCGGATGACCTGGTCGAACGGATGCAGCATATGGTCCTTGCGCGGGTCCATCGGCGCCAGCAGCACGCCCGGCCAGGTGACGTTGAAAATCAGCACGTCATCCAGCAGGCTGTCGACCTGGATCGAGCTCTCCACCCGCGAATTTTTCAGCGTCAGGTTCAAAGTGGTCCGGAATTGCTCGCATTCCCACGTCACCGCCATTTCGCTGCCGGAAACCGACGCCCGGCGCTTCAGCTCGGGCGCGTAGCTGTTCACCGATACCGGACGATTCTGATTCTGCCGGTAATCCACCTTCCAGAAAAATCCGTACGAGGCCAGAATTTCCCGCTTGCCGATACCGTCATAAAGTCCGATCAGCGGAAAAAATGCCCCATCGACATCGTTCAGGAACATCCCCGCCAGTTTGTCCGCCACCACGATCCGGCTGAATGTCTGTGCGGCGTTCCATTTTTCGGCCAGTTCCGCCATTGTTTTTACATCTTTCAGCGACGGCGTCACCGCCTCCAGCAGCGCGATCAGGCGGCTCTGGTCCGCGCCGTTCAGCGCTGCGCGTTCCAGGGCCGAAACGCTCCATTTGCTCTCCGGTAATTTCGCGGCGGAATACGCCTGCTGCAACTTGTCTTTCAGCGCGGGCGAAACGGTGTATCCGTCAGGGCGCACGACCTTGATTTTGGTACTCTCGCGAACGATGGTGCTGACTTCGCCGTCGGAGAGCGCCCGGTCGTAAACCGCGGCCTCGGCGAATTCGCCGTTCATGGCCCAGACGTCTTTGGCATTGCCGCGCCCCAGCATGATTTTGCTGTCCGGAAGCGCTGGTATGCTGTCCGCGAAAAAGTTGCTGGCGGTGAGCTCACCGTTGATGAAAATCTTACAGCGGTAGCCATTCCATCCGCGCGAGGTTTCCAGAACCCGCTCCGCCACCATGGCGAGGTGCACCCATTCGCCCGTCGGGATCAGTTTGCCGCCGGTAATCGCATGCCATCTTCTGCCGTCAAAAAAACCGTAATGCGCCTGCGATTTCCGGCTGCGCGAAAACAGGATCGCGTTATCCTTGCCGATGATATCCTGCCCGGCTTCGACCTGTTCGTTGAAACGGACCACGCACATCAGCGTCAGCCCCTTGTCGGTGATATTAGCCTTCCCGCTGCCCGGAATCGCGGCATAGGCCCCCTTGCCGTCCAGCTTCAGCGTGCCATCGGTGATTTGCGCCCCGGCATAGAGTTCGATTTCACCCGGTTTGGCGAAGTCGTAATAAAACAGCGGTTCCGCCGCATTTGAACACAAAATCACCATCAGAAATAATGCCGCAAATACCCGGTACATCATTGTTCTCCAGTTTGTTTGGCAAGTTCGGCTTCCGCCAGAACTTCATTATAAACGGCCAGCTTGTAAAGCTCGCCCTTGAACTTCCACGAACCGCCCCAGCCGTCACCGACCGTAATACCTTTCGCGGTCTTGTCCGGCGCGCTGCGCACGCTCAAAATACCGGCCGACATTTTTTTCCCGTCCACATAAAGCACGTATTGATCGTTCGCCGATACACTCAGCCCAATGGTAATTGGTTTATCGAAGGGTACTTTCACCGAAATTCCGCGCGCCGCCTTGCCGGATTCCGCGAAGTTGAAATGCAGATTTTCGCCGTTCCGCGCCAGCCACCATTCCTTATCCTTCAGCAGCAGCATGTGATAATTCTTGCCGTCGCCCTTGTCGTCAAACTTCACTCTTGTGATGACCGTGCCGCCGTCCATGAGGTGGATTTTTTCGCTGGCTGGAATCGAGCCAGTGGAACTCTTGCCGTCGAAAATCATGAACCTCTTTCCTGCCGTGCCGCCCGCGGTCACGCCGCTGAATTTGAGCGGCGGACATTTGCCGCCGGTTTTGATCGCCTCGCCGGTGAAATCATAATCCACCATCGCCTCGCCGCACAGGGTCAGGGCCAGCAATGCCGTCATTAGATACATACAGAATTTCATATCCATTTTCTCCTGTTATTGAACTCTGAAGCCGCTCATCAACATGTTGTGATAAGGCTGGCTGGGGTTGTTGTATTCCGCCGGTATGGTCAGAAAATAATTGAACGGATGTGTTTCGCTGTGCCCATCCAGATATACGGCATTGATCGGATAATTGCTGCCGTGCCGCGGGCTGAACGACGCCAGCCAGAATTGATTCAAACCATAGGAATTCAAGCTGTAATCACAGGCAAAAAGCGCCCGCGACGGTCCCGGTATCTGAGTTTGCTTGCGGTACACGCTGTAAGCACTGGAACCCGTCCTCGGCTCCGGCACCCCGCACAAAACGGTATTATTGCCGTAATGGCTCTTCGAATCATGAAACGGGGTCGTAAACCCGCGCGTTTCTGCCGGACAGGTGAAATTCGACGACGCCGGTTCATCCGTGTAAGTGATACCCCAGCGCGGCGATTCATTGTAGCATCCGAGCACCCGGTACCAGTACGTATTCGCGCTGCTGTTGTTGATGGAAGACGGAATAATCCAATCATCGTAGTCACCGGAATACAACGACTGCGCCAGGCCGATCTGTTTCAGATTTGCCAGACATTTGCTCGAAATCGCCTTGCTCCGCGCCTTGTTCAGAGCCGGCAGCAGCATCGAGGAAAGTATGGCAATAATAGCGATTACTACCAGCAGCTCAATAAGTGTGAAATTCCACTTTTTCATAAAACAATCTCCTTCCTTGTTGTTATTTGAATGTTTCCCGGACGATCAGCTGCGCCGGGCAGTATTTCAGTACCGGCACATTGCCGGGCTTGCGTATTTCGTGCTCCACCAGGGCGATCGCCTCCTCGATAATCCGGCGCTTGGGGAAATCCACCGAAGTCAGGAGCGGCCGGTCAAAGAGAATCATCCCCTCCGCCTCCAGGTTGTCGAAACTGACCAGCCGGAAATCTTTGCCCGGTTCAAGCCCTTTGTCGATAAATGCATTGAGCATACCCAGCGCCAGGAAATCACCGGTACAGAAAAATGCCTCATCCTTCTTGAATTTGCCAAGAACTTCGCAGCCGTATTTGTGGCCGCTGAGCTGTCCGTAATCCCCGGCAATCTCCGGCAATTTCGTCAACTTGATCATGTCATTGGAAAACCCCGCCCACAACGCCGCCCGATGGAAAAACTCCGCTCGGTCACAATGACTGTGATTGTTTCGACTGATGATATTGATTTTGCTGATTTTCCGCTCGGCCAATAGCCTTGCGGCCTCATAAAAACCTGCGGACAAATCCGGCAGTACCTGATGAAACGGATGAAATGCCGGAGAGGTATGCAGCACTTGCACGATCGGAAACTTTTTACTCGTCAGGTTCCGGATCAGATTATCATCCAACGAACCGATATACAGCAAAGCATCCAGCCGCAGATAGCGGTCGAAATCCGGCTTGTTCAGATCACTCCAGGCCAGTTCCGTCACCTGATGGTGCTCTTCCTTCAGAATTTCGATGGCATGACTCGCCAGCACCCCGTAGGCCGAATAAAACGCCTGATGCGTATACTTAGCCAAAGCAGTCAGGCACAAGCCGATGTTGAAACTGACTTTCGGCAGGGAATCATGTGAATTGGAGACGAATGTACCCTTGCGCCGGACCCGCTCCAGCACCCCTTCGCGCGCCAGGTCGGCCATGACCCGGTTCACGGTGATCAGCGGCGTCTGATAACGCTCAGCCAGCTCAGTAGCGATCCCGATCGACTCGCCCGGCTGCAGCTTACCCTTGCGGATATTTTCGATAATCAACGACTTGAATTGATAAGGTTTCATCTTCCATATTCCGGTTTTCCATAAGACTATTATACGTGAAATCCGGAATATCGCAACAGATAAAGATCAAATTCTGATAACTTTATGAGCAATATTGTGATAATTATTACTGTCTTAATGCTCAATGGCCCGCTATTCCGCCAGGTGGCGAATTCGTAAACTCCGCAATTGCCCCTTGAAAAATTTGGCGTCCGGGCCCGTCTCATGCGCCGGGAACGTGTGGCCGCCGAAAACGGACGGCTTGAAAAAGACGCCGCGTCCGCTGAACGGATACCGGCGTGTTTCCCCGTTTACCGTGAACGCCAATTCCCGCAGGTTGTAGCTGACCGTGACTTTCGACCAGGTGCCTGCCGGCAGGGGCAGTTCCGTCTGGAACTTTTCGATACCGCCCGAACGGTTGCCGCCGCCCAGGCGATAGGTGTATGACCCTTCCAGTTTTTCCCCCCGCCGGTAAAGGTTCAGCGAACCGCGGTGGGTGCTGAAGTTGCGAAACAGCACCTGCGTGTCGCCGCCCTCGGGCCTGATCTCAAACTCAAGGGTAAAGCTGCCGTACGGCAGCGCTTCCCGGGGGAGGTTCAGGTAATTGGCCAGGCCGTCGAATTCCAGTACTTTGACGCCGTCCGCCTCCTTCCAGGACGGATGGAGAAACTTCCGCCCGGGAATGGCCAGCAACGCGGGACGGGGGCGGTTGAACGGTTCCAGATAGGTGAAGCCGCCCCCCAGCTGAGCGTCGAAAAAAGGTTCCCAGCTGTTTTTCAGCATGGCGCCGCGCGCGTCGTCGAATTGATAATTCAGCTCGGGGATGCGGTCCGCCGCCACTTCGAGCGTCACCGGTTGCCGTTCCGCCACCGAAAAGACATGGTGCCGGACCAATTCTCCGCCCGGGCGAACAGGCATGACCGGGCGGCTCCGGTAGACCCGTCCGGAGCTGCCGATCGCCCGCAGCTGGTAAACCGGGAAGCGGCTCTCCGTTTCCAATGAAGCGGTGAAGCCGGCTTTTTTCTGTTGGAGCGGAACGGGGATATCCACCAGGTTTTTGACGATGCTCAGGTCGAGGCGGTTATTGCCGTCGAAGGCTTTGGCCATTTTCCCCAGTTTCAACAGCTCCGAGACCTTGAATGAATGCTTGCCCAGGCGTTCGATGTCGATTTCCAGGACGGCGTCCGCCGCAGCGCTTTTTGGAACCGTGATGTTGAAAGGATAGCTGTAATAAAAATGAATCCGGTAATCGGGTACGGTCACTTTATTGTCGATAATCCCAGGGTCCGGCGTATCCGGTTTGCCGCGGTAACAATCGCGGAACCATTGCCAGTCGGGTGCATTGCGGACCTCGAAAACGATTTTCCGGGTGGAAATGCTGAACGCGGTGAACGAGCCTTGGATAATGATGTTGTCCGCCGGATTGTATTGCCCTGCCCGGTCGAGCGCGAAAACTTCGTCCTCGTTGTCCGTCACTTCCAGCTGCAGCAGGGGTTCCGGCGATTCCGCCCGGGCCGTGACCCCGTAAACACCGGGGGAATGGGCGGCCTCGACGTTGAATTCCGTTTTCAGCGGCAGCATATCGCGCAGCGGCTGCATGATTTCCTTGTAGTTCCAGCAGACACTCGGATGAATCCGGTTGTACTGCATGGAGAAAAACTGCTCTTTCCCCTCCGGATTGATGACCCGGAGTTCCGGCAGGATCAGGGGATATGCGGCGAGTTGCCCGGTCGGTATTTCATAGCTGACGGCTTTCATTTCGGCGGCGTTGAATGTTTCCTCCGGAAATATGTTCAGCACCTTTCCGTCATAGTCGCGCATGGTCAGCTGAACGCGGTATTTCATGCCCGAATCTGAATCCGGGATATTGAGGAGCTCATAACGCAGCGTATCCCCGAGGCGCAGCACCTGGCGCGAACTGAATACCAGATTGGGGATCGACAGGTCGTCGCCGGGCATCGGCTGCTGCGCCTGCCCGCGCATTTTCCGGGCATAGAACCGGACCAGGCGCTGCATGGTTTTCGCATCGCTGGGGGTAGGCTGAAAATGGGTGTTTTCGTTGGCCTCGTTCCATTCGAAAAATACCAGTACATCGGGGTTCAGCAGCATCAGCTCGTCCATGAACAGCCGGAAACGGCCGGTACCGCATTCGGCGGCATTGTTGCCGGACAAATGGTTGATGTACCCCTTGCTGATATACGCGCCGATCATTTTCTGGCTGTTCCCCGGCTGTGCCAGCAGTTCCAGCAGTAACGGCACCAGATAATCCCGGTAATAACCGGAAACGGTTGGGATGGTGGTATAATCGCCCTTGTGGTCGACAGTATTGGCTACCGGTTTTATGATCAGCCCGCCGCATTCATTGAGCAGTTCCTCCGTTGCTTTGCGCAGCTGCGCGGCCTGCGCCTCGCTCAGTTTGCCGTGCTGAAGATGGAGTTCCTGAAATTTCGCATCGTTAAGCTCCGCAAACACAATCGGTTCGGTCGGCCGGGCGCTCCGCAGCATGTTGGTAATATTCTTTATTTCGGCAGGTTTAAGCAATTGTGAGTTATAGGCCCAGACGGGGATTTTGCCGCCGATTTTCAGGGTATAGGGGGAATTCTCGGCCATCTCATAACTTTTCAGATAAAGTTCATTCCACTTCTCATCGGGCTTGGAGGGATTGTAATCCGCGGCATACATCGCCCCCAGCAGGTAACTGAAGCCGGGGTACGGTTTCACCTCGTCCAGCGCCTGCAAGTGCTCTCCGTACATGCCGATCAGCGCGGGGGCGTTGGCCAGCGTGACAAAGCCGTCGATTTCATAACCTCCGATGATTTCGACATTGCGCAGGAAACTGTTGCGGTAGCTTTTTTCCCCGCGAAGGCTGCTGTCGTGAAAAAGCGGACGGTCGATCCAGTAATGGAGGTAATTTTCCGTCAGACGGTAGCTCTGGATCTCCGCCAGCATGTAGGGTTTCTCCGTGGCCCGGGTCTGGCGCAGGACTTTGAACCCGGGGCGTTCCTCCTGCCGCTTAAACTGCAGTTCAGAGGCCGGAAGAACATGGCACAGACATGCCGACAAAACAGCGGTGATTACTTTTTTCAGCATGATCATCTCAATTGGCAGGATCGTAGTTGAGTTCCGGGTCGAATGCGCTTTTGATCACG
>JBEBXH010000054.1:0-44592 GCA_040391785.1 Victivallis vadensis
AAATGGAAGAAATGCGGACGATGTGATATGTTATTTTATGAACGGACTACTAGTAAAGTTTTGTGTAAGGAATAATATTGAACTCTATTGCTGTTTACCTGGATCTTCATTTTCGAAACATTTGTACTATAAAGTAGTTTGGTAATTACAGATCGGGGTCCCCAGATTCAGATCGGGGTCGGTCAGATCGGGGTCCTCCACAGATCAGATCGGGGTCTCAGATCGGGGTCAGACCATGCTGCAGATCGGGGTCTGCAGATCGGGGTCAGACCATGCTGAAAACTGAATTTTGAGCTTGTAGAACTTGAATTTGATGCTAAAATATCGCCTTAGAACGATTTTTTTAGCATCAAATATTCATTTTAAGGAGAAGAGACAAAATGTCAAGACGTCGCAGAGGTTGGGTTGATAATGCTTGTTACCACGTGACTCATCGCTGCCACGAACGGGAATTTTATCTCAAACTTGCACGAAGCCAACGGCTTGCTGGAAGGTTCTGAAGCGTCGAGTCGTTTCCATGCGCGCCCAGCCGAAACACATCCAACGCCTTTTCGCTGATGATATCCCCCTCGAACCGCGAAACGCTGGTCCCTTCACAAAAGTTTCTTGCGAATTTCTTAACGATACGCGCTTTTCAGATTCATCATTGCGTGCTACAGTGTTAGCTATCATGGTCCGCCTCTTTTTTCAAGTCAAATTCGACATTTTCCCTCTACCGGAAATACGCCCGCATCGGAAAAAGTAATTATTGTTTTTTGGGGATGAAAATCTTTCTGCAGTTATTACCGAGAGGCAAGATATAAAATAAAATATTATGAGATATTTCATGTTTATTAAATAAATAAAGTATGATTGTTTATTTATGGATTTGCATTTTGTATTGATTCGCAATATATTAGTGGGGAAATTGAAATGCTTTGAATAAATTAAATAAAGACTATATATGTCAATTATTAATAAAAAGTATGGTATATTGTAATATGAAAAGCAATACAATTTTCCGATTATATGGAAATAAGTAAAACGCAATGATGTTGATGTATAGTACTGAATTAAAATCTGAATATATGGATCAAAGCGAACAAGATTTATTTCTGGATAGTTCGTGCAGCCAAGGTTTAGCGGCGAAGCTGCAGGACGGACTTGATGATTTGCTAAATCATCAAGTTCAAAGATTCAGGCCAGCGACCAGCGGTCTAATCGGTCTAATCGGTCTAATTGACTTTCGCGCGCGCGAAGGAGAGAAAAAATTTTCTAAAAAATTCATAACCGGGTTTGTAAGGCAGACCATTTCTTGCACGGAAACAACCTGCCTTACAGGCCCGGTCTTTTTTGACCAAATTTTAAAATAATAATATAAAAACTCATGGAGTAATAAGATGAGTAAGAAACAACTTGAAATTTTCCGTTTGGAAGACCGGGTATTGTTCGAAGCCGCCGCGGCCGCCGAAATCGTCGAGGCACAGGAGAATGATCCGAACGCCAATATGAGCGAAACCGACCGTCAGGCCCAGGAAGCCAGGGATGCCGTCAAGAACGTGCCGGTGGAGAATGCCGCTGGCCAGACCGCTCAAGCAAGCCCCTCGGACGTATCGGACATTGATGCCGAAATACAGGCATTGATCGAGGGCGAGATCGGCATGGATGAAGTGCCGGAAGCTATGCGGGATGCGATTAATGAGCTGCTGAACGATTTCGGCGCGAACGCCGTGGACAATACCATTCACGATGCTTTCGCCCAGGAGGAAATTTCGGTTGCCCAGGCCGGTCCCAATGTGAACATTTCCGTCGGCGCCGAGCATGAACTGGTGATTATTTCCGGCAACGTCGGCGGCAAGGAGCAGATTGTCGATTCCCTGGGGGAAAACCAGGATGTGTTGATTCTCGATAAAGATGCCGATCCTTTTGAGCAAATCAATGCTTATCTGGAGGCATCCGAAAACAAATACAACGCCATTCATATCATTTCGCACGGTTCGGATGGCATGTTTTCGCTCAATGGGCAAGCTGTCTCCGCGAGGAATTTCAATGCCGGATTCTGGACCGGCGTCGGCTCCCATATGGCTGATGGCGGCGACATCATGTTTTATGGCTGCAATATTGCCGAAGGCGAAGCTGGACAGGCCCTTGTCGGCATGATCGCCGACGCCTCGGGCATGGACGTGGCCGCCAGCACCAATGTCACCGGGCTGAACGGAGACTGGACGCTCGAATACAGCACCGGCGCCATTGAAACGACCAATCTCTATGTCGAAGCCTACAGCCACAGCCTGCAAAACTATTGGGTGACCAATACCAACGACAGCGGGGTCGGCTCACTGCGCCAGGCCATTGCCAATGCCAATGATTTTGCCGGCGGCGATAATATCTACTTCGACATTGGCGGGGAAGGTACCATCGTGCTCAACAGTGTGATCACGATAAACGGCAAAAACCTGACGATTTATGGAAACGACAATATAACCATCAAAGTCGCGACGACCTACGCCGAAAGCCTGGTTTCCGGAAACGCCAGTACCTTCCGGATATTCTCACTGACCAATTCCAATTTGACGCTCCTCGATATGACCTTGAAGGGCGGAAGCATCACCGGGGGAGGCGGCGCGATTTACGCCGTCGGCGGTACTTTGACCCTTGACAATGTGACGATTTCAGACTCCTGTTCCGCCGCCGGCGGCGCAATCTCCCTGGATGGCGCAACAGCGGTTTTCACGGACTGTACGATCAGCGGAAACCACAGTACCGCATTCGGCGGCGGCATTAATCTCCGCGGCACTTCCAAACTTGAGATTTCCGGCGCGACCGTAATCGGCAATAATACGGCCGAAAAAGACGGTGGCGGCATTTACATGACAGCCAGTTCCACTCTGACCATGACCGGCGGCGAAATTTCCGGAAACTCTGCCCGCCACGGCGGCGGACTATGGACGGAGAGCACTGTAACGTTCGGAAAAAATGTTTCCATTTATGACAACACCGCAACGGGGAACGGCGGCGGCATTTGCGCAAACGGAGCGACAATTACACTTTCGGAAGGCAACGAACTCTACGAAAATACCGCAGACGGCAACGGCGGCAGTATTCACGTCACCGGCGGCACTTTGACTCTTAACAAAGTGGCGATTTCAGACTCCAGTGCCAGCAACGGCGGCGCGATCTCCCTGAATGGTGCCAAAGCGACTCTCACCGATTGCACGATCAGCGGGAACGACAGCAGCTGGGGCGGCGGCGGCATTTACGCAATCAGCACTTCCAGACTTGAGATTTTCGGCACGACCGTAATCAGCGGTAATACAACCAATAGTTTCGGCGGCGGTATTTACATGGTAGCCACTTCCACCCTGATCCTGAACGGCGGCGAAATCACCGGAAACAAAGCCGTCGACGGCGGCGGACTATGGACCGCAACCGATGTAACGCTCGGAAGCGGCGTTTCAATTCATGATAATGAAGCAACCGGTAACGGCGGCGGCATTTACGCAAGCGGCTCGGCACATATTACACTTTTGACCGGCAACAAACTCAGCGGAAATACCGCGAAGGGGAGCGGCGGCGGCATTCTGCTTTTCGGCAGTACTAAGCTTACGCTTTCCGCCGGCGCTGTAATCAGTGGAAACAAAGCCGGCAACGGCGGCGGGGTCTCGGCGGGGTCTGGCTCCACATTGATCCTGAACGGCGGCGAAATCACTGGAAACACCGCCAACAACGGCGGCGGACTATGGACCGCGGTCAGCGTGACGCTCGGAAGCAGTGTTTCAATTCATGATAATACCGCAATCTACTGTGGCGGGGGTATTTACGCAGGCGGATCGATATATGTTACGCTGGACGGCAATAAACTCGACAAAAACAAAGCTGCCGAAGGCGGCGGTATTTATGTGGGTTCCGGCACAACGCTTACACTTTCCAACAACGCTGAAATCAGCGGCAATATCGCGTATGGCAATGGCGGTGGTGTAGCAGCGGCGAGTGGCTCCATATTGACCCTGAACAGCGGAAAAATCACCCGCAACGAAGCCGCCAGAGGCGGCGGACTATACACCGAGACCAGCGTGACACTCGGAAGCAATATTTCAATTTATGATAATCGCGCAACCGACGGCGGCGGCGGCATTTACGCAGGCGTATCGGCACATGTTACGCTGGACGGCAACAAACTTTATGGAAATATCGCAGAGGGCAACGGCGGCGGCATTTATCTGGGGTACGGCACAACGCTTACACTTTCCAACAACGCTGAAATCAGCGGCAATACCGCAACCGGCAACGGAGGCGGCATCGCGGCGGCGTACGGTTCCACATTGATCCTGACCAGCGGCAAAATCACCGGGAACACCGGTGGCAGCGGCGGCGGATTATGGACCGCGGTCAATGTGACGCTCGGAAGCGGCGTTTCAATTTATGATAATGAAGCAACCGGCAACGGCGGCGGCATTTACGCAAGCGAATCGGCGCAAATTACGCTTTCCGCCGGCAACAAGCTTTATGGAAATACCGCAGGGGGGAGCGGCGGCGGCGTTCATCTGGGCTCCAACTCGAAGCTTACGCTTTCAGCCGGCGCCGAGATCAGCGGCAACAGCGCAACCGTGAACGGCGGCGGCGTCTCGGCGTTGAGTAACTCCACATTGACCCTGAACGGCGGTGAAATCACCGGAAACGAAGCCCGCAACGGCGGCGGCATTTATCTGGGCTCAGGCGTAACGTTTACACTTTCCGGCGCCATCATAAGCGACAATACAGCCGCGGCTGACGGCGGCGGCATCGTGGCGGGGGCCGGCTCCATATTGGTCCTGAACAACGGTGAAATCACCGGCAATACCGGCAACAACGGCGGCGGATTATGGATCGCGGTCGGCGTGACGCTCGGAAGCGGCGTTTCAATTCATGACAATGAAGCAACCGGCAACGGCGGCGGCATTTACGTATATGGGTCGGCGCATATTACATTGACCGGCAACAAACTCAGCGGAAACGAAGCGAAAAACGGCGGCGGCATTTATCTGGTCTCCGGCACGCAGCTCACTCTTTCTGCCGGCGCTGAAATCAGCGGCAATACCGCAACCGGCAACGGCGGCGGTATTTACCTGACCTCCGGCACAACGCTTACTCTTTCCGCCGGTGCTAAAATCAGCGGCAATACCGCAACCGGAAACGGAGGCGGCATTGTGGTGACGAACGGCTCCACATTGACCCTGAACGGCGGCGAAATCACCGGAAACACCGGCGGCAGCGGCGGCGGACTATGGACCGCGGTCGGCGTGACGCTCGGAAGCGGTATTTCGATTCATGACAATAAAGCAATCGACAACGGCGGCGGCATTTTCGCAAACGGATCGGCGCATATTACATTGACCGGCAACAAACTCAGAGGAAACTCCGCCAAAAACGGCGGCGGCATTTATCTGGCATCCGGCACGCAGCTCACTTTTTCCGCCGGGGCTGAAATCAGCGACAATACCGCAAGCGCCGACGGCGGCGGCATCGCGGCGACGTACGGTTCCATATTGACCCTGAACGGCGGCGAAATCACTGGAAACACCGCCAATAACGGCGGCGGACTATGGACCGCGGTCAATGTGACGCTTGGGAGCGGTATTTCGATTCATGACAATAAAGCAATCGACAACGGCGGCGGCATTTTCGCATATGGCGGCGGGAATTCCTCGCCCTACGCGATAGCGCCGAATGTTACGCTTTCCGGCAATACGCTCTATGAAAACTCCGCCAAAAACGGCGGCGGTATTTATCTGGCCGCCTATACTCAACTCACATTCACCGGCGACAGCGTGATTCGCGGCAATAAAGCCACGGCTGACGGCGGCGGCGTGACGGCTACATATGGTTCCATATTGGAACTGAACAACGGTCAATTCCTCGAAAATACCGGCAATAATGGCGGCGCCCTCTGGACCGCGGTCGGCGTGACGCTCGGAAGCAGCGTTTCGATTTATGATAATACGGCGGTCGGCAACGGCGGTGGCATTTACGTATATGGCGGCGGAAATTCCCCGTACGCGACGAGGACAAGTCTTGTGCTGTCGAACGGCATGATCAATAATAACGAGGCGACCTACGGCGGCGGCGTTTTCCTCTCCTCCAACACGGCATTCACCCTCGACTCCGGCAGTGCAATCCAGGAAAACACCGCCACGGGCGACGGCGGCGGGATTATGGCGCTTCAGGATGCGATATTGAATCTGACAAGCGGTTCTGTCGAGCAAAATTCCGCAGCCGGCAGCGGCGGTGGCATTTGGACCCAAAGTTCATTGACCATCCACAGCGGCTTTGCGGTCGCCAAAAATAATGCGGGCGTATATGGCGGCGGCGTTTATGTCACTACTTCGGCTGTCCTTACCATCACGGATGGCACGATCGGCGGCGACACGCTGGGCAATACCGCCCAATATGGCGGCGGCGTGGCGGTGAGAAACGGCGCCGGACTTGTGATGAACAACTCTCTCGGCAGCATTTCCCATAACACGGCCACCGGTGACGGCGGCGGCATTTACGTCGCATCCAGTTCGGTGTTGACGCTGACCGCCGGCACGATTTCCGACAACTTCGCCGGCACGGACGTGACCGACTCCACCAAAGCCAGCGCCACCGGCGGCAACGGCGGCGGGATTTACAGTGAGGCGGCATTGGCGCTCGGCAGTGGCATTGTCATCAATAGCAATACAGCGCGGGCGATCAGTTCCAGTAGTGGCGGCCTCGGCGGCGGGGTTTATGGTGAATCGACGGTGTCGGTCAACGGAGCGAAGTTCGGCGTTGCGGCGACAGGCGGCAGCGGTAATACGGCTGGAAACTATGGCGGCGCGATTTATGCGAAAGGCGCGTTGACAGTTCAATCGGACGCCAACAACCGCAGCGAGTTCTACCGCAACAGTGCCAACAGTGGCGGTGCTATCTACGGCATATCATCTGTGACGGTCATCGGTGCAAAATTTGGCGACAAAGGCGTGCCCGACAGCGGCAACAACGCCCAATTCGGCGGCGGTGCAATTTATGCGGAAGGTGCGGTAACGGTTCAATCGGACGCCAACAACCGCAGTGAGTTCTACTGCAACAGCGCGGGAACCGACGGCGGCGCGGTTTATGGCGCATCGACAGTGTCAGTCACCGGTGCGAAATTCGGCGACAAAGGCGTGCCCGACAGTGGCAACAGCGCAACACGCCACGGCGGTGCGATTTACGCGATCGGAGCAATAATCGTCGGTTCGGACGACAACAACCGCAGCGAATTTTACCGCAACAGCTCGGAATACAACGGCGGCGCGATCTTTGGATATTCGACTGTGACTGTGACCGGCGCGAAGTTCGGCGACGCGACAGCTCCCGGCAGCGGCAACTATTCCCGCTACGGCGGCGGTGCAATTTTCGCGCTTGGCGTGCTATCCGTCGGTTCGGACGACAACAACCGCAGCGAGTTTTACCGCAACAGCGCGGAATACGGCGCCGGCGGCGCGATCCTCGGATATTCTACCATGACTGTAACTGGCGCGAAGTTCGGCGACGCGGCAACTCCCGGCAGCGGCAACAGCGCCGGCAGCGCCGGCGGCAACGGCGGCGACGGCGGCGCGATTTACGGGCAAAACGCGCTAATCGTCAGTTCGGATGCTACCTACCGTAGCGAGTTTTACCGCAACAGCGCGGCATCTTACGGCGGAGCGATCGCCACGCACGGTGCCGTGACGGTTATCGGTGCGATTTTCGGTGGCGCGACGACAGTTGGCAGCGGCAACAGCGCCGGTCACTCCGGCGGCGCGATTTTCGTATTCAGCGCACTGACAGTCGAGTCGGATGCTACCCACCGCAGCGAGTTCTACCGCAACAGTGCTGCCCAAGGCGGCGGCGCGATTTACGCGAATAATGCGGCGGCGATCTCCAATGCCGACTTCACGAGCAATATCGCAGGCGGGAATGGCGGCGCGATTTACAAGGCGGCCACTGGAACGTTTACGATCACCGGCAGCACAATTACCGGCAACTTTGCTGGTACGGATGTGACCAATTCCGCAGATGCCAGCAGTACCGGCGGTAACGGCGGCGGCATTTACAGTGCGGCGGCGTTGAACCTCAGCAGCAATGTCGTCATCAATAACAACACCGCACGGGCGAACGGTTCCGGTAAGGACGGCAAAGGCGGCGGCATTTATGGCGCCGACACGGTTACGCTCACCGGCATGAACATGAGCGGCAACCATGCGGACGTCGCCGGCGGCGCAGTTTACGGCGTCAAAGGCGTCACGGTCAAAGGCGGCTCCTACACTTCGAACACCACCGATGGCAAGGGTGGCGCGATTTACGGTGAGAAAGATGTTTCGGTTTCGAACGGCACATTTACCTCAAACAGCGCGGAATTGAGCGGCGGCGCGGTATACGCCGTGGATATGGTCGATTCGAGCAGAAGTACCTATACTGCCAATATTGCCAAAAACGGTAACAGCGGCGGTGGTATTTATTCTGAGGGCAGCGTGAACATCGCGAACGATGTATTCACCGGCAACCAGGCGCAGAAGGGTAATGGCGGTGCGGTTCATGCGGGCGGCAATGCCACGATCACGCATTCGGAATTCCGTCAGAATACGGCGGCGCTGAACGGTGGCTCGGTTTATGCGGGCGGCCTCTCCGTAAATATGGATAATACCTTGATTGTCGACGGCTCGGCCGGCGTCAGCGGCGGCGGTATCTACTTGGCCGCTACATCGGTCGTCGCGGTGCTGACCAACTTGACTATCGCCAACAACGTGGCGGCGGCGGGCGGCGGCATTTATGCGAACGGCGGCAGCGTCAGGGTCGAGAACTCGATCCTGTGGGGCAATAAAGCCGGCGGCGCAGCCAATCAATATTTCGGACTCAATGAAGCTCTGGTATTCAACAGCGGTATCGAGGGCTGGGCTTTCACCGGCAATGGCAATATCAATCTGGAAGCGGACAACACCGGCAGCGAAAGCGGCAAATATTACGTGGCTTTCGAGAACCTGAAAACGGCGAAGGTGGGCGACCGCGACTATCATTTGAGCAAGGCCTCGTTTGCGATCAATCGCGGCAATAATGCCTATGTGGCGGATGGCGAAGTCGACCTCGACGGCAAGGCGCGTATTCAAATGGGCATCGTCGACATGGGCGCTTACGAATCCGGAAACAAGGGCAACCTGAACGTGACGGTGGACGCTGTCGGCGATACGATCATCTACGGCAATGAGGGCAGCGTGGGCGCGTCGCTTTTGGGTATTGATTCATCCGTCAGTGGAAAATTTATTTTCGAAGCGGCGGACGGGACCTACATCGAGCTCACGGGCGCCAAGGTGCTGGCGATCAAGGCCGGCGGCAACGTCACGGTGACGGCGACCTTCAAAGTAGACGGCGATCTCTGGAACGACGTGAGCGGTACCGCTACCGTAATTACTCTGGTGCGCCAACTGACGATTACCGGCGATTCCACTGTGCCCGACGGTATTACCTATGACGGGCAGTATCATGATTACAGCTATACAGTAGGTCCCAAGACGGCCAATACCGGTCTGGTTTTCGGCGACCAAATCACCGGGATCGACAAAGGAACCAACAGCTACCGCAATGCCGATACTTACTCCAACCTTCAGTCGAAAGCGGTGATCAACGGCAGTGCCGATGACACCGCCAATTACGACATCATCTATGTCGCCGGTACTGTGATCATCAACCAGGCGACTTTGGTGGTTAACCGTGAGGGCATTGACAAGGTCTATAACGGTAATACCGATGCACAGTACAACTTCACCGGGTTCGGCGGCGGCTATGTCGACGGCGATAACATCACCTACAATCGCGACGCCGCGAGTGCCTCGTTCGGTGACAAGAATGTGGGCGAAAACAAGGCCATCACGATCACCGGCGAAGTCATCGGCGGTAGCGATCTGGGCAACTATATCGTCACCTATTCCGATGTCAACGCGAACATTACGCAGGCTACTTTGGTGGTCAACCGTGAGGGCATCGACAAGGTCTATAACGGCAATACTGACGCGCAGTACACGTTCACCGGGTTCGGCGGCGGCTATGTCGACGGCGACGAACTCAGCTACGTCGATGGATCGGGCTCGTTTGCCGATAAAAACGTCGGCGAAAATAAGGCCATCACGATCACCGGCGAAAGTGTCATTGGCCGCGACCTGGGCAACTACATCGTCACCTATTCCGATGTCGATGCGGACATCACTCAGGCCACGCTGGTGGTCAACCGTGAGGGCATCGACAAGGTCTATAACGGTAACACCGATGCGCAGTATACGTTCACCGGGTTCGGCGGTGGTTATGTCGACGGTGACAACATCACTTACAATCGCGATGCCGCCAGCGCCTCGTTCGGCGACAAGAACGTGGGCGAAAACAAGGTCATCACGATCACCGGCGAAGTCATTGGCGGTACTGATCTGGGCAACTACATCGTCACTTACTCCGATGTCGATGCCAATATCACGCAGGCTACATTGGTGGTCAACCGTGAGGGTATCAACAAGGTCTATAACGGCAATACCGATGCGCAGTACAATTTCACCGGGTTTGGCGGTGGTTATGTCGACGGCGACGAACTCAGCTACGTCGATGGATCGGGCTCGTTTGCCGATAAAAACGTCGGCGAAAACAAGGCCATCACGATCAATGGCGAAAGCGTCATCGGCCGTGACCTGGGCAACTACATCGTCACCTATTCCGATGTCGATGCAGACATCACCAAGGCCACGCTGACGATCACCGGCGCAAGCGATCATTTCACTTACGACAGCCAGACCTACAGCTACAGCTGGACTTCGCAGAATGGCCTGATCGACGGCGACCGCATCACCGACGCCACGGTGAACGGTTTCCGCAACGCCGGTACGCACTCCAATGCGCTGACCGACGCCACGATCCGCGACGCGGCCAACGCCGACATGACCGGCAACTACGAACTCGTTTTCGTGGACGGCACCGTAATCATCGACAAGGCTGTTCTGGTCATTGACCGCACCGGCGTCGACAAAGTTTACGACGGCACCACCAAAGGCGATTACAATACCGAAATCAAACCGTTCGACGGTGACAAGGTGTATTACGACAAAGGCACCGCCACTTTCACCGACCGCAATGTCGGCGATGACAAAGTCCTCGTGATCGACGGTGACAGCCTCTACGGCGATGACCTCGACAATTATGACGTGACCTTTACCGATCCGACGGCTTCGATTACCCCTGCTAAACTGATCATCGTCATCGACGACAAAACCAAGGCGGAAGGTCAGGCCGATCCGAAGTTCACCGGCGGCGTCAGCGGCTTGGTCGACGGTGACTCCGTCGACGGCTACAACCGCACCAACAAGGGCGAAACCGAAGGCAAGTACGGCATCGATCAATACCAGGTCAATGACGGCAACGGCGGCAAAAATTACAGCGTGGAAGTTCATAACGGCACCCTCACCATTACCGGGGAAGCCCGCATCAACATCTACAGCGACGCCTCCTCGCGGAACTACGTGATCAACGGCATGGACGAAGCCAGCCTGATTCACAACGTGATGAGCTACACCGCCAACCGTGAGGCCGACGCGGTGCTCGACACCGAAACCAGCGGCAATCACCACGGCGTGTCCCACCAGTCCGCGACGCACGCCGGCGAAAAAGCCAAGAGCAACCTGCGTGAAGACAGCCAGAAAAAGATGTTCGACGAAGCCGACCAGAAAGTGGTTCAGCAGCGGACCCACTCCGCCCTGAAAACCGACATTTTCTCGGACAAGAGCGAAAAGAGCATCGTCGAATCGCAGTACAAGACCTCAGGCAGCAAAGACGGCTCGAAAGTGGTAGTTCCGGAGAGCGGATACAGCAGCCAGAACACCAGTTTCGAGAGCGATCACCCGATGCACACGATGCCTTCGCAGATCAGCATCGAAGTGAATGGCGTCAATGTGGTCAACTTCAGCAGCGCGGACCTCGCAAACGCGACTGTCATGGAAAAGGCCGACAACCTGAAAGACAAACTCGACATCATTCTCGAAGAAATGCTCACCGTGTAAATACAGAAGCTGTCCCGGGGCATTGGGGCTCCGGGACAGTCCAGCAGATTCAGGCACGATCCGGGCGAGATCAAGTCGCTGGCCTGAAATGTCGGGAGACAACCATACCAGCGCTCTCTAAAATATTTTCGGAGTTAATCTATTTATCCGGCACAACATCACGAAATTGAGTTACCGCGACTCAATTAATCGGATTCCCGCCTCAAGCTTATTAACGGCAAGATAATACTGAATTGTAATCATAAGGCTTGTAACCACTCTGCTCAGCAGCATGCATGGTTCTCGGCAATGCCGGCTTTCTTGTGAAGCATGAATTTCTCGTTTATATGAGGTTCATTTTATCCAATTGGCCGTTTTCGCAATAGCGGATATTGGCCAGTGTGGACAATGCCATCCGGGCGCAGGCTTCGTGAGTCGAACTGCCGATATGAGGCGTCATGATGATATTTTCGACTGTCCGCAAGTCTTTTGAATTGGGCGCGTAGGGTTCGTTTTGGAATACGTCGAGCACCGCGCCGGCGATCCGGTTTTCTTTGACCGCATCGTATAGGGCATCTTCGTCGATGACCGCGCCGCGGGCGGTATTGATCAGCCATGCGCTGTTTTTCATCATTGACAGGCGCTGCGCGTTGACGAAGCCGCGTGTTTCAGGCGTATTCGGCAGGTGTATGGAAACGAAATCGGCGTCCTTGACCGCATCCAGCCAATCGCCGGTAAAAGCATCCAGAAATTCCGACTGGCGGTGAGTTCTGGCGAAGCCGACCGTCCTCATGCCGAATCCTGCTTTGGCAATCCGCGCGACTTTGGAGCCGATGCCGCCGCAGCCGATGATGGCCAGTGTTTTTCCGGCCAATTCCAGTCCGACACGGTTTTTCCAGAGACCATTTTTGTTATCCGAAGCGCAGACAACGAAATTCCGCGCCGCCAGCAGGATCATGCCGATGGCGCACTCCGCCACCGAGTCGTCGAGAGCGCCCGGCGTGTTGGTACAGTAAATGCCTCTGGCTTTGGCCCGGGTGCGGTCAATGCCGTCGTAACCGACGCCGAAACGGGCAATCACTCCACCGGCGGGAAGCGCGTCATACAGCGGTCCGCTGTATTTGGCGGTGCCAGCGATGACATATTTCGCGCCGCTGACGCGCACCATCTCCGCCAGCTCTTCTTCGCCGCCCGGCGCTTCCAGACATTCGAAATCGCCGGCGGAACGAAATATTTCCGCGGCTTTGTTGTATTCCAGCCCGGTAATCAGGATCTTTTGCATAAGCCGATAACCTCCATCGCTCCGCGATTCAAAAAATAACTGTCCATACCGAGTGCGAGAAAACTATACCCTTGTTCCTGCGCACCGGCAATATTTTCCGGTGTCGGCGTAACGATATGCTGGCCGGCGATTTTGCCGTGCCGGCGGCATGCCTCGCCGACTCTGGCGCAGGCTCCGGCAATCAACGGATGCCCGGTCTGCCCTGCAATGCCGTAGGAACCGGAGAGATCGTAGGGCCCGATCAGCACACCGTCCAGGCGGGGAACCACTAAAATTTCCTCGATCGCCTCCACCGCCTCTTTCGATTCGACCATCACCATGACAAACGGACGGAAGTTCTGTGCATAAGCGTCGAACTCCGCGCCCCAGCGGTTGCCGCGCTGCCAGGCGAAACCGCGAATTCCCTCCGGCGGATAATATGCCGCGGCGACCGCACGTGCGGCCTCGGCACCGGAATTCACCAGCGGCACGATCACACCGTCCGCCCCCAGGTCGAGCGCGCGGCGGATTGCCAGCGTGTCGTTGGCGCGGACCCGTACCAAAGCCCGGCACTGAAAGCGGTGTACCGCCCGGCAGAAATTGCCGACAGCCGATTCGTCCGCCTCGCCGTGTTCGCAGTCGAGAACCATAAAATCAAAACCGCATCCGGCCAGTATTTCCGCATTGGCCGGATGCCCGATCTGTACCCAGGAGCCGATATTCATCAATACACCGCCACCGATTTCAGGTCGAGCCGGATCTCCTGGTCCATCTCCCCGCCGCGCGGCCATTGCGGACGGACATAAAGTCCTCCGAAGGCGAATTTCCACAACAATCTCTGCTCGAGTTCCACCTCCATGCCGTTGACTTCAATCCGAATGCCGTTCCGCCCGAGCGTCACGTGAAAGTGCAGCAGTTCCCGGTCCTGGCAATCCCCGATGATGCGCCGCTGTCCGTCCACGGTGGCGACGACAATCCGGTCCATGGCACTTTCCGGGTTGTACTCGGCTTCGACCGTCAGGCCGTTGCGGGTCTTGCCGCCGATGGTAAAGAGTGGAAAGGAGTGCTCGTCGCGCCGGTAAAAGAGCTGCATGGAAAACTTGAAATTGACAGACTCGGCGGCATTGAGTTTCTCGGAGAGCACGACGCCCAGCGTGGACTCGGGCGAAGCGAAAAACGCAGTTTCGCCGTCAATACGCAAGCCGCGGCGGCCGCCGCGCGGCAGCAGAAACGGTTCACTGAAATCAGGCAGCGGCGACACTCGCGTCCCCATGATGGTCGACGGATACGTATAGGCCAGGAACAGCGCGTCGTCTTCCACAAAACCGTTGGGGTAAAAACCGTAACCGCTTTCCGGCTGAACCACCGGGCCGGGCAGCATCAGGTCGGCATCGCCGCCGGGGGCAAGAAACATGGCCAGGTTATGGCGGTCGTGCGGAATACGCTTAGGCAGGTTCACCGGCCAGTCGTTCATGACCATCAGGATCGAATCGGAAGCGCCGACTCCGCTCAAAGTCAGATTGCGCGAATAGGTGGTGTCGATCTCGACCGGATGGCAGCGGCTCCAGCTGCGGCCGCTGTCATGGCTCACCGCATGAAGAAGCATCTGTTCGGGGCGCATGAACGAATCGTATTCGGGAAGTTCCTGGGCGGTGGAATTGCGGATCAGCAGTTCGAGCGAGCCGTCGGCGCGTTCATATACGGCCGGTTCCCAGATCGCGGTGCGCAGCAGCCCCGGCCAATTATAGGGGGTGCCGAGCTCGGACCAGTTGTATGCTTCGATCGGTTCGCTCCACTCCCAAGTGGCGCCGTGATCAAAGCTCATCAGCAGCGCGGCGTACATGGTGTTTCCCACCAGGTATTTCCCGGAACGGTTCGGCAAACTGCAGGGGAAAATCATGACTCCTTTGGAGCTGATGAAGCCGTGGTTGGTGGGAAATCCGGTCTCATCATGCGCCAGGGCGGCCGGGGCATTGGGGACCTCTTTGTTTTCCCAGTGGAAGCCGTCTTTCGATTCGGACACGAAAACCTTGCGAGTCAGCATATCGCACCAGGCGCAGAAGAGTTTTTCATCGCGATAGTTGATGAATGCCGGCTGCCACTGATTGTCGCTTTCCACCGGGTTCAGGCAGTCGTGTTCGGCGGAAAAGAGCTTCACCGGCGGCGTCCAGCTCTGGAAATCGTCGCTGACACTCAGGAAATTGTACTGACCCGGAACTCCTTCGGCGGGAACTTCATTGGCATTCCACCCAGCCAGATAGCGCCCCTTGAATTTGACGATATCGACGTCGTGGTTGTAACGCAAGCACGGCTTCATGTTTGTTTTCGGCACGTAGATGGGGAAAAACTCTACTTTCGGTTGATATATTTTCAGCATATGAAATCCTATTTTACGGTTACGTTGCTGGTATTTCTGCCCTGAACGACCGGTTTGACGCCGTCTTGCAGGTTTTCGATTTTATTGCCGCTCAGCTCCACATCATTCGACTCCACCACATAGATGCCGGAAGCAACATCGCGCAACTGGCGGCTGGCGCCCGGGTGAAACCCCATGGAAAACGGGTTGGAAATCCGGTTGTTGAGCACCTTGACCCGGGTGGCGTTGCCGACGGCAATGCCGCTGGCGCCGGAGTCGATGATCCGGTTGTTTTCGATCAGGATATCCTGATTCGGGGTGGTTCCCGCGGCGAACTGCCAGTTGCGGTGGCAGGTAATGATATTGATTGCCGAGTTGTGCAGCGAATAGCTGAGCCGTCCGTGAAGGCTGGTGGCGCAATTGATGATTTCATTGCCGCGAATCGTCAGGTTCCGCGCCGACATTCCTTCCATGAAGTACCAGTCGGTGACCACTTGAATCCCATTGTAGCCGGTATTGGAAATCCGGTTGTTTTCCACCAGTGTGTTCTGGCCGCGCACCAGCATGCCACGGGCAAGCGTGTCGTGCAAACGGTTATTGCGGATCACCGTATTGCTTCCGGCTTTCTGGAATGATTGGATAAAGTCATGGCGCTTCACCTTGACCGGTTTGTCCACCTTGACTTTCAGGAGGAACGTCTTGCCCATGAAGTCGGTACAGCCGACTCCTGCCGCCCGCAATTCAGAGGGCATCTTACCGGCGGCGGCAACCTGTGCCGGATCGGTGATCTCCACTGTTTCCAGCACTTTCACCTTGTCGATAAACTTCATGTCCGCGTCGTTGTAAAGTTCGATTTCTCCGCCTGTCCAATCTTCTTTGGCAAAAGGCTGGATCACCAGGAATTCATGTTCGTTGACCGCCTCGACCACGTAAGAGAAAAAGCCGTGGATATTGATCAGGTCGTCGCACGACCAACCCCAGTCGCAATCTTCGATTACCGGGCCGTTTTCCGTCTTGATCGAGTGAAACAAATCGGCATTGCAGGTAATCAGCCGCCGCGTTCCGGGACGGCGAATTACTTTGCAGCCTTTGTAATGATGTCCGCCTTTGCCCCCGTGTTCGGTAAAAGCCATTTGCGGCGCATTGTAAATGGTGATGTCTTCGAGCGTGCATTTCTCACTGTCGAGCATGTTGAACGCCATTCGCTTGGAGCGGTCCGGAAATGCCATGCGAAATCCCGGTTCAACCGGAATATTGTAGGTGAAAATATAATTGTTTTTGAGTTTGACCGTATAGATCCGGTCCTCTGTTTTTTCAAACGAGGCCACATAATCGAGCCAGGAGTCACTGAAGTTTCCATCCTTGTCGAAGAACGGAGCCTTCATATTTCCTCCCGCTTTCCAGGTTTCCAGCGGCGGGAAACCGGGATCGAGCTTCACTTTCAGACTCTTTTCCGTCCGGTTCACTTCAATGATTTCCCCCTGTGAGTAGGAGAACGGATTGCAGTCGATGGTCAATCCTTTGATTTTGACATTGACGCACTCCTTCAGCAATACCGCGTCCTGACGGAAAGTGGCATCGATCCAGAACGTGACCCCTGCGGCGTTGATGGTGAAATCCTTCAACCGGTAAAGATAAAGATTTTTCGCATAACCCTGTTCCTGCCCGAACCGGTAGTGCCCGGGCTTGATTGTGTATTCCTTGGCGCCGGATTTGAACGCCTGCATCAGCTCGGCGGACATCTTCACTGCATCGTCCGCCTGCTGTTTTTTGGTCTCCGCCGTCCATGCCGCGATCTCCGGCGGATAAACGAAATTCACCTCTGCCATAATAACCCCGCAAGTAAAAAACATCGTTAAAACATAAAGTATTTTCTTCATCGGTAAAATCCTGGTTGAGTACATTATTCTTTGGGACGGAAAAAATCGGTAGCGAACTTCGACTGTCCATAGGCATAACCGTTCATTGCAACCACATGACCGTCGCCGAAAAGGTATGGAATCATCCGGCTGTGCCACAGGAAACCGTCCAGTTTGCGCGTGGCGTTGTACTGCGGCTCGCTGCCGACCGCGCTGGTCGGCTGCCCCACCACCATATCCGCCGGGCGGTGGAACATGAGAATGATTGTGGCGGGCGATTTTTTGCTCTGATTCCAGCGTCCGTAAATCGATTCGTCAAGCGGCGTCGCCGGCGTCGTATTCAGCAGGTCGGGCATCACCCGGCCGTTGACCTGAAAGGTGCGGCAGTCCACCTTCAACATGGTAAGGCGTTCACCGGCCAGGCGCTCGTTGTCATCCGGGCAAGTCAGCACTTTCACGCCGACCCCATAGGCACGGGTAGCGTCGGGAACCTCAAGCTGGCCGCTGAGGTACTTGCCATTGAGCAGCATCGAATCCCATACCCGGTACGGCGAGTTGGCCAGAGCAAGCCCCGGCGGCAACTGCTGGTGGTCGTTGTCGTACATCGAAAACGCCAGGCCGATCTGCTTCTGGTTGCTGCCGCAGCTGGCGGCGCGCGCTTTCTCCCGGGCCTTGTTCAATGCCGGCAATAGCATCGCAGCGAGAATTGCGATGATCGCAATCACGACCAGAAGTTCAATTAATGTGAAATTCTTTTTCATTTTTATTTCCACTTGTTAAATGTTTGTCGATCCTTCCTGCTGTACACTATTATAACTCGGCCCCCGGCAAAAATCAATACACCGCAATACCAAAAACAGGACATGCGATATCGTAATCAGGACACTACTGTTCCAGCGACTCGCGATATTGAAACGGCGTCATCCCCTTATGCTTCCTGAAAAATGCGATAAAATAACTGCTGCTGCTGAATCCGAGCGCATTGGCCACATCCCCCACCGTGTTCGCCGGATCGCTCAGCAGCCGTTCGGCATGGGCCAGGCGGCGCAGCGCGGCATAACGGGTGATCGACATCTGATGCTCCCGGTAAAATATCCGGTTCAAATGCCGGCCGGAGAGATGCAGGTCATAAGTCAATGCATCCAACTCAAACGAACGGTTGGTCAGATCCTCGACACGCATCCGGATGTATTCGACGATATCTTTCCGGCTTCCGGAAATCCGGTCCGCAGCCTCTCCGTGTTCCTCATTCCGTTCATCGGGAATCACGCTTTGGATAAAGTCCAATACCAGTAAAATAATTTCATGCCCGATAATGGTCCGGCTCAAAGGATGATTTTTCGCCGCCTCCGACTCAATCCGTTCGATCCGTTTCAGGTGTTCCGGCAAAAGCGCCAGTTTAAAGCCATTCTCCTCCAAAGCCGTATCGAGGCGTTCGATGAAACGGCTGCCGGTTAGCCCGGTTGGCGTCAACGCTACTTCCAGTGAGCGGATGCTGGAAAAACCGCTGTCGCTGAATCGCTTATGCAACTTCCGGCTGGGGAGGAAAAACGCCTGGCGGTTCTCCGCCGTATTGGTGACTCTCCGGCTGTCCACCAGATAAGTCATCTCGCCGGCAAGCATCCAGGCGATTTCATAAAAGGGGTGCTCATGTTCGCGGATGCTTACCTTCTCCGGGTGAATCACGTCATAAAGCACCGGTATCCGTATTTCCAGCTCCAGATGCGCGATCTTCACCGGCGGCAATACAGTAATGACTTCCGCAATCGATTTATTGAACATATCCATGATAGCCATACAATAACCCCGGGAAATTCCGATGCAACTCTTTTCCTGAAAATTATTTTCACAATCCGGATTTCCCCGCCCACCATGTGTCGTAATTGACGCGATCAGGATAACCGGGCGCCGAATTCAACCAGGGCGGCGCGAACTTTGCAGCCATCGAGATTTGCCGGGGACCGTTGTTCTTTGACAGCGAGGGCAGCCGCCATACCGGCGGCCTGGCCGATGGAGCATACTGCGGGCATAATCCGCATACTGGCGTGAATCGCATGATCCACCGAAATCGCCCGGCACCCCATCAGCAGATTGGCGCAGTCACGGGGCACGATACAACCATAAGGAATCTCATACCATGAATTTTCCCGGATCGGTTCAAGGACGTCGGCGCCGGATGGATTGTGGATGTCGATGGGATAGCTGACCCGGGCAATGGCGTCGGGAGCCTGCAGGCATTGGCGAAATGCTTCAAGCGTCAGGTATTGCAGCCCGTGAATACGACGGGTTTCGCGGACGCCGATATGATGAGCGGACGAACAGAGGTAAGCATCCTGAAATCCCGGTACGGCATGGTTCAGGAAGCGGATAATCTGCCGCATCTGGCGGCGGCCTTCAATCTGTGCCTCCGACAAATCCTGCGCATCCAATCCGCTGCGATTATTAACGCGTGTGGTATTGAAGTGAATGACATCCTCTTCGAATGTCGGCAGCATCAGTAAATCGGGGCGTGGACAATCGATGTCTCCCCGTTGCCGGGCTTCGTCGTATAAACGGTTTATGGTTTCCGGGGACGGCATTTGCGGTTTGACGACCCCGGCCAGTTTAAACGTCAGGGTCATCGCCTGGCAGACGCCGTTTTCATCGCCCAGTTCAAAGCCGCACCCGGCCATTGCGGCCAGGTCGCCGTCGCCGGTGGCATCGATAAACAAAGGCGCATGCAGTTTTACCGGGCCATTTTTGGTCAGTAAATGAATGGCCTCAATTTGCTTCTCCCGCATGTCTACGCCGGTCAGCCGGTGATGATAGAGCAGCCGGACCCCGGCTTCCAGGCACAGGTCCTCGGCCGCCAGGATCAGGGCATCTTTCAGGATGTTGCGGCAGCGATTGCCGGGCAGCTCCCGGTCAAAAGGTTCCAGCCGCCATTTTTTCGGGTAATAACGGTGCATGGCCTGAACCAGATCCACAAACACCGGGCGGTCCAGCGGCCGGTAATCGCTGTCATTGCTCATGAACGGATGAACCTCGCTGAAAACGGCGGTACCGCCCAGGAATCCGAAATTTTCAATCAGCAGAACCTTGAGGCCATTGCGGGCGGCAGTAACCGCGGCGCCGATGCCCCCGGCTCCGCCGCCGAGTACCACCAGATCCGCATCGCAGGACAATTCTTTCATAATCGAGCTTCCAGGCACTCTCCGATGGCGATTTTCTGTTCACCGCCATGAATGAAGGTGCGGTAATTTCCATATTGAAAAATTCCGTTTAACGTTTCCGGCAGTTTGACCACTGCGCCGTCTCCATCCAAAGCGACCTTGATCTCGCCTTGCGGATGCACCAAAGTACCGGAAACCTGTTTTAATATACCCGGCATCGGTGAAATTTCCACTGTTTTAAAGCCGAAACCGGCGGGACGGATTCCCAGGATCGAACTGAAAAAATGATAATACGGATGCGCGCCCCAGCCATGGCAGTCCGAGCGGCTCGGCTCCGGGCGTTCGGGAACGGTCCGGAACCCCTGCGCCGGCAGTTCGAACCAGTATGGCAGCCTGCGAAACAGCAAGTCCGGTTGACGCAATTTATACGCCGCTTCAAAGAGATAATGCGAAAAATACACGGTGGTCCGTTCCAGCTCAGCCGCCAGCAGCCCGCGGCTGATTTGCTCCGTCATCTGCGGTGACAATTGCCGGGTCAGCGCCGCCAGGCACTGGCAATGCTCGGAATAATGGCGTTTTTCCGTATCGTCCGCAAATAATCCACGGTCCGGCTGCCAGAATCCGGCAATGACCGCACCGGCGACCTCGGCGGCAAGTTTACGGTGCATGACGGCGATTTCCACATGACCGAACGTTTCTTCCAGATCCGCCGCGTTTTCCAGCGCGTAAACAAATTGCCAGTTCAGGATTCCGCATCGCCCGTCTCCGGCGATTCGCGGCTCGCCATTCCACCAGGCGGGGGACCAGTCGATGAAATTCCATCCCGGCGGACGCCTGAGCAGGCCGCCGGCATCAAGATAATTCTCAAACGCCGCCAGAATCTCACGGGTTCGCGGCAACAGCTCCCGGACCAATGCCGGATTGTCGCGCCATAACGCATAATCATAAAGCATATTCACAAAGATCAGCGAGTACGGCGGAATAATCTGCCTGGTCCTTGAGGGATAGCGGGACAACGTGAAGCCGCGGTTTGACCGTGACAGCGCAAACATTTTCAATGCCTGCGCGGCAGGGCGTTCGTCGCGGGTCATGGTATACAATGCCAGCGCTTCGTTGCGGGCATCGCCAATATACATGAGCCGCTCGTAATATGGGCAATCCATGAAGACATCATGAGTGGACATCTGCATGGTCCGTTCCAGCAGCGGCATGATCGCGGCAAGCCGGGAATCATTGCAGGAAAAGGAGCTTTCCGCTTTCAACGGGTAATGAGTTTCGGTAAAGCTGAAATTATGCAGGACCAGCGGCTCGGCGCCGTTCCGGACCGTCAACTCGACCAGGCGTCCGGAATTCCAGAAATACGGTTCGAAATACTGATTGCGGCAGCCGTTGGAGACGAAAATATCCCGTTTGCCGATGAACTCCTTGCCGGTAAATTCGTTGCGGTGCCCCTTTTCTTCCGTGGCCGGGTCCGCGTATGCGGCTTCCGCCCAGCTCAGCGTCAGCTCGGCATCCTTGCCGCCGGAAAGCTTCAGGCAAGCATACGCGCAGCAGTAATTTTCGAAAAGGTAAACAACCCGGTATTGTTCATGCGGCGCGACAGTGACTTCATGGCACTTCAGCAATCCATCCCATTGCCGCTTGTCGCAGTCCGGGGCTTGGAGGGCCTCGGGCCTGACCGGACCGCGAAACATCTCGGGCAGGGGGGAGGGCGCCAGCAAATGCATTAAGCCGTATTCATTGGCGGTATCCGCATAACGCGCCGGATATAAAACCCGCGGTTCTTCCCAGGCGCCGCCGGGCGTTTCCGGGCGGCAGTCGGTCATCCGGCAGTGCGGCACAGCGCCGCGGTCAACAATTTCAAGCGGAAAGCTCCGGCATTTCCACGGGGCCAATCCCGTACCGAGCATTCCGGTCAACGGAGCGGCGGCCCCCAGCACAAAAGCCGGGCGCAATGAAACCCGCCCCTGCGGGTTGTCCTGTCCGCAACTTCCCCAACTGGGCACACGGGCCCACAACCGGTGTTTACCCGCCGGCAGCACCATTTGCCAGGAGTCAAAATACCAGCAGGATAAATCCCCCGAATCACTGCCGCGCCCGACCGGTTCATGGTCCAGAAATAATTCATAATGTTCATCGCCGCTGACATGCAGGATTGTTGCCGCCGGCCGGTCGAGATTGAATTCAAGGCTGTATATGGTGACAGAGGGCAAACTATCTTGCGGGGGAGCCAGCCAGGATACCGGCCAGGCCCCCCAGGCGAAATATTTTTTCTCCGGTTTTGTTTCCGGAAACGGATTTTCGGTGATGTTGATTTTCATTTAGCACTCAATTCCAAAACTTTATACCCCATGGACGGCAGCGATACCGCGGTTTTTGCTTTGATGCCGGTGACGGCAGAGTTGGTTTCCAGTTCAAACGAGACGTCTCGCCGGTCAAGGTTCGTGATATATACCAGCATCGAATCGCCGGATTTGAGCCAGGCGGAGGCCTTGACATTGGCGGGCAGATTCAGGAACGCATCCGGTTGGCGCCAGTACGGATACCAGACCGCTTTGCCGTCGGCCTTAAACTGATTGCGCTGAGCCGCCAATGCGGCGATAATATCCTTCTGGTAAGCGCCTTCCGGGCGGGTGGGGATGTCATGGATCAGACTCAAGGCCAGCGATTCCGCAAAGGTAAACGGCACACCGTCATAATTGAGGAACTCCGTCGGCGTGCCGAAATGCCGCCATGCCATATTCATCCGCAGATTGTCCAGCGAGGTGATCTGGTCGTAGAAAAATCCCGGCTTGCGGCGGTGAATCGTCCACTCTTCTCCGCACCAGTTGGTCATGGTCCAGGCGTTGATCGGCGTGAGCATGGTGGTGGAATTATGGTAGTCGATATGACCGTCCGGTTTCTTCTCCGTTACTTGCGTATAGAGCCGCCGCATCAGCTGCCGCACCGCCATAAAGGGATAAGTGGGGTGCAGCCGCCCCGATTCATCGCGGTAACCGCAGCCGTGCAGTTCATTGTTGCAGGGCCAGACATAGCCGGTGGCGTCCAGATAAACCCCGTCCGCGTCATATTCATCCATCACATATCCGGCCGCCCAGACCAGATAATCCTGCCAGACGGAATTATAGCAGACCATGCGCGCATACTGCGGCGGAGATTGGCGGGTATAGCCGCCGTTTTCGGGGCCGACCAGGCATTCGTTTTTGAAGTCGGCAAACCATTGATTGATGCTGGAGAGCTGAAAGCCGAAATAGAGGATCGCTTTCATATCATGTTCGTGAATGGCTTTGACCACTTTGCGCATGTCATCCGGCCGGTGCGAGTAGTAACCATCCTCGATTTCGGTCCAGGTGTTCTCATGGAATACCACCACTTTCGAGCCGCGTTCGGCCCATTGGTCGAGCCGGCTGGCCGGCTTGTCCAGCTTTACGGTCAACTGCAGCCCTTTGCCGCTTTTTCCGGCGGCGGCGATACAATCCCGGCGGACACCGGCGCTCTCCGTCTCAAAGTCGTCGGCGATAACGGTTTGGCCGCCGCCGGTCCATTTGAGGTCGTCGATGACATAGTCGCTGTTCCAGCCGCCGAGGGTCAACCTGGCTTCAGTGGTGCTGCTGCCGGGAAATCCCTGGTAATCGTGCGCTCCGATCAACCGGTCATTCAGGTAAAATTCGACTTTGTCGCCCCAGCTTACTTTGACATGGTTCCAGTCGTTGTTTTTCAGCGGTTCGGAATCACCGATGATTACCGGCAGTTTTCCTTTGTCCATGAAGAACATTTTCATGCGCCTGCTCGAACAATCCCAGAAAATGAACAACCGGTTGTCCGCCGAATTCTGGAGGTTCAGCAAATTGTGATTCTTCGTTTCGCCCTGGCCGTCCACGGCAAATTCCGGCTTGAAGTCCAGTTCGATGGAACCTGCGGCGGTGATTTTGCCGACCGCGTCATAGGTGACGCTGCCGACTTTGCCGCTGAGTTTATCCGCCATATCGAATGAACCGAAGCGCTCCACCCGGTAATCCCAGGCGTCCTTGCCGCGTTGCACCACCGGCGATGCCTGAAACCCGAAATTATAAGTTACCGGCTTTGACAGCGTACCGTCCACAATCAGGTTTGCCCGCAGCAGCGTTTCCTTGCCGTTCTGTATGATTTCCAGCGCATTGGGGTTATTGGCCGGATACCAGTGCTGCGCAGACTCCGTGAACCACGCCAGCCCTCCGGTTTCATTTCCCAGCCACAGATACGGATGGAAAGGCAGCGCCGTTCCGCCCTGTTTTACCGGGTGGAAAATGTTGCGGGGCCAGTTCGCGGCAAAGGTATAATACTGGCTTACCATGTCCGGATTCAACGGGATATCCAGCTGCAGGGTGATTTTCCTGTCGCCAAGTTTTTTGCCGGGAGCCACAGTCAATTTGCTGAACCATACGCCGTCGTAGTCAAATACGGTATTGCCCGTGACCGTAATTTCGCCGGTCTGGATTGTACCCTGCTGTTCCATTCTGGCGGGAGAAATCTGCCGGGATTCAGTCTTGCCCTGTAGCGCCTTGCCGTTCAGTTTCAACGTAATCGGACGCTCCAGAAGTGTTTTCCCCACAGTGCTGATGGCGGCGGGGAAGAGGAAATCGCCGCTGGTATAGGTTCGCCCCTGTATCTGATAGTCGCGTCCCTTGTTCACGATCGGCGACCACGGAGCGAGAACCTTATCTTCCGCATATCCCGCACGGGTATGCAGCCATACCGGTTTTTCGATGATCTCCAGCTCCGTCTCCCCGACTTGAGGATAACCGTCGACCCGGCCCGTCAGCCGGTATTTTCCCGGCGCAAGGGCGGCGGTACTGAACGGAATCGTAAACCGTTTTTCCGGACCGAGCTTCAAATTTTTCAATCCGGTGGTTTTACCGTCCGGATGCACCAGCGACAATACGAATTCTTTTCCGTTCAGCTCCGGCATGGAGTTGAAGAGTACCGAGGTTTCCACCTCTCTCTTCAGATAATATTTCTCATTTTTCAGGATAATTCCCGGCTGGAAACTGAATTCAAACCGTCCCTTGGCGAGGCCGTCGATCTCGTACACCACGCCGATCTGGGTTTTCCCCTCCGGCAATTTGGGCAGCAGCAGGTATTCACTTTTGCCATGCAGACGCCCTTTCAGCGGAGCCCAACCCGCCGGGTCCGTCTTCAGGGTGAAGCCGGCCGTGCCGGTGCTTAATCCGGCAGCCACGGCGAATTCACCCGGTTTGAGCTCTTTGAACTCGGTCAGGCGCGGCGCCGGGCCGTCTTTCAGGTTGACGTCGGCAAAACGCGAAGGACGGTGATAAGCCTCCGGCGGCCAGGAATAATTGTTGCCGCCGTGCGCGTCGTTCCAGCCGAGCGCCAATCCGATCTGCGGCGGCGCTTTGTCCACTCCGAACGCTTTCCAGGGGATCGCGAATTCCACCGTCCATTCGTCATCCGTCACTGCGGCGGCGCTGCTCCAGACCGCGTTCCAGTTATTGTCTTTGCGCTGTTCGTCATACTGCGTACCGATGGAGTTGACGACAAAATGTTTGTATTCATCGGACTCGAACTGCGTCATCGCATCCAGATTTTTGCCGCTGCGGGTATCGACATACAGTTCCACCGAATCATCGGTATAAACCGGAGCGTCACGCTCCGTGCGGCTGGCAATCAGCCCCACCCCCTTGACCCGGGGAATCCGTACCGCCACATACAACTTTACGTCGTCATAACCGCCGTAAAATATGATCTGCCGTTCCGGAGCGAGCCCGGTGGTCATGGACTGCATTCCCAGCCCGGCGGCGGCGCGGTCCCATTCGCCCGGCTCGATCTTTCCGTCGATCACCGGGGCTTTGGGCAGGTAAGGGAATGTATACAGGAGACGATTCGCCGAGGCCGAGGCACAGAGCAGCGCCAACACACAAATTGAAATATATCTGATCATTTTTCCATCCATAAAATAATTGACTGATTACCACCACGCTTCATCAAAACCGTTCGCCGTCCACCATGGCAGCGTATAAATCTCATCACGGTGATAACTTTGCACATGGCCATCCGTAAAAAGCACATTGGCTCTGCCCTGGTGCCGGTTGCCGATCTGGTTGGTATCATCTCCGGGACGACTGGAATATTTGAACTCAAGCATGGACCGTCCCCAGCCCGCGGTGGCCATGTTCGTACTGTCGGCCTCGATGCAGGCGAGACGGTTGAACCTGGTCATCTTACTTTTGCCCGCGCCGATGTACCGATGATCATAGCCATAGCTGGTCGTTCCGGTCCACCATACGGAATTGGGGTATTTGTTGGCGGCCGGCCATTGTATGGGATCGCTGGGACAATAAAACGTTTCCACCGGGGCATAACTGACTCCGGGCGTTACCCCGGAATGCTGGGTACCGGTGAACTGGTGCAGCCAGTCGATGCCGGGAGTCGGGAAGTTCTTGATCGGGAAAAAGTCATCGTTGTCCCCGGCATACATGCCGTAGCCCAGCCCATGCTGTTTCATGGAGTTCGTGCACGAAATTGCCTTGGCTTTTTCCCGGGCCTGGTTCAGTGCCGGCAGCAGCATGGCGGCGAGAATTGCAATGATCGCAATCACTACCAGGAGCTCTATCAGTGTGAACATGAATTTTTCTGCGTTTTTCTTCATCTTAAATTTTATACCTCCGGTTAATTGGGTTGTCTGCCTGATATTATACAGCATAAACAACGTGAATTCCTTAACTGTCCGGACAAAAATTAGCATTATTTGGACAAAGTCGTCAGGAACGGGTCCGGCGGCGGAATTCCAGAGGTGTCTGTTTGGTAATGCGGTGAAACTGCCGCGAGAAATAATTGCCGTCATTGAAACCGACGGCAAAAGCAACCTCGCTGACCGCCATACCGGTACCTTGCAGCAGCGATGCGGCGTGGGCAATCCGCTTGTGCAGCAGATAGTTGACGGGAGTATCGCCGGTGGCTGCTTCGAAATGCCGGGACAACGTCCGGGGCGACATCCGGGCAATTTCAGCCATGACGGGCAAATTGATCTTTTCTTTATAGTGAGTATTCAGATAAGTGATCAAATTGGCGATACTCTGGTGAATATGCCATTCTTTGTGGTCGGCTTGCGCTGAAATCCGCACCAGGAACACAATCAGCTGCATGAACTCCGCCAGGACTCCGAACCCGTTGCCCACCGCGCGGTTTTGCTTCTCGGTGTAGATATGGTTCATATGACAGGAAACCGTTTCCAGGTCCTTGTCGCTCAACGAGAGAATCGGGATATGGCTCTGCCGGTGCAGTGAGGGCTTGCCGTTAAAAAGACGGTTGAACAGCATCGAACCGCACATATCCAGGGCCGGCAGCGGCATACGGGTTGAATCATAAATAATATTGCCGATACTGAAATCTCCGGAAGTATTGGCATAACCGTGCTGCTGCTCCACATAAGTAAGCAGGATATCGCCCCTTTTGATCCTCTCCATCCCGGAATTGCTCAAATAATCGGCGGTACCGCTCAGCACCACGACCAATTCGCTGAACTCATGGTCATGCAGCTCCACATCCGGCTGCGGCTTCATAAAAATCACATTCAACGGCATATCCATGCCATTCATATAAATCAGATTACTGAAAAACATAACTGCTTCCGGGATCTTTTGACAATTTTCCAATTATCAATAAAGTAATCGCCGAATCCGGGTCTGTCAACCTCCCGCAGACTCAAGTTTTCGCAAAGATGCCGGGTAAACGGACTCAAAGCCGCAAAAGAGGTTGCAAGCGCAAAGTGGATTAATATTTGTACCTTATTGATAGTAGTATACTTATGATTAATTTTCCGATTGTTTCTTCGGCTGGGCATTGACAGGTTTCCGGCTTCGCTGTATAGTTTATTTTGTATGGAGAAATTGCGGCGCGAACACACACGGGAATAAAAAATAAAAATTATGTACACAGATGTTGACCGCGCTGTGCACATCCTGTATGATTATACGCAGATTAAGGATCACTGGAGGCTGTAATGTCATTGGTTGACGACATCGGAAAATTATACCGGGAACTGGAACACGAATTGCGATTCTTTGCTGAAGATCAGAAATTCTATTCGGTTCGCGAGATCATGCGCAGTTTTTCGGTAAGCCGCCGGGTGGTCGACGGTGCGCTTGCCAAACTGGAAAGCAGGGGGATGATCCGCCGCGAGAGCCGTACCGGAATATACTCGAACGGCGTCGATTATTCCAGGCAGTGCACAATTTTGATGGCCAATCCGGATTGGCCGGCGGAAGCGTACACGGACTGGGAACGGTGCTTGAACAGTGAAGCGGAAAAGCGCGGGGATATCTTCCGTACCATCCGTTACGACTGGAACCGGCCGCTTGTCCCGCAGCTGCCGAAAAACGGATACGATGTGCTGCTGCTCCGCGGTACCGCGAACAACCTGACTGCCGATACGCTTTACAAGCTGTCGAATATCGATCACCCGGTTATTTTGTGCGGATGCCGGAGCGGGGACATCCGTTTCAGTTACGTCTGCGGTGATAATGAATTCGCCGCGGTGAAAGTTTGCCTTCACCTCCACCGGATGCACCACCGCAAGATACTGGTAATTCAGGGGGAACCGGCCTCGGGTACGAATCAGCTGGTTCTCAGCGTATTCGGTTCCATGGCGCAGATGCTTGGCATGGAGTATACGGTGCTGGACTGCCACACCAGGAGCGGGGAGTCCTCGGCGCTGAAGTCTTATGATACGTTCAAAGAGTTTCTGAACAAGAACCGCGATTCGTTTGATTTTACCGCCATTTTCGCCATTTCCGGGGCTACGGTTCAGCCGGTTATGACGGTGCTGCGGGAGGCGGGGATCGAGACCCCGGAAGAGGTCGGAATCATCTCGATCTCATCGTCCAATTACGGGCAGTTTTTTCATCCGCCTCTAACTGTGATGAGTTTCAGTATCGAAGAACAGGTTGCCGCCGTATTTGAGGGCATCGATTACCTTTTGAAAAACCCCAGCGGGGTTTTTACCAAAAAGGTTTCCGCACGGCTGATCAAACGGAATTCACTTTTGAATTTAGGGCCGACAGAGATAACTCCCAAAGCATTTAATCCGGAGGTTAGAAAAAAGAAGGCTTCCTCATGATGAAATCACCACATAAGATCCAGACAATTTTTCGATAACCAAGGAGTATATTATGAACTCAAATTATTTCCATGGGAACCGCATGAACGGTTTTGCCGGCAAGGTATGCCCCGTAAAGCGTAACTCTTTGCAGTATAAGGATTTTACATTGATTGAACTGCTGGTGGTTATTGCGATTATTGCCATTTTGGCGGCGATGCTGCTGCCGGCTCTGAACAGTGCGCGGGAGCGGGCGAGGCAGACCGCTTGCATCAACAATTTGAAACAGATCGGCTTGTATGTCAATGAATACAGCATGGAAAACGACGACTGCCTGCCGCTGTCGCGCTTCGATGACACCTACAACTGGCATCACCGCAAATCCCCGTTGGCAAAGCTGGCGGAATGGGACAAAATCGGCGATGATATTTTCCTCAATCCGACCTCGAAACATATTCTGAACTGCCCGACTGCGACCGGAATTTACTACCGGAATGAAAACAACGGGGATCACGTTGATTATGCCTCCAGCATTCACGTAATGGCGAATCCGGCGAAGGTACAGGATTTTAAAGTGACGAAGCTGATGCGAATCAACAACTCTTCGGCGACTTTCATGATGGCGGACAGGTTGAACGGCGAGATCGGCTCTGTGGCCGAGAATCCATACGCCCCCGCGGGGACATGGGGCACCGACGGCGGTGGCAGTTATCTCAAAATACAGACGAACCGGCACAACGGCAATTTCAATATTCTCTGGGTGGATGGACATATTTCTCCCCGGAGATATCTGGATTTGCTGAAAGCGGATTTTAACGCAAAAATTAATAACGCATATTAAATTAAGGAGTTGAATCGGATGAAAAAGACTGTATTTGCAACTATTTTTTGTCTCCTCGCCGGGATCGTGGGCGGAGCTGAGTTGAACGTAACGGATTTCGGGGTGAAAGGCGACGGCAAGAGCGATGATTCCGCCGCCTTCGATCGAGCCATCGAAGCGTTGAAATCCGCTCCGGCAAATTCAACCTTGAAGATCCCTGCCGGAAAGTATTTCTTTGCCGGCGACGGACGCTACGACAACGGCAATTTCCTGATCAAGGGTCTACGCGATGCCGTAATCGAGGGGGAGGGCGAGGAGACCCTTTTTCTGTTCGGCAATCCCAAAGCCAAGGGGCTGCGCCTGATGAACGGCTCCAATGTTACGATGCGGAAATTCGCCATAAAGTATGTGAGTCCGATTTTCGCCGAAAGCGAGGTGCTCAAGCAGAACAGCCCAAAGGAACTCATTGTGAAGCCGCAGGCGCCGGTTTTTCCGCCATATTCGCCGCTGCAGATCGTCTTTTTCCGTCCGGACGGCACGTATGAACACGGGATTGCCCGCAATATCATCAAAAAACAGGAGGAACTCCCGGACGGTACGTGGAAACTCGCCCTGGAATGGCCGCTGGACGGCATCAGTGCCGAGAAAAAAATCGCGGTGATTCTCTACCGCTTCAACAATTCGACCGCGTTCAACAACGAATCCAATACCGGTTGCACGATTGAGGATGTGACAATTTACAGCGGTCCGGCGGCCGCGTTTTCAGCCAGTGCCTGTGATGGCATAAGCTTTGTCCGTTGCCGGGTGGTGCCGGAAAACGGAAAAATGCTCTCGACGGCGGGCGATGGGGTTCATGCCAAAAACAACCGGAAAGGAATCAACATCATCGACTGCCGTTTCCGCAGTATGTTTGATGATGCGATCAATATCACCACCACGGCTTCTCCGGTATGCGAGGTTGAGGGAAGCACTGCGGTCATCGATGCCAATCTGCCCTATAAAAAAGGCGATAAACTGGTGTTTTATGATGGCCGCAACCTGGATGAATACGCCGCCGGCACCATTGCGGCTCTCGAAAAGATCGACCGGAAAGGCAAGCGGGTCTGGCGCGTGACGCTCGACGCTCCCCTGCCGGAAATTCCGCGCACGCTGGCCGAAATGGGCAAAGAATTCGACCGCAAAGATCTTCCCGCGGTGGTGGTAAATCACTCCCTTGCCGGAGCCGGCAGCGTTATTTCGAACTGCACGATCTCGGACAACCGGGCCCGGGGAATCCTGCTTCGCGCCCCCGCAAAGATTGAGAAATGCACCCTTCGCAACCTCCGCGGACCGGGAATCCTGCTGTCGCCGGAACTGAACTGGCTGGAATCCGGGAATATTTCCGATATCACGATCGAAAATAATCTGTTCGACAGCATCGGGCTGACCAATATCCAGGTGGAAGTATTCGGCCTGGATTACAAGCCGCTGGCGATAAAAAGCATCATCGCGCGGAATCTTTCCATCCGGGGCAATACATTCCGGAACTACGGCATTCCGTCGCCCGAAAACAATGGTTACGGGGTCCATGGCCGGATCATCAATATCACCAATGGCAAGGATATCGTTATTGAGAACAATCAGTTCGGCAAACCGTATCCGGGCATTCCCGCCACGGAAGCGGTGACTTATCCCGGCTCGCAGAATGTGACTGTGCGGAACAACGGCGTCAATTGATGCCGCGGGCGGCGTGGCGCCACTCGGTCGGGGTTTGGCCGTAGCGGGTTTTGAAGAGCTCAAACAGGGCGCCGGGGGAAGGGAAACCACTTTCCTCGGCGATCGTGTTGATGGTGTCATCGGTATCCATGAGGCGGGTACGGGCGGCGTTGAGCCGCAGATCCGTCAGGAAATCTTTCGGCGGCACCCCGAGTTCCTCCCGGAAAAGGCGGTAAATTTTCGATTCGCTCATGCGGAAATGCCTCGCCAATCCCGCCAGCTGTACCGGCGAGGCAAAGCGCGGTTGGAGATAAGCCAGGATTTTGCGTAATCCGGGGTGGGCGACTGCGTAAAAATTGCTGCTTTCGCGTTCGACGATTTCACCGGGGGCGATCTGGATCGGTTTGGTACGCGGCGCTTCGCCCTCCATCAACCGGTCAAGTTCGGCTGCGGCGCGGTAGCCGCGTTCGTAGAGGTGGGAATCGATGCTGGATATCTGAGGAGAAGTGGTGGAACAGATCAACTCTTCATTGCCGCAGCCGATGACCGACAGACGGTCCGGAATGGAGATTCCCCCCAGCTCAGCCGCGTTGATCACGGAAAGAGCCTCCCAATCGTTGTTGCAGAAAACTCCGCACGGCGTCGGCAGCTTCGCCAAGGCCGCGGCGAGTTTGTTCAGTGCCTGGGTGGAGCGGAAATAACGTGGCATAGTCAGCTTGATGGCACTGAATCCGTTACGGGCGACCCGTCCGGCAAAAGCGACATCGCGAGCAAAATAATCTTCACACATGGCGAAATGGTGGAATCCTTTGCGCAGGAAAAACTCCGCTGCGAGCTCCCCGATGCGGCGATTGTCCGGCGCGACCACCGCTTCTGAATTGGCAATCAGTTTCGGATCCATGCTGAGCGCGACGATGTGAACGCCTGCTTCGTGCAATTTCTGCGTATAATAAGGGGTATCGGTGAGCAATCCCTTGCCGCGCCAATTCCGCACATGGCCCGGCAGGCCGTACAACTGCGGCATTTCCAACTGCCAGTCATGGGCGCGGGCGAAATCCATGATCCCGCGCAATTCCTGTTGCAGAAAGAAGTTTTTGGCAAAAAGCACGGTTTTTCGATTGATTTTCATGGAAGTAATATATCGTTGAAAATAAGAAAGTTCAATCTTAATTTGACTGATTTTATGATAAGGATGAACAAAAACAGTATTGACGTTTCGCATTTCCACCATTATACTTTATAGCAATCGCAAAAATAAGGAATACATTATGATATCGAAATGGACGACAGAAAAAGCGTGGGCGTGGCATGAGGCGCAGCCGTGGTTGCGCGGCTGTAATTTTTTGCCGAGTGATTGTTGCAACCGGGTCGCGTTGTGGCAGGAGCTTGACTTCGAGCAGCATCTGGCGACCACCGACCGGGAGTTTGAATTGGCGGCCAGAACCGGATTTAATTCCATGCGGGTGATTCTGGAATTTATCGTCTGGGACGAGCAGCATGACGGTTTTATGGAGCGTTTCGAGCGTTTCGTGGCCACTGCCGCAAAGCATGGGATTTCGCTCATGGTCTGCTTCGCCAATGACTGCGTGGTGCCGAAGGATGAGAATTACAAACCGCTCAAACTCGGACCGCAGCATTACGATCTCGGGTATCACGGCGGGCGCAAAAACTCCCCGCACAGTGGTTACACGCATACGGCCGGGTACAATCCGGTGCTTGACGAACCGGAAACCGCGGAGCGTTTTTACGCCATGGTCACTGAAATCGTCGCCAAATACGCCGATGATCCGCGCATCGTGATATGGGACCTCTTCAACGAACCCGGCAATGGCAACCGCGGCGAAGTGTCGGTGCCGCACGTGGAGCGGATTTTCGGCGCGGCCCGCGCGGCGTCGCCCTCGCAGCCGTTGACCACCGGAGCCTGGCGCGGGGTCGGCAACTGGACGCCGGCGGAGCTGCTGGCGCTTGAATTGTCGGACGTCATCTCCTTTCACAATTACGGCGGGCTCGATGACCATGTGCTCATCATCGATGAATTGCGCAAATACAACCGTCCGCTCTTCAATACCGAATGGCTGAACCGCATGATAACCGGGCAGGTCGCGGCGGTTTTTCCGCTCTTTTATCTGGAAAAAATCGGTTGCTGGAACTGGGGGCTGGTGAACGGTCTGTCGCAAACCCACGAACCATATGAGGGCATGTGGCGCGAGTACGAAGAAAGCGGAGCCGCCTACGATTTCACCAAATGGATGCATGACCTTTTCCGGATCAATCTGCGGCCCTATGATCCGCGTGAAATCAAATTGATCAAGAAATATTGCGATCTCGCCGACCGGCGTTTTGCGGAAAAGCAGTCAAAATGAAAATTGTCAAAATTGAACCGCTTCTGGTGGGCGCTCCGACGCCGGGGTGCGGATTGCTTTCGAACCGTAATTACTTCTACATTCTGGTGCATACCGATGAGGGGATTACCGGGATTGGGGAAACCACGCTGGAGAGTCACGACGAGTCGATTCTTGGCGCATTGAAGGATCTCGAAGATCTGGTGAGCGGACAGGATCCGTGCTGCATCGGATATCTGATGCAGGTACTGATCCGGCAGCGGTTCTGGAAGGGCGGCGTGGTCAAGGCATCGGCGATTTCCGGCATCGAACTGGCCTGTTGGGACATTCTCGGCAAGGCGCAGGGCAAGCCGGTTTACGAATTGCTCGGTGGCGCGGTGCGCGACAAAATCCGCGTTTATGCCAACGGCTGGAGCGGTGGTTCGACCGATCCGGCGGTCATCCGTGACAAAGCGCAGGAGGCACAGGCTTACGGATATCAAGCGTTCAAATTCAGCTTGGCGGTGCCGTCGTGGCCGGTACACGACACCGCGCTGGTGCGTCAAATCGCCAAGGCGGCGGCGACGGTTCGCGAGGCGGTCGGGCCGGATGCGGCGCTGCTTTTCGACGGTCACGGACGCTATGATTCGAATCTGGCGATTCAGGTCGGCAAGGCATTGGAAGAATTCGACCTGATGTTTTTCGAGGAGCCGGTACAGCCGGAGGACGAAGAAGGCATGGCAAAAGTCGCGGCGAACGTCAATATCCCCATCGCGGCGGGTGAGCGCCTGACCCGGCTTCAGGAATTCCGCCGGCTTTTCGACAAAAATGCGATCTGCATCGCCCAGCCCGACCTGGCGCATTGCCACGGCTTTAACGAGGGTTTGAAAATCGCGCATCTGGCGGAGAGTTTCGACGCCTTTGTCGCGCCGCATTGTCCGATGAGCCCGGTGATCACTGCCATCAGTTTGCATCTCGATGCGATTGCACCAAATTTCCTGATTCAGGAAAGGCTGTTTCTGAACGACTGGCGCAACGAAGTCATCACCGAGCCGCTGGTGGTCAAGGACGGCTATATCGAGTTGCCGAAAAAGCCGGGCTGGGGTATCGAGCTGAACATGGAGCTGATCAAAAATCATCCGCGTATCACAGCCGGAACGCCGCGCCTGTTCCGCCCCGACGGCGCGGTCTGCGACTGGTGAGATCATGCGTGAATTCAACGGAAAAACCGTATTGGTGACGGGTGGCTCACGCGGGCTCGGCGAGGCGGTTTGCCGCCGTTTCGCCGCCGCCGGCTGCCGGGTCATCGTCAATTATGCACATGGTCGCGAATCTGCCGAAAAAGTCGCGTCTGAAATCAACGGCGTTGCCATCGCCTGCGACATCGCAAATGAAGATACCGTCCGGGACATGTTCGCTCAAATCGGTGGCGTGGACATCCTGATCAACAACGCCCGCATCGATCCCTATAAACGCACCCCCGAAATGAGCGACGGTGACTGGTGGGACGCGGTCATGGCCGTGAACCTGAAAGGCGCTTATCTCTGCGGTAAATTCGCGCTCGAAAATATGAAAGAAAAGAAATGGGGCCGCATGGTTCATATTTCCAGTTTGTGGGCGTATCAACCGGCCAACGAACGGATGCTTTCCTACGCGGCGGCGAAATCGGCGATGCACGCGCTCTCGCGCGGTTTCGCCAACCTCGGCGCGCCGCACGGGATCACGTCCAATGTACTGGCGCCGGGGTTGATCCTGACCGATCTCCTGAGTTCACGTCTTTCGGATGAGGCGCTCGCCAAAGAAATGGCCGGCATTCCGCTCGGGCGCGGCGCGACCCCAAAAGAAGTAGCAGAATCCGTTTTCGACCTCGCCAAAACCTCGTTTATGACCGGCGAAATCGTTAACCTCAACGGCGGAGCTTTCATGTGCTCATGATCCTCAAGCATTCTAATAAGTTCCGCGAGCAGGCGGCTGAGCTGATCGAAGAATTGCAGTAACTCAGGAAGTTTGCTTAACCACGGAATATCTGTTCCGTGGTTTATTGCATGAGTTGAATGTTTTTTTCGATATCCGGCGCGGTATTGAACTGCATCGTGTATTGGATTAATTCCGGCAGGGAGACCTGGGCGAGGCCGATGGAGGTGTCGGCCGCGCCGTAATAGATGAACAGGATATCGTCCCGCACGATAATCCCGCACGGAAATACAACGTTGCGGATAAAGCAGCCGAGCTTTTCCCACGCCCGGTCGGGCTCCATGAACGGCATTTTGGCGCAGGCGATGATTTGCTCCGGGTTGTTCAGGTCGAGCATCATGACGCCGACCCGGTAAACACCCTCCGCATCCACGGCATGAAACAGCGTCAGCCAGCCGTGCGGGGTTTTGACCGGCGGGGTCGCTCCGCCGGTTTTGGCGCTGCGCCAGGAAATCAGCGGATCCGCTTTCAGCAGGACTTTCTGCGGGCCCCAGTTGCCGCCGTTTGCCAGGGTGTCGGCATAGCAGATGGTGATGGCGCCGTTGGTGCCTTCTTTGGGGCAGGGGCGGCGCAGCATGACGTATTTGCCGTTGACCTTTTCCGGAAACAGGATCAGGTCACGGTCGTCGATGTTGTCCGGTTTGCAGAAACCGAGATTCTGCCAGTGAATCAGGTCGTCGCTGACGGCCAGTCCCGAAACCGTGAAATTGCTCTCCGCCGACGGATCGGAACCGTGGGCGCGGTAGTACTCCATGGCCGCTTCGTTTCCATATCCGTAAGCACAGCCGCAGAAGCGCCGCAGTGCGTAAGTCATGTAGTAGCGCCCGTCCAGCTCCACCAGCCGGGGATCCTGCACGCTGCCGTATGGATAACCCAGTTCCGCCGGGGTAAATACCGGACGGTCGAGGACGTGGCGGAAATGAATCCCGTCCTCGCTTTCCAACAGCCCGAATACGCAGATGTGTGGGGCCAGGCTGCCGGCGGCGCGTTCCATCAGGTAGATTTTGCCGTCTTTGCAGATTGTGGCGGGGTTGAAAACGGTGGCTTGGCGCCAGGGAAACAAGCCTGGCGTGATGATCGGATCCGGGTATTTTTTGACGTTCAGGTACATGAAAGAATCCTTTTAAAAGTTCAGGGTATAACGTTCGAAATCAAAGTAACTTTTGCCCGGTACCAGCGTCAGGTACTCCGTGCCGGATGCCGAATAACGATTGCGCATGACATTGAAGGAGAGCGCCTTGCCGGCGGGGTTGCCGCTCAGCCCGAGGGCGGTCAGGGGAACGGCGAATTCGGCGGTCCAGCCCTTGCCCGGAGTAATCTGCGCTTTGCGCCGCGGCGGCGGAGCCTCGCGGGATGCTGTGCCGCGGTTCACGAGCGCTTCGTAGCTGCAGTAGATATTTTCATTGTTCGGGGCGAAAATGACGTGGTAGCAGAGGTCTTCCTGCGTGGCATGTTTAATCACGAATTCCATGCTGTCCGACTCAAAAATACCGGAGCCCTGTTTTTTGCTGGGCGGATCGATTTCCTTTTCGGTTTCGCCGCACTCGAGGAACACATAGAGAAACTGCTCGTCGTAAGCGAACCGGGCGGCCGTCTGCTGGCTGCTGCGCGAGAGCGGCTGGTTGAGCCGTGAGAAACCACTCAGAAGCTCGGCCTTCTGCCACACCGGTTCATTGGCGGCGCCGTCGATGGTCAGCGGCGCTTCGGCGCGGGGAAGTTTCACCGCTTTGGTCTTTTTGAAGATTTCCAGCAGGTCGAGCGGTTTGACCGCGCTGGTACCGGGGGGCAGTTGGCTCATGGATTTTTCGATCCGGACATTGAGTCGGCGGTCCGGATGGAGGTGGTCGAGAACCGCCGTCAACCGCAGTTTGCCGTCCCAATCGGCCGGAGCCCCCAGCGATTGCAGGTCGATGACCAGGCGCTCTTTGCTGACCGGCGCATAGGCGAAGTTGGAGAGAATCATCATGTTGCCGTCGGCCGGCGGTTTTTCCTTGTCGAACCGGTGCGCGCCGGGGCGGTACTCCGGCACCAGCCGTCCGATGCCGCCGAGGCTGCGGGTCGTCCAGCCCGCCGGAGTGTGGAAATCGAACATCAGCGCAATGGCATAGCCGGGCAGGGTGAAGTAACGCGCATGGTGTTTCGTGATTCCGTGTTCGTTGAAATAATCGAAATTGCCGGACAGCGACAGTTCGAGGTAACGCCCGCATTTCAGCTCGTAACCGGCTGCGCCGCTGTGATATACCCACGGCAAAGCGGGCAGCGTGCCGAAGTCGAATTCCGCTTTTTCCGGGGTAAATTTCACCGAATACGAATCGTTGGTCCAGTCGTTGAGTTCCGCGGTCAATTCGAATCCGCCGCCGGCGGCATTGACGGGGCGGTATTCGCGGTGCATCGGCGAATCGGTGCGCTTGGTCAGTTTGAGCTCCGGCGGGCTCTCACGCAGCATGATTTGCGTACTGGCGGCGAGCGTACCGTCCGCCTGCCGGAATTCGACCGTGTAATTGCCGCCGCGCAGGCCGCGCGGAAGCTTCAGCTGCGGTACCGGTTTGCCGGCGTAAACAATCTGCAAATTGCGGAGCAGCAGCATATGCAGTTCGCCGGACGCTTCGAAATCAAGCTTCAGGAGATCGCCTTGTACGGTCGCTTTCAGTGAACGCACTTGAGCATTGGCCGGGGCAGTTTTCAACTTGATGATGGCGGTACCGGTTCCGGCCGCGATGACCGCGGCGCGATTGCCGATGAAGATCGTCCGGAACGGCAGGATCTGGCCGTCGGCGGTGATCGATTCCGCCTGCATGTTTTCGGGAAGAATGGTCAGCCATTCGAGCTGGCGGTTCGACCGGATCGCGACCTCGATCGTATCGGGGGAGGCCAGGCGTCCGAACACTTCCTGCCCGAGCGTTTTGTCGCGCGGCAGTTGCAGCGGCAGCATGTCGATGCTGTAGATAAACGAATTGGATTCGGATACCACCCATTGGCAGGGGGCTAGCGGAGCCAGTTCTTTTTCCAGCACGAAACGGCCATCGTTTACCGCGGCTTCCCCGATGGAGTGCAGTTGGAAAAATACATCTTCCATGAAGCCGCTTTCGCGATAGATTTTTTCCCGTTCCGACTCGCCGAGGCGTCCTTTGCCCTCCGCGTCGGTGTAGCGCCGAAGCTCAGCGAACAAGCTGTAATATTGTTTGCCCGCTTCGGGCGCGGCCATCGAAACCTCGTATTTCTGCGGCCGGGCGGCGTGGCTGCGCAGCATGGCGTAAATGCTGGCGCCCTGCTTCACGGTGAAGCTTTCGAGATCGGTCTCGGCATCGCGCCGCCAGTCCGGCCGGATATCGGCGTTGACCAGTTCGGTCAGGCGCGATTCGTGCTGGGCGCTGACGTAGGGGACCTCGGCCGGCGTCAGCGTCTTGTGGCAGAACGACGGAAACGAACCGAGCATCGCGAGGTACGCCGGGAAAAGCTCATTGGCCGTGGGCCGCCAGTAGATGAAGGACGGCGAGTGATACGGGTCATCGATCTGGAAAAGTTTCATCTTATAGAACCAGGTGGCGGCCACGCGCCAGTTCGAGAAAATATCGCCGCTGTTTTCCAGAAATCCGATGTCGGCCATCGGCTGATAAGGTGTGTTGAAAAATACCACCAGTTCCGGGTTGTGTTTCTGCCCTTCCTCGCGGACTTTGCGATAGAGGCGGTGCCAGGCGCCGGGATCGGTCACGGTCATGCGCTTCCAGTCGCGGTAAACATGCCCGGTGCCGCCGTCGAGGTACCACACATCTTCCTGATAATAGTTCAGGAGATCCAGCATCTTGCGTGCGGTATGGTCGAGCACCTCCGGGGTTCCGATCCGCAGATAGGGATTGCTGCTGCCGATCGGGTAGAAACTGATGGGGTTTCCCTTCTGGTCCTTGTCGACGGTCCAGTCCGGGTGCTGCTTATAGAAATCGCTGGAACTCAGCACGCTCCAGAGCCAGGTATAGAAGCCGAGGCGGAGGCGCGGATAAGCGGCTTTTTTCTGCTGCAGTTCCTTCAGGAGTTCTGCCGCATCCATACGGCCGCCCTGGGTGTCGCGGACGTCGCCGCTGACGGGGAAATCGCCCCAGCTGAAATTGACGTCATTCATCACGCTGTTCAGCAACAGACCGTCGCGCAGCAGTTTATTGTAATTGTCGAAGCGGTCGAACTCGGTGCGCTGCAGCGCGGTTTCGCAACGGGCCTGCTTCAGGGTGTCCGAGCGCCTGATCCAGCCGTAATATTTCTGGAACTCGGGCTGTGAACGGTATTGGCGATAGGCTTCCAGCGCGGTACCGTCGGCGATCAGGAGTTGGGAGGTGACCGAATGGCTGCGTCTGGTACTGTCGAAAATCATGTCGACGATCTGCCAGCCGTTCGGGGTGAATTCGGTCAGTTTGGCGCCGTTGTCGATCTGAGTATCAAGCGGCACAAACTCGCCGTCGCTGTTGATGACGGACTGGAACAGCGACAAATTTTTCGTAGCGTTTTCGAAGCCGAGCACCGGGTAGTTGTCCGCGGCGAAAGTCACCGGTACCTCGTCGGCGAATTTGCGCAGCATGAAATGCGAGACGCAGCCGGTTTCGTAAACGCCGCCGTCGCGCACCGCTTTGGCCATGACCGCGCTATGTCCGGCCAGGATAAAGGCGGGGCTGCGCTTTTCCGGCAATTCAAATTCAGTCATGATCTCAAAACGGTTTTCCGCGAAGCGGTAAGTCCGGCTCAACTTGATCCCCGGCAGTTTGGCGTTGCGCACCACAGTTTTAATCCCATCCTGAAGTGGGTTCACCGACAATACTTCATCGCTGTAAGCGTCCGCTTCCACGGTGTTTTTGCCGTCCTCCACACGGATGAACGGCACCGCGCGTTCCAGGATTGTTTCGCCGTTGCGGCGGATGCCGACCGCGATACCGTTGCGGCGGTTCACCGCGAAACCGTTGCCCTCCGCGTCACGTTTGATCAGGTAATCCTGCTGGTTTTCCGGCGGCATCGCGGGGCCGAGATCGTAGGACGATTGCGCCGCCAGCCGGTAATCTTCGGTCGAGGGGCTGCGCCCGGTCCAGCGGATTTCCGCGATGCGGGTGATCACGTCATGGCGCGGCCGCCGCACCGTCAGTTTGAAATAACGCCCGATCAACGTCAGCGAATCGCCGGCGATCAGCTGTTTCTGCTCGCCGCTCAGCTGGGCGTCCGGGTTCGCCAGACTCGCCACCGGACGGAATTTCGCGCCGTCGGCGCTGACGGCAATTTCGACTCCGGCCATGTTGATCTGCGGATCGCCGAAGGCCTCCACTTCCAGCCCGGAAATCAACGTTTCCCGTCCGAAATCAAAGGTGATTTCCGGGTCGCCGAACATTGGAAAAGTGAGCTGCTTATCGGTCTTGCCGTCGATCAGGATTTTGGGGTCGGTGTTATTTTCCGGAGCGGGCGTACATCCGGTAATCACCGGCGACAAGCGGCTGCTCTCTGTCGAACGTTTGAGGAACACCGGTTCGGCGGCGGCAAGCGATTCGCCGGGGCTGTCCAGGTCCGCATGCGGCCAGAGCAGTATCCGGGTGATTTTCATTTTCGCGAGGTCGGCGAAGTCCGTCCCGGGAGGAATTCGCAACGTATCCCGCCCCAGCGGCAATATCAGCTCGAACCATTGGTCATGTTTTAGTTTGACGTTGCTGTTGACGCGGATTTTGCCGTCGAGCACCAGCGTGACCATGCAGTCGGGCCCATGAAACGGCACCGGATGCCAGAATACCGCTATTTTCAACGATTCGCATTCGTTCAACGTCAACTGATTTTCCGTGGGGATGCCGTATTCGAGCCCCTGAAATTTGCCCTGGCTGACGACCGTGGCTTTGACGGCTTTGGTTCCGCCCGGCCCCTCGATTATTTCCAGCTGCGGCGGCGCCTGAGCCTGCCCGGCGCTGCTCTTCCAGTTCTGCAGGAAGTCATCGGCCATACCCGAAGCGGCATGCAAAGTGAGTAAGAATAAAAGTAATTTTTTCATTAGCGGTACTTTCAATTTTATTGGTTATATTGATTATTGTTGAACCAGGGAAATTCCCAGGCATTCAGGCCGAGCTCCTGAGGCTGCATGGAGGATGCGTGCCCGTCCACAAACAACATATTGCTGTTTGTATGGTGACGGAATTTGTTCACTCCTCCCTTGGTGATGAAAAATCCATTGCCGCTGGAGACCGGTTCCGCCAGCAAACAACGGGTTGAAGGTTGCTTTATGGTTGATAATTTACGGTATTTCTGGGCGTTATCCGTGACAATTCCCCAGTAATCGCATGCAAACGATTCCGTGCTCATCCCATAATTGTAATGATCCCCGGAGATATTGGGCACGTTCGGGCAAAGCAACTCACGGCGCGGAGGATTCAATCCATATGCCTCCCAGCGGCTGATGGCATATTTATCGCTGAGGACTTTTGCATCCTGCATGATCACACACCAGGTTCTGCTTACAGTTCCTGTTTTATCAAACGGACACGGAAAGCGGTCACCACTGGCTTCCAGGTAAAACTGGAATGACAGTCCCAGCTGTTTCTGATTGTTGAGACAGGTAATCCGTTTGCCGGCTTCGCGGGCATTGTTCAGGGCCGGCAGCAGCATTGCCGCCAGAATCGCTATGATCGCTATAACGACCAGCAGCTCGATAAGTGTGAAAAATCTTCTTCTCATATGTTCTTCTCCTTGGTTGGTTGATAAATTCTGGATGGCATCAGAAGCTCCGGTTCTTCCATATAGACTTTTTTCGGAATGGCGCCGCAGGCCAGGATACCGGCGCGGTAGCCCAGGCGGACGAAATCGATGGAAACTTTCGGAATTTCCGTTATTTTCCGGACCGCATGCAATTCATTGTCATACGTCGCCATGATCGGGCGGAACCCGTCGGCGCAGGGAGTCAGCTCGCGGAGCCGCTGCAGGATCATGTCGTTGGCGCAAAACACCGCGTCCACCCGGCGGCCAAACATCCGCATGAGCTCATCCATGCCGGTCAGTTTTTTGACCGCCTCGGAACTGCTCAGCATCAGCATGGGGCAATTGGTGCGTCCGGTTTCCCTGACGGCCTGTTCGCAGCCGCGCTGGCGGTGCCGGTAGTTTTCGTCGGCGATGTCATAGGCGACGAATGCGAAGGAATCGGCGATTTCCAGCAGGTATTTCGCCATCCGGTAAGCGCCCCCGGCATCGTCGTTGAAAACGCCGCTGACGTTCGCCGGAGTACTGTCAAAATCGCGGTAATAATAGTTCACCTGCAGAAAATGGACCTTCGGAAAAGCCTCGGCCAGATGGACGATCTCCGGGAAGTCATCCGTCGCCACCACGATAATCGTATCCAGCAGCTTCAATTTTTCGCTGTAGTAATCCACCTGATCGGCGCTGAGCTCCTGAAACTGAACCACCGGCTTCGACATTTCGCGGCAGGCCCGCTGGATTCCGCAGAAAAGCGCCGCCGGGATGTTTCCTTCCTCATGATTGATCTCATAGCCGTATTTATTATAGACGCCAATAGCCGGATACAGCTTATCCTGTACCTCGTCCGGTTTCTGCGCCACGAAAATACCGCGCTGCGGCAGCTGGTAACAGATTCCGCGCCGGTTCAGGTCTTCGATCGCCCGGTGGACAGTGCGCACACTGGTTCCCGCGACCTGCGCAATCTGCCGTACCGACGGCAATTTCGCCCCGACTTCGAGCTTGTGGCTGCGAATATAATCGACCAGGTAATCCCCGATCTGGGAGTATACCGAGTGGTCGTGCGATTGTATATTGATTTGTTCCATGAGAATGATTATACAACTGTTTACCTGCGATGTCAACAGTCGAGTAATCACAAATCACAAAAAAAGTCCGATTAGCAGGATAACCTCTTTTTTGATGGCGAAATGAATGCGAGGAACTCCGCGCTCTCGTAGCGGGTTTCGCCCTTTGGGCGACCAGCGTCCCGCCGCTGGACCGCGTCCGGGTACGACCCGGCGCGAAGTATTTTTAGAAAGGAGATCCGCGAGTTTCCGACTCGCGCAAGGAGGCTGCCGCCCCTTGACC
>JBEBXH010000055.1:0-44311 GCA_040391785.1 Victivallis vadensis
AGTTCCAGTAGCCGGACGGCATTTTTGCGGGCAATTTTCTCGAAAACGGTTTCGGCGATTTTGCCATCGCGGCGCAGGCCGGAGAGGAAGCCGACCAGCGGCTGGGTGTTTTCGTTGGGCGCGCGGCAGATGTCCAGGCCGAACATCAGCTTGTCCTGGAATTCGTTCAGGAATTTCACGGCGTACTCGGGGTCGCGCGACAGTGCGTTGCAGCCGCTGCCGGCGGAGAGATCGCCGTAGAGGTTCGGGAACTCGCGCAGCATTTGCGGTACCGCACCTTCTTCGGTGATCTTGCCTTTCGGGTAGCCCGCGCGCTCGTCGGGATCGTTCAGCTTGCCCATTTCGCCCCAGAAGCACTGCGAGTGGGCGAAGATTCTCAGCTTCGGGAAGGTCCGCAGGAGCTTGCGGAGCCCCGGCATGCCCGGTTGATCGTACAGTCCGTAAGTGCCGCCGACCCGGTGCGCCATGTGGATGGTGACCGGGAGATTGCAACCTTCGGCGTGATGAAAGAAGTTCTGAATATACGGGTCGTTGATGTCGGTATTGGAGACGACTTCGCCGAGGCCTCTGGCGCCGAGATCCTGGTATTTGCGCATCATTTCGCCGAGCGGCGCGTCGGGGGAATTACTGATCGCGCGCGGATGAATGTTGACGAACGGAATAAAACGGCCGGGGTAATTCTGCACCGCTTCGAGGATATCTTCGTTGCTCTGCTGCATATAGAATTCGGGACCGATCAGCGGCAGCAGCACCGCTTTTTCCACACCGATGCGGTCATAATGTTCGATCAGTTGGCGGATCGAGGGAAAAGGAACATGTCCCCCCGGCAGGGCAGGGGGGACGATGCGGCAAGCGTGGGCATGAATGTCGATAAACATTTGCGGCCTCTTATTTTTTCAATTCATTGATGTTCCCGGCGACTTTACGGTATGCTGCAACATAGAGCTCGATCGCGTTTTTGTCAAACGTGGTGAAGCGCGGAATCATGAATACTTTGCTGCTGAGCGCTTCCGACATCGGCAGTGAGCCGGGCCCCTGGCGGACGTCGCGCTGGCCGAAGCTGATCATGGTCGGCTTGCCCATATGGAAAATGTCGGCTTCGTGAAAAATCGCATGGGTGTGTAGCGGGAAGTTCGCGCCGGGATTGGCGGTGACGACGCCTTCGGCTTGGAGTGCCTTGCAGAAGTCCGCCACCGGCACGCCGTTCATTTTCGTCGAATCGTAATGACACAGCGGGAAATACCAGCCGCCTTTGGTGAGGCCGGAATCCTTGGGCGGGCGGTGTGATTTCAGCCCGGGAATACCGTCGAGCAGGTCACTGAAGTAGTTCATGGCCCTGTCGATTTCGGCGATGCGCTCCGGGTAATATTTCAACTGTACGCGGCCCATTGCCGAACACCACTGATTCATGCGGTCCTTGCGTCCGCCCAGCGGGATGCCGGCGAATTTGATCAGTTCCGGGTCGGTCAACTGGTTGTCGGCGCGGTTGGCGCGGCTGGCGACGCCGGTCCGCTCGTAGTGACCGTAGGAGATGCAGCGCTCGTAGAGTTCGCGGGTATTGGTGGTCATCATGCCGGCCTCGCCGATGGCGAATGCCTTGGTCGCCATCATGCTGGCCCCGGCGATATCGCCGAGCGTGCCGGTCTGGCGGCCCTTGTACAGCGAACCGTGCGAATGCGAGGCGTCCTCGATGACCTTGACGTTGTGCTTTTTGGCGATGGCCATGATCTTGTCCATATCGGCCGGGTAGGCGGCGTAATGCACCACCACGATCGCCTTGGTACGCGGCCCGATGCGGTGTTCGATGTCGTTCGGATCGAGGCACAGCGTTACCGGATCGATGTCCGCGAAATTGACCGCCGCGCCGAGGCTCAACGCCGCCGTGCAGCTGGCCCAGTAGGTGATGCTCGGGCAAATGATTTCATCGCCGGCGCCCACGCCGCAGGCCCACATGGCCGCATGCAGCGAAGCGGTTCCGTTGCAGTAGCCAAGGGCGAATTCGGAGCCCAGCCAGTCGGCGTATTCGCGCTCGAAAAGCTTGGTGATTTCGGTACCGCTCATCTGGTTGGCATCCAACACGTCCAGCAGGGCCTGACGGTCCTCGTCCGTATGGATCGGCCATCTGAAAGCTTCGTTCGATACCTGTTCCGGCGCGATCATCGGCGCGCCGCCGTTTACAGCAAGTTTTCCGCTCATTTGAATTCTCCGGTTTATATCTTTAATTAACCATTGGTTATTTATTAACCACTGATTATTATACAGTCGTTTCCGATTTTGTCAACCCTGCCGCAAAAAGATTTCCCGGAAATATCCGCTTGGGGGTATTGATTTCTTGAACCGGAGTGGTTATAATATAGTGAAAGTCCTAATATGACTATAGTGGATAGATGCGATATGATGAACCAATTATTAAATAAAAGTCAACAGCTGGAACGGTTGTTAAGGCGCAATTTCAGTTCAAACGAATGGACGCCCGGCGCCAAACTGCCTAGCGAAGACTCGTTGATGAAGGCCTTCGGGGTCAGCCGCCCTTCGATGCGCGAAGCGCTGAATACGCTGGTGGCCGAGGGGATTGTCACCCGCCGTCACGGCTCGGGGACCTATCTGGTACGGAAGCCGGTGAACCGGGTCGAAGTGTTTATCCGGTTGGAAAATGTCGCGGCTGTGTCCGGTTACTGGTACCGCGATATGCTGCACATGTTTCAGGCGTTGGGGCGGGAACAGAATATCCAGATTGAGCCGATCCTGGGGATTGGCGAAAAATTCGAGGACGTGATGGAGTCGCTGGCCCGCAACTTGAGCCGTCCGCCGGGCCCGGATCTTTCGGGCTCGATATCGTTGATGATGTCCAGCGATATCAATCGGGAACTGTTGAAAACGATTCAGGGGCCGTTCACGGTATTATCGCTTTTTCCGCAAAAATTCCCCGGTGAAGTGATTCTGAATTACAAGTTGCTGGCGAAGAAATTCCGGGAAACCATGCTCGCACATGGTTATGAGGATTATGCGCTGATCTACATCAATGATCTTCCGGACAAAACCGGACAGGAAAACTACCGGCAATTACAACTGCTTTACGATATCGTGACCGATGGCGACAAGAGCAAACAGGTCGGATTGACGATTGATCATTTCAATGAAGCCGATTTTCAGGAGGGTATGGAAAGGGGATTTATGGAGTGGTTCCGGAGTTCCGGGCGGACACGTGCGGCGGTATTTTTCGATGACGGCGTATTCAGCAGTTGCTGCCGGGTGATGTACCGGCACGGAATCCGGATCCCGGAAGATCTGGCGGTGCTGACCCATGCCAATGTCGGCCGTTTCTTCGATTTTCCGTTTATGCCGTACCGGATTGGATTTGACGCCAAAGAAACGGCCAAAATCATGTGGAACGGGATTTTCGGGGACAGTAACAATGCAGTGATCGAACCGGTAATCATGCCCGGCGATTCACTGCCGGATTTTAAGTAAACAACCATAACAGGAGATATGACATGGACAAGAGAAAAAGATTCACACTTATTGAGCTTCTGGTGGTGATTGCTATTATCGCGATACTGGCGGCCATGCTGCTGCCGGCCTTGAACAAGGCCCGTGAGAAAGCGCACCGGACAAAATGCTTGAGCAATTACAAACAGATCGGGTTGGCAGTCGCGCAATACGCACAGGATAATGCGGACTGGATTCCGCAGATCAATCAGGGAATTCCGTGGAGCGGTACATCCATGGATCCATATACGACTTCAGGTTTCGGCGGCAGCCCGAATTACTGGTCGGTTAGTAATGGTACGGTCGGTTGGAAGAATCCAGCCAACATCCTGGGGCTCGGTTTTCTGGTCGTCGGAGATTATATCCCGAGACAATTTGCGGATGGCGAGGCACCCAAAACTCCGTCGCTGATTTTGTGCCCATCCATGAAAACATGGCCGGATCACGCTTCCGGGGTCTCAACCGGATATTATTATATCGGCGGTTTACAATATACGCCGGAATATTGTCGTAATCCTGACGGCAAGGTTCGGCCGCGCCGCCGGATAACCGACAAGTCGGATTGTGTGATTACATTCGACTATGTGGCCGCGCATGAGCAATATTCCAATGCGTTGTATCTTGGCGGCCATGCCATGTCCCGGAAACTGCCGAATGGCGCCTGGCCATTGGTTGGAGCCAGCAGATTCTACGCGGTCGTACTTGAGGACTGATGATGAAAATATTGATGGGATTATTGGTCGGTTTGCTGCCGCTGTTTGCCGGGGCCTGGGATAATGCTTTGAAGCCTGCCGGGGAGGGCGTTGAACTGGAGCTGGTCCGGGATGGTAAAGCGTGTTTCAGTATTGATGATAATGCGGTTTTGAAACAAGGGTTGAAAATCGCTACCGGGGTAGAATTTTCTTCCGGTGAAATGCCGCGAATTCAGTTAAAATCAGGAGGAGAATCGACCGACGATTACAGCATCGCATTTGAGGACGGCAATTTGATTTTGTCGGGGAATATTGCCAATGCGGTGGCGGCACTGCTGGAAGAAGACTTGGGCGTGCGTTTTTATTCGCCGAAAACCGGGATGGAATTTCCTGCCGGGAAGCGGATTACCAGCGCGAAAATCGTTCCACGCAACGGCTTGACGCCGTTCCGGCAGCGTTATCCGTATTTTGCCAGAACAACCGACCCGACATGGGCACAGTTCAACCGGGTGCGGCCGGGCAAATTCTGCGGAAACTGGGGTACTCACTCTTTTCAGTGGCTGATGCCGAACGAACCGTGGTTCAGGACGCATCCCGAATTTTTCGCCTTGCACAATGGCAAGCGGATCCCCGGCGGCAATTTGAGCGGCAAAGGGCAGCTCTGCATGACCAATCCGGAGATGATCCGGCAATTGACCGCCAATGCATTGGAAAAGTTGTCGAAGGACCCGAATTGCGAGTATCTGGCGGTGTCGCAGAACGATTTTTCGATCTGGTGCAGTTGTCCGGCGTGTACGAAATTGTTTCAGGCAGAGGGTTCGCAGGCCGGGCCACTGCTGTATGCGGTTAACCGCGTGGCGGATGAGATCCACAAGACTTATCCGAAAGTGAAAATTATTACCGAGGGGTATATCGAGACCCGCAAGGTGCCGAAAACGATTCGGCCATCGGAAAATGTGTTGTTCCGCATGTGCCTTTCCGACCGGATCGGCCGAACTCAATATGTGCCGACAGAGCAGACCGAGGAAGGCAAATACCTCGTTCAATGGGCGAAAAATGTAGACGAATTGTTTGTCTGGGATTACTGCGTGGATTTTGCCGATTACCTGCCGCCTTGCCCGGACTTTCCGGTGCTGGACGCCAATATCGATTTTTACCGGAAAAACAAAGTGACCGGCATTCTGAATCTGGGGAATTTCTCGACCAGCAATACCGCCCAGCAGCAGATGCGGGCGTGGGTATTGGCAAAGAAAATGTGGAATCCGGACTGGAAGATGACGGATCTGGTAAAAGATTTCAACTATGGGCATTTTGGGGCGGGGGCCGGGCCATTCATGCAGCAGTACAGCGAACTGCTGGACACCGAATGGCGCAACTGGTACGGCAAGCGGACCTCGGAGCGTTTTGTCTGGTCGAAGGATTTTCTGCCGCAGGCATCGGACATATTCAAGCAGGCGCTTGCCGCCGCGGATAATGACGAATACCGGGGCAGGGTCGAGCGCGAATTCATTGCGGTGGAATATCTGCGGCTCTTGACCGTCGGCGGCGAAAAGGAAGACGTCGACCTCTGGGCGGAACAGTGCAAACGTTATGATATTGTCAAGATCAATGAATCCGGCTTGACGGTAACGCAGATTCTGCCGCGGCTCTACAATAAAAAACGCGAAGCCGCGCTGATGAAAGTTGCGCCGCGCAATACGCTGTATCTGCTGCCCGCTACCCGGGCGTTTATCGAGCATGGCGCGGTGATGAAGGATGATCCGGCGGCAACCCTCGGCATGGCGGCGTCCAGCGCCGGGGATTCCTCGAAGTGGGGCATTCATTTTCACCTCGACGATTTCCCGGAGATCGATCTGCGGAAAAATTACCGGGTCATGCTGCTGGTTCGGGCTGATATGAAGTCCGGGCAGGGCGAAGCCATGAAAACCACCTGGTGGAATCACCTCAGCGACAAACGGCCGGGAAAATCGCGCAACATCAATGCCTCCGAATTGTCATCCACGGAATACCGCTGGATCGATTGCGGCACGATCAAGCCGGAAGACCCCGGCGTATACCTGCTGTTTTCGTCATTGGCAAACGGCGCTATCGACCGCCTGTACGTGCAGGCCGTGGCGCTGACGAGGCCGTAGAGGGTGGCGGCTGGAATTGGCTGAAATTCTTTGCGTCTTCGGCGCGGTATTTCGAGAGATCCGGTTCGGCGTAGGCGAGAAGATCGTTCCGGCGGGCATTTTCCAGCAGGCGCGCGGAGGTGTTTTCCGGGAGGGCTTGCAGGTGATAAATGCGGAGTTCCTGCAGCATGTATTCGCAGGTGTGCCACCGCTTGAGGACGGTACTTTTGACCGTGCCGTCCGAGTACAGGATGTTGACGGCGTGGCGGTGGCTCCCCGGTTTATCCATGACCAGCGGAATCGGTTCCGACGAATCGAATTTTTCAAAGACCCAGTAGGATTGCTCCGTTTTTGACGTTATACAGCGGATACTGCCGGAATAATCGCCGGCGGCGTACATCCGTTCCAGGCTCAGGCGGCATTTTTTCTGCGCGAAACGGTGCTCTTCGTGACCGATGGCCGGAATAATCACGGCCAGGCTCATCACGGTGATTCCCCAGATGGCGATGGCGGCGAAGAAATCGGATGGTTTATTCTTTGACCTGATCCACAAATACAGCGTTCCGCAAAACAGCCATAGCGCGGAGAGCAGGACCAGGTTTACGGTACAATGAATACTGAATTTCAGATCGGCCAGTGAAAAATCCGGTTTGCCGATGAAATAATAATTGAGCAGCGCAAACAGCGCCAGCGGCAGAAAAAACAGTCCGGCGACGGGGATAATGGCGCAAAGAAATGCCTTGAGCGTGAAAAATTCGGCAAGCCGTTTTCTGATTTTTCCACGATCCATACCTTGCACCTCACACTGCCGATAACTGTCCCTGTGTAAAGATACCATATAATGTACTTTTGTCAACCGGGAATTCCGGCAACCATTGGAAATGGACACGATGGACCTGATGGACAATCGGGAATAGTCCATAATGTCCATGAAGTCCATAATGTCTATGATGTCCGGAAGATTTTCGATTTCTGGTGAATGTCCGGGGCTATTTGAAAAATTTTCCGGTTTAAATATTTGGGGGTATTGACAAAGCTGGATTTGGCGTTATAATATAATTTAAATCGATTGAAATAATGATATGATTTGCTTAAACTTGAATTTCAATCGATTTAAAAAGGAAGAATACATAAAGATGACGATTTACGATATCGCACAAGAATTACAAGTATCGCCGGCGACGGTGTCGCTGGCCTTGAACGGCGACAGCAGGGTGGCGCTGAAAACCCGTCACCGCATCAATGAGTTTGCCATCAAGCGCGGGTTTAAACTGAACGAACAGGCCCGCAATTTCCGGTTGAAACGGACCAACAACGTGGCGATTGTCGTGCATAATATCGACAACGACTTCTGGCACGGGATCGTCCGGGCGGTGGAAAGCGGCCTCGGCGAGGCTTACAATGTGATCCTCTGCAACACCGAGGGCGACCTCGAAAAAGAGCGCAAGATTTTTAAGAACCTGATGCTGCGCAAGGTGGACGGCATTATTGTACAGCCCGCCTCGCACAATGAGGACCACTTCATGGAGAGCATCAGCAGTGGGATCCCGGTGATTTCGCTGGAAGAGACGGACAATGAATTGATTTCGTTTATCAAGGGCCATGACTACCAGACCGCTTACAATCTGACGCGCGAGTGCATCCGGCAGGGGCACCGCAAGATTGCATTTTTGACCTTTAAGCTCGACAGCATCGGACTCGATGAGCGGGCGCGGGGATTCCGCGAGGCAGTGGATAAATTCGGCATCGGCAAGGATTGTGAAGTATTTATGGCCGAGGATATTACATTTGATGCCACGGCGCGGGTATTCGAGGGCCGGGCGAATGATTTTACGCTGATCCTGGGCGCGGATGACCGCATCGCCTGTCAGATGCTGCAGGTCCTCCACAAGTGGAAAGTCCAGGTGCCGGAGCAGGTCTCGATCATCGGCTGGAACAACAGCCGTTTCCTGGAATATCTGAATCCGCCGCTGGCCTCGGTGTCGATCTCGATGGAGAAGATCGGGCAGAAAGCGGCGTCGATCATCCTGGACAATTTGAATAACGGACCGACGGTGACGAAGAGTTTCATTAACGAGGAACTCATTATGCGCGAATCGTTTATGCCGTTGAATAAGAAGTCGAAAGCAAATCATGTTTTGAATATCAATCAGCAACCAAATCTTGAACAGGGAGCGGAAAAATGAAGAAATATTTTACACTCATAGAGTTACTGGTGGTGATCGCAATCATTGCCATATTGGCGGCAATGCTGCTGCCGGCTCTGAACAAGGCCCGGGCCAAGGCGCATGCCGTCAACTGCATTGGCAACCTGAAGCAGATGGGCAACGCGTCGCAGTTCTACGTGGACGATTACAGTGGTTTCATGCCGATCGGCCAGTATGTGATGAGCTATAACGGCAAGGGCGTGACTCACTGGTATATGCGGATGGCACATATATACCTAGCGAACAATGCGAAAATCTTCAACTGCCCCGGAGCCGGCCCGCACGAGGGATACAACAGCGAGACGAACGGCGCGGGGTCCTTCACCGTCGGCGATGGTACCGTACGCACCGACAAGATGAATTACCGGATCGACGACAAACCGACCTGGATCACTTATTCCACCATCGCGACGATCAGCGGCGTGGTCGCGCAAAGCTGGGCCACCGGCGAACAATACATTCCGGTGCCGCTGCCGAAAATGCGGCGTCCATCCATCACGATTTATGCGACTGACGGCAAGGAGATTTTCTATCTCGGATCGGAAATGACCGATACGACCAAAGCCCGGTATCCGCAGATTTACCGGCATAACGGCTTCACCAATGCATTGTTTGCCGACGGCCATGTGGGGACGATTATCCGGCAGACGAACTGGGGTTCGGGATTGTCGCAGACCTACATCCTTCAGTGGCCGTCTTATGCCGCGATGAATGACAGGAATTAAGGGGATATTCATGAGAAAGTTGATCTTATTATTGTTGGGGCTTTGTGTCATCACGGCCGGGGCCGCTGAAAAAGGGGCCGGCGTGATCCGGGAGTGGCGGCCGGGCGAGGGCGAACCGCCCGCCAAAGTGGCCTGGACGCCTTCCGGCGGAGCACTCGCCAACGTCAAGAGCCCGGAGCAAGCCGAACAGGCGGATACCAAGGTATGGCGTTTCGACACGAAGCCCGCCGACAAGGCCATGGCATATGTCTTGAAGACCGCGGATATGAACCTGAAAATGGAACGCGGCTGGTTTGAATTTTCCTATTGGCTGCCTGTTGATTCCAAAGTGGCCAAATTAAGGCCCGGAATTCGCGTCCGCGGCAAGAATAATATCGTCGCCGACCTGACCGCCATCAAGGGCAAATGGACCACGGTGCGTTGGCCGCTGGACGGCCCGAACACAGCCTCGGCGCGTCGTGACGGAGCCGAATATGTGGATTCGCTCGAGCTGGGCGTGTTGTCGCAGGAAGGGCCGATCGTGCTGGAAATCGGGCATTTCGCCATCGGCGCCAACGAGCCGGAACCCGCTTCGGATGGTGTACACTCGGCATCCCGTACGCCGGAGGTGGTCGGCGCGTGGAACGCGAAACAGGAATTGCCCTCTTTCGCCAAGGTCTGGGCTCCGGGGGCGTTCACGCAGAAGCGTACCGCGCCGACGGTGGCTTTGGCGACAGGGAACCAGGTGTTCCGCTTCGACACGGAAACCCATGCTTTGGCGCTGTCGTTCCGGCTGGAAGCGTCGCTGGCGGATACCTGGCTGGAGTTCGATTACTTTTTGCCCGAGAGCTCGGCGGTGAAATCGGTCAATCCCGGGATGATCGTCAAGGAGCTGGACAACAAACGTTATACGCTGCGCCTTCCGCCGGTGACGGGGAAATGGCAGCATGAGAAAATTTCGCTGGCGCAGATCATGGGCGGCGACACCTGGCGCGGCGGCAAGGCCGCTACGGTCACGATGTTTGAAATCGGGTTTCTCGGCGATAAGGGCAAACCGGTGGCCGTGGAGATTGCCGAAGTGCGCCTGTCGCGTGAGCTGACCGCATTCAGTCCGCTGGTCCGTCCGCAATGGCTGCAGGAACCGGGGGTATCCCGGCGCGCCTTCACGGTGAACGGCACCCCGGAAAAAGCGTGGATCATGGCGCTGGCCGAACCCTCGTTTACGCTCCGCGTGAACGGCCGGGAAATCGGCAAAGGCGGATATAACAATCAGGGCGGCTGGACCATGAATGCCGGCAATCGCTGGCCCGTGGCAGTCGAGTGGCCGCTGGACCTGACCGCCGGTGCGAATCAGATTGAAATCGAGATTGCGCAGGGGGCGGCGCGCGCTTTGGTGGCGCTTGGCTGGGAAGAGGGGGAGAGCCGCCGCGTGATTGTTTCGGACGCCTCGTGGACCAATGAAGCGGGGCAGACGGCGAAAGTCCGTCCGATCGGAGAAAATGTACGCTTGAATGGACTGGATATTTACCCGGTCCGGGGACCCGCCGCGTGGACGCCTGCCGCGCAGCGTCCGGATTATACCAAAGTCGCCTCGTACCGCCCGGCCGGCGATAAACTGAAGATCGCCCCGGAGGCGGGCAAGTGGGGCACGGTACAGCAGAATGGCCGGTGGTGGCTGCGGAGCCCATCGGGCAAGCCGTTTTTCTTTAACGCAACCCAGATCGTCGGCCGTATTTATGAGAATTACGGCTATTCCGATTGGGCGCGGCGGGCTTATTCCTCCGAAAAGGAATGGGCGGATGACGCGGCGGGGCTGGTTCAGCGGATCGGCTTCAACGGTCTGGCGGTGGCAGCTACTTCGGACGTGGCATTTGCGGCGGGGGCGCGGCGTGGAATGCCGTATTTCACTTACCTCGATACCCGTATCGGGGGGCCTTTTCTGACCAACCGTGACGGCAAGGCGCTGCCGGGTGTTCCCGATGCCTTCAGCGAAGAGTGGCGGCGGAAGCTGCGCCAGCGCGCGGAACAGGTGGCACCGCGATGGAATGCCGATGCAACCTGCATCGGCTTTTTCGTCAATAACGAGGCGCATCTGGAAGGCAATGTGGCGGGGCGCTCCTCCTCCGGTTTCGTTTATTCGGCGGACTGCGGCCGCGAGTTTGTGCGCTGGCTCAAGGAGCGTTACAAGGACGACATCCAGACGCTGAATCTCGCCTGGTTCGGCGGCGCGTCCGATCAATACCTCGGCAGTTTCGACGATGTACTGGTCCGGAAGCCCGATCCGCTGGGCAAAGTGCCGTTCATGGACGACCCAGCGGCGGCTGCGGCTCTGGCGCAGATCGGTCAGCGCCTGGGCGGTGACGAGCGCGACGCGAAGAAAGGGCGCATGCGCCAGGACTTCGATGATTTCGCCGCGTATGCGGTCGGCGTTTATGCTGATTACGTGCTGAAAACGATGCGCGAGCTGATGCCGGACAAGATTATCGGCAGCAACCGTTTCATGGGGGCCTCCTCCGAAGCGATGCTGGCCGCCTGGAAGGACTACGATGTAATCGCCTGGAACTCTTACCCGATGTGGGTCTGGGGCGAGGCGAAATACATCAACCGTCAGCTGGCCGAGATCGAAAAGGCACACCGGGTGACGGGGAAACCCGTGATGCTGACCGAGTGGGGCGTTCAAGCGCTGGACGTGCGTATGGCGTCGCCGTCGGCCCAGCTGCTGACCCAGAAAGACCGGGGCGCCGGCCACGGCAAAGTCGTGAAACAGGTGGTTGAGACTTTTCCTTTTGTGCTGGGCATGGTGCACTTCGGTTATCAGAACCTTGCCGACAGCGAAGGACAGGGCTGGGGGCTGGTCGATAACTTCGGGCGGCCTTATGATGATTTCGTGACGGGTGTGGTGAATGCCAACCGTTGGCTTGATGAATATTTGGCAAAAAAATGAGGATTTGACGTGAATAAGAGACTATTGATTATCGCCGCCGTATTGTTGATGGGATTGCTCCGGGCCGAATCGTTCTGGTACTGGCATGAGAAAAAGCCGCTCGACAAAACGACCCGTTATTTCCGGGTGAACTTCGAGCTCCCGGACGCCGTGACCAGTGCGCCGATTTATATCGGCTGCGACGACATCGGCGACATTTATGTGAATGGCAAGCTGATCCGTAAGCAGCAGCACTGGCACGCGCGCCAATTCAATCTCGCCCCGCAGCTCCGTCAAGGCAAAAATACGCTGGCGGTACAGATTTACAACGCCAAACCGCCCGCAGGGCTGATTTTCGGCGGCGAAATCCTGCTCAAGAATAATACGATCATCATGTTCGAAAGCAACAACAACGTGCTCTCCGCCGAGGAGGCCCCCGAGGGCTGGACGCTGACGGAATTCGACGACAGCAAGTGGCGCCCGGCGGAGAAACTCGGCAACGCCGCCATGAAGCCGTGGGCAGACCTGACCGATATGTCGATGTTTTTTCCGAAAGCCGCACCGCCGGCCAAACCCGAGGACGTCGGCCGGATGCTGCTGGACGATTTCGCCGATATTTCGAGCTGGCTCGGCGGACCGGGGGAGGGGAGCCGCCCGGGCTCGGCGCACCCGATCAATTTCAACTTCGGCAGCGTGCCGGATGAACGGCGCGACGACGGTTACGCCGGGGCGCTCAACTTCGACACGGTCAAGCCGCGCGGCCTGGCGCGCTTTGCCAAAAACAGCATTTACAAAACCCCGGTTGTCCCGGAGGCGATTGTGTTCTCCGCGAACCCGGAGGGGAATTCCGGCGATATCCGTTTTTCGTTTCATGACCGCTTCGGGCGGCAATTCGACAGCGCGGATATCAAGATTTCCGGCAATGAATGGAAAGAATACCGGGTTGATTTCAACGCCGAAAATATCCGCAAATTCGAGCAGATCGCCTATCCGGTCGTGCTGCGCGAGATGCATTACCGCAACGATGTACCGGCCGCCAGCCGGATCCTGCTCGATGATTTTTATTATATAACCGATATTTCGGAGCCCTCCAAGCAGATCGCGATCAACCCGGAATACGTCCGGCTCGATCATCCGGTCAATACTCCGGTACCGATGAATTTCCGGCTGCGCAACGGGCGCAAGGAGCCGGTACAGCTGAAACTGGAACTGAAGGTCTATGACGGCGACCGCAAACTGCTGGTCACGCGGAACAGCGAGGCCAGACTCGAGGTGTTCGGATTCGGCCGCGTCCAGTTCGACCTCGGCCGCTTCGCCCGCAAGGGCGGCTACTGCGTGGAGCTGACCGCCAATAACGGCAAGGTCTCGCATACTTATCGCGGCTGGCTCGGGGTTTTCGCGCCCAACAACGGGCGTTTCAACAAGATTCCGATGTGGTTCGGCGTCGAGGACCAGGAAGTCAATACCGCGCCTTTCGAAGTGGCGCTGCATGTGGAATGGATGAAACTCCTCGGAGCGGATATGATTCGCGGCGGGCTGCTCGGCCACGGCGCGGAAGGACAGCGCGGCGGCACCCTCGGGTTCGACGGCTACCGCAAGCTCTGGAGCGGCCATGTGGAGGCCGGGCTGGACATCTGTCTCGATTACGCGGGCGGCATTCCCGGCTGGGCCAAGGGGGCGGAGAAACGCCCCGAGGGCGCGCTCTGGCCGTCCGGCTACAACCCGGAGCTCTTCAAGGAGCATATTCAGCACATGGGCGAATTCATCAAGACCATTCCCGCGATCAAGTGGTTCGAGTGGTTCAATGAGCCGAACCTGCACCGCGGCATCAATATCCCGGACTACATGGAGGGGATGCGGCTGCTTTATCCGATCCTGAAGGAGATCAATCCCGAGCTCAAAGTCGGCACCGGCGGCAACGTGGTCGCGCCGCATCCGAATGCCGCGCCCGGTTTCCTCGAGCAAGCGTATCTGGTCAATTCGGATTATTACGATATCGCCCTGTATCATGCCCACGACGGCACGCAGAACTACAAGCGCTATACCGAAGAACTGATGGATATGCTGAAAAAGAAAGGACTGAAAAAGCCGGTCGCCAACACCGAAACCGGGTTCCGTTCCTACCAGCGCGAACCGGTGCACTTCTACACCCAGGCCAAGGTGCTGGTGCAGAAAATCGCCTATTCCCGGGCGGTGGAACTGGAGTTTTACGTCTGGTTCATGGTGCAGGATTACTGGGATAAATACATCAATGCCGACGATTCGTTCGGCCTGGTCACGGTGGACAACCAGCCGAAGCCATCGTTTGTGGCCTACAACGAGATCATCCGTCAGCTGGCGAATACCACGGTCGAGGAAAATGTCGAGCTCGATTCCCGGCTCGAAAGCTACAAGTTCGCCGGCGAAACCCAGGACGTATTCGTGGCCTGGGCGAAGCAGGACAACGCGGTGTTCAGTTTCTGTTTGAAGAGCACGGCGCCGGTGGAGCTTTACGATATTTTCGGCAATCAGGAAATCCTGAATCCGGTGAACGGCATCGTTTTCGTCAACAGCAAGAAAATGCCGTTTTACCTGCGGGCGAAGAAGGGCGCGGCGTCGCCGGTCGGCGAACTCCTGCGGATCACCGGCGATCAGGTACGGCTGCCGGGCGCGACCGATCCGCTTGATCTGGAACTGAAAAACCCCTATCGCGAGACGATCAACTACGCGCTCAAGTACAATCAGGAACAGTTGAAGGGCACGATCCGCCCCGGCGAAACGAAGAAGTTCCGCTTGCCGGTGAGTATTGACGGAAACGCGGCTCCGGGGACGGTGTCGCTGCCGGTGGCGGTTGAGCTCTCCGGCGCCAAGGGGCAGAAGCTTTATCAGGGCGAAATCCAGCTGCAGGTCTTTGTGGCGCTCGGCATCGGCAAGGCACCCGCCCGGATTGTTCTCGACAATGAATCGCAGTTGACCGAACTGGTGTTCGACCCGACCACGCCGCGCTGGAGCGGCAAGGACGATCTTTCCGCTGATATCAAGGTTCAGCGGAGCGCCACGGCCCTTGTTTTCGAGGCAGCGGTGCGCGATCAGGAACACGCCGTGCCGTTCCGCGGCACGCAGAACTGGCGCAATGACTCCATTCAGGTCGGACTGGCGAACAAAGCGGGCATCCACACGGAAATCACGGTGTCGGACAGTCCCGACGGCGCGATCGCCTGGTGTCATATCGCCCCCGACAAAAAGAACGAAGGACTGATCAAAATCCCGTTGACCATCACCCGGCAGCAGGATACGACGCTCTACCGCTTCGAAATTCCGTTTGGCCTGGTCGGGATCACTCCGAGAGCCGGGGAACTTTTCCGGATGGCGCTGCTGGTGAACGACAACGACGGCGGCCGGCGGCTGCGGATCATGGAGTACTTCAAGGGCATCGAAGGCAGCAAGGCCCCCGGTTCTTTCGGTTACATGAAGTTGCTGGACTGATCAGGTCCGGGTCCGGTATCTTGCCGGGGTGGCGTTGTAGCAGCGGCGGAATTTTTTGATGAAAAACGACGTCGTCTGGAAGCCGCACCGGTAAGAGATCTCGCCTACCGTCAGCGACGGATCTTTCAGCAACTCGACCGCCTTCGCCATGCGGATGCGCATCTGAAAATCGTTGACGGTGGTACCGGCGTAACGGCGGAAAAGCTTCGACAGATAAGAATCGCTGACTTTCAGGAATTCGCCGATCTGCCTGCGGGTGATGGACTGGTCATAGCGGCGCTCGATATACTCCACCGCGTTCAGCCAGGTATAGTAGGATTTGTCGTATTTCTTCGGTTCGTCCTTGCGGATGTCGTTGGTCACCATCCGCAGCAGCAGACGGTAGTATTCCTGCTGCATTTCGAGCGGCAGCCCGGCGCTGCCGATGTTGACGAACGCGGTCATGGCGTGGATCGTACTTGCGTGCAGCGAATCCTCGACATAATACTGGACCAGCGATACGGTCTGCCCGCGGGAATAGACAATCCGCAGATGGTTGTCGCGCAAGATCAGCGATACCGCACAACAGTTTCTCGGCTGGGCGACCCCCTTGCAGAAAGTCAGTTCCGGCATGATAATCACATCCCCCCGGTTCAACTCCAGGATTTCAAAACGGTTTTGACTCCAGATTTTCATCAGGACACCGTCGTCGACGGCGATCGAAAACCGTCCCCACGGCTGGACCGCCGCCAGGTCCTCATTCGGGTTCGGCGGCTTGGCGGCAAAATAAAACGATCCGGCCGGAGCGTCCGCCAGTTTGTTGAGCAGTTCAATGAGAAAGTCTTTTTCCGATTCCATAAATGTTCTATTTGCACCCCGGGCAATGAGTGATTTACGGTATATTATATCGCGCAAGCAGCAAATTATCAAGGGAAATCACTGCTTGACGGCAAAATAACAACAAAAGTACATGATCGTTGCATAAATGATATTATGCTGCTATTGCTAAAACGCCGGGGCGGAATTATAATAGAATCAACAACAGGAGATTCGAAGATGAACCACCACTGGAACAAAAGCAGAAAAAGTTTCACACTTATTGAATTGTTGGTTGTCATAGCGATCATCGCCATTCTCGCCGCCATGCTGTTGCCCGCCCTCCAGAAAGCCCGGGAAAAGGCCCATGCCGCCACTTGCATCAGCAACAAAAAACAGACGATGCAGTTCATCTCCATGTATCTGCACGACAATGACGATGTGATTTCCATGTACAATACCGCCGCCGGTATGTACGGCACCTACGCCGGGCTGCTGATCGCCCGCGGCTATATCGGCAGGACCCAGACCGTGCCGATGGTTTGCCCGTCGTTCGAGCCGCGCAAGCTGCGGGCGGATGAGATTGTCCGCGAGAGTGACGGGGCGCTGCTGACGCCGGTGTATACGGTTTTCGGCGTCACCCGGCGCTGGGGCTACTGGACCACGCATTTCGGTTCCGGCGGCATTAAACAGGCTTCGCCGACCGACGCCAACACCGCCTGTCTCTATTTCAAAGGATTCAGCAAGGGAAACAAAGTGATCCTGGCAGATACTGCCTCAAACGCTACACCCAAAGCGGCATGGGCGGAGTGGGGCGTCAGTTCGGAAACCACGACCTTCATGTACTTTGTCCATGGCGGAACCGCCACCATTGCTTTCAGTGACGGCCATGTGGATGCGATCACGCCGCCGGAAATGCCGCAGATCTACCCGCTCTTTGCGGTCGGGCGTTATTACAATCGCAAAGGTATTTTGAGCTACTTCTAAAATTAAGGATAAATGATGAGAACGTGTATTATAATCGGATTGAGCCTGCTGGTGTCGTTCCTGACGGGGGCGGAACTGAGTCTGAACTCCTATGAAATCGTCACGCCGGACCAGCCGGCCGAGGTCGAAAAAAGCGCCGCCGGGGAACTGAAAAACTATCTGGGTAAAATCACCGGTACGGAGTTCAAAGTCTCGGCGGAAAGCGCGCACAGCGGTGAGCTCCCGGCGATCTATGTCGGCAATACCCGGGCGTTTGCGAACGCGTTTCCGGGTGTCGACCTGACGGCTTTGCCGATGGACACGATTATTCTGAAATCAAAGAACGGCGATTTATATCTGACCGGGCATCCGCAGCGGGGCGCGCTGTATGCGGTTTACACCTTGCTGGAGGATTTCGCAGGGTGCCGCTGGTGGACGTCCACCGAGGAATTCGTACCGTCGAAACCCGAGCTGAAAATCGCGGTACCGGATATTCAGTATTCGCCGAAACTGATCTACCGCGAAGTGTGGTATCGCGACACCAATTTTCCTGAGGACAAGGCTTTTCCGGTACGGTTGAAACTGAATGGCGACCATCACAAAAATCCCCCGGCACTGGGTGGTCATTACCAGATTCTCGGCTGGTGCCATACTTTTTTCCGGTTGCTGCCGCCGGAGAAATATTTCGCCGCGCATCCCGAGTGGTACAGCGAAATCGACGGCAAGCGGGTGCATCAGCGCGCCCAGCTCTGTCTGACCAACGATGAGATGCGGCATGAACTGACGAAAAACGCGTTGGAGTGGATCCGGCAGAATCCGCGGGCCGGCATGATCTCGATCAGCCAGAACGACTGGGCGGGAAATTGCGCCTGCGTCGATTGCCGGAAAATCGAAACCGAGGAAGGTTCCCCGGCCGGGCTGATGCTGCGTTTCGTCAACGCCGTGGCGGCGGACATCGGCGCGGAATATCCCGATTTTCTGGTGGAAACTCTGGCATACCAGTACACCCGGCAGGCGCCGCGGACCGTTCGCCCGGCGAAGAATGTGATCATACGCTTGTGCAGCATCGAGGCTTCGGTCAGCCAGACGCTGGAGAGCGGCGCGCAGAATGCGGCGTTTCGCAAGGATATTCAGGACTGGAGCCGGATCGCCGATAAATTGTATATCTGGGATTATGTCGGGAATTTCCGCAACTACCTGCTGCCGCATCCGAACTACCATGTAATGGCTCCGAATGTCCGTTTCTATGTGCGGCATCACGCGGTGAGCGTATTCGAGCAGGGGGATGGCGGCAGCAGCATCGGGGATTTCGTCCGGCCGCGGGCGTGGCTGCTCGCCAGACTGCTGTGGAACCCCGAGGCGGACGAAAAGGCGCTGTTCCGGGAATTTTTCGACGGATATTACGGCGCGGCGGGGCCGTATCTGCTGCAGTATCTGGATTTCCTGACCCGCAAAGTGGTGAGCTCGGGTGCTTATATCGGCTGCATGGAGCCTGGCGTGGACAACTGGCTCGCACCAAAGGATTTGATTCAGGCCTATGAACTGTTTGGAAAGGCCGAGAAAGCAGTGGCCGGCGACCCGGCTTTATTCGATCGCGTCCGCCGTGAGCGTCTGACGCTGGACAATGCCTATTTGAGCGCGGTACCGGAAATGACCCGTCTCGGCCTCAAGCTGCCGAAGGACCCGGAAGCGCTGGTCGATGAATTTATCACGCTGGCGGAGCGCTGGAAGGCCGGGCAGTACCGCGAGAACATATCGTTCGGCCAGTACGGCAAAGAACTGAAGAAGATGATCGCCGCGCAGGCCGCGCCGCCGGAAAATTGCCGGAACCTGCCGCCGGAGCGCTGGATGGATTATCAGGAAAAACAGCTTTCGCTCTCCATGGTCGACGGTTCCGTCGCGCTGGTGGACGACCCGCTGGCATCGAATAAAATCGCCATGAAAATGCCCGGCAACAAAAACTGGTGGCCGATCCAGCTCAAATTCAACAATCGCGACCATAGTAATTATAAGTGGGGCGTTTACATGGCCCTCCGCGCCGAGGCCGCCAGTACTCAGGGAAACGCGGTCAGCACGGGGATTTACGACAATAATGCCAAAAAGTATCTGGTGCAGCTCGCCGTGCCGCTGAAAGATTTGTCGCCCGACAAATACAAGATCATCAAGATCGGCAGCATCAGCAAGCCCGTGGAGGGCCAGTATGTCTGGATCGCCACCCCGAACCGGCCGTTGAACGAAGTCGCCGCCGTTTATGTGGACCGGGTTTACCTGATTCGGGAAAATTAAAGGAACATCGATGAAGAAGTTATTGAATGCGGTTCACCAGGTCATTTACGCACTGGGCGATGAAAATTTATTCGGATATTTCGGCTGGCCGACGGTGACGCGGCTGCGGAGCGGCGAACTCGTGGTCGGGGCGTCCGGTTTTCGCAACGCCCATGTGTGCCCGTGGGGCAAAGTGGTACTTTTCACCAGTACCAACGAGGGGGCGGACTGGTCGCTGCCGGAGATTATTCACGACTCCGCGATCGACGACCGGGACGCAGGCGTGTTGGAGCTGGCTGATGGCCGTCTGCTGCTGTCCTGGTTCACTTCCGACACCCGCTTCTATTTTCCGGACCGGAACGAAGCCCGCCCGAACAACATCAAATTCCGCCCGGTTCTCGATTCCTGGAGCGAGGAAACGATGGCGCGCGACCTCGGGTCATTCATCAAAATACGCGAGCTGGACGGCTCATGGGGCGAACGGCTTCCCGTACCGGTGAGTACGCCGCACGGCCCGGTTCAGCTGCGGAACGGCACGCTGTTGTATCTGGGGCGGGTATTCGGGCACGACACGCCGGAGGGCCTCCGTTTTTCCATGCCGGATATGCTGGATGGCCAGTTGAAGGCCTTCAGTAGCGATGACTTCGGTAAAACGTGGCACGGGGCCGGAACTCTTCCCGGTGATAAATCGTTCCGGTTCAGCGAACCGCATGTTCTTGAACTGAAAAGCGGCCGTTTGCTGGCCCTGATCCGCGGGGAAAAGGACTATTTCGGCTGCTGGCAGAGCATTTCCGACGACGGCGGCTGCACCTGGAGCGAGCCATACCCGGTCTGCGAGGGGGCGCCGCCGCACCTGATGCAGCATTCCTCCGGCACGATCATCGCTTCCTGCGGCTACCGCAAACCGGGTTTCGGTCAGCGGGTGATGTTCAGCCATGACGAAGGGATTACGTGGGACACGGACTGGATCATCCGCGACGACGGCAACAACCTCGACCTCGGCTATCCCTCGACGGTCGAACTGACCGACGGCAGCTTGTATACGGTTTACTATCAGGCGCTGCCGGGTCGCTTCAATTGCGCGCTGCAGGCCTCGCGCTGGCGTCTGCCCTGAAATTTCTCTTAACCACGGAAGGCACGGAATACACGGAAGAATTATCTTTCGTGTATTTTATGTATTTTCGTGGTTAAAAAAAATGAAGTAACCTTGACTTTTGCTGATTCAATGCTAAATTTATAGCTTCATATAGATAATTTTATATCCATTTCATAAAATCGAGGAGTCGACCATGAAAAAAGTACTTATACCGACCAAGCTTGACAAATTCGCCGCCGATCTGCTGACCCAGAAAGGATTCTCAGTGGTGCTCGACGACACCACCCCGATCGATGAGCTGATCAAGGCGAATCCCGACACCGAAGTCATCATCGTCCGCAGCGAAAAGGTCACTCCCGAAATCATCGACGCGCTGCCGAAGCTGCGGTTGGTCGTCCGCGCCGGCGCCGGCTATAACACCATCGATATCAAGCATGCGCGCCGCAAAAACGTCGACGTCATGAACACCCCCGGCGCCAACGCCAACGCCGTGGCCGAAGAAGCCATCGCCATGATCCTGGCGGCTTACCGTCATGTGGTTCAGGGCGACGTCACCACCCGCGCCGGTCAGTGGGAAAAGAAGAAGTTCCTCGGCACTGAAATCACCGGCAAGACCCTCGGCGTGATCGGCCTCGGCAACATCGGCCGTCTGCTGGTCAAGCGCCTGGAAGGTTTTGAAATGCGCGTGCTCGGTTATGACCCGATGATGTCCGCCTCGTACGCCGAACAGCTCGGCATCGAGCTTACCGACGTCGACACCATTTTCAAGGAAGCCGACATCGTGTCGCTGCACGTGCCGGAAGTGGCCGAAACCAAGGGCATGGTCAATGCCGCGCGTTTGAAGATGATGAAGAACGGCGCCATGCTGGTCAACTGCGCCCGCTCGGGCATCGTCAATGAAGACGATATCCGCGCCGCCAAGGCCGAGAAGAAAATTTTCTTCTGCAACGACGTTTATCCGAAAGATGAAGCCGGTCCGAAGACCGTGGCCGATATCGCCGACGTCATGCTCCCGCACCTCGGCGCCAACACCAAGGAAGCCAATCTCACCGCCTCCAAGATGGCGGCCGAGCAGACCATTGCTTATTACGAACAGGGCATTACCAACTGCGTCGTGAACAAAGAGATTCCGGACGGCCTCGATGCCAAGTATCAGAAACTGGCTTTCGTGCTTTCCCGCCTGGCCTACAATGCCCTCGGCAAGACGCCCGAGCGCATCGAAGCGAGCTTCTACGGCGAACTGAAGCAGTACGGCAAGTGGATGCTGGCCCCGATTACCGCCGGTATCACCACCGAATTCGATCCGTCGCAGGATGCGGCCGACGCCAAGTCGGTGCTGGCCTCGCGCGGCATTGAGTTCATCGACCGCGAAACCGATGAATCCAAGAAATACGGCAACTCGATGACCATCGACGTGAGCACCATCGGCACCCAGGGCCGCGCCAGCGTCCGCGGGACCATCGCCGAGAACAATTTGATGATCTCGCGCGTCGGCAACTACGACAAGCTTTATCTGGAGCCGACCGGTTATGACCTTTTCGTCGAGTACAAGGACGAGCCGGGCGTGATCGGCAAAATCGCCGGTCTGCTGGGTGAACATCACATCAATATTATCGACATCCGCGCTCCCCAGGATCTGAAGAACAACCGTTCACTGGCCGTCATCAAGACCAATGTCGAGGTGCCGGAAGCCGTGATCGGCAAGATTCGCGAGCTGGTGAAACCGATCAACGCTTTCAAGTATACCTATTTTGAAGCCTGATTCAAACCAATTCATTGAGTTGCTGGCTCCGGCCGGCAATGCTGCGGCGGCTCTGGCGGCATTCGACGCCGGAGCCGATGCCGTTTATGCGGGGCTGGTCAAATTCAATGCCCGTGAGCGCAGCGAGAACTTCGACGCCGACACCATGGGGCGCGTCATCGAGTACGCCCACCAGCTCGGCCGCAAGGTTTATGTGACGCTGAATACCGTGGTCAAGGAGCAGGAGCTCCGCGAGGTGGCGGAGTATCTCTCGCAGCTCGCCGCGCTGAGTCCCGACGCGGTAATCGTGCAGGATCTCGGCGTGGCGCGGATGGTTCGCGAGTATTTCCCGCAGCTGCAGATTCACGGCTCGACCCAGATGGGGATTCACAACTCCGCCGGGCTGGCCATGGCGCAGCGCGTGGGCCTCAGCCGGGTCATCATCGAGCGTCAGGTGACGCTGGAGGAGCTCCGGGAAATCGCCCCGAGGTCGCCGGTGGAGCTGGAAATGTTCGTGCACGGCGCACTTTGTTGCTCGCTCTCCGGCCAGTGCTTGTTTTCGTCGTGGCACGGCGGCGCCAGCGGCAACCGCGGCAAGTGCAAACAGCCGTGCCGCAGGCGATTTTACAGCAAACAGGGCAACGGATTTTTCTTTTCCGCGCAGGATTTGTGCATGATCGACCATCTGGACGAAATCCGCGCGATCGGTATCAAATCGCTCAAAATCGAGGGACGCTTGCGCCAGCCGGACTATGTGAAAAATGTGGTTTCCGCCTATCGTCTGATGCTGGATACGCCGAAGGGGCACCCGGAACACGGCAAGCGCCTGGGCGAGGCGCGCAACATGCTTTCGCACACCTGCGGCCGGAAGTGGTCGCTGGGATTTTATACCAAGGAATCGGCGGAGCAGCTGGTGAATTTCGACAGCCTCGGCGCGTCGGGTTTGCTGTGCGGCAAGGTCGAGGATTCGCGCCCGAACGGATTTCTTTTTACCACCACCAAACGGCTGCATGTCGGCGACCGGCTGCGGGTGCAGCCGCAAACCGGTGACGAGGGCCCGGCGTTTACCGTGACGAAAATGTTCGTCAATGACCGCGGCTCGATGAAGGCGCGGGCGGGCGAAAAAGTTTTCATCTGCTGCGACAAGGATATGCCGTACGGCGGGCTGGTTTTCAAGATCGGCGAAAATCCGGGCGACTATACCGCCCGTATCGCGGCGCTGCCGCAGCCGAAAAACAGCGTGGATCTGAGCATTGAAGTATTGCAGAATAAAATTCAGGTCCGGACCTTGAACGCCTCCTTGCCGGTTTGGGAGAAGACGTGGGATTTGACGCTGGCCGAGCGGCATCCGCTGAATACCGAAGCACTGGAAAAAGTATTCCGCGAAGCCGATTCGCCGACGTTCGCGGCTGGATATATTCAAGGCCGGATTCATGGATTGTTCTTCGTGCCGGCCGCGGTATTGAAAGCGGTGCGGCGCGAGTTCTGGAGCTATGTCAAGGACAATCTCAAGCCGGAACAGATCGCCGCCGGTGACGCGGCCGGGCGTTTTGAACAGGATTACCGCGCGGTGAAGCCGTCGAAAGAAACGCTGCCGGAGACGGTGGCCACGGTGCCCGGCGGCGAACTGCCGGGGAACCAGGACGCCATCCGCGCGATTAATGTCTATGAAGTGAATAAATTTACCGCCGAGGCAATCCTGCCGGAGTTCTGCCCGGAAAACCGCCTGGCGTCGCTGTCAAAGGCGATTGGACTGGCTTACGAACGCGGCATCCGCAGTTTCCGGGTTCCCGCCTTGTACGGACTGGAACTGCTGCAGCAATATACCGGGTTGAAAATCACTGCCGGGGGCAATTTACCGGTCAGCAATTCGATGACGGTGCTGGAACTGCAGAAATTCGGCGTGACCAAAGTATTGGGCCACATCGAGCTCGAAGCGACGGCACTGAAAGCACTGGCGGCGCATTCGCCGCTGCCGGTGGAGCTGTACCGCCTCGGCCGCCCGGTGCTGCTGATTACCCGCGCCAATATTCCGGTCAAGGGCGAGTTCAAGGACAGCCGCGGCAACGAATTCATCGCCGAATACGAGCGGCGCGACGGCATGACCCGGATCTTCCCAAAAAAGGTGGTGTCGGTCCCCCGCGTTCCCGGCATGGTCGATTTCTACGACCTGACCCACGCCAGCTGGCACAACGACGAAAGTTCCGAATTCAACTTCAACGCCGAGCTTCAATAACAGAATACCCCGTCGATGATGGACCTCATGGACGGGGATATCTTCATTTTTTGTTCAAATCAGTTTCGAAAATTATATATAATCGCAGAGCGTTTTCACGGCTTCATGCTATACTAATACCGAATTGCAATCATAAGGCTTGTAATCGCCTTGATCTTGCGGTCTCAAATCCGGTCTGATTCGCAGCCGCTAATCTATTAGCGTCAGCTCATTATACCAAATTTGCGCTCCGCAATTCCATCGGTGATTACTAATCCTTAGAATGCAAATCGGTATAAATGAAGGTGTCAATCATATTCATTTGAGGATGAAGAATTATGCTGTGCGCACAAGACATGAAAATTAATCTGGGGACCAGGGAGGAGCCGGCGGCTCCGGTTCGCTGGCTTTTTCTGGGGGACAGTATCACGCATGGGGCGTTTCATACGCTTGGCGGACGCGATTATACCGAGCTTTTCAAGGAGCGCGTCCGTTGGGAGCTGAACCGTCGCAAGGACATGGTTCTCAATATGGGAATGTCCGGTTTTACGAGCGGCGATCTGGTCGCGGAACTGCCGTTTATTTTGCAGAATTACCGGCCCGATATCGTGTTTATCATGATCGGTACGAATGATGCGGGCAGGGGAGTAACTACGGCGGATTTTCAACACAACCTGGAGAAAACCTGCGGTTTGCTGGACCCTGTCGGCTGCCGGATCATCTGGCAGACGCCGCCATGCCCGAACGGCACGGTTTACGGTGAACGGATGCCCGCGCTGCTCGACGGGATGCGGGCGCTTGCCGCCGAACGAAACGAAATACTGGTCGATCATTATGCTTTCTGGTCAGGTCAGAAGCGCCTTGCTTACTGGCTCTCTGACCATATCCATCCGAATCGCGAGGGGCATTGCGCGCTGGCGGCGGAGCTGTTCCGGCAGTTGGGGATTTTCGATCCGGAGGCGGACACCTGTCGCCTTTATATACCATAAAATTCAAGGAGAGATCTTATGCCGACAATCAAACTTTTTCCGCTCGCGTGGCAGGGACGAAACACCCCGAATTATTTTCATCCTTCGATTGCGCCGCTGCCGGATGGCCGCTGGCTGATGACACTGCAGTCGATCATGGGCAGCGACTTTTTCGGTTCGCTGGAATACACCATCAGCGGCGACCGGGGGCAGAGCTGGTCCGAAGTCATTCCCGCTCCGCCTTTCGCGACGTGCAGCTTGACGGAAAAGCTGGAGGAAGGTTTCGCCGATATCCGGCTTTTTGCGCTGTCTGACGGAACGATCCTGGCCATCGGCTGCAACGCGTTTTATACACCAAAAGGCAATCTCTGCTGGAATGCGGACGAAAAAATCGAGTATCCGCCGGAGTACCCGGTTTATGCGTTTTTCCGCGATGGCACGTGGAGCGAGCGACATATTCTTAAGGCCGCGTGTTTCGAAAATCAGTCATGGCGGGTGGCCTGTGCGCAACTTGTTTTGCTGCCGGGCGATACGTTGCTGATTCCGGTTTACTTCGGTACCGGCCATTTTGCGGTGTGTACGGTCAGGGCAGCGTATACCGGAGATGAGCTTGTGGTCATGGAAAGAGGGAATATTCTTGAAAATCCGGCCGGGCGCGGCTTTGTTGAGCCATCGGTCGTTAAGCATGGCGGATCCTTTTTCCTGACGTTGCGGGCCGAGGATGAACACGGCTACCGGTGCCGTTCAAATGATGGGCTCGAATGGGGCGCGCCGGTCCCCTGGTGCTGGGAGGATGGCGAGGAACTGGTGATGTCAAGCACTCAACAGCATTGGCTGCCGCTGGGCGGCAAGCTTTATCTGGTTTATACGCGGAAGACTCCGGAAAATGCCAACATCATGCGTTATCGCGCGCCCCTGTTTATGGCCGAGTTCGATCCGGCGCGCGGCGCGCTGCTCCGGGATACTGAACGGATTGTATTTCCTCAGCGTTGCAAAAACGGCGTCGAAAACCGGCTGGGAAACTTTCATGTCGCAGTGCTCTCGGATGAGTGCGCCTTGGTCAGCGATTGCGATTATTACGGCAATAATTGCGGCAACGATCGCGATGAACTCTTTACCGAACTTGAAATCGCCGAAATAACCGAACAGGCGGGAAAATGATTTCCTATAAAATATTATCCGAAAACGAAGTGGCGCCGGTTCCGCGTTGGATTCCCGGCGCGGAGCCGATGGCGGTTTTTCCCGGTGTGGCCGAATGTGGAAACGGCGAACTGGTCATGACAGTTGTTTCGGGCAGTTCGTTTGAATCCGCCGATCAGCGTGTCGTGGTGCTGCGCAGTCAGGATTACGGGCGGAGTTGGCAGGAACAGGGGCCGCTTTATGATTATGACGGATTCTGGAAGGGCTCCATTTTTTCGGACTGCTGCAAGCCGACCGCGCTCGGCGGCGGCCGTATGATTGCCGCCGGTTACGGTTTCGAACGGGATGAACCGGCGCTTGAGTTATCCGGTTATGCCGCGAAGTACGGGCACTTCCCCCGTTGCCGCAATGCCGTGTGGCACAGCGAGGACGGCGGCCGCAGCTGGAGCACGCCGCAATGGATCGACCACCCCTATGCGGGGATCGAATGGTCGGGGCCGGCGCTGGCGGCGAACAATGGACGGCTGCTCTGTTTCGGGCCGCCTTTTACTCTTTCGGGCATGGACCAGAGCGGTTTATGTTTCGCCAGCGACGACGGCGGCGTTTCCTGGTATGAGCTTTCGACTTTCCTTCCGGCGGGCACTGTGGCGCCATGGGAAAGCCGCGCCATGCGGTTGGCTTCGGGGCGGCTGGCGGTGATTTTCTGGGCATTCGATTTTGCCGGGGAGCGGCATCTGAACAACCACCTGGTTTATTCTGATGACAATGGGGCCACCTGGAGCGAACCGGTCGATACCGGGCTGCGGGGGCAGGCCTCGAATCTGATAGAGTTCGATGGCGCTTTCGGCATCCTGCAGGCGCGGCGGGAAGGGGAGGCGCCGGGGATTTATCTGAGCAGCGCGGTTTTTGAAGGGGCCAAACTTCATGTCGGCGAATCGGTTCAACTCTGGGACGGCAGCGGCAAGGCCAATTGCGCCGGCCATATCGAGCAGCAGTTCCGGAACCTGAAATTCGGCCAGCCCGCCCTGCAGTTGCTCGGCAATGGAGAGCATCTGTTGAGTTTCTGGTATTGCGACGGGGACCGTTACCGGATCAAGTGCGTGAACCTGCAATTCGAGCTCGGAGATATGCGTCCGGTATAGTAGTGGTAAATAATTTCAAAAAAAATCACATACCGGGTATTGACATTTTCATTCCTTCCTGTATACTGATTGTATAGCGGTTTAAGGAATTTGAAAATGATAGTCAAAGCAGCACCATTGCGCCGGGATACGGTGAAAGATGAAATTCTGAAGATGATCAGCTCGTCGGCGATGAAGGCCGGTGACCGGTTGCTTTCGGAGAAAAAGCTCGGCGAAATGCTGAAAGTAAATCATCTGACCGTGCGCGCCGCGCTGGCGGAGCTGGCCGATCAGGGGATTGTCGAGCGGGTTTCCGGCAGCGGGACCTTTTTCACCGGCAGGATTTTGAAGAACACCCGGGTTTCCGGCAGCGGCAAAATGGAGCCGGTCGGGATCATGTTCCGTACCGACGAACACTTTTTCAGCGGCCTGCACAATGAGATATTGCTGGCGCTGCGGGCGGAGAATTTCATGGGGGTTTCGGTGGGCAGCCGGATGGAAGAAGACGAGATCATGGAGGATCTGGTGCGGCTGTTTTCCATTGAAGCCGATTCGGTGCTTGTCAGCCAGACGGAAATCGAAAAGACGGCTCGGCTGTGCGATTATTTCAACTTGCATGCGTCGAATTACCGCCGGGTGATCCGGCTGCTGGGCAACCAGTGCTGCGATATGCCGCTCCTGGGGCACCAGGTGACCATCGATTTCGTGGATGCATACCGGACCGCGATCGCCCGGTTGTCTGCATTGGGGCACCGGAAAATCGCCTATATCGGGGGCCTGTGTGACACTGATTATCTTTTCCACAAGGCAAACCGCAAATTCATTGCGCTCTATACCGAGGCGATGATGGAAGCGGGGTTGACCGAACATATCACCATTGTGGCGAAAACCGATCAGGATGAACTGCGCAAGGCGATTCAGGACCTGCTGGCACATCCGGGGCATCCCACGGCGATGCTCTGCATGACGGATTCGCGCGGAGCCCTCGTCATCGACGTGGCGCGTGAAATGGGGGTGCGGATTCCCGATGATTTGAGCGTGATCGGATTTTACAATACGCCGTGGAGCACACATTACAACATGGCGACGTTCAGAACCCGGGACAAGGAAATCGCCGCGCGGATTGCGGAATTATTTCGTCAAAAGCAAGTGGAGCAGGGATTATCGCTGATCAAAGCCGATTTGATCGAGCGGGCGACAATTGCCCCGGCTCCGCAAACCATATAATAACAGAGAGGACAGACGACATGAAAAGAGATAAATTCACGCTTATTGAATTGTTGGTCGTGATTGCGATCATCGCAATATTGGCGGCGATGCTGCTGCCGGCGCTGAACCAGGCGCGGGAGAAGGCCAAAGCAGCCAACTGTTCCTCCAATTTGAAGCAATTCGGGCAGGCGATGGCCCTGTATACCAGTACTTATGACGACTTTCTGCCGAGGGGGCGCGAGGAAGATACTTCCGGCAAGCCGACTTGCATGGCGCAGGTCCGGCTCCTGGAAATAATGCCTCCCCGTGATATTCGCAAAAGTCCGATGATCTGCCCTTCGGACAAACCGGAGTATAAGTATGCCTGGATCGATGGATCGTGGGGGAATAAATTTGAATACAGTTACGCGGCGAGCGATTTTCCGTTCGTCATGGTCGGGGATGCCAATGCACCTGCTTTTTTGAAAATCTCTTCGCTGAAGATGCCGTCGCAGACGATCGGTTTTGCTGATTCGGGCCAGCCTTTTTTCAATGAATACAGCCAGAGTATTTATCCGCGGCACGGCGGCGGGTTCAACAGCATGTGGATGGATGGGCATGTTGAGTTTATCCGGACCAATTTTTCGGCGGATGCGACCACGATCGGCAGTTCAGCGCTCGGCAGCTACTTTTTCCAGACCAACTGGAAGTTGCCGCCGTGGGGGAATATCCACCAATGAAATATTTACTGGTAATTTGCACCATCATGTTGGCGCTGAGTGTTCAGGCGGAGCCGGCCGGGCGGTATCAGGCGCCGCGGAGCGCAGTGCTCCGGCTTGATCAGGGCGCGGCGGGCAAGGGCGGCGCACAGGTCAAGCAGCAGGGCAATATCTGGCAGTGGACATTGTCGGCGGACCAGAATCTGGCGACGCTTTCTTTCGACCTCGACAAGGCCGGTATCAACCCGGAATTTTACGACGAAATACAGATTCGGTTCCGTTCCATGAAAAGCCTGGTCATGATGCTGGCCGAGGTGCAGGATTATCCGGTGACCGACCTGCGCCGCAGCTGGTACAGCAAGATTGCGATACAGCCGGAAGCATGGAACGATTGGCGGCTCGATATGAAGCTTGATGACGACAGTATGCAGGAGTACCCGATCAAAAGCAGCGGGCGCAAGCTGAATATATCCGTTCAGAAACGTTATTTGCGTATACCGGGCGAACCGCCGGAGCGCGAAGTGGAGATCGCCGAGGTGCGTTTCCTGCGGCGTCCGGTCGAGCTGAATTTCGATGAATTGCAGGCGAAAATGACCCGCGAAAAGAGCGAAATCCGCTGGACCTACGAATTGGAACTGTTCAATAAGGAACTGACCCCGCGCACGGTGGAGCTGAAACTGGATTCGACGAAATTGAAGCATTTCAAACCGTCGTGGCAGGAAAATAAGATTGTATTGCAGCCGCGCGAACGGCGGACGGTGCCCTTGAGCCTGGCCATTGCCGAGTCCGCAGCGGCGAAACAGCCGGTGCTTTACAGCGAGAGCGTGCTGGTGCGGATGGCTTGCCCGGAGCTCAAAGAATTGCCGGAGTTTTATCCGGTCATGGGTTACCGGCCGCGCCTGATCTGGGCGGTAGTGCCGCCGGCGGAAGTGAAGGATTTTTTCAGCGCCCCGCCAAAGGACCGGCAGGCGAAAGTGATTGCCGGCGCCGACAAGGCGCTGGGTCAGTCGTGGGGCGTACCGGAATTCGGTCCGGCCAGGCATCCGTCCGCTTATCTGGACAAGGAAGGAAGTTCCAAGTTGGAGACGCTTTCCTGGTACCGCCACCGTTCGATCAAGACCGGGCGGCTGATCGAAAACGACATGGAGATCAACCGCGGCAACATTACCAATATTCACGGCGGTAATTTCAAACGCGCTCTACTGCTGGGGCAAGCCTGGCGCTTGACTGGCGACGTGGCGTATGCCGAGGCGGCGCGCGATGTATTCCTGGAATATGTCCGCGTGTACCCGAGCCTGGCGGTGACCAGCATTTCCGCCACGGGATACCGCAGCCGGTTGGGGCTGAATACCTTGATGACGGCGTTTTGGTTTCACACTGCGCTGGAGGCTTACGATGCCATTCGCACCAGTGCGGCGCTGAACGACGCCGACCGGCAGGAGATCGAGGACCGTTTCCTCGCGCCGGAGCTGGCTGCGCTTTACGGGCACAATATCGAGTTTACCAATATGCAGGTGCATCATTATCAGGTGTATGCATACGGTGCGGCGGTGTTGCGGCGGCACTGGAATTTGCTGGGCGAGGCGCTGTATGGCGATCACGGATTTTATGCCATGGTCGAGCACAGTTTTTCCGAGGACGGCATGAGCCAGGAAGGGAACGTGTACCACATTTTCGCGTTGCGGCCGCTGCTGGATTTCGCCAAAGAAATGCGGGCGCTGGGAATTGAGGTGATGAATCAGCGGTTCAAACGGGTTTTCGACGGCGCGGTGGAGAATTCGCCGGACGGCATCGTCCGCAGTCAGGGCATGGCCGGATGCCTGCTTGAAGCATGGCAGGTTTACCGAGATGTCCGTTATCTGCCGACGTTGCGTTACCATAAGCTGGTGGATGAGCCCGGCGGTGGGCTGCTGACCGAATCCAGTGTTCAGCCGAATAACGGTTTCCTGTGGCTGCGGGAGAAATCCGGCTATGGATTCCGGGCCGTCAGTTTGAATTATATCATGGCGCTGGACCGCATGGAATATGACCGGCTGCATTTCAATCTGTACGATCCGGGGCAGTTGTGCACGGAGGTCTGGCGGCTCAATTACGGCGCGAAAAACGGCGACGTCATGTATAAAACGGTTTCGCACAATACCGTGACGGTGGACCGCGGGGACCAGGCGGATGTGGCGGCGCAGATGATCGCGTTTCTGAAGCGTCCACATATGCCGGGGGCGCTGTTTACCGAAGTGGCCGAGGCGCCGTTGTACGAGGGCGTGCGGTTCTCGCGGGCGGCGGCGATTTTCGACGGTATCATGTTCATCGGCGACCTGCAGCAGGGGAGCGCAACCCACGTTTACGACTGGCCGCTGTACGGGCTGTGGGAGCCGTGGGCGCATCAGGAAGTGGGGCGTTTCCGCTTGCCTTTTGAGTTGAAAACGGCGGATACCGGGTATAAATTCATGAGCGACGCCAGGTCGGCGGACGCCGAGCAAGGGTTCAGTGCGGTATGCGGTGCGACTGCTTTTGACAAGGGCGGCCAGCGCATCGGCAGGACGGCGCCTGACCGCTGGCTGCGCGCCACCTTTGCCGGAGCGCCCGCTCAGGAAGTGTTCAGTGCCAACACGCCGCGCGGGCACATGCCCGAGCCCGGGCCGCTGCTGATGCTGCGCCAGCAGGGCAAAGAGGCGGTATTCGCCGCGGCTTTCGAGGTGGTGCCGCAGGCCGACGCGCCGGGGCGGGTGAAGATGGTCGAAACGGTCTGGCGCGACGGCGTCAGCGGAGCATGGAAAATTACTGCCGACAGTGGCATGTATCTGGTGATCGTCAACCGTACCGGCAAGACGGTCGAAGTCAATGGAATCAAAACCGAACAGAAATTGGAGGTTATCAAGTTATGAAGAAGTGGATGGGCTTAAGTTTGCTGTTGCCGTTATTGTTGACGGCGGCGGAGGATTTGAAAGGCAAAATCTCGGTGCTGATGCCGCTGGATCAGTCGCTGGTTGTATTGAAGGGCGACGGCTCCGCCGGGTCCGGCGCTGTGTTCAAGCGCGCCTCGGTCGCCGTGACGCCGGATTTCCGGAAAGTCGAGTCGGATACACCCCGCTTTGTCGGCAATGGTTTGCTGATCGAAAATGGTTACGGCCATCCTGCCGGGCATGACCGCGGCACGAAGAATTATCTGCCGCCACAGCTGGCCTCGCTGGACAGCGCCGAAGGGCTGCCGGTGGAAGGCAAAGCCGAAACCGTGCCCGGCCTCGAAGGGAAGGGGGCATTGAAGCTGGACGGCACGCTGAAGATCGATGTCAAGTATCCGTTCGGCGGCAAATTCATCTTCTCGTTTTACCTGAAAAACGGCGAAGTCAAGGTTTTTGACGGTGAAAAAGCGCTGTCGAGTTTTAAGGCGGACGGCGAATGGAAGCGCTGCCATGTGATGCTGGACGCGGGCAAGGAGCCCGGTCAGACGGTGCTCAAATTGACCGCCGGCACGGCGGAGCTGGATGCTATGATGCTGGAAGGCGTTCAGAACTATTACCACAACCGCCAGACCCCCTCCACCTGGCTGCCCGGCGATACGCCGAGGGCTTCGGAGCTGCTGATGGTGGCGCTGCCGGAAAATTTCGCCAAAGCAGGCGCGATTTCCATGAAGTTCAGGGCCACCAGCCTGGGTGGCTGGAACTGCCTGACCAGTACCAAAGGCTGGAAAGCGGAACTGAGCATGGATATCCGTGGCGGCGGAACCCAGATTGACGCCGACCTGTGGGGCAAGCGGATTCTCGGCCGTAATCACAGGCTTGAGCTCGGCAAGGAATATACGCTGCTCCTGACCTGGAACGATGAAAAAGGCGAATATTATCTGAATGGCGTGAAGATGGGCGAAATGGCCCTGCCGTCGGTGGCCGAGCGTACCTTGCCGCAGACGATTTGCGTGGGCGGCACCCCGGATCAGGCCTCGCCGAACGTCCGGGCAGAAGGGATTATCCGTGATTATGCGTTGTGGAACCAGTATTTGACCCCGGCCGATGTTGCCGCCATTACTGCCGCACCGGCACTGAAGGAACTGCTGCCGGCCTCGCAGGTTTTGAACCTCGTCCCGGTGAACGCTTTCGGCCGTGAGGACGGCGCGGTCACGCTGGCCTGGAACGTAAAAAAAAAGTAGTTTCGGCGACCGTTAAACTCGGTCCCATGCCCGAATCTCCGGCGCAACTCAGCGAGGGCTCCATCACCTGGAACTTCAAGCCGTCGCTGTTGATGCCCGGAGATTATGATTTAACTCTCCAGTGCAAGTTCGACGACGGCTCCGGCGAGAACGTCACCCGCAAGCTCAGCATCACCCCGGCCCGCCGCCCGTGGCGGAACCTCCAGATCGCCGCCTGGAACGAAACCAGCCCGGAATTCGCTGACGCCGGAATCACCATCGGCGGCTCCATGGAGTTCAACATGGCTGGGATCGATACCAACACCCGCAACGGTCTTTACTCCGAATTCAACTGGGTATTTCTGGGCGAAGGGCGCAGCGAAGTGCCCTCCGACTGGGCCACGGACCCCAAAGGCAAGCGCGCCCACCCCTCGATTTTATCACCTCACGTCCGGCAGACGGTCATCAACGAAGCCGACGCCATGGCGAAGCGCCTGACCTATATTCCGTCGTTGAGAAAGCTGATCATCAATACCGAGCGCCACGCCGGTTCGACGGCGTTCGATTATTCGCCGGAAGTGGTGGCGCTGGTCAAGGACAAATACGGCATTGACCTGATGTTGTGGGTGAATTCCGATCTTCACGAATGGGCTCGTTTCCGGCCGCTCGGCTGGCTCGGGACGCAGGTGCTGCCCGGCGCGGCGGCAAAGGACGGGATCATTCCGGACGACGATCCGCTTTATGCGTTGCACCGCTGGTGGCACGGCCCGGAGGGCGGCTCCGACGTCATCGTCAACGACCTGATGGCCGAAGGGGTCAACCGGCTTCATCCCGAGGTCATCACCGCCAAGGAACCGATCGCCCGCCGTCCGGCATTGCGGACGCATTCGAAGATCAATACGGCGCAGGATTGGACGTATTACCCGGACCTCTCCGCTATCGTGTATTGCGCGGAAACAGATAGTGCGCTGTCGCGCTACCAGGACCACATGTCCGGTTCCACCATGCCGCAGTTTCTCTTCAAAGCCGGGATGGCGGCGCCGTTCGACGGCATGCCGACCGTGGACATGTTCCGCGAGGCGGTGTGGCTGGTCTGTTCGCGCCCCGCCCGGTTGATCACCTTCTGGAACGTCGGCAATGCGTTTAAGAAAGGCACTCAGCAGACCGATGCCGAAATCCGCGCCTTGATCGGCGACGAAACCGATGCGAAGACGATTCAGGACAAGAAGCTCGGCATCAAAGCCTGGGACCCCGGCCTCCGCGATGAATTCAAATCGCTCTCCGAAACCCTCTGGCAGCCCTACGGTGCGCTGCTGCCCAGGTGGCGCGATACCCCGCGGCGGGTGGCGGTGGCCTATAGCTTCGCCTCACACATTTACGGCAATCAGCGCTGGCCCAATGGCGGCTGGCTGATGAATGCGCTCACTGTGTCCGGCGTGCCCTACGATATCCTGTTTGACAACGATCTCGAAATGAAGGATTTCCCGATGCAGTACGACGTGATCGTGCTGCCGGAAATTTTCGCCCTTACCGAATCCATGGCGGCCAACCTGAAAAAAGCGCAGGCCGCCGGCTGCAAACTAGTCGCCGACGAGCACTGCAAACTCAAAATCGACGGCATTATAACGCTGAAAAAGCCTGAATCCAAACCGCAGGTCAGCGTCAACGAAATGGAGCTCCTGAAGCAGTACGGCGGCAAGACCGATTCGCCGGCTTACGTGGAGGCTATGGAACAGCTGGCGCGCGAACAGCATGGCAGTGGTTCGGCCGAGCTGAATGCGCTGGTGCGCGGCACCTCGCGCAGCACGGTGGTTTGCCGCACGGAACAGGTGTACTGGAACTTGCTGGAAGCCGACGGCGTCAGTTATCTGGTGGCAGTGAACGACCGCCGGATACCGGGCGAACTCTACGGCCGCTTCGGCAAGGTTCGCGAAAAAGGCGTTGCCCAGCAGGCCGAATTCGAGCTGAAAGGCAATTGGACCCAGGCATGGGATCTGACCGCTCAGAAACCCCTGAAAATGGGCAAACGGATCAAGATTGACCTGCCGCCAGGCGGCGGACGCATCATCATGCTTGGCCGCAAACCGCTCGGCAAACTGGAAATTGCAGCAGCGTCAACTCCGGCGAAGGGACAGGATTTCCCGGTCGATGTCCGGATGAAATCGGACGGTCTGATTCCGATCGAGCTGACCGTTCTGAAGCCGGACGGCAGCAAAGATTCGACCTCGCATTACGATGTATTGACCAACGGCGTTTTGACCTGGTCCGTGCCGGTCGCCGGGAATGCCCCGGCCGGTACCTGGACGCTGCAAGCCCGCGAGCTGGCCTCCGGTCAGCAGAAAACCTACAAATTCACCTTGAAATAACAAGATTATAAAAAAAGAGCGGGAACGGCTGAAGTTGGATGGGGGCCGTTCCCGCGGGGGGAAGCCTGATGGGCTCAGGTATCAGGCTGGAAGGATGGAAAAGGTCATGATGGTCATGAGTCTGTAATAAGTTCCGAGAATATTCATAATTACACCTCCTGTCAATTTTTCCTGTCTGCAAGTTTAACTTAATACCGGGAAAAGGTGAATGCAAGCATTAAATAGAAAAATATTGATATATTTTTATCTAATATAAGATTAAGAAGTCGAAAAATAGAAAAACAAACTCTGTTTTTTCGGGATACAGATCGGGTTGTTGAATTACAACGGCAGGATCTGGCTGCCGTTGATCAATCTGGTTTATTGATGCTTAGTCCAGGAGCCAGCCCCGGAAATCGTTCGGGGCCACGGTTCCCTGAACCGGAGCGGTCACCGTGACCGGCCGCTCACTCTCGTTCATGACGATCAGCAGCCGCTTGCCGGCGGGGTTCCGCAGGAGAATCCAGTTGCTGCTGCCAGCGACTTTGATCGTGGATGATACGTCCTGACGGTGGACGAAAAACTCCTCGTGCTCCGCGGCAAAAGCGGTGGTTGCGGCAATGGCGTCAAAGCTACGGCCATCAAGATTGTCATACTCGAAAAGGAGGATTCCGCCGCGGCTGTCGGCCAAACGCCGCATTAGCGTGGCGCGCTTCATAGCCGGCGGCTCAACGCGCTCATGGGCCAGACATGGTTCTACCAGTTCGCCCAGCAGCAGAGGAGTGTCACCGATGGCTTTCAGGGTGGCTTCCAGATCCTTCACTGGGCGACCGTAGCCGCAGGCGGCAAGGTCGATTTTTCCTTTCAGCAATGCCCAGTTTACACCGTAAAAACGGTTCGTATAATCGGATTGATAGCCGGTGTAAACCGATAACCGGCATTGCCCATTGCTGAACCGGTGAATACCGTCCCGCATCACCCCGGCAATCGCAGCTTGTTTACCGTTCATGTAACGGGTCCATTGCGGTAGGTATTTGCCGGCAATCTGCTCTTTGGTCACGGCTTCCGAAATGGATTCCTGCTGCCGGAAATCGTCCAGACAACGCGGGCAATAACAAGCCAGTTCGTTGGTCAACACGTTGCCTTCGAAGTCCCAGCAGATGTACCAGGGCTTGACCGGGCGGTCATAGATGGTAAGCAGCCCGGTCGTCAGTTGCTTGCGCGCGTCGGCGTCATCGCGCAGGACCGTTGAGCACACTGGAAGTTCGCACTGCACGGAGGCGGATTCGGGGTGGTTTTGGACAAACTCGTCGAATCCGTAAGTGCTGAGGTATACCAGCATCATGCTTTTCAGCGAAGAATGCGGGACATTCCAACTCTCCGTGACCCCGATATTGACCAGCTGCTGTGCCAGCAGGGCCTGCAGGTTTTTATCATCCATGTTTTTCAGCCAGCCCGGCCACATCTGGACGATCAGCTGTTGCGGCTGTTTGCCTTTGGTGTACGGAATAATATGATAGTCGAGTGCCTGCGGCACTTCCAGCATATTGGCGTGCTCGGAAGTCGCGTAGTAATAAAATTTTCCCTGCGTGGTGGCTGTTTCTGGCGGGGCCTTGACGACGACCGAAATGTACTGATGCAGCTTCAGGTTCGGATCGTATGGGAGGGGCTGATTTACCTTGACCTGATAGCGGCGATAGCTTTTGCCGGCGCGTTGCACCTTCTGCGGGCCGCTGAACTCAAGCTGATAAATCTTATAATGGCTGGATGCCCCGGCCACGGCGAAGTCCGCCGGAACCTCGATATTCAGCGTGTAGTCCGTCAGGGTCATGCCTTCCACGCCCTTCGGTAGCATCAGCAGTTGCTGGTGATCACCGGCCATGATATAAACTCCCTTACCGGGACGATTCGGCCAGGTGACTGAGTCATTCCATAACAGGTTTTTCTTACCCGGCTGCATCGGGAAGGTGAAGTCGCCGATCTTCAGAAAACCGTCCACGGTACCGTCGGTTTTGAGCTCCAAGGTGTTTTTGCCGGTAGCTACGATTGAGCTTCCGGTGACCGGGTTGCCGTTAAGGGTGAGTTGGAGGTTGTTGCCGGTCAGGTGATTTTCAAGCGGCAGGCCCTGCACCTGGAATTTGTACAGCGGCGACCGGAACAGAACTTGTAGCGAGGCGAGGTTGCGAAAGCTCCACCGGAAGTCGAAGCTGCCGGGATGTTCAATTGTGAAATCGAGGTTGGTTGGGGTTGCGCCCTTGACCGATGTTTTGCTGTTGAATTTTTTGGGTTTTTGTCCGGTGGAAATCAGTTCGATTTCGGCGGCGAGAAGCGCGCGGGGGCTGTCGAAATTCATCTTGAACATATTTGAGCCGGACTGGAACGGGGGGAGATTTTCGAGCATGATTCCGGCTTGAGGAGCGGAGCTCAAGATCATTTCTGCGAAATCATCGAGATTGTGGAAGCCGACGCGGCAGGGCTGCCAGCAACTTTTTTCTTTGGCTGATTTGCCGACCCGGACAAACTGAATGCGGTACTTGCGGGCGGAGTCGACGGTCAGGCCGAGTTGCTTCAGTTCGATGGCGATTTCCGCGCACCAGTAGCCCTCGTGCTGCCCGGTTTTCACCACCGCGCCGGAGTTCCATTTGGTGTTGCGCGATCCCCACAGATCGTTACCGCTGCATTCGGCGTCGTTGACGCTTCCTGCCGCGTTGACGAAAATATCGTATACTTTCCGTTCCGTGCCCGGCTGGATCAGGAAGCCTGCCAGATCGTCCGAAAACAATTCCTCGGCGTCAAGCTTGCGTCCGGGCGCTTCGAATTCGTGGACGCGGTTCAGGAGTGTCTGCAAAATCCGGGTCTCGCACTTAAAGGCGATATAGAGTTTCTCGCCGTCGTGGCACATGAAAACCCGGGTCTGATCATTCGCCGGAGCCCCATTGGTATTGACCAACATGAACGGATAAATCTGAATCGCCGATTTCCACGCCGGGTCGTCGAGATTGCCGTCGAGAACCGGGGGCTGTTCGACGCGGCCGACGGTCACCAGCCCGGGATTGGCGGCTACATGCATGACAGAGAAAAAGATGCAGGCAATAAATAACAGAATTTTCATGGGGGGCCGTCCTTTACAATTTCAGGTTGTCGCTGGTGCTGAATACCAGTTTTTCGAGCAGAATCCGGGTGTTGCCGCTGCATTCCGGACGCAGAGTGATCTCCTCGCCGGTTTCAAGAGCGGTGAATGGCCCGAACTTGATCCATTGCCATTCAGCGGAGGGGCTCAGCGGTAATTTTGCCAGCGGCTGGAAACCACCGAAAAGATCGAGTTTGCCGGATTCTCCCTGAAGTTTGCAGCGTGCGTACACATAATACGGCATGTCGATTTGCGGGGCGGGCGCCCGCAGAAGCAGATACCAGTTGCCGCCGGAAATGGCGGTGGTGCCGTCGAGATTGACCCGCTGGCCGTTGCCGGTGTTAGCGAAGTCCGCGGCAGCGAGTTCGGTGGCTTCGATGGGGCCGGGAAGCAGTTCCGGCGCGGGAAGTTCCTCGATCTTGATTTCGCGGATTTCTGCCTCGACGGGCGATTGGCTGGCGGAGTAAAGATAAATCACCAGCTGTTTCCATTTCGGATGCGCGTACACGGACGCCGTCATCTGCCGCCACTCCTGCGGATCGAGCTTGAATGACGAATAATAATAGCCGGTCCGGTTGTCGTTGGAAATCGCCAGCGCGAGGGGGCCGGTACCGCGGAGGTCGATGGTGATTTTGTAGCGGCGGTTGTCGGGTACCGTGATTTTGGCCTGAACACCGGTGGCTTTGGCGGGACAGGTGAATTTGAGCGTGTTTTCGGCGGTTTTGGCGATCTGTACTTCGCCCTTGCCGTACGGCGTCCAGGAGACGGTGGTGCTGCTGTACAGCGGTTCGGCAGAGGCGGCCAGCGACAGCACGGCCAGGGCGGCGATGATGAGTTTTTTCATTTTCAGTCCTTAATTGGGCAGCGGAAATTCGCTTTTCTTATTTTTCAGCACGTTTTCTTCGGGAGAACACCACCCCTGATAGATGCCTCGATGAGCTTCAACATGGCCGTCGTAAAAAAGGATATTACTCTGGCTGTGGCGGATGTCTCCGTAATACCCGAGTGGGATGTCGCGTTCATCGAGGATATTATCGCCGTTATCGACGGTCGTGGTTAGGTAATTGAGCCAGGTGACGGTGGCTTTGACACGGGGATCGTCGAGTAATGCAGAGGTCAGAGTCGGATATTTCATCTTTTTCAGGGTGGGCCAGTTGTTGAAACTGCCGTTGACGGAATTGACATTGTAATAAGCGCCCACTTCGGTCCAGTTTGTATAATTTTGGGGAACATTTTGAGCGGCATAGAGCGGCCGGTCGGGGCATTTGGTGACGACATTGGCGAGGCGCTGGGCTTTTTCATTGCCGCCCGAAGTATCGTTGTACATACTGCCGGGCATAGAGCCGGCCGGCATCTGCAGATACCCTGCCCAAAACAGGATCTGCGCCCAGGAGCGTGCGCCGGAGGTAGGGGCTATGGTATAAGCGAAACACGGCGGCATGGTCTGGTCGAAATCGTTGGCGTACTGGTGGAAGGAAAGGCCGATTTGTTTCATATTATTGGAGCATGCCGCCTTTTTTGCCATGGTCCGGGCTTTGTTCAGGGCCGGCAACAGCATCGCCGCCAGAATCGCTATAATTGCAATCACTACCAGAAGCTCAATGAGTGTAAAAGATTTTCCTGTTTTCATTATTTTATCCTCTTGTTAGGTTGTTCCAATTCTGCGCTGGGGAAATACCAGGACATGTTCCGCGTCATCCTCTCCTGCGGCGATGATATGGTCGAGTCTGTGAACTCCGGCCTCGAAGAGCTGCCAGACGTTCTGCAGGTAACTGGTGACCTCCACCCCCCAGATATCGGCCCGGTAATCATCGTCGAAATCACTGTACAGGATGTCCTGTTTCCACTTCATATTGTTCTGCCGCACCCACCAGACGACCGCGCCGGTGTGGTTCACGGAGTCCGAAACCAGCAGCAGAGGGCGGCGCCCGCTCCAGCAATGTTTTTCCAGCGCTTTCAGCTTGGCGTCGAAATCATCCGGCAGGTAAAGCATGTCGTAAAAGCGTTCAAGCTCACGGCAGGCATCCACAAAGCCGTTTTCCCGGTAATAAGTCACGGTGGTATTGGTTTTGACGAAATACGGCTGTGCCTCGGGGTATTGCAGCAGCCGCTCGCGGGTGATTTCCCGGTAAGCGCCGAAGTGATCGGTCGACACGCAACTGACCCGTTCCAGCGTGCGGTTGACCAGTACTTGCGGGATTTTGCCGATCAGCGGCACGATGATCTGCTCCATGACGTCCTGCTCCGGGCTCATCCAGATCAGGCCATTGAATTTCATCAGTTCTTTCTGGCAGGATTTCTGCTGCAGCTCCACATAGGTGAAGAAACCGCATTTAAAGTCGGAATTGCGGACCACGGAGTTGCCCCAGTCAATGACGGCGATGTTGCGCTTGAACATGACTGGATCGTTGATGAAGGTGCCCGAGCCGTGGCGCGCCCGCAGCACGCCATTGCCGATCAGGTGATTCATCGTGCGCTCGATGGTGGCCCGCGCCACGCCGAATTCCTCGACCAGCCTCGTCCGCGGCGGCAACTGGGTATCCACCTGATAAACGCCGCTGCGGATCCGGCGTTCGATCTCCTGGGCAATCTGCAGATATTGGCGGTTATGCATACGGATATTCAACTCCAGTCTAGTTTTCTTTTCTTATATTATAATTGGACTAGTTTAGTTTGTCAATACCCGTTGCTATTTTTTTCGTAAAAAAGCAGAAAAAAAGCCCGCCGTTTGACGGGCGGGCTCGGGATGTGGGTTGCCTTATTTCAGGGCTTCGGTCATCAGCTCGGCGATGCGCTTGGTGAAGGTCAGCGGATCGTTGATCGGGCTGCCTTCGGCCAGCAGCGACTGGTCGAGGAGCAGCTGCGCGTAGCCTTTCAGCTTCGGATCGGCGGCGTCCTTGTCGTACAGCTTCTGCATGCCGGCCACCAGCGGATGGTCGGGGTTCAGCTCGAGGATCCGTTTGGCGGACGGGATGTCCTGATTCATGGCGCGGTAGAGACGCTCCATGTGGGCGCTCATGGCGTTCGGGTCGCTGACGAGGCAACAGGCGCTTTCGGTCAGGCGGGTGGAGAAACGCACTTCCTTGACGGAGGCGTCGAGCTCCTTCTGGATGAACTCAACTAGGTTTTTGTGAGCCTTGGCGGCTTCGCCGATGCGTTTGTCGGCGGCTTCTTTTTCGGTATCATCGAGTTCGATTTCACCCTGGGCCACGGACTTGAATTTCTTGCCTTCGAACTCGGTGGCACCCTGCATGATCCATTCGTCGATGGGGTCGGTCATGAAGAGCACATCCCAGCCTTTGCTGCGGAAAAATTCGAGGGCAGGGGAGCTTTCCACCGTCCTGCGGCTGTCGCCGGCGATGTAGTAGATCTCCTTCTGTTCCGGCGGCATGGCGGTGACGTATTCCTTGAGCGACATCAGGATGCCGGGCGCGGTATTCATCGACTCATACATGGCCAGTTCGCGGAGCTTGTCCTGGTTGGCGTAGTCGGTCTGGATGCCTTCCTTGAGGATGCGGCCGAATTCGCGGAAAAATTCCTGGTACTTGGCCGGCTCGCTCTCCTGCATTTTCTTGAGCTCGGAAAGGAGTTTGCGGACGACGTTTTTCTGAATCTTGTGAATCAGCGGATTTTCCTGCAGGATCTCGCGCGAGACGTTCAGCGGGAGGTCGCTGGAGTCGACCACGCCTTTCAGGAAGCGCAGGTAATCGGGGACCAGTTCCTTGCATTCGTCGCTGATGAATACGCGGCGGACGTAGAGCTGGAGGCCCTTTTTCTGGAATTCCGGCATGAAAATGTTGAAATCGGATTTCTCCGGGATGTAAATCAGGGCGCGGAACTCGGTGGTACCCTCGGCGGTGAACTGGATCGATTTCATCGGCGCGCTGATCTGGTGGGTCAGGTGCGAGAAAAACGCCTTGTGCTCGGCTTCGGTGATTTCGTCCGGGTTCTTCAGCCAGATCGCCTTTTGGGAGTTGATGACCTTGTCTTCAACGGTTTCGGTCTTGTCGTCGTTGACTTTCGTGACCGGGAACTCGATTGGATAGGCGATGTAGTCGGAGTATTTCTTGACGATGTCGGCCACTTTCCACTGTTCGAGGTAAAGCAGGGCATCTTCCTTGAGCTTGATGATGACGTCGGTGCCGGGGGTGTCCTTGGTGGCGGCGCCGATTTCATAGGATTCTTTGCCATCGGAGGTCCAGCGGATGGCGGGTTCGTCGCCGCCGGCTTTTTTGGTGATCAGCGTGACGCTTTCGGAAACCATGAAGGCGGAGTAGAAGCCGACGCCGAACTGGCCGATCAGTTCCGGGATACCGCCCTTGTTGTCCTTGTTATCCTCGAGCGCTTTGAGAAACGCCTTGGTCCCGGATTTGGCGATGGTGCCGATGTTTTCGACGACTTCCGCCTCGGTCATGCCGATGCCGTTGTCGGAAATGGTCAGCGTTTTGTTGTCCTTGTCGGCTACGATGCGGATTTTCCAATCGAGCGCGAGTTCGGGCCGCATGACGGCTTCGAAACGGGCCTTGTCGATGGCGTCGGCGGCGTTGGCGACGAGTTCGCGGAGGAAGATATCTTTGTTCGAGTAGAGCGAATGGATCATCAGGTCCAGCAGGTGCTGTACCTCTGTTTTGAACATCTGTTTTTTGTCAGCCATAATTTTTTGTCTCCTTGTTTCTGTTTATATAATTAACCTTATACCGAATTGCAATCATAAGGCTTGTAATCGCCTTGATCTTGCGGGCTCAAATCCGGTCTGATTCGCAGCCGCTAATCTATTAGCGTCAGCTCATTATACCAAATTTGCGCTCCGCAATTCCAGCGGCGGTTACTAACCCTTAGAATGCAAATCGGTATTAAAAAGTCAACAACAAAATCCCGGTATCGGGAACCGGGTATTGAAAAGCAAAA
>JBEBXH010000056.1:0-43995 GCA_040391785.1 Victivallis vadensis
ATTACGGCAAGCCTGATTTTTCAAATCGTATACCCACTTTTCGGAAGTGCGCCCTGCGGAATTGTTTGTCATCATCGCTCGAAACCGCGACGGAAAAAACCGCCTTGTCATTTTTAACGCCCGGACCGGCACCAGATACAGTGATCTCGAACTTCCGTCCGAAATTGCCCAGGCATCCGCAGCCGCAACGAAACATCTGGTAGAATATCAGAATCAGTTAAAAAACAAACAAGGCAAGGCGTTGGCGATATCATCAATTCGCCTGGTCGGCATTCCGGATTCAAGGAAAAGCGAAATTCAGCAATTTTTGATCTCTCTTGAACGAAAATTGCTTAAGATTCCGGAAATAACACTTCTAGACCGCATTAACCTGGAACAGGTCAGCCTCGAGCGCGAGATCTCCGATGAAAGTTTTACGATTGCGCCGAGCGCCGCATTGTTGCGTTTGGAAATTCTTGCCGGAGAATCTACCGGAGACTTTATTCTGAATGGTTCTGTTTTGACGCCAATGGGAAAACCTCTTGGTTCCTTTACTGGGAAATTACCAGAAGCGATTGAGACCGCGACAGCCGAAATCGTCACATTCCTGCAAAAATTGCCGCCTGATTCCGATGCCCCCCGCTCGGAAGCGGAGACGTTTTTTGCTGAATACAAGGTCCGCAAAGATCAACGGCAATCCCCGGACGAATGGTTGCCGCTGATCGCCGCCGCCATCGTGCTTGCTCCGGATAATTCGGAATATCAAATGGCTTATCTCGATGCATTTATGACCTATGCCAGGCGGGGACGTTCCGTAAACCTTCCAGCGGTGAAACGCGCTATGGCAATCGCTTCGACCATTTCGCGGAATTTTCCGGATGAGACGCCATATCGAATGTTGAGCTTGCTTCCTGATTTCGAATTAAGCGGACAGATCGATCAACTTTATCGTGGCGAAATGTTCCGCCATTACCGGCAGAGCGGTTACGATTTCGATAAGCCGATCCGGGATGAAAAGCAATATCGGAGATTTCGTGAGATTTTTCTTTCTTATTGCATAGGCTATCCGTCCCGCCCGAAACGCTACGATCTGATTTTGAAAATCATGGAACGGGAATTCACCTATTTGGCGGATGTCCAAAGCCGAGCGGAACCGTATTCCCATATCAACATGTACACGGAAACGACGGATTTCATCCATAATTCTGCCGGAATCGCAGCTATCGCGCGGCGTCATCCGGCGGAAACCATGCAGGCCTGGGGAGAATTCCTCGACATTCAACGCGCCGTATTGAACAACCCCGGAGATCACTCTTGGAAAAATCAATACGATCAATGGAAGGAAAAGCACAGCAATCCCAATGTCCGCCGGTACGGAATTTCCAATCTCCATCTCTTCGAAAATCGGGGCTTGAGACCGTTGATTGAGTATATGAAGAATCCTACCCCCGTCAAGACCGTTGAAAAGCAGATACCTGAATATATCCCTAAAAGCTTCCGCCTTCCCGGGGCCGCCTCCTATTATGTGGCGGCAAAAGATACTCTGTACTATTTTCTGAACAGCGAAACCACCATATTGTGGATGACCGATCTCACCAATAGCAACAGTTCCAGACTTTATATGAATAAGCATCTTGGCGACCCCGGCGTGATGGTGGTTGACAACTCTATTCTCTATTCTATCTTTTCTTCCGGCTCGAAAATTGAGATTCAGCGTTTCGACCTTGCCAAGCGCCAATTCCTGGAAGCAATTACAGAAATCCCTTTTCTTCCAAATGCAATGACCGTACTGAATGACCGTCTCTATATGCTCAATAAAGAAACCATGTTCTCCTGTGATTTCAATGGCGGGAAACGCCGTGTCGAATACAGTATAAATCGGAAGGATCCGACGCTGGAAATCGAACGTCTGAAAGAATTTGACCATCGCTCATACGGCTTCCCCAGTCCGTATCTCCTTACAGATGGCAATGATCTTCTGATCTATTATGAATACTGGATCGTTCGCTATGATCCGGCCGAACGGCGAGATGAGGTGATTCCGCTGAGTATTGACGGGAGGGATGCTATTCCGGCTATTATGGCGGGACGTGTCGGCTATGCTTCGCCTGACGGGGGACTGCGTGTTTACGATCCGAAAACCGGCAGGGTGGAGCAATTGATCAACGGCGCCTCTTCGCGCACCTCAGCGGGAGTTGTGTCTCCGGAAAAGCCGTACCGTTTCTGCATCGCCAACCCGGGCTGGGCCTGGCTGGATTACGGCTTGATTGCATTTGACTTCAATGAACCGGAAACATACCACCTGGTCCCCTATCCGGAAATCAAAACGCGCAGAAATCACCTGCTCAATGAATACGGCACATTGATCAACATTCCTGAAACGCGCTCGCTGCTGCGAATCGATCCTTCCGGAAAATGTACGATCTATCATGCCGATGAAATGTTGCGTTCGCAGTTTGTTTCGACTCAAAAGTCTGAGCCGGTCAAAACCACCATGAACTATCTGCCGGACCATCGGCAGGGGCGTCCGGCTCCGACGATTGCGGCAATTGCCAAACAAGCTTCCGAGATCGTCAAAGGGAATTCCCGGAAAGTATATTTCGAGGGAAAATTCGCTTCTTCCTGGCCTGGAATTGCCATTAAACAATTGCTGATACGGTTGGATTTTGAGATCGTCAACGCCGCCTCACTGGCGGATTTTATCCTTGATGGCACGAGTAGCCTTGTCGCCGACCCAGCCGGCACACACGCAGTGATACAACTGACTCTGTCGAACGGTCAGCGCAAACAACTGGGTACGGCGGAAAGCAAAGCCCCCGTCGGCGGAGCCGGCGGAGGGCGCGATGCCAATATCGAAGCCGCAACGGCGGCTGCAGTAACTCTTTTCATCGGTCGTTGAGCTCAGTCAATTCCGACCCATCGCGGCTTCTTATTTCTTTTTCGGAATAAAATGTTATTTTTTGCTAAGATTTCAAATTCTCGGGTATCGTATTTAGTAAACAGACGATAATTCGGAAAAGAGTTTATAGTGTCAACTTCGACGGTATTGACGATGGCGGCCGCGCTCGTGAGCGAAATCGAGGCGACAACACCGACATCGTGCTTCTGTTGGATGGGAATGAGGCTGAGAGTTTTCAAAAATGAATACCAAAAGGGGAAAAAGATGAAAATCAATGATATGAACGTCCAGTCTGAAGCTGACATCTTACAGGTGCTGGCAGAGGTTGAAGCCGGAAACGAGGAGTTTGCTCTTTTGGAACGGGATAAACTTATTTTTATGCAGACTTCCAGCGGCGAATTGGAATATCGAAGCGGACAGGAACACTATCGGGCAGTCGAGGCTCCGGTGGCCCCGGATAAAATCCGAGCGGCTTTTTTATCTTATTATCGGGGCGACAGGGAATACCTCGCAAACTTTCATTGGGAATTGGTGACACATAAAAGTTTGTGGGATACCGTCAAAGGATGGTTCGGACAAAACTGAACGGCAACTATAACTGCGCTGTTACCTTATGGACGTTCTGCCGCTTTCAGCCATTTATCAATCTCGCTGACTCCTCTTGCCAATAATGTGTCTTGCAATGATACGACTCGCTGTAGCATTGCTCCATCATCAATCTCTTCTCGCTCTTCTGCTTCTGCAAATAGGCGAGTTATAAGTTGTGTGAAGTTATTGTGGAAATCATCTAAACGCAAACTAAGTTTGGTTACGTAATTCAGGTATATTTCGGTTACAGTTAAAGCGTATTCGGGGTCATACAGAGATATGGTTTTTAACCATTCCGGTATGCCGAATAATTGACGGTTATTATCATTTTGTTTATTCTCAAGAGCATTGAAGCAGAGCTGAATTAACTCCACAGGAATAAAAACCGTTGCATTGTCCTCGCAGAACAGATCTGTCATTTCTTGAGCAACAACAGAAGCGTGCGTTGCTTCCTTAAGACTTGCTTCAATACCGATAAGACACTGTATCTTGTGTAGCTTTATGTTTACAGGATGAGTCCAAACTTGTACTGCCCCTTTCCAGGCATCAGGACTATTTTTGATTTTTAAATTATTAAGAAAAGTAGTTTGTTCAATATGGTTAGAGAACGACGCCAATGCCGAAATTCTTCCCCAGATTTCCAGATCTTTACCATTAGCTTCATCATAAATTTGATTTAATAGCGGTTCTACCTTATCGTAATGTTTTTTATATGCATAATGAAGACACATTTCCGCATGTTCCCATAAACCAGCAGGCTCTTTCATTGCTTCCTCGAACACACTCCAGCCCAAATTATAATTTTTACTTTGGAAATATGGCAAGCGACGTAAAATCAAAGCCTGATGGGCTTTATGTTCACTTTGTACAAATTGGAGAAGAGTTGGTGGCAATAGATCCGGAAAGTCAATATTGTTATCAAGTAAATTGTTAGCCAAAATCATTATAGCCTCCACAATATGCCCGCTCGTCATGTTTATACCAACCTGAATTAAGTCCTTGCTTTCGTCAGTGTCTTCTTCCTGGTAATCGCAGTAATCCAAACACAAGGATATTAAACGAGTTGCATTCAATGTGTCATTGATGACATGAGCACAATCCTCTATCGCTGAAGAAGCAGCTCTGTTGTGATGCCAATAGATTGAATGTTGCTCTAGTTCATCAATAACTTGACTTGCCAAGGTTGATCCCTCGGGCGTTTCGAGAGGCTCCCAACTATCATTTGTGTGAGAGTTAGCGTAACGATGTGCAAAATAAGCTGCGATACCCTCCATTATATTATCACGGAATCGACAAGGAATATTGTCCCAGTTAGTAGATAACATATTCAGGAATCGAGCCGGTTGACGTGATGATGCTTCGTATAATTGTCTTCTGACCTCTTCTTCTCCTCCTTCAAGGAAATCAGAAGGATCTCTGACATAGCCAAAATAGTGCTTAATAAGCAGCAACACTGTATCATCGCAGGAATATAGAAATTTATCAAATGAGAATGGAGGCCTAACCATGCCGCCCGAGCGATATATCGCAGGCATTGGGACTAACTTGCCATTTACTCTTTCGTAATCGTCAAGAATAGACTGCGCCTTTGGAGAACGCAGAAAGCATGGTATGAACGAAATCAGTTCAGATTGTTCTCGCAATACCCATTGATCTTGGCCCTTATCGCTTGATCTGTCTTGATATATGGACAAGATTACCTGCATCACTGTCTCTTGGAGGTTGGAGTCCAAGTAAATAAAACCGCTTCTTATCAATAATCCTAACTCGTATGATAACCTGGATTCAAGTAGCATTCTGTCTGTCAATAAATCGCCAATCACACCCACATTGCTCTGTGGGTTAGACATACATGCAAGAATCCCCCAGTAACGTAATGCTCTTTCGTGGTTGAAACATATACGCCTTGAGTTAATTTGCCACCACTCTGATTGTATCTTGGCATGTTTGATAATAGCTTTTTCAATGGCGTCAAACAAAATACGTTCGCTTCTTCTATCATGCGAATGGTCAAACTTGGAATGCTTGTCCTCGTATGAAGTCATATCAAGAAAATTATCATGATATTTGGCATCAGCCATGCCATAACGTGATGATTCGATTTGACTCCACTTCTCGATAGCGTTTATAGCTAAATCAAGTAATACAACAGACTCTAGTATGCGTTCTTGAAGGAAATATTTCGTATTGTCTCCAAACTCATAAGATTGACAATGTAACTTATTGTCGAATTTATGTTTTTTAATATCTTCATTACTGATATCGCCAGCTATATATTGCCAGAGCTTAATATCATCTAGCGCACCCGCAGAAACATATCGAGCAATAGCATGACCAAGCAGCCTATGCTCAGAACTTGGTAAATTGAGTAGTCTTTCAAGCAAAGGAGCTGCTTCTTTAAGGTATTCATCATCAATCTCCTCAAGCAAGGATGATAACCGCCATACTAATTGATCTGGATCCATATAATCGAGTTCCAGTAACTTTGACCAAAAGGCTAAGACACCTTCTATATCCTTGTTTTTCCATAGTGAGGTCCTAAATAAATGCGCATTCAGTCCCCCTACATCTTTCAAGTCAAACAGAATCGGGACTAGATATTTGTTCCAGAAATGAAACCATCCAATTTTTCGGGCTCGACCATAAATGACTTGAAAAACCTCTCTGTGATTATTCCGTAAGTCGCGAATAAGAGACCAATCCTCATCCAGCGGATTCTGTTCGGCAAAGGATTCCGCAACCAAGCGACGAATATGAAAAGCTTTATTTCCTGTTAGTACCGTCCGCAATTGCTTTCTGTATTCTTGCCGGTTTCCTGCGGCCAGTTGTTCAAGAAAACTACGTATGCAAGGCCTCACGAAAGGAACTGGCGATAAATCTTCAATGAATTTGTTAAGTGTAATTCCCTTGCGTAGAGCTCCACTGACTACCAATACATCAAGAAGTGTTTGATGCCCAAATGTTAGCTCCCCTCTTTGATTTTCTTGAATAATATTGTGACTGCAGAGACGCCGCTTAATATCGTCAGATATGGAAGCTCGTTGACGCGGTATTGTTAATTGTTTCTTTTTCAGCATCTCCTCCGCAAGTTCTTCGATTGCTTGCAAAGCATTATTTCCAAGAAACTGATTTCTCGTGACTACAACATCAAGATAATGTTGTGTTAGTGCTTGACTTGTTGCTGCATTACAATTATCTCCACGTTGTGTTAATTCGGCAAATAATGCTAATTCCCGTGGCGTTCTGATCAATTCCCGAGTCTCAGATGTTATAAAATCCGGATTAATATTGATCGCTTCGAGTAGAGGCTTGACTTCAGTATTCCAGTCTAACAGATCACATTTTAGTTCACAATCCCATTTACGTCCGGCAATCCTTGGATCATAATGTCGATCAAAATCACGACACGCGGTGACCACGGTCACATTCGAAATCCCTAATAGGCGATCCAACTGAGTTAAAAAATAAGTTAATACAGAATGTTCTCTTGCTATTGAAAGAACATCCAAAGAGTCAACAACCACTATCACATGTCCGTTTTCAGCGAGACGAGCAATCTCTTCTATCCAGTACTCTGGTAATCCCAAAGCACTCCGTTCCTCAACTGTAGCCGAATCAGCAAAAATTCGTGATTGAATGAATAAAGGAATAATACTTGGATCTGCTTGTGCCCATCGTTCTAACGCCTCCTGTAAGGATAACATTACACAGGTTTTTCCTGATCCGGGAAGTCCCGTTAGTAAGATTGCCTTTTGCCTGTTGCTGATAGCTGAAAGTAACTCATCAAGAACTGATCTGGGAAGACATTGGCCTGCGATATCTCTTCGCCACGACCGCCCTATACAGGAAATTCCGGCAAATGATCTTTTTACAGCTTCAGAATCAATTGGTCGTGCTAATATGCCTCCAGCTTGAAGTACAACGTTTCTAAGATCATCTTTGGTCAAGCGATGTAGAGTTGATGCTGAAGCATCATTATCCGAGCGGGCACTAAGTTTGCTAAGGCGATTCCATAGGGCGTTATATACAGTATCAGAGGAACTAACCATATATCGTAAGCGCTCGTGGAGCTTGGCCTCTATACCGCCATAATCTGGAGTCGTTTCAAACTTAATGGATTTGATAAATTGGTATGATGATATGCGTAAACCATGGTCAACTATTTTTTGGGACAGCTCTGCATCTGTGTCTTGCAGTTTTGCAGGTAAGCTCATATAATAGCTATTTTCATCAGAGTAGATTCTACTGTGTTCTTTTAGTTTTGCAAGTTCTCCAAATGAATCACGTGAATAAAATTGAATGAAGACGTTTTCATGATTTCCCAATAAACTGAACGCCTTGTTTAATTCATCTGAAAGATCAGTTAATGACCATGCTTTAAAATCAGTTTGATTCTTTTTGCATTGACAACAAATAAAGGAACCGTCCGTCTTACCAATGACAATATCATCCACCTTAAATTCTATAGAGTCAATTTCAAGCCATTGATATTCCGAGGACTCAAGAACGGACAATGCCCACTCAAGGGCTATCAAGGCTTGATAATAATCTCCTCGGTTCGAATAAATTCCTGCAACACTCATACTGTTACTCCATCACCCTCTGGCTTTCTAGCATACTCCATAACTCCTGCTTTGCCTTGAATGGCTATATTCTACTCGCGATGTACAATTCAACTTTTGTAGTCACAGTTGATAATACGTGCACAAACGCAGTGCCCCTTCAGTTGTTCTTGTTCTGCCTGACTTTCCAATTCAGTCAATGCTCGAATACGATCATTTTTCCACAGATTCTTTTTCTGAGGATATTTTTTTGAATCGAACCACCCTACGAGGAATATCCCTACGTCAGCGGCCCCGTCGCTCATATATTTTTCAACAAGTTGTGTTTTTAACGCTGTAGTTGCGGATGGGTTCCAGCTTCCTTTCACTTCAATACATAGTGATATCTTATTTGATTTATCAGGGGAACAAGTATCTATCCATATGTCTGTTCTTGAACCGGCCTCCCCATTCCTGCCGCGATTAAGCTGCACTTCCCGATTGATGATAATACCGGTACTAACCAGTCGAAGTTGCAAATAATTGAGTATATTGTCAGAAAAATCTTCTTCTGATTTAGGAGATATCGAGTTTTTCCCTTTATTCCAAAGGGCTTCAACCATGGGACTCCTTTTCCCGGTCAAATAGGTTTGATAATCCATCAAGCAATTGTTGATAGTTTCAAGTAATCCCTGAGGAGATGTAATGAGAATTCGATTGGTCTTTTGGGTAAGGAGAATTTTTATTGTTTCCATATCGAATTGAGGATTTATCAGTTTAAGTTCTTCTCGCTTTGCCTTGATGATGCATTCTAAAAGCCAACAGTCTTCGGGGAAATGCCGGTATATTTCTTGTAAAGAAGAGACAACTCCTATTTCTTTGCAGTCAGCGATGGTATTAAAAAGTTTTCTCTTGAAATCATATATGTTATCGATTTTGCTCGGAGAATATGCTCCTTCATGCGTTGGTTCATTTGACGCTGGATAATTTTTATTTAGCCAAATATAGAAGTTTGCAAGTGTTTGTAATGATGATCTTTCAAATATTGGACAAAGCGGGTGCTCATAATGATCAAGATTAATTATACTCTCTAGCCAATTTCGGCCCCAGCTTACATCAACAATGGCAGTTCTTACTATGTTGTCGACCATCTGAGGGTATTGATCTGCTATCAATAAAAGTATTCGGGAATTATACTTGCGAATAGGATATCTTTTTGAAATGTATTTATCATAAAGATATTCTCGTATAGCCTCAGGATTTAGTTTATATATGCTATCAAGGATTAAAGAGCGTTGATGAGCATTTAATTTTTTCTCATTACAAATGGCACAAAGTTCTCTTACTTGCTTACCTGTTAACAAATGCATAAATTTTTCAGCTGCTAATGTATAACCATTTAAAGCATCTGACCTTATTTTGTTGGCAAGTTCTTTCAGGGAAATCTCTGGAAAATTCTGAGATAAATATTCAAAGATTGGGGCTAGGATGTTTTTATGGTCAAACGTAGAGTATTTAAAAAGTTCTGGACCACATTTTTCCCAAACTACTTTAGGTAATGCTTGAAATTCAATTTTATTTTCAGTGTACAATATAAAGAAGGCACGGCTGAACACAGGATAGATATTATTAGATGTTACTTGCGGCATTGAAGCTTTGAGTAGGAAATCTCTTGCCCCCAATGCCAATTGTTTGATTTCTTCGACATCAAATTCATGCCAAATATCAGCCTCTCGATAATCAATTTGGCTACTTTTGGTTTCACTTATAAAAAAATGAATAATATTATCAAAATGACCAGAGACAGTTCCATTGCGTAAGCAGTTTTTAACACAGTCAATACTTGCTTGACGTTGTTTTCTACGTTCTTTCTGGCGCTCTTCCCGCTTTTTTTGATGTATGGATGATGATGAAATATTCTCTAATTCCTCCTGCTGTCTGGCTAGTGAAACACTATCACTATTTTGCATAAGAATATCAGGGAATCGGCAATATAACGCATCCCAGCGAGTTGATAAATCAGGCAACCGAATACCATATTGAAGCCGCTTCAGGCAACGAGCCCATTTTCTTGCAATTATGTCATCTGTTGTAGTATTCTCAATTCGCTTAAAAACATGTTCTATATCCAAGATGTTGATTAATTGGCAACTATGCAGTGTAAGTTCTCCTCCCGCTATATTCTCTTTATTGATTAAGTAGTCCGCAATAATATATCGTTTCGTCATGTCTTTTTCGAAGTCATGGTTTTCAAAAATAAGATTTAAAGGAGTACCATGAATGGAGCTATCAGCGAATGGATATTGATGTATTTTTAAAAAACCAAGAAAACCATTTGCCAATAGTTCATAAATAGTTGAATCATTAAATTTTTTCCAACAGTGAGTATATATTTGCCTTTTTAAATCGAGCAATGGATCCCGATAATCATTATTCCGAGCAATATTTTTTACTGCCCATTGTAATAGTTCTGAACAGTAGTCAAAAGATAATTTATCTAATGACTCTGGAAAATCATGAGTTATCCACATATCATAGGCATCAATTGTATGCCTATCTTCACATACCAGATGAGGAGCAATCTCCTGAATGGAGATTAATTCAGGCCAGCATAAACTAAAAATCATCCCTTTTAAATTTAAAGATACATCTGGTTGAGTGAGTACTTCTTTGCATTTTATGCGAGCTTGCTTTGAAGCAAAGTCTTTTAAGGCATAACCCGTACTGCTTCTGAAACGATTGCTTTCTTTTAAGTCACAGAAAATATTTACTAAATAATCTTCCAATTCTAAATCTTGGCATTCGCGAATAATTTCTATCGCCATTTCACGCTCTTGAAAGGTACTCGGATTCTCCAAAACATTTTTTAGTATTTCTCTAGATTCTAAACTTTTAAGTGTATATAAACGGGCACAAATTGTACTACTACGGCGACTCCAGTGATCTAATGTATTTGACCGCTTTATTAGCGCGTGGCAAATTTTTCCTTGCCCGATAGTCTGAATAATAATATCAGATACTAAGAGCAATTCCGGGTGTATCGAAAATATTAATTCTCGCCATTGAGCATCAAAGGTGGAAAGCCAGGCTGCGGTTCCTGACCATTGAGGATATACCGCTGCCTTATCTGGAGATAAAATGATATTTTCCCAATGACGCCGATCAATAAACTTATATACTCCTGCTGCTGACAAATAATCAGAATACATAGTATGCGAAAAACGGAAACGATCAGCTCCAGCTGGAATAAATATACCACGTCCCAAAATTTCCTTAAAAGTGTTCTCCGAAAAGCCTTCATTGAACAAAGCACTAAAATCAACACATGTTTCAGGACATTGTGTAGTATAACCATTCCAAATAATGTTTTTTCCTGAGAGCTTTAACACTACAGCGATTTTAGCCACATAATCAAAACATATGTGCGCATTGGTTGTGGTTCTTCCTAGTAATTGACGCGAGGAAGAATCGTTTTCTTCACATAACTGAATGATTCCTTTTCGCCAAAGTTCATCTGAGCCGATTCCAGTCAATGAATCTTGCAAATAGGCAGATAATAAAAGTTTACAACCTAATGGTTTTGAACATATACTTCCAAGGCCTAAACGGATTATAGTTTCTATAAAATCTTTATCGTCACATTTTTGTTCACGCGCCAATGTACAAACATTTTCACGAGATAAGGGGAGAAGAGCAAAGACAGAGAGATTAAATTCGTTAATAAATACTTTTAGTTGAGGAATATTTCTCGATGCAATAAAAATATTAGGGCAAATTTTTAACATCTTAAGGCTACGACTTAAAACAGGAATAAGGGCTGTCACCTCATCTAGCCCATCAATCAATACTTGCTTGATTATAGTCGAATTTAATTGAGTGATATCTCGTGACAAGCCTTGCGGGTCATTCTCGTAGTCTGCCAGTTGAATAAAACAAGTTTCCGTATCATCAAATTGTTGAAAGAGTATTTTCATTTGATGGCTTTTTCCCATTCCACTCTCAGCGACAATAATCGCACCGTTTTCTGCAGCTAAATCCTGAAGTTCACGCAGGTCAGTGTTATAATTACTTTTATAGAAAAAACCATGGTTATCAAAAAGGTCTCCAGAAAACAGACTGTATCGTATATCATCAGTGCATTGCAATGCCTTATCCACTAAAGTATAATCAATAAAATAACGTTTCATGTCACACATCTCTACTCGCATTACTTACGCTTTGGTTTTATTTGAATAATCATAACATATCTCATTATCAATAAAAACCAATTGCAATAATTGGAAAACGCTGAAAGATTCGTTCTTGATTTGGATTTTTACCTTTCAAAAGATTTCATATATATTACTTCCTTGAAGGATGATCAATTAAGCGACCCTGTTGGCCTCTGGCTGATGGGATCGTTTGTCTTTAACCGGAGCTATGCATGAAAATTGAGAAGAAAATGTTGGCTGGAGCCTCGGAAGCTTTAGGGAAGATGGTTAGTCGATTGTCGCCAGTGACGGCTCATCAGTTGGTGTTGATTACCGGGAGAGATGGGATCGTACTGTTTAGCACTACGGACGGCGTGGAGCTGGTGACGGTTGAGTTGAGCGTGGAATTGGAGAGCGCGTTTACGACGCTTGTATCGTTTGCGGAGCTGAAGGAGGGTCTGCGGAACGGTTTGGCACAAAATCACGACCACGCCAGAACGGTTAGTCTAGAGCTACAAAAGTCGAACTCTTGGCGAGTTTCAAACAGCTTTTGTATCTGTTGGATTTAGTACGTGGCATCGGCATGACACCGCAACAGATTACCGCGTGGTTCCGCGTTAACAATATCAAGGCAGCGAGGGAAATTATTTCTTTCGGCTAAGAAAATTACTTGCAATGCGTCTTTCACTGTCATATATGGTTATTCATGGTTCACTAAAATCTTATTTTTGCCGATAAGCAGAAATAGGCAAACAAAATCAACCATTTTGAGCTTAACAGAGAAGCCTCCGCGTTCCTCGCGCACCAGCGGCAGATCGACTGATCTGCACTGAACGGATGCTGCGCATCCTGACTATATAATGGGAGATCCGCGAGTTTCCGACTCGCGCCAGAGAACTGCCGTCTCTGGACTCTGCCGGAGGTGCTTTACTCAGTACAGGTTTTCGGCGGGGTTCAGGGGCAGCAGCCTCCTGACGCGAGTCGGAAACTCGCGGATCTCCCTTTTAAAAGTACCGAGGTGCAGGCCAATTCGGCCTGCCGCTGGAGCGCGAGGAACGCGGAGGCGCCTCTGTTGAGCTCAAAACGGTTGATTTTGTTTGCCTATTTCTGCTTATTGGGAAAAATAAGATTTTGATAAACCATAAATAACCATATATACCAATGAAGCATATTTTCTCCAATGTAAAAAGTTCCATGCTTCCACGAGATATTCTTTGCGCTTTACAATCTAGATCGTGTCGTCATGAGATTTTAGCCCAAACAGCAAGGCAACGAATTTGCACTGCCGCTAAAAATGACGCAGTTCTTTTGGCATAGCGCGTAGCTATTCCACGCCATCGCTTCAGCTCCATGAATGCATTTTCAACAAAATGCCTGAGCTTGTATAATTCCTGATCATATTCGCGTTGGTCTTTACGGTTTTTGCGCGGCGGAATCACCGCTTGTATTCCCACCGCTTCGGCTTTTTCGATAATCGCATCCGAATCATACCCACGATCGGCAAGCAAAATATCCGCGTCGATTCCATCAATCAATTTTTCAGCTTGTGTACAATCCGCTGTGGCACCGCTTGTAACAAATATTCGGACCGGCACACCATGCGCAACCACGGCCAAATGTATCTTGGAGTTGAGCCCCTTTTGTTTTTGCCATATCCTGGTTTCCGCCTCTGGCTCCAGTTCCATGAGCATGAACCTTAACATGGCTTGCATCGATCATCAACAACTCGAATTCCGGTTCATCAATCAACTTTTCCAATAACTGCTCCCAAGTCCCCTTGTCGCGCCAACGGCAGAACCGGCGGTGCGTATTTTTCCAGTCGCCATAAGAGGGCGGAAGATCGCGCCATGGCGCTCCTGTTCGCAATATCCAGAAAACCGCATTAATGAATTGTCGATTGTCTCGCGCATTTCCGCCCCAAGTTCCCTGGCGTCCCGGCAAGTGCTCCTCCAGTCGCTCCCAGGCTTCATCTGAAATATCATGCTGCTTGTATGCTTCCGTCATTTTTGTACCTCCACTTGACGTTTGCATAATATAGCGCGTATTTCATAGTGATGCAAATCTATTGACGACACAATCTAGGCCGTATCCCTATGGGAAGCGACTCTCCAAGCGCCTGGAAGTCCCGTTGTTTTTCTGATAACAGCTCACCTTAACATACTGACAATAATGAATCAGATGAGTAAATGAACGGCTAATACACGTTTTATTCCAACCCAGCCACTGTAAAGATTTTCAATATATCCCTCCTGTCTCAAGTTTTTTCTCCACGCCCCAACTCTCTGCTATTTCCCCGCTCAAATATGGGTCCGCCGGACTATTACTTTGAAAGGTGGGCTATACTAGGTTCCCACAAATTTTGATTTGACCGGTTATGTTTTGAGCCTCATTGCCGCAGGCACAACTGTGACAGGACCGAGGCATAAATTCTGTGACCTAAGTCATTCGGATGGTTTATGCCATTTCCTGTTTACCTCATTTGATCAGCCGTTGAAAACCGGAATGCGCCACGGGGCCCTTTAAAGCTGCGTCCACTTTCTCTTCGCCAATATACTCTGACATTTTCCGAAAAGTTTCATCCAATGCATCGGAAAACACCGACAATACCACTTGATCATGGACCAATGTCGGATAAAATGCACAACCCGTCAAAATATTTCTGTCCAGCATAAGCTGTGTATACAATGTTCTGAGCTTGTCGGCATCCAGATAATCGAAGGAAAATGAACTCAAGCAGCCGAAATCACTGGTGATTAGGATATTGATACCGTATTTATCCGCAGTTTTCCGCCAATCCGCCATAACTATCTGCCCGGTTTCATTGACATGTTCCGCAACCTGATATTTTTCCAGTTTAGCCAGTGTCGCCAACGCCGCAGCCGGCCCAGTTCTTTCAGTCCAATACGTACTGGAAATAAAAGAATCGTGAGCGCCCCGCATAGCCTGTTCCGTACCGATAACAGCTCCGATCGGGTGGCCGTTTCCCAAGGCCTTGGAAAATACCGCCATGTCCGGGGTAATTCCCAACTTCAAGTGAGAACCGCCAAAATGCCAGCGCCAACCGATAGATATTTCATCAAAAATCAAAACAATTCCATAATGATCGCATTGACTGCGGAGATATTCCAGAAATCCGGGAGTCGGCAGATAATGCCGACAGGGCTCAGCGACAATGGCGGCTAACTGATTACCGTGAATTTTGAAGATTTGTTCCATGCGCTCAAAATCTCCGTGCATACATGGCAGGGTGGTATCCCGTAACTTCCTGGGGATCCCGGACGGCGAAAGCCCCGGCAGCAGCATCCCGCTCAAATTATTGCGATTGCTCAGATTGGCCGCCAGATACCAGTCATGCCAGCCGTGATAACCGGAAACCACCACCAGCGAACGGTCGGTTGTTGCCCTGGCGATCCGTACCGCCACAGCCAATGATTCTCCGCCTGCCCGGGTCATACGTACCTGCGTGGCCCATGGATGAATTTCGCACAGTCGGTCGGCCAGAGCCACTTCTTCCGGCGGATTCAAGGTGGAAATATTACCATCGGCCACAACCTTGAAGACCGCTTCATTGACATCCGGGTCGCTGTAACCCAGAATATTGGCTCCGACACTATTGGTGCTGAAATCATAGTATGTGCGGTCGTCAAGATCGGTAATCCTGCATCCGGCGGCTTTTTTGAAATAAGCTGGCCAGATTTCCGGCGCCATTTGCTCCGGGCGCTTGCTCAATAATTGAGTACCGCCGGGTATACGCTCTTTGGCATGAGTATACAATGCCTGGGTTTCTGATATTTTCATTTTGTCTATTCTCTTATTTCAAAAGTTCAGACCGTAAGGCCTATATGATATTTACATTCCGAAGCGGCTACCAGGATATCGCCGCTGCCGGCCTGGGTGATGCCGGGCCGGCCTCATGGCGATTACACCATTTTCGAGAATTTTGACCATTTTTCATTACCTTGCGGTTTATTTTTATGGGACGTGTGAGAAGATCGTATCCGTCCAATTTTCTTAATGATAATTATAACTTATTTTAATAAGATACAAAAACGTTTTTCAATATTCCATCTCTTATTCCTATTGACTGGAGAATGAGTGGATTTATCGTTATTCCAGCCCGGTGATACGGATATTCAAACTCACCATCGAATCATAGAGTTCACCTTGCACCGGATTGAAATCAAACTCCAAGGTGAATACATCAATTTTTCCGAATTTCCTGTAACCGCGTTCGACCCGAAGCGGTCCATAAAACTCAAGCACCCCTCCATCGCTCAGCGAAAGCGTCAGAGATTGTTTGATGTTGTAACTTTTCGTCGCGTCATTTTCATTGTATGTTTGCGGTAAAGCAATTTCTTTTGAGTCGATAGTGAACGTTTTTCCGGCATATTTGTCCACCGGGAAACTGAATATCACCCGCAGCCGATTCGTTATAATCGAGGGAGTGGCGTGCAGATTGATTCTGTAATTCAACTGACCGGGTGCCTGGGTAACCACGCGCTGGACAAAATCGAATTTTCCGCCTTTTACCTGCCATTTTCCCCGCAAAAGTAATTGCCATGCATCATAGCGCAAATCTTCGACTTTGAAGCTTATTGGCGAGAACGACGTTCTACTCCAATCTTTGGCCCAATGGGAAACGGACATTTCCACATTGCCCCATGTAAGCATTCCAAGTTCATTCACTTTTGCGCCTTGAAACTTCTTTTGTCCACCCTCAACTGACATTGCCAGTCCGGCGAGCAGTAATATGATTGATATTCTATACATCAGTAAATCTCCATATTCAACATATTAATATTAAATCTCCAACTCATAGGTAATTGCCAACAGAACCGCTCCCTTAACCGTGGCGGGAACGTTGAATTCCAGCTCGGCAATTCTTCGAATGGGGCGTTGCAAGCTGGTGGCGTCGGGAATCGCAATTTTCTCATACTCCTGATTGGTCCAGCAGGAGACATAAACCCCATACTCTTTACCGCCCAGCGACAGTTTCGCCATACGGCCCGACCGCACTGGCTCCGGGATAGTCCATGAGCCAGATTCTTGTCCATAAATCAGAGGAAACTGTGCTTTAGAACCATCTTTGTATTTAACTACAACATCCGCAATTTTAGCACCTTGCTTCATAGGAGCGGCAGCGGTCATGAGGAAATAGAGTTTATTATATGCGCCGTTAACCGGCAATGATTTTCGATCTTGAAGTTCGCAGCCTACGAATTCGGACTGATCCACGGCAACGTTGAAATTAACCCCTTTAAACCTTCGAATGTCAAAAGAAAATTTCTGCTGACCGAAAACAATCGGACTCCAGGCGCCCTGTTCATTGACGCCGATGTTAAAAGAATCCAGATCAATAAAACCAGTTTCCAAGACCTGATAATCGTCGTTGTTATCTTCAGCAGAAGCGGAAGAAGAGGCGAAGGCAGCCGTTGGGATTGCCATATTTCCCATTGTTTCAAGACCCATAGTCAATGCCGGTGGAACCGGTCGCTTAGCGGCGGGTTCGGGCGCTTGCCGAATCGGAGGCATCCATCCCGGATAAGTAATCTGCAATGTAGTTTTGCCATTACCTTCCAGTTCAATCGTTAATCCCCGGTTCACTGGATTGTAGCTCCAGGCGGTGGCCTCAAGTGTTTCGCCATCGACGGTTACGGTAGCCGGCTTGACGGAAGAAATTGCCCTGACCGTAAACTTGCTTTCGGCGATGAAAGTAGCGGTCAAAACCTGATTTTCTTCATCATAAGTCGCTCGATCCAAGCGTGCCGGAATCCAGTCAACCAAGGTCGCCGGGGCGTAGCGCCCGATTAAAAATGATGCCGTCATACTTTCAAGTATAGAGCGAGTTGAGCCGGTGTCCACATAGGATCCCAGCTTGCCTGGCTCGTTTTCAAGCAATCCAGTAAAAATATATTTGATCAGATTTTCGTTGCTGTCGCCAAGAGCTTCCCGCAATAACGCATGTCGAGCGATATGTCCCGGATTATTGGCGCCTTTTTTCTGCGGCGTTGCGCCATATTTAGGATCATACCAACGCGGCAAATAGTGATCTAAAAGATAGAACTGGAAATAATTGGCGCCCGCATTGGCAAAATCCCGTCTCAAATTAAGCGCCTCAGGGGAAAAGACAATCCCGATCATTGAATATGCCGCCGCCGCGACTCCGCTCCAACTTCCCTGGAAATATCCCATCTCGGTATATCCCACCTCCGCAATATCCTTTTCCAGATCCCAACGATTGTAGAATTGCTCATCCCACATGCGCTTATAAAACATACTGATCAACGGAAGCGCATGTTTGGTGGCCATATAGAGGGCCATATCTTCAGTTCTGCGGTCGCCAACCACTGCCGCCAATTGAGCCATGGCGACAGGAGCGGTCCATGAATCCACGCCCATGTCATAATTATGCAGAACATAGTTTTCCATACACGATGATCCCATAATTCCCCAATCCGCCCGGCGCAGAGAAACCTCAAAGATCCGTTTGATACTCTCCCAGTGCTGCTTGATGAATTTCCAATCACCGCTGTATTTCCCGTACAAACTGATCATTGTAAGTTTGGCTCCAGCAAAATTGGCGATGTCACCAAAAAAGATGCTATCCCCATGCGTCCTATTCCAACCGTAAACCATATATGGCAAACCGGTATATGGTTCGACCCGGTTGGCAGTGCGAAATTCGCCAGTTCGCTTAAATGTCCCCAGGCGTTTGATGGTATCGCAGTAGTCCGCTATTGCAAAACGGACATTCTCGAGTATATCCTGTTTTGCTTTGTTGTCCAGCAAGTTCCAGGCATAGAGCCAAATGTGAAATCCACTATTCAATTCTCCGCGGGGACGAAACGCCCATTTGGCCGGATAGATATTATCGGAGGCGGCTTCCTGCTCGGTCTCGTATTGCCAGACCGGAAACCTGTCGGTATGGGTCGGGGTGGGATTGCGCAAGTCCGGAATCGGCAGTGAATACGTTATCCGGTCGCCTTTGGCGCCCCACCATGGTCCATAAACTGTCGGCAGGTTAAAATTTTCGACTTCAGTCAATATCTGCCCCTGATAACCACAGGCGACAGCCGTAGCCAGCATCGGTGGGACCAATGCGGTTTTTTCCCCTTTGAGATTCCATTGATTGTGCATTTCCCGGTAGCTGAACACATTGGTAATCTCCACCCGGCCGGCAGCGCGGTCAATCTCAAAATACTCGTCACATCCGACCGGGTAACAAATCATCATTCGAGCAACTTTTCGGCATTGTTCAACCACTTCGTCGGGGGCTTTTTGCCAATCTTTGGAGAATTCCGCGGTCAATGTCTGTACCCCCCAAGGCTTCGTAATGCCAATCATGCCGGCAGGATATCTATAATTGATCACCAATTCAGATTTGCTCCAATCAAGAGACTGAGGACACTGCTGCAACACCAGCATCCAGGGACTGGCGCGATAACGATTATCGGTCAGTAGAAGCATCCAGTTTTCGGACATTTCCGCCGGATCGAACTTGTCCCCCATATTGATGATTTTAGCCCCGTTACGGGTTTGGATCAGGATTTTTGTCGGAGCGCCAGCCCCCGGTGTGGTAGTGAAACGCAAGGCTTTGGCATTGGTTTCCAGAAATGATCCCGGTGACACCAGACTGCCCCCGACAATCCATTCCACATTGCCGCCTTTTGTTTCATAACGATATTTGTAACGGCCATAAACCCAATTGGTTTCCAGGGCTTTTTCAAATTCATATTTGATTCCTCCCACCGGTTCGAAATTGAGTCGCTGATGGGTGCCGTCAAAAGTCTGAAAATAGGTCACCATCATCGTCGTCGCACCACCTGGAAATAATAATGAGTTGCCACTGCCGGAGTGGTAAGCCCAACCGTTTCGGCCGTAGCTGGCGTCACTGAGTCCTTTTTGCCAAAAATTGGCAGCCTCGCCGGAAAGCGCATTATTCCAGGCGGCTTGCAGTTGTTCTTCAGCCACGGCAATATCTTGTTCGGCTTGTTTGTATTGTGCTGAACTGAAGCAGGATTTGATCTGAGTCAATTGCCGGTGAAGTTCGTTGCATTGTTCTGTCAGCGCATCCGATACCGGTTGCCGATTGATGGTTCGGTGTTTGATGGTATCCGCCAGGGCGGCCCATGATTCCTCGACCATCATAAAACGCCTGAGTGTTTCAAGTTCTTTATGAAATTTGATATAACGTTGTTCAAATTCCCTGATTTTGGTTGCCGCATTAGCCGGGCGAATCTTGATTTCCGGTTTGATTCTGGCTAGAACTGCTTTTAGCTCCTGCAATTGCCGGGCGGCTCCCCGCATGGGAATTTTACGTTTGACAGCACCTTTCAGAAACATTTCAGCAGTATCCAAGCGTCTTTCCGCCACGTTAAATGGCTCCAGGGCCGCATAATAATCGGAAGGGACAAACCGGATATAGTCTACATCAAGGGTTGCGGATTTCGCGTCGGCTGAAAGCTCGGGGAACAACATGGCGAAAATTGCTTCAGGTTCTCCCTCCCAGTCCGGGTGGCCGGTGACATTGAAAGTATAGACATGAAATTGACCGTCACACTCAATAGGAAGAACTAGTCTGCCAGTTTTTCGATTATCGGCGCGCCGTCGCCACTCAAAAGCCAGTTTTAAATCTGCTCCGGCCGGATCGGCGGAAGCGCGGAGCTTCACTTCCAGCGCTTTATAATTTTCCGCTTTGACATTGCGTTTAAAATAGGAAGCCTGTTTCAATTCGGCCCGGCGCCCCTCATTTTGTGCTGGAGAAAACGTTAACTGAATATAACTCTGCTCCTGAAACACTTTTACCGAAGTGAAGTTATGAAAACTCCACCCCTGGGATTTATCATTGGCGAATTGACCAAAATCCCAATTCAAACTGTCCGAGGGGAAGTCTTCTTTTATCGAATGCTGAGAGTAAACGTTGATCACTGCCAGCAAGCCTATCATCAGCACAATTTTTCTCATCTGTATTATTCTCCTTGGAAAAACAAAAGGTAAATATCTTTTACGTACATCCAGGGTATGCGAGTCCATAAATTGCATGAAATCGCTTAAGCCTGGAACAAGATAACATCCATGAATATTTCAAAACTTCCGGGGGTATGGTGCCCGATTCGGATTTAAAAACTCACCGGCATCCCAAATTTGTTCCGACCCCCGAGATAGCCGAAAATATTCTTTAATTCGCCACCATTAGCCGCAACGGTATGTCCGTCATATGCCAAAACATTGGCGTGATCACTATGCCGAAGGATAATAGAGGAAAATGTTGCTCCCCAAAGGTTATAATTTTGAGTATAAGCCGAGGGCGGTTCTTTTCCCATGCAGGGATATGAACGCAACCCCGACAAACCGGAATCATAAAATGACGCATCCCCCAGCATGATGGTGGTCGACGGATTGTATAGGCCGGTTATTTTATCAGCCAGCCGCGGCGCATAATATGTAACCGTATATCCGGAGGCCGTAAGACTGCAGTTGAAACCGTAAGCGTTCGAGGCAATTTCGATAGCAGTCAACCCCTCGGCTAGCGGAAGTGACGACGGGCATACCATGAGAAAGGGGTTCACAACATAATTATTAAGCAGTAGATTAACGCTCCAGACTGAACCGTAAGATTCGTATATGGGGGTACGAAAGTAGCCCAACGGTATTGGCAAATAATCATCGTGATCCTCTGCGTAAATACGTAGAGCCAATCCCACCTGGTTGAGATTGCTGACACAGGAAACTGCTTTGGCTTTTTCCCGCGCTTTATTCAGGACCGGAAGCAGCATGGCTGCGAGAATGGCAATGATTGCAATCACAACCAGGAGCTCGATAAGTGTGAAAAATTTGCGGCCGCCCGAGTCGACGTTACCCGCCCAAAAAGATTTCGATGATTTGCTTTCAATCGAGAAAACAGCAATTCTTTCCGGGGAACATGTACATGTGGTTTTAGTTCTCATACTTTTTTCCTTATGATTAAGTTGGAAATTTCATAGAAGAATCTGACTTGAACCATAAATTCACCTTTAACTTTCAGTTTTTATCTTCAAGTTGATTTTGTTCTCATGAGCCGATATCATCTTCGACATGACGTTTAATCACTTCCAGGAATGCCAGCCCGTGCTTCTCGTCCGGCTCCAGATAACTACCCTCGGTCCATTCGTTCCAGGCATTGATAAACATAACCTGATCCGGTTCCGGACGGGAAGAAAGGATTTCGCGGGTTGCCTGCAAGGCCCTGTCAAATTTTTCCGGCGATGGTTCCATAACCGGCAAAAAGGGATATCCCGGCCGGGAGTCATAAACCTCTGACTGCACGGTACGCGGAGATGAATCCCATCCCATGGTCAAAACCGGGTAGTAGGGGGCAGGCAAAGTGCGCATGGCTTTTCGTGCCACTTCAAGGTAGTGGTCCGCATTTTTATCATAATCAACCCGGGGAAATTCGGCCGACCATTGTTTGTTGATGCAAATATTATTATAACTGGTGTAACTGCTGATGCCGATACGCTTGCACCAGTCTGCCTGAGGGCAGGCCGAATAGTAGGGACTACTGTCAAGCAAGTCAAACCAGATGGCGTTGACATGAACTCCGGGCAGGCCGGCTTTACGTACTTTTTCGTCAAGCGAGGCAATTACTTCTGCAGTTGCTCCGATTCCCCCCATTTGGGTGATGAAGCGGTTGAATGCGTAAATCGAAAAGTAGGGTTTGCCGCCGACACACCAATATTGCGGATGGCTCAGAAAACGTTCAACAATATAATCCCAGACAAATCCAACCGTGTCTCGTGTAGTCGTCCAAGGTAAATCTATCGGATACGACTTGACGTTTCGGGAGCCCGGATGAAAATTTTTCCAATCGTGATTGGCCCACATCAACGCAAATTTCAATCGGGAATTGTTATCGGCTGCCAAAAAACCATCGGTCAAGGCTCGTTCCAGGAATGGCCCCTCATACCAATACCAATCGAAAATAAACGCATTAATACCGTGATTGGCTCCGGCTGCGATTTTTTTCGCCATGACAGCCGGATTGGCTTCATCTTCATAACCCCATAATGGTATTTTCGGCTGATCGTGTCCCGGGAAACGAGCTTTCGCCTGTTTCATCAATTCCCATTCCGTCCAGTCTTTGCCATGGATCAGTTCATTGCGCGGGTCGACGTGGTAATTTGGGAAATAATATACTGCGGTCTGCATTTTTTCTCTCTTTCTTATTATCGTTTTCAATTGGCCTTGATTATGCTTCCATAATAATATTATACATGATGAATAAAAGTTTATGTATAACGAAATTATCGATAAATATAACAATCCGCTAAAAATTAACTCCGAAAGACTCGTATTGATCCCAATCCACGCAGAAAAGCTGAAATTAAACTTGCTTCGGCGAAAAAAAATTCGTTGTCGAGAATGCTCGACGGTTGAACGCGGCAATTCGGAATTGGCTCTTTATAGAATAAAATCTTCCTTTCTTGAGATTGTCCGGTGCTCATTTTGTTGATCCAATAGTCTTTTGGGTTCATTTTTCACGCTTCAGCCTCGCTCGATAGATTCAAGTACTGCTTTTAGCAAATCGCATCCGCAAGCACGCAGGTTGCCGGCACTGGTTCCCTGCACATGGACCCCGAAACAACGTGTCAGCCCAAATTCGTCCAACATAAAACGTTCAAAGAACCCCTGCGGGCGGATCGCCAGGCTTGCATCGGCTTTGGCTGCAACGGGCGCCCAATATTCGGTACGGTTTTCATATAATGATTTCAGGAGTGCCCGATCAGGGGAAACGCAATCGATCGGATGTACTTTTTGCATAGTCATGCCGCCGTGAATTTTGCCGGCCAGGACGAATTCAACTCCACCGGCAGATAATTCGCGGACAAAATTCTTTACATTCTCGATTTCTCTTGGTGCCGGATTCTCATGCCAGCGCATACCGCCGTACCCATAACCGGCGCTATGAGTCGCACCGGCGATAACCCCGTCAACACAGACCATCGGAATAAGATACAAATCATATTCACGGAAAAATTGCTCCACTTCCGGAGCATCGGAGAGCAAATGATTAATCATACCCTCCACGGCAAAACTGCCGGTTATTTCATCGGCGTCTTCACGGGAAATCAATAATACCGCCTTGTTTTTCTTGCCGGCGGAAAAAGTAAGCGATGGTTGCTCAACCTCGTTGCGGCTCTTGCCGATGGCAGATATGCTTAAACGCGGCGATGAGAGCTGATCGAGAAAACTCAACAGATCGCTGTAGGTATACGGATGTCCGAAAGCAATATATGCCTGATCTTTGATGAAAGTATGCCGAAACCGAAAAGTCCCCTTTAATTCCCGAGCCATTTCCATGTGTTCGACCGGCTGCCAGCTTTTACCGTCATAACTATATACCGGATAAACCAGGGTACCGTCATCAAAATACCATCGGTCACGTCCGCCAGACTGCTCTGGAGATTGATGAATGTCCCGGCAAGTGAACTGAAAAATGATTTCCCGCCCACAGCAACCGTGAACCCGAAAATTGAAATAGTACCAAGTGTCCTGGCGCAATTCCAAGGCATAAAAATTTTCCCCGAGTTTTACCGCACGGTCCAGGCAACCGCCTTCATATTCCGCATCGCATATAATCATGATTGCTGACTCTCAATTAAAGTTTGTTTCTATTTGATGGTTGATTTATATTTATGGTTATCGTCCCCAGGCGATGGCGTCCTGGGTCCAGATAATGACACACGAACACATGGGGAGGTTTCGCATGACAGGAAACAGTACTCCTCATTTTCACGTTCGACCGCCGATGCCACCGACATGCATTTCGACTTGGTAATTGCCGCTGAATACTGAGCTTTCGGATGAATATATGATTGCTCTTGCATGTGAAAAATCCTTCTTCTTTCTCAAATTTTCATACTATTTCATTCATTTTTCTTGATTTCAAATCAAATGAACATTATTATAATACATGACAAATCACGATTTGCATATAATAAAAAAATTAAAAAGCATGATAATCCGCCCAAAGCAGGTAGATTAATAATGAGAAATACGATAGTGTCAGCTTGAGCATTTCAATGATGTGAAACGGTAGCCGTCGAGCGCGATTGTTTTCAAGTAAAGTCATCCAGGAACTTATTGGAAAGAAAAAAGAAAACGCACCAATGAAAGCATACTTGGCAGAAAAAATATTCCCCTGCATGGATTTCCCCTTGAAAGTATCATGCTCTTCACAATTGGCGTCGATGCCTCAGCATTATCACGATTTCGTTGAACTGGTTTTGGTCAGACAAGGCCATTCCATCCATAATATATATACGAATGGGGCTGATGGCAAGATATCGTATGGTATTATGCAGGGAGATGTTTTTTCCATCATGCCGGGAGAAGTTCACGAGTACGATAGAAGCAAACGCTTCGTGGTCTATAATCTGGCATTCCATCAGCAACTCATCAGTCCGGAAGCCGCCAATATGGAGAAACTTCCCTCGTGGCGAGCGTTATATGATCCTAATCCCGGGATCATACGCAGTAAAATTCATCTGACACTGAGTGAACATCTTGCCGCGGAACAATGCCTGAAAAAAATTATTTTGGAGCTTTCTTCAAAAAAAGCCGGATTCAGGCTGAGTGCCAAGAATGCGTTGATCGATTTTCTGATCATTGCGGGTCGCGCGAATTCCATCGGATGGAAAACCATGAAAAGCGGTGATAATTCGGGCATCATCGGTTCAATTGAAGCCATGCAGACGGCGCTGAACCAACCATTTGACTTGAATTTCTATGCCAAAATCGCCAGCATGAGCGTATCTTCCTACACTCGGAAGTTTCGCGAAGCTACCGGCTTGTCGCCGCTGGATTATTTCTTCTGCATGCGGATGGAACAAATACGCTGGCTGCTTGCTGAAACTGATTTGCCACTGGAAGAAATCGCGTTTCAATGCGGATTTTGTGATACCAGCTATATGATTAAGAGTTTCCGCGTCCACCAGGGAATCACTCCGGCGAAATACCGGCAAATTATACGTTAAGCCGACGCCTGGAACCGCGATTCAGGGTAAAAGCGGACTGTGAATTCACATTTCGGATCGGGAAGTTTGCGGCAGGCGCTCACAGAATCAGGAAGGGATCACGATCCGGCAACCATGGCTCGGAACATCCAATGAAATGGTGTTTTCAAACCAGCCCAGGTCTTTGCACGCCTACAAGTCTCTAACCGAGCGGGAACCGATACCCGAGTAGGAAATTGTTTCCGTTCCAGGCCCCAGATTTAACAAGCCGAAAGACGACGGCGGTAAACTTTCACATGGCACAGGACTCCGCCGCACACGTCCCGCCGGATATTCTAACCAACACAGACCGCGCCCACGCCAAGTTCATCCTGATTCAAAGTGAGGATCTCCTCGTTGGAAAGCAAGGACAGCGTAAAATCGTCAATCGTACTCCAATCGCAACTGATCTGAATCGGAGACGGAAACAACGCCCACATCGACATATGCGTAATCATTTCATTCCGCGCAAGGATAATATAATTGAACAAAATATATCTATTGTCATGAGAGACTTACCGGGTTTGAAAGTACGCCTTTGATTCCAAGGAATATTGCCTCTTCATTTTTGATGGTTTGGGATTTAATGTAACGATTATATTAACGTTCGCTTTTGCGGTGGGAATTTTGTTGATTATTTTGCGGGATAATTGTATGATGATTTCTGGCAGGCGGCTTGTCGGTCGGATCATTTTAAGATGATGATTTTTGGCGGTAGGTTTGTCGTTCGGTGGATTTACGGCAATTATTCAGGAGAGATTTTATTGATGTTTACGATGGCGAGGATAAAGGCTACGAGGGGTAAGGGGAAGGAGTTCTTTTTGAATCATTTATCGTGCGATGATTATTATTCGGAGGGGGAGCGGGTGAGTGGGATTTGGCATGGGAGTTTGGCGGGGGAGTTGGGTTTGGAGGGGGCGAGCGTGGAGAGTGGAGTTTTTAGTTTGTTTCAGCAGAATTTGAATCCTTTGACTGGGGAGAAGTTGACGCAGCGGACGGTGGAGGGTGGGATACGTTTTTATGATTTTCAGTGTTCGGCGCAGAAGTCGGTGTCGGTGATGGGGTTGTTCGATGAACGTTTGGGTGAGGCGCATCGGGAGGCGGTGGGGTTGGCGATGCGGGAATTGGAGAGGTTTGCGGCGGTCCGTTTGCGGTCGGGTGAGAATGTTCATACGCAGAATCATGAGAATACGGGTCGAATTGTTTATGCGGAGTTTCATCATGATGTGAGTCGATTACTCGATCCGCAGTTACATACGCATAATGTGGTTTGCAATGTCACGAAGGATCGGGACGGTAAATTCAAGGCGTTGGAGAATACTGAGATGTGCCAGGCGATCCGTTATTGCGGTCGGGTCTATCAGAATGAGCTGGCGCGGCGTTGCATTGAGCTCGGTTATGAGATTGAAAATTCGTTTGATTTCAAGGGGCGGAATAAGGGTTTTGAGATTAAGGGCGTGCCGGAGAATGTGTTGGAGGTGTTTTCGCAGAGGACACGGGATATTGATGAGCAGATTGCTAAAAAGGAGCAGAAAATCGGTCGTGGTCTAACGGCGGCGGAAAAGCATGAGATTGCCTTGGATACGCGCTCGCGGAAGATGTTGGAGAGCGATTCGGCCTCGGTTCGTAAGGAACAATTGGAGCGAATTGGCTTCGAGGATTTAAAAACGTTGAAAGATTTGGCCGGGAAAGCCGGGGAATGCGAGAGTTTCGCACTCTCGCGCTCTGCGACGGGTACGACCCGCAGCGATATTTCTTTTGGGGAGATTATACCGGAACTTTACGAAAATGCCAGTGTTTTGAAGCAGGATCAGATTTTAGCCGAGGCGTTGACGCAAAACCTCGGCCAGCATACTCTTGAAATGTGGAAATTGGCATTGGCGCAGATGGAAGAGTTGCGCAATATCGGCGGCGAGGCGCATAACCCGTATATGAGCCCGGAAACAGTTATTGAGGCGGAGGAATATGCTATCGAGGTGATCGAGCAGGAACGCGATAAATGCGAGCCTTTGGGCGAGGATTTTGAGCCGTTCCTGGATCAGAAAAACCGTGAGGCCCAGGCGAAGGTTATTCGGGGGCTGTTGAAAAGCCGGGATCGTTTCATGCTGTTGCGCGGCGTGGCGGGTTCGGGCAAGACTTCAACCTTGCAGGAACTCTGTCGGGGGATGCGTTTCGGCGGGACGCAGGATATACGGTTGATTGCTCCGACAAACAGTGCCGTCGAAGTATTGAAATCCGAGGGATTCGAGCAGTCGCAGACGGTGGCGAGCTTCATCATGAATCACAATGACATACCACGAAAAAGTGCGGTGATCGTCGACGAGGCGGGGTTGAACTCATTGCGCGAGGGCGTGGCGCTTTTGAAAGCGGCCAAAGAAAAGGATTTTCGCCTGATTTTTGTGGGGGATTCGCGGCAACATAGTGCAGTCGAAAACGGCGATTTCTTTCGTCTGCTGGAAAAATTTTCGAACATTGAGAAGTTTTCGCTGACCGAGATTCACCGGCAGCAGGTGGCTGATTATAAGGCTGCGATACTGGATTGCGCCGATGGCCGGTTTGGGACGGCTTTTGAGCGTTTCGATCGCAATGAATATATCCATGAGACGCAGGCCGATTATATGTTCGAGGCCGCCGAGAAATACCTGGAATTTACAAACAATGGCAAAGATTTATCGCAGACGATTGTTGTCGCGCCCACGCACGCTGAATGTGATAAACTGACTGCTGAAATTCGGCAGGTGGCTTCACTCGGTGAAACAATCGAGCAGCCGGAGGTTTTTCGCTCGGCGCAATGGACCAGGGCGAAGCTCGGCAAGCTCAAAAACTATGAGCCGGGAATGTCGCTCATGTTCGTTCGTCGGATGAAAAATATTGCTAACCCTGGCGAGATCGTCACAGTGGAAAACGTTGATGGAAAATTTCTGCATTTGAGTAACGGGAAACAGGTACATGTCTCTAAAGTTCCGGACTTTATGGAAGTGGGTGAAAAACGCCAGATTGAGCTAAAAGAGGGCGACCTGATTCAGTTCAAAGTAAATCTGCGTGACCGCAAGATTTACAACGGCAATCTTGCTCGAATCACGGATTCGCCGGGGATCGTCCAGCTTTTGAACCAGAACATGGAGCCGGTCAAGGGCGGCCTGCGTGAATTGCCGGAGGGGTTCGGCGGGTATGATTACGGTTGGGTGGCGACTTCGCATAAATCGCAGGGCCGGACCGCCAACAATGTGATCGTGGCCGCGCAAAGACTGGATCAGAAAGCCTTTTACGTGGCCTGTAGCCGTGGGCGACGTAATCTGGCATTATTTTGTCCGGACAAAGAATATTTGCGCAATAATTTGCTTAAAAACAGCTCGGAACGTTTGACCGTTCACGAGGTGCTGGAGCGTCATTACATCGGGAAAATTCCGGCGGCTCCGGCAAAGCCGCACATAGACCTGAATCAAATCCAGAAAAACCGGCAGGAACATCAGCGCGAATTTGAACTGGAAAAAGCGAAATACGTCCAGCATTTGGATGTATATAACAAGGAAAAATCCGAAAAACAAGCTCAGATCGATAAACTGCAAAACCAGTTATCAGAACTGCAACATCAGCAGTTTGTCAAGAAGAAACAGTACAAGCGTTCTCCGCCATGGCAAATAAATTTGTGGGATACAATCAAAAGAACATTGGTGAACAGCTACAATGCCCATATTGACCGCCAAATCGAAGCGTTACAGCAGAAAACATCACAAACTTATAACCAGATTTATAGTTTAAAAGATGATCTTGAACGCTTGCCGAAACCGAAGTTTACGATGAAGCCGGAACCGCCAATAAAATTTCCGAAACGCCTGCAGGAATGGGGCGGAAAAGTAATTCATCAGCCCAAACCCAAACTCACTGAAATCGACGATTTGCTGGTCCGTTTTGCCAATGCCAATACTCCGGAAACGTTCTGCGATTGGTGGAAAAATATTCGTCCCGGCGAGAGAACACGCGTGCAGGAAATGACCTGGAAAATCGCTCAAGAGAAAAAGTTGATCAATCTGACCAAATTGCAAAATCTTCCACAAACCGAGGAACAATACAAGGTTTTTAACCGGGCAAAAAAGGCCGCCATGTTTCGTTTCAAGAATTATCGCGGCGCGGCTTTGCGGCGAATCCGGCAGAAACACGACGAGCGCGTCCATAAGATGGAACAGGCCATTCAGCTCGAACGCCAGCGTTTCAAAGAATATCAAGCCATGCCAAATGCCATTCCCAATCCGGACTTGTGGTACGATGCGTTTTCGTACGGAAGATACTCGGAATATGACCGGCAGTATCTCTGGATGATCGAAGCCGCCAAACAATCTGCCCATCAAGAATTTATCGACGACAGAAAATTTTACTATATCAAAGAAAGCGACCTGAACACGATGAAAATTCCGCCTCAACTTACTTCCGATGAAATCGAATTGTGGCTGCTGTCGCGCACCAACGCCAATATGCTCAATACACTTCTCGAAATCTCGCGCAATCGCCAGCAGGAACTTCAAATGGAACAACAACGACAAATGGCACAATTTCATGCGGAGCAGCAACGCCGCCAACAGGAACTCCGTGCCGCCGAAGAGCAGGAACGTAAACGTCTCAAAAAACTGCCGACGGCCGAGCAGAAACAGTATCTGCAGAAACTGGTTGATTATGGCTGTTTTCTATGGGTTTCGCCTGAAATCACCCGCCGACAGGCTGCAGGCGTCATCGCCGAATATGCCCCGAATCGGCTTGCCGATGAATCCGCCCAGGAATTCGTGCGCAAAAAACTTGAAGAATACCCGAATATGTACGATTACGAACCGAATCTCACCAAATTGACCTGGGGCCAATACATGGGATTCAAAGACGAACTCAAAGATTACGAACAGGAAATCGCCCACGAACGTAAATTGGCGGAACAAGCCCGTCAACGCGAAGCCGAACGTGAGCGCAACCGTCGGGCCGAACGCGAACACCAAGTCGAACGCGAACGTCAAGCTCAAACCAAGAAAAAATCCCGAGGCATAGACCTATAAACACCAGGAGGCAAAAAATGGAAAACAACATCGCATGGCAACTCGCAGATACGGATCACCCGGCCCGTTTGTGGTTGGTAACAGAGGCGGAAAATCTGTTAATCAGTTGGGAATCTCTTCAAGAAATTCGAGCTTCCGACGATTTCCTGACGCTGCAATTTATTTGCGAATACGGACAGATTTCGTTCTCATCCCGGAATTCCCTGCGAGAATTGTTTGAATACCTTCAACTGGAAAAAATAAGGCGGATCGATGGCCGTAAATTGAGCTGCAGAATAATCTCGCCAAACTATTAACCGTTATTCGCCCAATTCACTCAAAATCGCCTCGATACCGCCCTTCAAAGTGCCGGATTTCGAGGTATAATCTTTTTCACGCTTCGCATGTTCCAGTATTAATTTCAACCGCTTTTTTAGCGTCAATTGATAATTTTTCAGGCTGGCATTTGTCTTGTTTTTCATAATAGTCCTCCAGCTCTGAGGGATTCTTTCAATACCAGTAATTGCTCTTCCGAGGCATTGCCGATAATCTGATAAATCTCCTGGCGCAGCTCATGTTGCGGATCAGATATCTGCCTGATATTGCCGAAGCTGTTGCCGATCAACAAACCGTTCATCATCGACAGCCCTTCCTGCTTGGCCTTGCGGTCAGCATGCTTCTGGTAATACATGGTCATTTTCGGATTCATATGGCCCACGATGCTCTGCACAATCGGCAGCGGAACTCCCCTCAACCCCGCATAATAGCAGAAACTGTGCCTCAATGAGTGAAAATCCTTCACACTCTGTTGTTTGACGCGACCAGGAACCTTTACTTTAGTCTGTATGTCAAGAGACTGCAAATATTTGATTATCCGAAGGCTCAACTTATTGAATCCAGTGTCATACAATGTCGCCGCTTCCGGCAGCACATATTCCTGACCACCACTGATTTCCCATTGACGGCTCAAATAATTCGCCAACTCCCGCTCCACAGGTATCGAAACTGCGACGTTAGTCTTATAGGTCGTCCTCGCGATTTCAGCGGCATAAAAATCTGGCTTCCCGCGCGCGTCTTTATTATAGGTAATAATCTCGCGCCAACGCAACGTCGCCACATCGCCCTCGCGTAACCCGGTACATAGCCCAATCGTAAACAATCCTTCCATCAATGGCGGCGGATTGCTGAAAATCGTCCGCAACTCATCATCAGTAAAGACATCCCGCGTTACCGGCTCTTCTTTGAGTTTGACAATATCACAGAACGGATTGTCCTCCGAAGTATACCCAAGGTCACGAGCCAATTGTTTGAACACCCAGCGGCAACTTTTTACCGCACGATTGATCGTCTTTGGTGCCAAAACCTGACTGTCCAGGTCATCCGGATCAAGCAAACATATTTTCCGCGACTTATCCCAATAACCCTTACTACGCAGGTGCGAAACATACTGCTCGGCATGACTTGGCGTAACCTCATCGATCGTGCTGACTTTGAAATTATCCCGCAGATACTGACTGAAATCCGACCAGCATCTCCGCTTCCTCTGAATATTCTTCTCCGAGGAAACCAAAACATTCGGCTTGCCATTCGCCAGATCAAATGCCTCCGCCAGCGAAATCATCAGCTTCGCCCGCAACTGCTTGACTTTGGCAACCTCTTCCAAATACTGCTCCCGGCTCTCAATGCTCCGCAAAGCCTTCTCTTTCTGCAAATACTCCGCAGCAGCAATCTCCGCCTCCCGAAAATCAGTAATCTTCTCCCCAGCAAGATTCCGCAAAGTCACCGCCTTGCGCTTTCCCTTCTCCGGCGTATACTGCAAATAAAAATACCCGCGAGCCTTATAAACCCCGCCACTACCTTTTTCGCGCCTGAGCGACTTCTTAACTTTAGCCATAGAGACCTCCTTTTTTTGGGATTCATCATCATCATAATTGAATGTGATGATGAATTCCAAAGGAAATCCCTTCCCCAAGTGAAAATCAATATTATCGTTACGTCCTTTCAAAAATCAATCGATAATTCTTCCCAAAACTCTCCGATCAAATTAATTTTCAGCTCAAAACCTCATTTGCATATATTTGCCTATTGAAGAAAATAACGATGACTGCTAAGTTCAAAACAGTAGCAACCAATGCAAACCGTAAAATTCACAATTTACCATGCACAACAATGCTGTATGCCACTACATACAAGCATTTTGCAGATACTAAATCTCGAAATTTCCCCAAAAACCGAGCGCCGCGCAGTTCCTCGCATTGCAAAACTTGCCCATGGCGTGAATTAAAGAGAAGAGAGAAATTCTTCTTGACTCTAAAGCTCCTGACCTTTTTCGGCGAGCATTCCTTTCAACAGCCGGATCTGGTTTTCCTGGGCGTCGATGATCTCGCGTTGCGCCAGGATCAGGTCTTTTCTTTCCTGCAGCATAGCCGTCAGGTCCTCAATCAGTTTTTCCTGTTTTTTGATCAGTGCCACAGCTTCGTCGGTCCAGTCCATTTTTTCTCCGTTGATTCGGGTTCTTTCCGCAATATACTCTTCAATCCTTCGATGACCAAAAAATTATCGAAAAAAAAGCTGGAAAAGCTTGCAAAATGGTGAAGACAGGGTATCTTAGGGATATAAAGGGTTAAAAAGGGGCATTTAGGTGAATGCCTTGGCGATTAGGTGAAAAATGGATGAAATCTTCTATCTCGGCATATTTGAGCATTCGCTCGATAGTCAGGGACGGGTAGCAATACCCAGCGACTGGCGTCGGGGCGACGGCGAGACGCGTTTCATCCTTTACCAGAACGATAAGGGACAGCTGGTACTGTTTCCTTTTGAGTCCTTTAAAGAGTTTTTGCTTGAGGTTCAAAAAGCATCTTTCGCCAACCCGAAATTGCAGACTTTGCTGCAGCGTTTCGGCGCGCGCGCAAGGGAATGCCGCTGTGACAAACAGGGGCGAATCCGGTTGGAAAAGAGTTTCCTGGACGCGGCGGCGATCTCCAGTCAGGTGACCATCGTCGGCGCGATGTCGCACATTATGTTGTGTGCCCCGAGCCGCTGGAATCCGGATGAGCCGATCAGCACCGCCATGGCGGGAGATGAAAAGACCGGCGGCATCGGCGATATCTTGTCGCAGTTGCGCAAGTTGTTAGATGAAATGAAGTGAGGTTTGAGATGACCGGGACCATCAGTCAGGGCGACGGGTTCTGCCACTATCCGGTACTGCACCGCGAAGTGACGGAGTTCCTGAGCTGGCAATCGGGGGCGATGCGCCTGATTGACGGCACGCTGGGCTGCGGCGGTCACAGTTCTTTGATATTGAGAAAAAACGGGCAGGCGGAATTATTGGGGATAGACCGTGACGGCGATGCATTGGCCCGGGCAGAAAATGCCCTGGCCTTCGCCGGAAACCGAATTCAGCTGCTGCGAGGAAATTACAGCGAACTGGCGGAGCTGGCCGCAGAGGTCGGGTGGACCTCGGTGGATGCAGTACTGCTGGACTTGGGAATTTCCTCCCCGCAAATTGATGATGCGAGGAGGGGATTTTCATTGCGTCTGAACGGCCCCCTCGACATGCGGATGGATCAGCGGGACCCCAACTCCGCCTCCCGGGTTTTGAACCGGGCTCCTGAAGAAGAGCTCGGTAGAATTTTTCGTGATTATGGCGAAATTCAGCGCTGGCGCAGACTGGCGCAGGCGATCGTGGAGCGCCGGGCAGTAAAAGCGTTCGACACCACCGCCGACTTCGCCGAATTCTGCGACAGCGTGCTGGGCAAGGCCAGGCCGGGGAAGTTACCGACTCCCACTCTGTGCTTCCAGGCGCTGCGGATCGCGGTAAACGATGAATTGGGCGAGCTTGAGCGCGGACTGGAGGCGGCACGCGACATACTCAGGCCTGGCGGCAGGCTGGCGGTGATCAGTTTTCACTCGCTGGAGGACCGGATGGTGAAGAACTTTTTCCGGGACGCCGAAACGAATTGCATCTGTCCGCCCAAGTGCCCGATCTGCATCTGCGGCGGCAACCGGGCGACGATGAAGGTATTGACGAAAAAACCGGTCACGGCGGCACCGGATGAACTGGCCGAGAATTCACGCTCGGGCAGTGCGAAATTAAGGGTAGCGGAAAAATTGGACAAGTCAAGTAATCCAGGAGGAATGGAATGAATATAAGAACCAAAAAGACCACGTCAACAGTGAGGAAGCGGACCACCGGCGCCCGGGAGGCAGTCTGGGGCAAGTTCGATATCCTGTTCTTTGTCATCATTCTCGGATTGGGGATTTTCGCCGCAATCAGCCTGAGACTGACGTTCAACTCGCGCGGCGTGGCCATGTCGCGCGATTCCGAAAAGTTCAGGACGGAAATCCACCGGCTCGAACGCGAAATCGAATACCTGACCACCCGGCGCGAGTCGCTCTCTTCGTGGAAGAATATTGAACACCGCATCGCGTTGTTCAAGCTCCCGCTGCGCCTGCCCTCTCCTGCCCAGACCCACCGCATGACGGTGAACTATGAAAAGACCGGGCTGGCCCGGACCACCGAGTTTGCCCATCTGACCGCAGATAATACCGGTACCGATTCGCTAAGGAGTCCAATGAGGAATGTTAACCAGTAATGACGGCGTCAAAGCACGCATTTATTTTGTAGTTGTTTTATTACTGGGACTCTTCATCTACGTCGGCGCCAGGCTCTACCACCTGCAGATTGTTCGCCACGAAGAGCTTTTCGAAAAAGCCAAGCGCAAATACACCGCCGTCCGCACCAAAGTCGGCAAGCGCGGCGAGATTCGCGACATCGACGGACTCCTGCTGGTGGGCAACATCCCCGTGGCCCAGATCATCGCGGACCCCTGCAACATCGATTCGGATATCAAAGCGGAAAAACTGTCGCTGCTGCTGAAATGGCACTTCAACGCCGACCAGGATGAGATCTACCGCAATTTGATGCGCAAAACGCGCCAGCGTCAGAAGGACGACGGCTCCTTTGAAACGGTCAAGCGCCGTTACGCGCTGCTGGTCAAGGAAGCTTCGCACGAGGAAGTGAAGAAATTCGACGAGGTCCTGCAGGTCAACGATATCAAAGGCGTGACCTTCGACGAGGGCTACAAGCGTTTTTATCCGAAAAATCACCTGATGGCCAACGTGCTGGGGTTCATCGGCGGCGGCGGCATCGAAACCGCCCGCCAGGACACCACTAAACCCGAGACCACCCAGGAAAAATACGAAGTCGACCTGAGCGGCATCAAACTGCCCTACGGAGAAGGCACCCGCGAGAGCGCGCGCGGCGGCGAACACGTTTACCTGACCATCAGCGAGCCGATCCAGTCCATCGTCGAGGATGAACTGGACAAAGTCATGGCGAAGTGGAACCCCAAAACGGCCTACGCCGTCATGGCGGACCCGCGCACCGGCAACATCATGGCCATCGCCCAGCGCCCGAGCTTCAATCCGAACGACCGCAAAAACATGGACAGCGAAGCCTGGCGCGTACGCGCCATCGAAGACTCCTTCGAGCCCGGTTCGGTGATGAAGCCGATGGTGGTGGCGGGCGCGCTGGACATGGGGATCATCACTCCGCAAACCATGGTCGACTGCGAAAACGGGTTGTGGATTTATGCCAACCGCAGCATGCGCGACACTCATCCGGCCAAGCTGGTTTCGGTGGCCGATGTCATCAAGCACTCCAGTAACATCGGCACCGCCAAAATCGGGCTCATGCTCGGCAAGGAAAATCTGGACCGGATCCTGCGGAGCTACGGGCTCGGCACCCGCAGCGGCATTCCCATCAAACCGGAGACGCGCGGCCAGTTCTCCCCGGTGAATAAGTGGGACGGCCTCTCCATCACCCGTTTCCCGATCGGTTACGGGGTGGGTGTGTCGCCGGTGCAAATGGTGCGTGCGTACTGCGCGCTGGCCGACCACGGCAATTTACGCAAACTGCGGCTGATCGACCGCGTCGAGGATCCCGAAACCGGTGAAATCCTGCAGATGCCCCTCGATGAGCCGATTAAACTTTACAAGCACCCCGAGCGCGCCAACCAGATCGTGGATATGATGGCCTCGGTTACGCACAGAGACGGGACGGCGTTCCGCGCCGCGATTCCCGGCTACGAGGTCGCCGGCAAGACCGGTACCAGCCGCAAGTGGATTCCCGGCGCCGAGGGGCAGAAGGGAGCCTATTCGTACAGCAAATCGTACGCGACCTTCGCGGGCTTCGTACCGGCACGTGATCCGGCGTTCGTCCTGGTCGTGGTGGTGGATGAGCCGAAAGGCAGCATTTACGGCGGGGTGGTCGCGGCCCCGGCCTTCAAGGAAATCGCCTCCCGTACGCTGCAATTCCTGGACGTGAAACCCGACCCGGCACTGCTCCCGGAAAACCGCCAGCAAACACGCACAGCCACTCAGCCGTCCGCCGCCCCGCGCCCGCAGCCGACAACCGCCGCCCGTCCGCAAACGCGCCCTGTCCCGGCAGCGCCCCCCGTGGCCGCTCCCGCCCGCCCGGCCCCCGCCGGCGGACAGAATGAACGACAATTCATACCGCTGGATGAAAATTACTACCGGCGTTATTATCAGCAAAACAATTCAAGAGGTGGACGATGAGCAATTATTTCGATGACAGTCAGATACCGGAACTTCCGGCGGATACCCGGTTGCATTTTGTCGGTATCGGGGGAATCGGAATGAGCGGTCTGGCCAAAATGCTGGCAGAACAAGGTTACAAGGTGACTGGAAGCGACCGCGGCTCGGAACAGCCGGAGAACCGCCGGATCATCGAAAGCCTGGAAAATTCCGGCGTCCGGATTTTCCCGCAGAACGGCTCGTTCATCGAGGTCTGCGCACCGGATTACCTAGTCTACTCCTCCGCCATCGAAACCGACAACGCCGATTTCCTCGCGGCCCCAACGATCCCCCGGGAACACCGGGCCCTGACCCTCGCCGCCGCGATCAACGCCATGCACAACTGCTGCTCGGTCGCCGTCAGCGGCAGCTGCGGCAAAACCACCGTCACCGCCTGGCTGGCCGAAACCATGCACCTCGCCGGCCTCGCCCCCTCCTGCCTGAACGGCGGGCTGATGAACCGTTTCTGCAGCAAATCCAACGCTGGAAACTATTTGCACGGCGACGGCCGCTACATGGTTTTTGAGGCGGACGAGAGCGACCGCAGCTTAGTGGCCTATTCGCCTGATTACGGCATCATCATGAACATCGGCACCGATCATTATTCCAAGGATGAGCTGGCCGAGGTTTTCGGTCAATTCATCAGCAAACTGAAGCGCGGGCTGGTTATCGAAAAAGAAGCCTGGCACCGCCTGAAAGGTTATATCCCGGACTACCTGAAACTGGTCGTTTTCGACGGCAACGGCAAAGAAGGCGACTGGCGCCTGACCAACTACCAGTACACCGACGGCAAAATCATGGCCGAGGTAAACAACCACATCCATTTCGAACTGCCCGTGAGCGGCCGCCACAACGCCGTGAACGCCATGGCGGTCATGGCCACGATGTCACTGCTGGGCGTCGCCCCCGAGGAAACCGCTCCGCTGCTGAAGGAGTTCAAAGGCGTCTGGCGGCGCTTCGACTACGCCGGCAAAATGCCCAACGGCGCGCGCGTTTACGACGACTACGCCCACAACGTCGAGAAGATCGCCTCCTGCATCGCCTCCGCCCAGGAACTGGTGCCGGACGGGCGGGTTTTCGCCGTCTTCCAGCCTCACGGCTTCGGCCCGCTCGGCTTCATGCGCGACGACCTGCTGCCGGGACTGGAAAAAACACTGCGTCCGGATGACCGCTTCATTTTCCTGCCGCCTTTTTACGCGGGCGGCACCTCGTCGTTCACCCCCACCTCACAGGAAGTGGCCTCCGAATACCGCAAAAAAGGCAGCCGCACTTACACCTATTTCGATGAACGCAAAGATTTAGCGGCCATGCTGCGGCGCGAAGCCACCGCCAGGGATCTGGTTCTGATCATGGGCGCACGCGACAATTCGCTATCGGACTGGGCGCTGGAAATAACACGTTAAGGAGTTGAGATCATGGGAAGAATCTTCTGTGTCGGGCGCAATTATCACGCACATATTCAGGAACTGAAAAACGACATCCCGGAGAGCCCGGTGATTTTCAGCAAGCCGTGTTCGGCGCTGGTTCCGCCGGAAGTGAAGGAAATTCCGTTTCCACGCGGCGGCAAGGTCCTGCATCACGAAGTGGAAGTAGTGGTGAAACTGGGCAAGGAAGGCATTCCGAAAGACGCGGCGGACGCCGTCAGCTACATCAGTCATCTGGCCCTCGGGCTTGACCTGACGTTGCGCGATGTGCAGAACAACCTGATCGCCAAGGCCCTCCCCTGGGATAAATGCAAAGGCTTCGACGGCAGCGCCCCCATCGGTAATTTCCAGCCGTTCACCCCGGCCATCAAACTCGATGACATCGCGTTTTCCTGCGAGGTAAACGGACAGCTCCGCCAGTCGGGCAACACCTCGCGGATGATCTTCCCGATCCCGGTCATCCTGATGGAGATTGCCAGATTCTGGAAGCTGCTGCCGGGCGACCTGATCTACACCGGCACCCCCGAGGGCATCGGCCCGCTCGTCACCGGCGACGTCATCGCCATCAAATCCCCGCTCCTTGGCAGCTACAGCTGGAAAATCGTCTGAACACAAAAAAGCTCCCGGGGTTTCCGGGAGCTCGATAAGTTCAGAACTTACTTCTTGCCCTTCGGGGTTTCGTAGGCAACGATGAGGTTGTCGTATTCCGAAAGCCGCCGGTGCAGGATATTTTTCAACTGGTCGCCGTTGTCGCGCCAGTCGACCTGCAGTTCGGAGGAAAGCCCGAACCAGGTGAGCAGATGCGCGCCGGCCTTGCTCATGCGGTCGAGAGCCGCATTGCGGGTGGTTTCATTGAAGGTGCCGGAAGCATCCACGATGACGAATACCTCATAGCCTTCCTCCAGTGCCGAAAGCACCGGAAACGCCACGCATATTTCCGTGACAATACCGCACATGATCAACTGCTTTTTGCCCGTCGCCTTGACCGCGTTGACGAAGTCTTCGTTGTCCCAGGCGCTGATCTGGCCGGGGCGCGGAATAAACGGCGCATTCGGGAACATGGCCTTCACCTCCGGCATCAGGACGCCGTTCGGGCCGTCTTCGAAGCTGGTGGTCAGGATCGTGGGCATGTTATAGGTTTTGGCGATGTCGCAAACCGCGAGCACATTGTTCTTGAATTCCGCCGGGGAAAAGTCGCGTACCAGCGACAGCAACCCCACCTGATGGTCGATCAGGCACACTGCGGCGTCTTCCTTACGAACTCTCCATTTCCATTGCTTAACCATGGTATCTCCTCCTCTTTTTTATGATAATTTCAACGGGGTGTTGAAACTTTCCACAAATTCTCCATACTTATAATATAACTAGTCTGGATTAAAATACAAGTCGCGCAAGTTATCTGGATAAAAGAGCACAAATGAGATTGATTTTTCGGGTTTTGTCCGGTAATATATCATTTATGGAAAATGAACCGGCAATAAAAATTCAGGACACCTCTCCAATAGCGGAAGCGCCCGCAATCAGCGACGCCACCCGCCTGGCCGTCACCGTCTGCCTCGGCATTATCGGTGGAATCCTGGCGATACCCGGTGTGTTGATGGCGCTTTTCACCACCGGGCACGGCTCTTTGTTTCTGATCTATATTATCCTGATCGGCCCGGCCGTTGAAGAAATATTGAAGCAATCCGGCCTGTTGTTTCTACTGCTGCGCAAGCCGTATCTGGCGGGCAGGCGCTGGCAGTTTCCGCTGGCGTCATTGCTCGGAGCCATGACTTTCGCCGTGCTGGAAAACCTGATCTACCAATATATTTACCTGAGCTCGCTGCCGCATGACCGGCTGATGAAAACGATGGCGTTCCGCTGGGTCGTATGCACGGCGCTGCACCTTGTCTGCTCGGCCGTGTCCGGCGCGGGGCTGCTCTATGCCTGGGAGCGCTCACGAAAACAGGGGGAGCTGTTCAACTTCCGTTATTCACTGCACTACTACGGCCTGGCTATCGCCATCCACTGCGCCTACAACCTCGTCGTGACGCTGATTTACCGCTAGCCGGTTGATGATCCGGCCGTCGAAGGTGCTGAAAACACGCTCCGGCCGGTTTGTCCGCAAGATTTCTTTTCCTTTCAGCGAGAGAATGCTTTCGCCATCCGCGTGCCGGATTTCGGCACTGCCGCCGGTCATGAGCTCCAGCTCAAAACGGCTGGGTGCGGACGGTTCGACGCATCCCCACCAGATTCCCTCCGGCGTTTCCAGAATGCCGTGCCGCCGCGCGATGAAATCCACCGTCACGCACATGGCCGGGCTGTACCCCGGCGAAGTCGAAAACACGCCGGTAAACGGCTCCATCTGCTGCATGAACTCGCTGGCCCGCCCGAGCGCTTCCAGCCAACGGCTCATCATCTCGTCGAGTTCCTCAAAATACCCGTAGCGTTCGAACCAGCGCGGAGCCCGCAGCGCGGCCAGCGCCTGAGTCGCCCCGCCCCAGCAATTCTCCGGCGCGGAAGGAATAAAAGCCGGGTCGGCCGCCGCGATGCTCGGCAGCGGATACGGCGTCCAGAAATAATCGGGATTCAAAATATAACGCGCGAAAATACGCTCCGCTTCCGCCTGCGATGGAACGCCTTCCCCCATGACCCGCAGCCCGGCGTCGCCGATGATCCGAATCCACTGTCCGTCGCAGTCGCGGTCAAAGAAAAATTCGAGCACCGGATCGAAACAGTATTTGCGGATCGCCGCGCGGGTTATTTCCGCTTGCTCGCGCCATTGTTCGGCCTCGTGCGTCTTGCCCAGAGCGGCAGCCATTTCGGCCAAGGCGAGGCGCCCGCCGTACAGCGTGGCCGACAGATCCGGCGCAATCCGCGGCAGCCCCGGCAAGTCCGGCCGGTTACGGGCCTCCGCCCCCGGACAATCCTTCGGCACGCCATGCCAGCGCGACGAATTATCATGCCCGGTGTCGTATTCACAGAAGGCCTCGACGACGCCGAGATTCCGCGAATCGCGGTACTTCGCCAGCCAGCCGTCCCACCCCGCCGCCGCGCGGTAACTCCGCTCGAGAAACGCCTCATCGCCGGACAACTGGGCAAACGTCCAGGCCGTGCGCACAATCGGCATCACCTGCTGGATCTGCCCATACCCGGCCCGGTCGGCCAGAATATAAGCCGGGAACTGCCCGTCCGGGCGCTGGTGGCGGTAAAAGATCTCGTGGCTCAGGCGCGTCACCTCCGGGTTGACCGACGCGTAAGTCAGCGCCTCCTGCGGGCCGCACTCCAGCCAGATGCCGGTATAAATGCCGCCCTCGTTCAGCACCGTTTTTTCGCCGGAACCGAACACCGGGCGGCAGTTGTCCGCCAGCCCCGCCAGCGCCCGGTCCCACAGTCTCTGCAGCGACTTATCATCTGAAGAAAAACGCATCATTTATTTCCTTGTGTCCATTGCGATACTTTTACCTCAAGGGCCTTTAGCTCAACCTTCTTGCCATTCACTCCGGCAGTCACCGGCTGATGTGTGGAATTGCAGATAATCTGAAGTACTTTCGTGCCAAGTGTCCATTGACCCGCGATAACCCCTTCGTTGCCAGTCTCAAGCATCTTCAACTCGCCGTTCAGCAGAAATTCCGTGATTGCATTGATTTCCTTCGGCAGCTCCTGCATCAACTGATACAGTTCCGGATTATTTTTCAAAATAAAGATCGTGTCATTGTACGCATAGAAAAGTATGCCGCAGGTATCGGCCAGAACAGCCTGATAAGTCATATTCCGCACTTCCGCCGGAGTCGGCACTCCATATCCATTCTTATAACCGAAACATTGCAATACCGCGAATGGAGCGCGCCCGTCGCCGGTTTCTTTTCGCAAGCGCGCATGGTTCGCATAAACCTGCGATATATCGCGCTTGTTCTGCCCGTTGAGAATCGGATAATAATCATGTCCGACCAGGTTGGCAATCCGCCCATACGCCTGGAAACGCTGCGGAAACAGCAACACCGTGAATATCAGGTGATTCGGATCAACTTCCAACCACTGTTCATAAGTCTTTTCAAGAGAGCCGATATCGACATTGCCCAGATCCGGCTCGTCTTTGATGTTCCACGCCAAAATCCTTTTCTCATCTTTAAATGCGGCAATTTTTTCGAGGTTGACTCCCTCCATGAACAGCCATATTCCCTTGTCGCCCGCGTATTTCAGCAGCGGCGCAATATCTTCACCGGTGCGCCACGAGACATGCGCCGCATTGTATCCGTTCGCCGCCGCAAAATCGATGCACTCGTTCCGGCTCTCGGGCGGAAGCGTCCAGGAAACATGATACAATCCGAATGGAAATATCCTCTGATCGCCGGCCACTACCCGCTTTTTGTCATCTATTTTGAAGTACGGCGTACGTGCATCGATGATGACTTTTTCCGGAGCGGTCTCCGCATATATGGAACCATCCGCATTTAACAATTGGCCCCGTACCGTGTATTCCCCCGGCTGGCTATGTTCCCAGTTGAGTACGAATGTTCCATTGCCCGTATCGGCAATCTTTACCGGACTTTCCGGTTCAACAACAATGACAGTATTCAATTTCCCGTTCAAATTCGCCGGCAATGCCCTCTGCGCCCTGATACGAAAAGCTGATTTCTGATGCGGAAAAATCCTCCTGCCCGGCAGCACAAGTTGCAGCATGGGCTGCCGCGACACCATGGTTTCAACATCCCATTGCACCGGTTTTTCCATGTGAATTTCCAAT
>JBEBXH010000057.1:0-42982 GCA_040391785.1 Victivallis vadensis
CTCTCCAGGAATACCCAAAACAGCAAACCTCATAAAATCGCAATGACAGCAATCCCACCCAGCTCGAAAAGCCGGAGAAATTTTGCCCGATTTTGCTTATCGCCCTTGATGTCTTTATGAGTGTATATTCATGCATATTCGAGAAATATTGGGTAGAAGAAAGGAAGCCCGGCCAGCCACGACTTATTTCGTAGGGTTTGAAATGATTGCCTCGTAGGGTTTAAAATCGTAAGCCATCTCAAAGCTATCGCAAGTCATTGTCTTTGTTTGAAAGCGAATTGGAATAAGCTGTAAACATTGACAAGTCAATATGCAAACATGACTTTTGCGACTTAAATGATAGCAATGAATTATCTTGAAGGTGAAATCACCAGGAAAAGCAGAGGCGCGGCCACTGGCCCGGAGCAGCTTGTCTTTTACTCTTGCTGAATTCATTGCATTCCGCATGTTTTACGGGGGCATGCTTACTTTTTTATTGCTGATTTCAGAAAAAAGCAAAAAAATCATCAGGGATGCTTGACATTTAACGATACATTGTTATAATTATATATAAAGATAGTTATGATAAATTGAAAGCGAATTTCCTGATCAGGAGCAGCATGAAAAAGAATGGTACATCATTACGGTATATGCAGGTTTATCTTGACCTGAAGGATCGAATTGCGGGCGGCGACTTTCAGCGCGGTACTCAGATTCCGACGGAAAAGGAGCTGATGCGCCATTACAATATTTCCATTACCACGCTTCGGCGGGCAATCGATATTCTTTGCCAGGAAGGGCTATTGACCAAGAAGCAAGGGTCGGGAACCTATGTGAATGGAGGGAGTGCAAATATGCCGTCGATTCCTCCGCTTCCGGAAAAACCTGCGGCAGAGCTGCGTATCGCGGTCGTCATACCCGATGTTTCGCGTATGGCGCCCGAGGGAGATGCACGCCATTGGCAGCTCAATCTGCGGCGGGTGGACGGGATTTATCAGGAGGCGAACCGGCGGGGGGTCAGTATCCGTCTTTTTGATTTGTCCGAATCTTTTGACCTGGCTGAATTCGATGGAGCTATCATCTTCCGGGTTTTTGAGATTGAGATGGAGGATGTATTTGATAATCTGGTCGCGCCGCTCAAGCGGGCCGGGAAACCCTATGCGGTTCTCTCGGAATACAACCTGCGTTTCTGTGACAAATATTGGGTGGTGGAGAACCTGGCAATTGAATTCCTGAGCGCTTACCGTTATCTGAAAGAAAAAGGAATGCGCAAACTGCTTGTCATGGGGATGAACCTTACCCCCGAAAATCCCCGCGTGAACGTCCTCTCGCACATAATGCCGCAGGAATGCTGCGAATTTCTGGAGAACCCCCAGAGCGATACAAACAGTGCGCGCGCCCGGTTAAAAGAATACCTCGAACGTCATCGCGGGCTTGGCGGTATCGATACGATTTTCTGCCTGACCGACCTGCAGGCGATCGGGGCCATGGAAGCGCTGCTTGAATATGGTGTCCGTATCCCGGAGGATGTGAATCTGATGGGCTGCGACAATATCACCGATGGAGTTAATGCGCCGGTGCCTTTGACCACATTTCAATTCTCTGGCCGCGGGGTAGGCCGGGTTGCTCTTGAGCTCGTGACTCGGGCGGTTAACGGCGATTTCCCTGACGGCCTGATGCTGACGAAGCGCTGCCGGATTATTGAACGCGGAAGTGTCAGAACCATTAATCGGGAGCAACAGATATGATCCTGTTCATCAAAAGATCCTTTCTCATTGCTTTTCTGCTGTCGTCCTTTCTGGCTGCCGCCGCGCCAGGAAATGATTCTCTGGACAAGGCGCGTGACTATGTGCTTTATTACGGTGGAGTCGGCGAGAAGGAGCTGGAGGAGTTGGCCGGCTACGACGTCGTCATTATCGATCCGCAGGCAATGGGCGGCGATGCCAGGCGAAAGATTGCCGAGCTTAAAAAGCGGGGATGCCTGGTGATAGGTTATCTGAGCTACATGGAAGTGGCCGAATGGCACCGTTACCGGGCGAGGGTTCCGGAAAAATGGTTCCTGAAAGTCGACGGCAAATGGTGGACGCCATGGGGGAATAATTATGCAGTGGACCTTACGGAGCCCAAATGCCGCAAACTGCTGATGGAGTTGACGAAATCCGAGGTGGCCGACTACGGTTGCGACGGTGTTTTCATGGATACGCTGGCCGATATCGAACATCCGAAACTTCCGGAGGCCATGCGGCAGGCCCAGCTTAAAGGATTGGAAGCGTTGATGAAAGAACTGCGGACGGCCTACCCGAAATTCATTTTCGTCGGCAACTGGACCATTCAGGCTACATTGCCGGTCATGGCGAAATATGCCGATATTATTTGTTGGGAAAATTTTCAGCCCAGGTTTTTTGAGCCGGGCAATGAGGCCTATGTTTTTGTGACAGAAGTCAGAAAAAATCTGGATGAATTGCAAAAAAAGCATCATTTCAAAGTTTATGCCTTATGGGCCTCGCCGAATTACTATGAACTGCGGGACGACCAGAAGAAGATGGCCGCGCTTGCCGGCTCTTTCGGTTATCTCGCCTATTCCTGTATTGATGATTACCATGCTCCATTGACAAAAAAGAAGCAGACGGATAATAACAACCAATGAACTCATATCATAATGCGGAGGTAACGGATTGCTGAAATTAAATTGCCATTTCAAGGTTCCATTTTGAATAAACCGTATAATCCAAGGAGAATAAACCATGAATAATCGATGTTTTCCACGCTTTACACTGATAGAATTGCTGGTGGTCATAGCGATCATAGCGATCCTGGCGGCTATGTTGCTGCCGGCGTTGAACAGCGCCCGCGAAAGAGGGCGCTCGGCCTCCTGCCAAAGCAACCTGAAAAGCATTGGCGGCGGTCATTTTATGTACCAGGGGGATCACGATGACTATATCGTGCCTTCGGGGTATGGGACTGAAGAGCTGGATGGTGTACGCGGTTACAGTTGGGATGTATTCCTGATGCCCCTGCTGGGCGTTCCCAATGCTGTACCGACCGATTCAACGACATTCTTTGTCGGCGGTGCGAAAATCTTCCGCTGCCCGAGCCATTTGTTCAATGCGGACAAGAATTATCCCCGCAGTTATGCGACCAACTCCTATCTGATGCGCAAGTACGGTTATGGGGTTGGCAGCGATGCGCTTTTTCCGCCAAAAGCACTTACAAAAGCCACAAAAATTCGACGGCCATCCGGGATCATTCAAATGCTGGACTGTCAGACCCAGCAATCGATCGGCAACAATGACGGACGTTTGACTTTTATTCGCCGCGATGCGGCAAATTTGGACGCGGGTATGATTTACGACAGTGGTGTTGTTATGATTCGTCCTCATTTTGGTAATTCCAATACATTATTTGTGGACGGCCATGTCGAAAGTACCCAGAAATTCAATAATGACAACTGGCCCCCGGTTGCAGATATCTATAAATAAGAACTGAAGACAAGAGGAAATTCTATGAAACCCGCTCCGCCCGCCTGGCTTGACAATGCCGTTTTCTATGAAATCTATCCGCAGTCATTTTTTGATTCGAATGCAGACGGCATCGGCGATTTGCCGGGCATCATAGCCAAGCTCGATTATGTGAAATCATTGGGTGCAAGCGCCATCTGGCTCAATCCCTGCTTCGATTCGCCGTTTCTGGATGCCGGTTATGATGTGCGCGATTACTATAAGGTTGCGCCGCGCTATGGCACCAATGAGGATCTCAGGCGCCTTTTCGAAGAAGCCCATGCACGGGGGATTCGCGTGGTGCTTGACCTTGTGGCCGGCCATACTTCGGTGGAGCATCCCTGGTTCAAGGAGTCGGCGCGGAAAGAATCCAATGAATACTCGCAGTATTACTTCTGGACCGACGGGGTGCGCGAAAACACCGAAGGTTACCGCTTTATCAACGGCTATCCTTCGGAGCGCGACGGTTATTATATGATCAATTTTTTCTATTGCCAGCCGGCGTTGAATTTCGGTTTTACCGATCCCCGGCCGGAGTGCTCCTACCAATTGCCGACCAGTCACCCTGCCGTACGGCGGGTTCGCGAAGAAATTCGGAAAATCATGAAATTTTACCTGGATATGGGGTGCGACGGTTTCCGTGTCGACATGGCCGCCACACTGGTGCGCGGCAGCGACCCGCAGCCCGGGCTCGAAGAACTCTGGCAGGATTACCGGAGCTGGCTCGGAAGCAATTACCCGGAAGCGGTCCTGATCTCCGAGTGGTGCGTGCCGGAAAAAGCGGTGAAAGCGGGATTCGACATCGACTTCATGCTTTCATTTTATACGCCCGGCTATGCCTCGCTTTTCCGTAACGAAGAATTCCGGCGCTGCAACCCGGTCCGCGGCGAGGAAACGCGTTTCAGCTATTTTGATCGCTCCGCCCGCGGCGATGCGCGTGTTTTCCTGCGGGAACTAGAGGATAATCTGGAGAAACTCACTCCGCTTGGCGGCTTTCTCTCCATCGTCAGCGGCAATCATGATCTCGGCCGTATCCGCCAGGGGCGCACTCCGGAAGAACTGAAAACCGTTTATGCGTTTCTGTTCACCATGCCCGGTGTCCCCTTTCTTTATTACGGGGACGAGATCGGCATGGACTATGTGCATGGGATCGGCAATCATGAGGGCTCGTACAACCGTGGCGGCGCGCGCACGCCAATGCAGTGGGGGCCCGGTATCCGGGGAGGATTTTCGGAGGCGGCGCCGGAGTGTTATTATTTGCCGCTGGATGCCGCCGCAGACCGCCCCGACGTGGCGACACAGGAAAATGATCCTGAATCGCTGCTGCAGACGGTTCGCCGCCTGATCGCTTTGCGGCGGTCGTCGGAAGCGCTGGGGACCCGGGGGGCGTTTCGTGTTTTGTCGGCGGAAAACCGCGGTTATCCCCTGATCTACGAGCGCAGCGGCTCCGACGGCACCTGCATCATAGCAGTGAATCCGGGCGGTTGCGAAGGCTCCGGGGAGTTTGCGGCGCCCGGCCGGGGGCTTACTGAATTGTTCAGTACCGGCAAAGTATCCATGGAAACCCTGCCGGGGGCGCACCGCATTGCCATGGGACCGGTTTCCGCGGCAATCTACCGGATTCAAAAATAATATAACCAGAAAAGGAAAAATAACCATGAAACAATCATTTACCTTCTCTATTCGGGTGGTGTTTCTGCTGTTTGCGGCGGCAATCGCCACATTGACGGCCGAGGAAGTGCTGTTCAACGAATCCGTACCCGTCGTCAGCAAAATATCTGTGCCAATTCCGCCGGATGTCATCAGCAAGGCGGATGCCGCCGCCGGTGAAATCACATTCCATATGACGGCCCGCCACCAAGTCGCCGGCTGGACGGTTTACGGGCAGAAAGACACCGATCTTTATCTGACCGACGGAGAAACGGTCTCGCCGCTGCTCAATAAGCCTCGGGCGGCGCATTTTGGGCCGCTTGCTTCCGGCACGCCGGTTAAAATTACGTTCAAACTGCCGCCCAAAGCGTGTGACAATGGGATGGAACTGGTCATTACCAAAGGAATTTATGCCATGGGAGTTCAGAGCAAAGAGCCGTTCCGCTTCGAAGTCTGGAAGGGGATTCGTCCGAATATCGCGGTTCATGTGGACAAAATGAACCGGAATTACATTGTCGATTGCACCGATTTTGCCGCGCCGGGAATGCGTTATACCTACGAGACTTCCGACGGGCGCAAAGCCGAGAGCCTTTCGCCCACCTTCCGCGGCCGTTTTGCCGAAACTCCCGTGCCGGTCAAAATAAAAGTGACCGTGGCGACTCCGGTCGACGGCACCATCGCCAAGGAACTGGAAGCCGTTCCCCGGGAGCAGGCCACCCCGGCTCCGCTTCCCGTGGAGGACGTCCGCGTCGGCCTCTGTTATTACAACTTGCCGGAAGGTGACCGCCCCGGCGAGAAATGGGACAAAGTGCCGCCGAACTGGACGGCCCAGGCTCCGGCTCTCCAGCGCTGCATTGACGAGGAGACGGGCAATCTTTACGTCCTTTGGGGAATGGACCAGGATTACAAAGATAAAGAGCCCGATTTTCTCAAACAGCTGGCAGCACGCAACTATGCGTTTATGACCATCTATCACAACGATAAGCCGGAAAAGCTTGGCGAATACCGCGATGCACTTGGTAAATTGTTTCTGGAAAACAACATCGGCGAACGCAGCGGCCATATTTACCAGGGGCAACGCGCCGCCGACATGTTCAAGATTCCGACTGACGATCCGGCGATCGATATTGCCGCCAACCGTTTCACCAATGAGTTCATCAATTCCCATTCCCGCAGGGAACACCGGAAATATCGCTTCTTTTTCAGTACTTCTGGAGCAACGGTGTCGGATTACGAACTGGCGGGCGGGGTCGATTTCATCTGCGCCGAATTGTATGCGGCAGGGGCACAGAATTTGAACTTCGCCACCGCCGAAATGCGCGGCGCGGCACGCCGCTGGAAACCCGAATACTGGGGCGGCTGGCTCGCACACGAGTGCCAGACCCGCAATGTCCCTTATGATGTCAAACAGAAATTCGACCTTTTCAGCGTCGGCCTTTATACCGAATTTATGATGGGAACCAGTGTCATCGTCCTTGAATCGGGCGGCCAGCAGACCCAGGCGGCCTTTAAAACCGACCGGCGCGACCGGAAACAGCCGGAAGGCGCTCCCCTGATGAACGACGAGGAATACCGGCGGCTCTACAACACCGGTGATGTCCAGCGCAATCACGGCTTCCTCGATCCTGCTCCCACCGAGTACCGTAAGCGCCTGCGTGATTTTTATGCTTTTCTCAAAGAAAATCCCCGCGACAAAGGAACCCCTGAAACCAATATCGCCATGCTGCGCGGCAACCTCGACAGTTATATCGGCGCTTTTCACGGCTGGATTCCCGCCTGGGCACAGCACAAAACCGCCAGGGAGCAGCCGCAGTACCTGATGCATGACCCGGAGCGTACCTGGGTGGCCGCGGCGGATGTCTTTACCCCGCTTCTGGAATCGGCACTCAAGCCTTATGCCAATTACTGGCTTGGGGGGACTCCCCACGGACAGGTCGATATTGTCGGACTCGACGACACCAGCCGCCTCGGCGACCTGGCACGCTACAGGTTTGCCGCCCTGACCGGTTGGAACACCATGACGCCTTCCGTGGCCGCCGCGCTTGACGCCTATGTGAAAAACGGCGGGACGCTGCTCCTCGCTTTGCCGCATTTTTCCACGCGGCTCGACCGGGAGTTCAAGCGTTATGAAATCAGCGATCTGCTTGATAACGGCAACCTCGGCGCGCTGATCAATGTCCGGGTCAAGGGGTTTCAGGAAGCCGGCGGTATCCCTTCGGCCCGGAAACTCGGCAGCATCCGCAGTTCGTTTTTCAAGCAGGAACTCCTGGCGGAAGCCGACCTGGGGGAAAATGTCGAAGTCATGGTCACGGTTGGCGGCAAACCCTATTGCGTGGCGGAAAAACGCGGCAAGGGCACTGTTTACCTGTTGCTCGGCAAGGAATATCCGGGCAAGGAGAGCACGGCTCCTTTTTATAAGAATCTGCTTAAAAAACTCGCCTCGGATACGGCTCAAAGCGTTATCATGACCCCCGTTTCCGAACGCCCGGAAGATGTCCGTGCAATCAGTTTCGCCGTCTACCCTTCTACCGTTTATGTGCTCAATACCGACTGTACTGCGCAACGCGAAGTGGAATTGGTCATTGACGGAGAGAAACAAACCGTCAAGCTGGCTCCGACGGAGTTCCGCGTCATCAAGCGCCGGAACACCGGGAAATAAGTGAAACCGGCGGAAAACCCATGAATCATCTGACCATCTGGGACTGGGGCATCTGGCTCGGCCTTGTCGCGGTCCTTCTCGTTCTGCTTGTCTATTGCCGCCGCTATACGAAAAGCCCCGCTCAATTTTTGGCCGCCGGGCGCAGTGCCCGGCGTTACCTGCTGGCGATTGCCGGCGATATGGCGGGATTGGGGGCCATCAGCGTCATCGCGGCATTCGAGCAATATTATCAGTCGGGCTTTTCGCCCTTTTACTGGGGATTTATCACCGGCGTTATGGCGCTGGCATTAACCGCCAGCGGTTTCGTCAGCTACCGCCTGCGGGAAACGCGGGTATTGACAATGGCGCAGTTTTTTGAGATCCGTTACAGCCGGAAACTCCGTATCTTCGCGGGTATGACCGCCTGGGTTTCCGGAGTGCTTAATTACGGAATTTTTCCGGCGGTATCGGTGCGTTTTTTTCTTTATTTCTGCAACTTGCCGCCAGCGTTTCAGCTTGGTGCCATTACCGTTTCGACTTATGTTTTCCTGCTGGCGTTATTTCTTGGGATCGGAGTACTCTTTGCCATCGGCGGGGGGCAGGTGGCGATCATGGTGACGGATTTTTTCCAGGGAGCATTCTGCAACATCGCATTTCTGCTGCTGCTGGTATTTCTGCTCCTGCGGTTCGACTGGGGCACGGTGTCCGGTGCTTTGGTCGACCTGAGCATTCATAACCCGGATAAATCGTTGGTCAATCCTTTTGCTACCTCGGGCTTAAGGGATTTCAATATGGGGTTCTTTCTGATTGCGCTTTTTCTGATGGTCTTTAAATGGAAAATCTGGCTCGGCTCGCAGGGATTCATGGTTTCCGCCGCCTCGCCGCACGAGGCTAAAATGGGAAACCTGCTCGGCAATTGGCGCGGGCTGCTGCAAAGTAATCTGCTCATCCTGATCCCGCTTTGCGCCATTGTGGTCCTCCAGGAGGGCCTTGCCGAATTTGCCATACTCAAAGAAAGCGTGACCGAAACGCTTTCCGGCATTGGCAACAGCACGCTGCGGGAACAACTGCAGGTATCCGTACTGCTCGGCAAGATACTTCCTGCCGGGTTGCTTGGTGTTTTCGGCGCCACCATGTTCGCAGCCATGCTCAGCACTGATGATACCTATTTGCACAGCTGGGGCAGCATTCTCATACAGGACGTAATCTTGCCGTTGCGCAGAAAAAAAGAACCGCTGGCGCCAAAGACGCACATTAATCTGCTGCGTGCTTCGATCATCCTTGTGGCCTTGATCGCATTCCTGATCAGTTGGCTTTTTCAGCAGACCCAGGCGATCCTGCTTTATTTTACGGTTACCAGCGCTCTTTTTTCGGTCGGTGCGGTAGTAATCGGCGGACTTTACTGGAAAAAAGGCACAACACTCGGTGCCTGGAGCTCGATGACCGCCGGGGCGTCAACCGCGGTGACGGGGCTTCTTCTGTGCAAATACACCCCGGGGTGGTTCCAGAAAAGCGTTGACGGGGTCGCACAGTTTCATGTGGATGGACGCCGTATTCCACTTTTCAATGAACAGCAAGTGGCATTCACGGCTGCCGTGCTGGCAATCGCACTCTATATTGGCGTGTCCCTGATCGAGCGGTATTGGCGGAAACTGCCTGATTTCAACCTCGACCAAATGCTTCACCGCGGGCAATATGCCGATGAAGGCGATGCCAAACCCGCAACCGGGCTTGCCGCGCTCGGCTTTACCGATGACTTCAGTACCGCCGACAAGATTATCTATATTGCCACGCTCGGCTGGACGCTTCTCTGGTCATTTGCCGCGCTCGTGCTGCTCGTACTCGAAAAATCCGGCCTGCTTGAGGTGCGCGACTGGATGCGCTTCTGGACAATCTATATGTTTGCCGGTATTGCGGCCGGTGTGATCGGCACCGTCTGGCTGCTTTGCGGTGGTATCCGGGATATCGCATACCTCTTCCGTACCCTGAGCCGCCAGGAAATCGATGACAGCGACGACGGAAGCGTCAAAGCGGATGAACCGGAAATCAAAAAATCCCGGACATAGGTCTTGCCGGATTTCCCTGGATATTCGTTCCTTTTGTTCTATGAAAAAAATTTCATTTACATGGCGGCGATAATGTCGTTCAATCCGCACTTCAGCGAGCTCGACAGATTGCCGGTGGGACTGGTCAATAAGCCGTCTTTTCTTTGATTTTCATGTGGAAGCCGTGGACCGCCCCAAAGTCCCCAACAATCTGAAACCCGGTACGGATCAGCTTCCGGCGCCTCTGGTGTAAGAGTCCGGTGGTCCCACGTTTGTGCGATGAGAAAGTTGTTTGAAATAATGCGGTTGGCCTCGAAAGCTGGACCACTTGAATCGGTGTAAAAGTCCTTGTAAATTAACTCGAAACAAGGAGACCGAACGATGAAAAAAAGTTACGACAGTAAATTCAAGAGCCGTGTGGCGCTGGAGGCGTTGCGGGGAGAGAAGTCGATCGCGGAGATCGCCGGCGAGTACAACATCCATCCGAATCTGGTGGCGCAGTGGAAAAAGAAGCTGCTGGAGGCTTCGGCGGACGTGTTTGCGACCAGGGCGGAGAAGCAGCAGCAATTCGATGAATCGTACCTGCTGAAGAAGATCGGACAGTTGGAGGTGGAGAATGATTTCCTGCGAAAAAAGCTCTTGTAATCGACATTCCGGAGCGAAAAGCACTGATCGAACCCGAGCACGAAAAGCTCTCGTTAAACCGGCAGTTGGAACTGCTGAAAGTGCCGAAATCGAGCTATTACTGCAAGAGTTCGCGCCAAATCGCCCGGATCGCCGAAGACGAACGCATCAAGGATGAAATCATGATCATGTACGAGAAATATCCGTTTTACGGCGTGCCGCGTACGACCGTTGAGCTGCAAAGAATGAAATACAAAGTCAATCACAAACGGGTCAGGCGGTTGCGCAAGGAGCTGGGCTTGCGGACGGTTTATCCGAGGCCGAAATTCAACACTTCGGAACCGCATCCCGAGCACGAAAAATATCCGTATCTGCTTCGAGACTTGAAAATAACGCGTCCCAACCAGGTATGGGCGACCGATATTACCTACACGGCGGTGTCGCGCTGCCGGGTGTTCGTGATCGCCATCATCACTATTAGCTCAAGCTCAATTCTTTAGATTTGCTTGCCTACGCTTTCCTATCCTGTAATTTGACGATATTTTGATACCATAAGGCAACGTTTTACACCATATCGCCAAATGAGCGAAAATCAAGACCGAAACTTAAATTAGAGCCTGTCCAGAAAACGGTTATTTTTGAGAACAGTTGGCGGTAGCCGATTCGCTGGGTTTCGATAAAGTTTGTCCTTGCTGATTTTTCCTTGAAAATCGAGATTTTTTGCTGAAAAACCTGACCATCCGGATACAGCGAAGCCGGCCGGAACGGCTGAATGGAGAACTGAGAAGGGGAAAGAATTTCATGCAGGAATGGCGGCTTGAAGCATGTTTTGCATCTGCGCCTGGTTGATCATTCGCGCCAACAGGAGCAGATTATGGGTGAGCACGGCCCATCCGACATGGCGTTTTTTGAATTCGAAATCCTTGCATGGCATACGTGGTCCGATAAAACGTTTGACGGCGGCGATACGCGGTTCGGTCTGACTGCGGCGATACGCGGTTCGGTCTGACTGCGGCGTTTGTGAAGGGCGCGAAATTCTTCGTTTTCGAGTTGAGCGGCAAATTCTTTCGGGCTGCGTGCGGCAATGTGGTTGTTGATTTCGAGCTTGGCGAGAAGTTGGCGTGAGCGCGGGCTGTCGTAACCGCGGTCGGCGGCAATATCGTCGATTTTGAGTTGTTCGCGCGGGTAACGATTGAGCATGTCTTGCAGTTTGTCACCAAGTTCAAAATCAAGGCATTGGTGGTAAATTTGCCGCTGGGTAAACGTTCCAATCCCATGTCGCTTTTCAGTTCGCTGTGGAATTGCTCGCTGGTGCCGTGGGCGTGATAAAGCTCAATGCAGGTGGCCTCGTCTTCCGGCAGATTGGTCCACCAGGTTGAAACTTCGAGCTCCGGAATCAGAAATTTCTGGTTTGTTTTGGCGTCGGTCAGGCGTTCGATGACTTCGACCACCATGAAGATGGGTTCGTTTTCCAGCCCTTCCGGCTTGCGGTGTGAAAGGACACAACGATAAATGTTTTTGCCTTCGCGTGAGGGTTGTTTTATGCCGACCCGCCGCGCCAACGCCAAATATTGTTCCCGGCATTCAGAGCGCAGATTTCGCTTAACCAAAAACCTCGCCCCGGAGGCACACAAGGCGCCGACGAACGCCTTGTCATCATGCCCGGAATCCACCCGAACCAGTAATTTATCGAGTTCCAGCCCGATCTGTTTGGCCAGGCCGAAACAACGATTCAAAAACTCCACCGCGCCTTTGGCGCTGTGCTGACTGCCTTCGCGCAACTCATTGGCCAACATATAACCATGCGTCCCGAGGTGGCAGAAAATCGGCGCATACCCCGCGGCGTTGTGATACGTCCAGCCCACTCCTTCCTTTTTATTGTCGGGCTGAAGCATCACCGACACGTCGATGTCCATTGGAATATATTGCCCGTGTTGAGTTCGGATTGTCCCGAAATCACTCACTTTGCGCAACAATTCGACTACGCAACCATCGATCAGGGTTTGCCCCTCATTGCACAAGCCGAGGTCATTTAAACGCTGCCGCAAAGTCGCCGATGAAGGAATTTTACGCAACCCAAGCGCCTCTTTGAACAACGGATCGTCACGATACAAATCAATATCTCCAAAATCATTCCGCCCCTGCGCAAGCAATCCCGCTGCGATTTTCAGAATATCGCCGTGGCTGATTTCTCCATGTTTTATCCGTTCGGTCGTCATTTGACTGATCTTATCCCAGTAGTTGAGCCGGAGCAATGCTCCGATTAAAATATTTCCGCCATTCGAGTTGATTTCTTCGCGTCCCTGCTGTATCTTCATTTTTATCACCTGTTGGGTTAGTTGTTGTTGCAGGTTTTGTTCATTTGTAATGTACTGCAATCCAACAGGTTTTCTTGTTCATATTCTTCTTTTATCTCATTTTCTTCACGAAGTCAGGTATTACGTAATTTTTACTTTTGAAACCGAAAAGTCGAAATTTCACCTCCATGATTTCATTCACAGAGATAATTTAACGCCAGTCACCCCAAATTCATAGATGGTCTCCACTGGAGGCACACTCGGCGTTACGCTGTCATCTGTAGCTGGGGAACGCGCGAAAAGCTTCCCCCAAGCCGAATAAACCACTATGCTTCGTTATCGGCGCGCGTTCTCCCAAGCCGCGATCAGCCACTCTGCTACGTGACCGCGTCATCAGGAGCAAAAGCCGCTATTTTCCCGACAACCCACGCAGGTCCAGCCGGTCCGATAAAAGCTCCAGCGCGCGCAGGCCGGCGACCGAGTTGCCCATGGCGTCCAGCGCGGGCGAAAAAACGCCGATGCCCATCCTGCCGCCCGCCACAGCCAAAATACCGCCGCTGACCCCGCTTTTGCCCGGAATGCCGACGCGCACCGCGAACTCGCCGGAACCGTTGTAAAGGCCGCAAGTGGTCATCAGCCCCAGCAGCGTATAGACCGTCTCCTTCGACAGGACGTGCGCGCCCGTCATGACGGAGACGCCGCCGTTGCCCAGCAGCATGGCGAGCGCCGCCAGCTCGCGCGTGCGGCAGGTGATGCTGCACTGTTTAAAATAAAGGTTCAAATACGATTCGACGTCCCCCGTCAAAAATCCCATGCTCTTCATAAAATAAGCGAGCGCCCGGTTGCGGTCCGCCGTTTTGTTTTCCGAATCATAGACGTTGTGGTCGAAAGAGGGCGGCGTGCCCGTCATCTCCTGCAAAAAAGCGCCCATCTCGTCAAAGACAAGTTCCCCGTACTCGTTGTATAAAAGAGAGCAGATGACGATGGCGCCGGCGTTCATGAAAGGGTTGGCGGGCTTCGGCGAAGTCATCTCCAGGCGCATCAGCGAGTTGAAAGAATCCGCGCTCGGCTCCATGCCGACGTGTTGAAAAACGGCCTCCTTGCCAAAACGTTCGATCGCCAGCGCCAGTGAAACGATCTTCGACATCGATTGTATGGAAAAACGCTGTTCCGTGTCGCCCGTCTCGCAGAGCGCGCCGTTCGCGCCGACGCAGCTGAAGGAAAAAAGATCGGGCGAGACTTTGCCGAGCTCCGGGATGTAATCGGCGACGCGCCCCAATCCGCGAACGGACATCGCCTCCGCTTTGATCTCCGTCAACAGGGACTCGTTCGATTCGTTGTGCAAGGACATGCGCATGACGCCTCCTGAAATGGTGATTCTTCTCTTATTTTTTTGTTTTTCCGGTAACGTTCAGAATGTAACATAGCAAACGCGCCGCGGCAGTGGATAAGAAAAATAAGCGGCAAATTTCTTGGGCGGACATTACTATTGCCGAAACCAAAATATTTGTATTTTTCATGATGCATATCGGACCGACTCTTTTTGAAAGAATGATTTGATGTGTTCCGGACGTTTCTGAATACTTTGCATATGGGCCTTGGCATGGTTTGCCAATTCTCCTTTTCTACGGGATTCCGGTTTGCGTGATATTGCCTGTTTCAAATCGCTGTTCAGAATTTCATCAGGGTTCAAATCGGGGCTGTAACTTGGTAGCTTGAACGCAAAGCCAAGGAAAATGCCCAGTCCAAAGGTACCGAAACCGCGCTCTTCCAAGCACGGAGAACCGTCCGCGTCGAATCCAGGAAAATCGTACCCGAATTCTTCGAACTCTGCCGTTCCCTGCGGGACTCCGAAGTCCCCGGTTCGCCCGTATACGAAGTTGTCAATTACGCGCTCATATGGTCCACACTGGGGGTACACGTTAATTCGCCGATTTGCACAATCAACCGATCCGCATCAATTTTCTGGAAAAAAGGGATGATTTTTTTGTTCATAAGTTTCTGTTCGTGTATAAAGCTTATTGTGAGTTTTTTTGGTGTTCAATTTCATCCACTCTGGCTAGATTCGAGAAACTCAACCGATGAAAATGGCTGAGATCAAAACTCAAATGCGACTACCCTGTAACCAGTGAACCGTTCTAAGGAAGTTCGACAATAACCGGCTTCAAACTGGAATTGAAGAGGTTGTTCATCGGGGACGGTATAGACGTTTTTTATATCCAGACCGTCGAGTCGCAGTGTTATTTCCGCATTGCAGATATGCGCCCCTTCTTCAATCATGTCGATTTTTTCTCCTCGGCGCTCCGGGGAGTAGGCGGTCAGCCAGACAATACGGCGATTTGGTTGAGATGTGGCCGCAACTCGTCCATAGCTGGGAAGATTCGCTACTTTGACCAGTGGTTCCGGCAGGAATTCATCGATTACAGTTTTCAATAAATTGCGTAAGGGAACTTGAGCATGTTTGTAATAACTGATGCCAAGCGAATGGCTGAAATGCGCCACTTGCTTATGAATGGTCAGCGCCGCAGTACCATCCGCTTTGTCCGGCGGCAGGTATAAATAGGCGTGTTCACTGTCGAAATGACGGTTGAAGAACGGTGCGATGACATCGGCAACAACGTCGGCCAAGATAGCTTTGACCGCCGCTCCCGGTTCATATAGGGCCACAGGCATATCGGGGATGCCATCGATTTTCTTTCGGCTCCGGAAGTACGCCGGATTATGCGGCGAGGCGGAGATGAATTCAACTCCCCATTCTTCCGGCAACGCAAATTGATCCGAGTCTTTCCGCAGTCCGCTCCAGCCGGCAGAGATGATTTTACCGCCCGAAGCGATAAAATCACGAATGCGGACTGTCAGTTCCTCATCGAAACGGAGCTGGTCGGCAAGTATCAATACCTTATATGCGCTGAAATCCTGATCCGGTGTAATAACGTCGAATTGACATTTTAGTTCATTGAGCATTCTGGTAATACCGTATCCCGCCTGGGTGAATGGAGCAGTGCCCAGGGGTGTGGCGAAAGCTTCTTCTTGGATAAGCAAAGCGATATCGGTCAGTGCGTTCGCATTATCCATCCAGGGGTGAAGCTGCCGGAGTTCGCCATAGACATCTGCGATCAGATCATATACCGGCATATTCATATCTCCCCGCGGATGGAAATGGTCGCCGATATTGGAGCGCATGGTATTGGCAATACCGGTAACGCAGTCATACATCAGGCTGGCACGGGTACGGATGCCGCCGAAGTCGCCCCAGGATTCATGGAAACGCCCGGTCATATTCAATACCGGCATACCCAATGTACGGATATGGTGCGCATTGAACTGCAATGCCTCGTAGCCCCAGCCGCCGGTAGGCAAGCATTCGAATTCAAGATAGGTTCCCAGATCGAGTTGTTCCCGGAACGGAATACCGTTGAAATAAATCAAATAGTCCCGCCCGGTACTTTTGATACGGTCACTGATGCGTCCGGCGAGACGCTGACGCGAGAAATGGGCGAAAGCATCCGAATTCATATTCATGCGACGCATTTCGCGAATGCATTCCACGCCGATGCACGGATGAGGCAGAAAACAGTCGAAAAAGAACCCGTCAATTGGATATTCCAGCAGTTCGCCCACCATCCCCAGTACATGTTCCCCATAGTTGGAATTATAACACATCCGGCGAAAAAAATGATCGTCGTGTGGTTCGGCATAAGCCCGACCATCGAGAAAGACGACCGCCCAGTCGCGATGCAGCAATCCTTCCTCATGGCTGAGTCCCAGGTTCATATAGGCGCTGATCCGAATGCCGCGCTTGTGAACAGCCTCAGCGAGTTTCAGCAGCAAATCATACTGCAGCGAAGGATGCCGTATTCCCAAATTGGTATTGTAATAAGCCATTCCGAGATTGCACCGCGCCGGAAACACGACGAAATCGACTCCGCAACGGGTGAGTTGCTCGGCAATGGCCTCACAATCGAAACTTTTTCCGACATCTGGGCATATCGGCATGGTATGAAAATCATAAAAAACGCCCCATTTTGGAATCTGCATAAGTTACCTCTGTTATTATTTGATTAAGTGCATTCTGCGAAATAAATTAACTTGTTAATTTTTAATGATTTACGATGCATTGAGATTTGAAAAATCCTCCAACTTGTTTTATATTACAATTTCCTAAAAATCAACAAGATAACCTCAGAAGGAGGAACAAAAAACAATGCAAATATCTTTATTTTGCGATTATCGCGGGTACGCCAGCTCCAAATACGAGAGCCTTTTTCTTGCACTGGAAGAATCTTTTGCCAGTGTCGCTAAAAAGAGAGATTCCGGTCACATCGGTTACGGCGATCTTGCTTACCTCAAGGCGTTGGTCTACAAGCACGCCGAGGAAATCAAGAGCATTCCGGAGCTTCTGCGCAATCTCGCCTGCAATCCGGTCATCTGCGAAATGATCGGTTTGCAGTATGATTCGCTGCCGGATTCGTCGCGGTTTTATGCGTTTCTGGCGAAGACAAAAAACTCTGAAATCCAGACGATTCATCATGCCGCGGTGCAATCGCTGATCGGCGGCGGCGTGGTTTCGCTCGATGTCCTGATCGCCGATTCCAAGCCGGTCATGGCCAATACCAGGCATAACAACCCGAAAAATCCCGGCCGTTCGCTGAACAAAGAGGACGAAATCCCCCGTAATCCCAAGGCTACTCTCGGTTATTACTCCTACTTGAAGCAGCCGTATGGCAACGGCAAACATTTCAGCTATTTTTGGGGATTCCGGACGCATGTGCTGGTTTCCGAGGAAGGCGTTCCGCTGGTCGAAATCACCAAACCGAACAACCTTACCGACGACCGGATCGCGATCTCGCTTTTGCGTAAACTCGTGCGGGTTTACGGTCAGAAGAAAGGACGCATTTTCATTGGCGACTCCGCCTACGACCACCGTCATCTTTATAACTTCATCAAAGACGAAATCAAAGGCCAGGCCTGTATTCCGATCAATCCGCGCAACCAGCAACCAGCCAAGCTTCTCGGCGAAAACGGCCATCCCATCTGCCCTGCCGGACTCGAAATGAAATATTACGGAATCAGCCCAAATGGTGCAAATATCCGCAAGAAATTCCGCTGCCCGATCACCGCCGGCTCACGCAAGGAAAAAGCCGAACTCCCCGAACAGTGCCCCTGCAATCATGAACGATTTTGCACCGGTAAATGTTACGGCTGCACCGCATATATCGATGTCACCGACGATGCTCGTGCCCAGGTTCCGCGCCAAAGCGTATGGTACGAACAAACATACGACAAACGCACCGAAGTCGAGCGTTATTTCTCGCGCCTCGGGCGTCGCGAAGTCGAACAGACCACGCATTTCAAATACGGGGCCATCCGCAATCAGATGACCATTGCCCATCTGACGCTCGCGCTTACCGCCGTCGCCGCCGCATTCATTCTCGAACAGCCCGAGAAAATACGCTGTTTCCGATCATTCGCCGACGCCGCATAGCTTTGCGATAATCTCAAAATTTTCAATCAACTCCGGCGAATTTCCACATCCGCCTTAATCCATCGCGCCCTTTTTCGACGCTTTTTTCATTATTTCTTCTGCAATTTGCCTTTTTTCAAAATCTTGACGCCTTTTCCTAATGCCTCAAACCGCTTCAATCTGGACTTTTCCCTATTTCGCAGAACTCATATTTGATTAAAAACTCGTTTATTTCATGGTGGGAATGACGATGCCTTTTAGAATGATCTTCTGGCAAGAGAGGAAGACAAGCAAGGTTGGGATGGAGGCTAGAATGAAGCCTGCACTCACCAACCATGGTGAGCTACCCCACCAGCTCGATGCCTGGTACAACCACACCGCCACCGTCCACATTTCCTTGTCCTGGCAGATGATCAGCGCCCATTCCCAACCGTTGTAGGCCGCCATGAAAGCGTTCAGGCAGTTGATCGCCAGAATCGGTTTGACCAGTGGCATAGCCACGATGCGGAAGATCTGAAATTCGCTGGCCCCGTCGATGGTGGCGGCTTCGAAAAGTTCCATCGGCAAACTGTCGAAGAATCCTTTCAGGATGAAAATGCTCATGCCATTGGCGGCGCCGGGCAGCACCAGCGCCCAGAGGGTGTTCAGGAGGCCGAGGTCGCGCATCAGCAAATAGGCCGGGATCGCCGAAACCATGGTCGGAAAGGCCATAGTGGCGAGCATGAACAGGATGATTTTCGATTGGCCTTTCAGGTTGAAGCGGCTGAGGGCGTAGGCGGCCAGCGGGTTGACGGTCAGCGTGAAGAGGAGAGTCAGAGCGATCAGGCCGAGCGTCACCAGAATGGCGTTGCCGTTGAAGAGCAGGTAATCGCCGACCAGGGCGTAGTTTTTCCAGAGGGGTTCGAGGCTCCAGCGGTATTGATGGGTTTGAAATGCTTGCAGATAGGCGTCGGCGAAGGGCGGGAACAGTTCTTCAATGGATTGGTGATGGGTTTGATAGGCGGCGTTGATGTTTTTGAGCGAGCCGTATTTGCGCAGTGCGAACTGTTGGTAGAGCTGTTCGGAGGAGCGGTAGAGACGTTGTTCGGGCGGCAGGTTTTTGACGTAATTTTTCCAGAGTTCGAGGAGTTTGCCAGCGGGCGGTTCGGCGGTGAGGCGGATTTCGTCCCAGTTCCGGTAGGAGGTTTGCAGCATGGAATTGGCGAGCGGGAGCTCTTTCAGGGTGTCCTGGGCCAGCGTTTGAAATTCGCGGTTCATGGCGGCGTCGGGAGCGATCGAGCACAGGCGCAGCGGATAATAATCGCGCCGGAATTCGTCCCAGAGCTGCTGCATGGGGGCGGCGGACGCGGCGGGGAGCGGAAACGGCGTTTCGTACAGATTGGCGTAGGTGGTGCCGGCGAGGCGGTTGTAGAGGGCGGTGTCGAACGTTTCGCCGAGCTTCAGCGCGACGTGTTCGCTCTGCAGGAATTTGTACCATACGGCGCGCATCGCGAACGGAACAGCGGTAGGGGACTGGCGTTTGAAGCGCTGCCAGGCTTGTTCGCGGGGGCTGTCAGGCGATGGAAACCACGTTTGAAAGTCGAGCGGATTGTTCATTTCGGCGTTGAAATTGATGTTGTAGAAACTCTCAAACGGGGTGCCCCAGTCGGCGTTGAGTTCCGCCAGCGCGGCAGCGCGGAGTTTGCGCCCGGAGAGCGGAGCGGACGGGTGGTTTTCGCGGAAAATACGGCTGTAGTCGCGCATGGCAAACGAAATCACGTCGCCCTGCGAGGCGTAGGCGAGCGTGTCGTCCGCCGGGTAGCTGCGCATGAATTCGGCGTAATCGGCGGCGCGGACGGCGACCGGGCCGGGAGCATTTTGGAGGCGTTCGAGCCACGGCGCGGCCATAGCGTCGACGCCGCGGAGGTCGCGCCCCGCCGTCTGCCAGCTGCTCCAGTGTTCGGGCATGGCGGGGAAGCTGGCGTGCAGTTGCGCGGTCCAGTGGCGGTAGTCGTTGAAATACGGCACCAGACCCTTGACGAACCGGTCCTTTTGCGAATACAGACTGCGCGGCAGCGGGTTGAAGCGGCTGTAGTCGAAATCGTTGGAAACGCTGCCGGCCAGCGTGATCAGGAACGGCACCACCATGGTGAGTCCCATCAGCGACAAAATGAGGTAGATGGCGAGGGTCAACGTGCGGTTTTTGAACGATTTACGTCCGACTTCGGGGATTAACGGCATGATATCTGAACTCCTAATCGGCGGCGCGTTTGTATTCGACTTTTTTCAGGAACTGGATCTGGACGTAAGTCAGCCCGATCAGCCCCGCCCCCATGACCCAGGCCATGCTGGTGGCCATACTGAAACGCAGGTTCATGTAGGCTTCCTGCCAGATTTTCAGCCCGATGACCATGGTCGACTCGCCGGGGCCGCCGAAGGTCATCAGAAAAATATTGCCCATCCCCTGAAACGTCGCGATGAAGGTGCCGACGAAATTGATCACGATCAGCGGCAGCAGATACGGCACGGTGATTCTGGTGAACTTGCGGAAAAATCCGGCGCCGTCGATTTCCGCCGCCTCGTACAGCTCCTTCGGCAGCGACTGCAGCGCCGCGAGGTAAATCAGGCTCGACATCCCCATCCCCGCCCAGACCGTCGGCACGATGCAGCAGATCATCGCCAGCTTCGGGTCCTCCAGCCACGTCTGCGCGCCGATGTCGAAGCCCGGCAGGTAGTTGAGGTACGCGAGCAGCTGGTTGAAGAACCCGGCCGGGGTCGGCGCGTACATCATTTTCCACATCAGCGCAATGACGATGCCGCTGGTCATCTGCGGCAGAAAAAAGAGCGTCCGGTAAAAGATTTTGCCCCTCGGTACCTCCGTCAACAGAATCGCCAGCGCGATCGGCGCCAGGAACGCCATCAGCATATTCAGCACCACGAAATACAGCGTCCGCCCGATGCTCATCCAGAAACTCCGGTCCGCCGCCAGCACGATGAAATTGTCCAGCCCGACGAACTTCGAATCGCCGACGATTTTGTAGTCCTGCAGCGCCATCACCATCCCGCGCAGCAGCGGGTAATAGCACCAGCAGCCGATGATCGCCAGCGCCGGAATCAGCAGCAATACCGGCAGCCAGCCCAAATGAACCGATTTGGCCGTGCCCTGCTTGATTTTGTGGCTGAAAATGATCTTCCAGACGAAAACGCCGATCATCGCCGCCATCACCAGCGCGATGAACTTTGACCACGGCCGGTATTTCACCAGAAACTCTTCCGGCACCTCGAACATCATTCCGCTGTTGGCTTGAGTTTGCAGACTGCGGAACGCCTGCTGATGGTCGAATTTCTCGCCGTTCGCCCCCAGCATGATCCCCAGCACCTGACGGCTGAACGCGTCGTTGATCACCAGCCAGTAACCGGCGTAAGGCTCGGTTTTCGACAGGATCTCACCGCGCTCCATTTCCTCGAAATTGCGCCGGATCATCACCGGCACCTCGCGAATATATTCCTCGTATCCAAGCTGCTTCAAATACTCCGGCGAAATGAACCGGCTCATGCCCGCGAGCGTTTTGCGGCGGACCGAATTATCCAGCACTTCCGGCGAGGTGACGGCGAGCAGCGAACGCCAGACGGCGTCGCGCTCCGCTTTCGACCGCTCCGCCACCCCCGCGTACATCACAGCGTAATGCTGAAAAATCTGCACCACGCGTCGCCCCTTCGGCCCCGGCGCCGCCGGCACCGGAAACCAACTCAAAAGTCCAGGATCGATTTTAGCGGAAACACCGATCTGGTCGAGATCGTCGACCGAGGCGATGGTCATTGCCACCTCACCATTGCCCAACAATTCGAACATCCCCTGTCCGCGCAAAGACGCCGCCAGCCGCGCCACCCCAGTAATCATCTGCCCATCTCGCTCGAACTTACCCCAGCGTAGCTTATACCAGAAATCCAGCGCCGCGCGGCCCTCGGTTGTATCCCAGCTGGCGCGCCATTCCGGGACCTCGCGACTGAGGTCCTCGCCGTCTTCCGTCAGTAACGTTTCCGCATCAATCGGAAACTCATAACTTCTGCCGGTCTTCGGGCTCCGGTAAACCTGTACAAACGGTTCGCCGCCGGCGCTTTGAATCCACGGCAAAAACTGATACCCGTCGGTCGGCAACGCAATCGCCCGCTGCCCCTGCTGAATATACGCCCCCTGTACCTGCTTTTCGGGATCAGTTAATCTCTTACACCACTCATAAAATTCACCCCAATCCTTCGGCGGATGATTCGGATCGAGCCCGGCAGCCTTGACCATATCCGTGCGGAAAATCACCGCCTGAATCGCCGTAATCGGTACCGGTACTCCGTAGATTTTTCCATTCTGCGAGACGAGCCTCCGCCACAATGAACGGAACTTCAGCCACTCCTTCCACTTGACCTCATCGTCATCGAGCACGCCGTTGCCGTCGGTATCCTCGCCGACCCACTCGTTCAAAGGATAAAGGAAATTCTGCTTGATGTCATTGCCGACGGTGTGGAAATAACTCAACCCGAGATCGGGTGCGGAACCACCCGCGAGCGACATCATCAACGACGCCTGCGCGCCGCTGGGCAGTGAAATCCCGCCCCACTGCCGGACGCGAATCCCGGGCTCCTGCCGCATCATCTCGATGGTTGCCTGTGTATAAGCATCCCCCGGAACATTCGGATTGAAAAATACTCCATCTACTCTCACGATAATTTCCGCAGTAGCGGCTCCGCCGCCGAGACTGATCAGCAGTATCGCCAGAAGTAAGTTGAATTTCGCGTTGAAAAACATTTTCAGAGCCGTTCCGATGTGCAAAGATAATGAGTGGTGATGAAGTTTATGGCAATGCAGGGATCGTCGTGTCCGTGCGGGTGATGACCGGTATACGGACGCCGGATCACTGTGATATTTCCGCCGAGTTGACGATAGCGGCGTTCGACAATGTCACTGTTCAGGCCAACCGGTACTACTTCATCCGTTTCTCCGATGATGTGGAGAATCGGAATCCGTTGTTCGGCCAGCGGTGCCAGGTTGTCGATGGGATTTCCAGGCCAAAGCAGAAGTTCCTCATCATTTTCGAGCAGATAACTTTCTTTGATGGTTTGCCACTGATCCGGCATTTTGATGTAAGTCAACACATTGCAAAGCGGTGCGTCGCCATAGATGACGGCAACGTGATCCGGATGAACCGCCGCATAACGATACGCATAATAACCGCCCACGCTGATACCGATCATAGCTGCTTTTTTATTCAACCCGATTTCTTGCATGGATTCGTATAACTGTTCAAGGATTGCAAGTCCGGCTTCCGAGGCATATGTTCCCGTGATACCGACATAAGCATAGTAAAAACCGTTTTTCACGAGTCCGATCACGCCAATCCGCTCCACAAAAGCCTGCGGCCATTCGAGACACCATGCCCATGGGCTACCATGGGCGGGATTTTCTGGTTCGACGATCCAAGCGTCATGGCCGGAAAGTTGAAAATGGTACCGCCTGAATCCATACCATTGATCTGTTCTGATTTCGCCGGGCAAACAATTTTTCAACTCCATGATATTCTTCCCTGTTGTATTGTTTATGCGAGGATTTTGCGAAAGATTGCGGTCTCGCGCAGGGCGCTTTCGAGCTGGCGGAGCTTCCAGTCGAGATGCCATTTGTCGCAGACGTATTCCATGCTGGGTTCCCAGCCGAGGCGGGAGTCGGTTTCGACGGCGGGAATCGTGTCGCGGGCGTTGGCGGCTTCCAGTTGGGCGAGCTGCTCGATTTGCGTCAGGATTTCGAGAGCTTTTCCGGCGGTGTCCGAGGTTTGCAGCGCCATGTTGAGCAACCACCATTGTTTGATGTGCATGGTGGTGCGGATGGCGTTGCGGATGAAGTGGCCGAGCGCTTTCAGGCGTTCTCCTTCGGGGGTGTTGGCGGCTTTTTCGGCGTGTTGCAGGCCGCGCTCCCAGAGAGCGAGCATTTTTTCCAGTGAGCGCAGTTCGGCGGGGTAGCGGAGAAAGCCGGGCGACTGGTGTTCATTTTCGTAGGGCTGGTACAGCGTTTTGATGATTTTATAGCCGAAATGGGCGTGCGGCGCGGTGGGAAATTGAATCTCTTTGCCGAGCATGGTCCGGGTGATGTTCGGCTGAAAAATAAACGGATAGGCGGGGCCGACCCGCCAAGGGCCGTACTGGTCTTCGTTCGAGGCTACGTAATGTTCCATGGCGTCGCTCCAGTCCCGCCAGGCGGCGAGCACCGCGTCCGCGTTTTTCGGACCGTAGTCGCGGACGGCGATCTTGCGGAATAATTCATCGTAATCCGGCTCGAAATCTTCCCACGCGGTCCATTTGCCGATGTCGGCGGCGACACTGTTCCACCAGCCGTAATGATGGGTGGCGTAGTGACTGTTCACTCCCCATTTGACTCGGGCTTCCCGCAGAATCCGGGCGCGAGTAAGCCAGCGGTGCGGCGCTGGCACATACGGTACACAGCCGAAATCCCAGGCAATGCCCGCGGTATTGACATTGCCCTGAATCGAAATGCCCAGTTCATGGGCGGCCGCCGATTCGCTTTCGAAATAATAGCCCGGCTCCACCGCCGATATCGTGTAATCCATCACCGGCGTCCGCAACCCTTCCAGCGTCCGCTGCGAGAAGATTTCATAGCAGATGCTCAATGATATTCCGGAAGGCAGATTTTTCAAAAACTTTTTGCGCAGTTCCAGTGGTGCATAACCCCAGTTATAGGTGCTGAAAGTAATCCGGGCCGACGACTTCACCCGGTGCACCGCCCGTTCGATGCAAGCAAGATAAGCCGGATAATCCGAACACGGATACCAGCCGGGGCTCGGGCGCGGGTCGGGAATGCCGTCGCTCAGGCTTTCGGAGTAGCGTTTGCCGGTGACGGCGGGGTCGCGGCTGGGGAATTCGAGCGATTCACCGCACAGCGAAATGCCCGCCGCGCCCGGATAGCGTCGAAAAAGTTCTCCATAAACCGAGTCGAAAAATGCCTCCGCGTCTGGTTCGTCCGGGTGCTTGAAACTCGGCAGATAATTATAGATCACGGTGTCCAGCCCGAACATGGCGGCACGATTGATGACATCGTTGATATTGCACGGCCCGGCGGCGGTACGCTCAAAATCCTTGACGAATAACACAATCGTATCGTATCCGCCGTGAACGATGGCGTTGAGCTCGGCATCGGGGTACTCGTCGATTCCACAGCCGGAATGCACGCTGCGATAATCGTACAGCGGCCGCCGCACCAGCCGCCCGTATTCGAGTACCGGCGCGCCTTCGAGATTCATCGTATCTTCCAGATGAACCATTGCCCGAAACGCCATTTTTTCGGCGGCGGTCACTCGAATTTCCGAGGGAGCAACCTCTATTATAAATCCCTTATCCAAATTTGTATCCACTTCCAGCCACAGCGTTTTTTCATTCCCGACGGTAGTGATCCGGAGGGATATGCCCATGCTGGTCAGCAGATAATCCTGAAAATCCTTCAAAGCCTTCCACGCAAGTTGCGAAGCGTCCGGCGCACAGCCAAGCGACCAGGTTTCATCAAGCATGACTTCATTGGCGGCGGCAATACGTTCCGCCCGGCGACGGTTCGGGTGATGTACCTGCCAGTGGCGATAGCGAAAATCATAATTCTGTTCTTTCATCGAATCATACTCCGGTGTTTGGCGCATTCGCGGCAACCGCTGCGATGCAACAGAATGGCCGGGTTTTCCGCAAAAATTATTTTCATGGCTTCGGCGAATTCATGTGCGTGGTATATCGTCAGTACGGCGGGGCCGACCTGCGTTTGATGAAAAATGCCGCGTTCTTCGAGTTTGCGGTAATACTCCGCCTGCCGGCCGAGCTTGTACCAACCGCCCCGGCAACCGCCCGGATAATTATCCACCATCACCGTTTTCCCGCCGGTCCGGGCATACGTCCGGTCAAGGTAAGTATTGAACCATGCTTCGGTGGCGTGGAGGAATGTATTGCCGCCGTTTGCTTCGCCGAGAAACAACACCTTGCCGCCGCGCTCACGCAGTTTCCCCCACGGGCCATCCGGCGCGAAGGTATCGTAAGGCGATTCCTGCGCCAGAAACCCAGCGGCATTCTTTCCCCACGCGCAAACCGAGTGCGTCGGGTGTCCGCTCCGCAAAACACCGGGACGCTTACGAAAGGTTTCCGGAATGATTCCGATCCATTTCTCGACCGGCAAATCCGGATGATAAGCCGGGTTCGGACTGCCGTCTTCGCAATCGGTAAACGCGGGCATCGCCAGAATTCCGTCCGGGGTTATCACTTCTTCCAATGCCGCGATCACAACATCGGCTCCGCCGGCTACTTCGCCGAATGATTTGAGGCTGGAATGCACCATCACCATATCACCGGCTTCAATATCGAGACGCCGTAGTCCCGCCGTGATTTCATCTTTGGTGACTACCGGAGTTTCTTTATGCACGGCGAGGCCGCTTTTCAGCAGGACTTCCGCCAGCTTCGAATAGTGCGTAATTTCATGGTCCAGATCGTCCGGGTTTTCATGTTCGGAATAAATGCGCGTGGCCCAGGCCGCCAGTGCCGCTTCGAATACGGTTTTCCAACCATCGAAATGATAAAAATTGGTCCCGGAGTCATCAAGGCACCAGTATTCTTCGGACTCATAGCCCTGCGCTTCAGCGGCAAGACCGCGCAAGCTTTCGTCAATCGTCCCCAAACCGATGGGGCCGGGAACGGTGCGGATCAGGATATCCTTGTGCTCTTCCGATTTAAGTGCGGGCGGTTCACCGCCATTCAGGAGAAGTATGGCCGCGTCAAATTGTTTTCCAGCATAAGCGGTGAATTGCCGGGCCAACTCCGGATCGCCGATGGCTTTCGCGCCCGACCCCAGGGCCAGTTTGCGCCAGACGGCCAGGCGCTGCGCCCGGAGCATTCTTGAGCCGTTTTCGGTCAGGCGCAGGGCCTCGCGGCACTTGTCATCGACAATCCGTTTCCAGTCGGTCAATGCGAGGTGTGCATCGCCTTCGCCGCAATACGCCAGCGTTGCGGCAAAAGCCGCCGCGGCGCCGAGCGCCTCCGGCGACAGTTTATCCGGGGTGTCGTTGCTGGTGTGATAAAAATAGCAGCGCGGATACGTTTCGCGCGGTTCTTCCCACAACGAACCGTACAGCAGATTCCACGGCGGGCCGAACATGGGGTCTTGCATCAGGTCTTCATTGTTTTTCGAACCCTCACGGGCTTCAAAACCGATATTGCCCAGACTCAGGATTTCCCGCGCCAACGCATGTTGATTCGACGGGTGCACATTCAGCGAACGCCGCAGGACGAAATGTTCCCGCTTCCCCTCCGCCTCCAAGCGTCCAAACGAGTCGAGCGACAACCCGCCGACCGCGTTTTTCATCTCATCCCGATGACTCATTCCCCACGCATACAGACTGAAATTTTCCAGCCCGTGAAAAAAACGGATCGAGTATTTCGGACGCGGCAACCGCCCCTCGGCAATCAGTTTCGACAATACCTTGGCGGCGGCGAACAACGCCGACACTCCGGCGATATCATTGGTCGCGTGCGGTTCGTAAGCGTGCGCGGTCAGGAAGAAACAACGGTCACTTTCACCTTTCAACAACGCGGTGACGGCGGGCACTTTGCCTTCGTAAGTGCGTGTTTTCATTAGATAACGCGCCGGAACCGGCCCGGATTTTTCGTACTTCGCGGCCAGCTCGCGCGCCAGGCGCGGCGTCAGCGAAAATCCGATGCAGGTTTGATCCCGATAATCAATCTGTCCGGCTCCGAAAAGATCATTGAACCAACGCCGCGAATCCTCCAGCGACGGATGGATCGGAACCAAATCAACAGCCACCATGAAAGCCTTGCAGGAACGCTCCATCAACTGTTGGATTTCAGTGCCGGAAGGGTAGTGAGTGATCAGCGCGACAATCCCCTCCAGCGAACCCTCCGCCGGCAGCTTCTCCTGCGGCACGATCACCCCTTCGCAAACACCCCCGCTGTGCGCCGAAAACGGCACCACGCAATACGTGCATTCCCCGTAATCCGCCACGCGAATTCCATTCACCTCGGCCCACGCCTCGTCCACATCCCACGCCAGCGGAAAATGGCGGTCCGCGTAAACGGTTTTGCCGTCCGCCGGAAACGAAACCACTTCCGTTTCCAGCCCGATCCCGCGATACCGCTCCGCCAGAAATTCAATACCCTCGGCATAAGAAGAAAAACTCAATTTCAACGGATACCGGTGAAACTCCCCGGCAAAAGCCGCAATTTCTTCAAAATCAAGTTCGCCGCGAATCAGATTATAAAGTTCATCAAGCGTCATTTAAGGGTATCCTTGCAAAACAGAATTTTTTCAATATCGCGGGACGCGGCTTCCAATGCCGCGTCTCCATACTCGGGATCGGCGTCTTTGGCGGGACGCGAATACCAAAGTGATTCGTCCAAGCGCTCCATTTCCACGCATTCTGGACACAGTGCCAACGCCTCGCTGGTTTCCAGCAGCCCGGCGTGATCCCCTTTGAAACGCGCTTTCGTCTCCGGCGAAGTGCGCACCGGATGCACCGCGATCCACGAGAACGGATCATTGCCGCCGGAATAATACGAACTGAATTTCTCGGTTCCCCACCAGCCTTCGCCGCTCTCTTTTTCGAGCCATTCGAAAATGACCCGCCGCGCCGCCATGCGAAACGCCAGATCAGTCGGCATTCCCTGCTCGAAACCCTCCGTCTGATGCGCGATAAACGCATGAATATTGCGAAACCCCACCCGCAGCAGTCCGCGGAAAATATCCTCCGCCACCGGTACAAGCTTGCCCGAATCGACATGCACCGTGCCATTGCCCTCCGGTGTAGCAACGGCCAGCGAAGCCGCGCCATAATAAAACGGAGGCAACACCACCAGCTCCGGCCGCCGCTTTTCCACCCGTTCAATCGCCTCGATGCAGACGAACGCATCCAGCCCCAGCGGCAAATGCTCCGCGTGATACTCAATCACCCCCAACGACAACGCCACCGGATAATTCCCCTCAACCGCCTCCCGCACCCGATACGGCAGCATCTTCAAATAATTCATTTATCTGGAACCTTGTTTTTCAGGCCGCTACGGTCAGTAATAAATTCAAAACGAATATTAGTAGTCCGTTCATAAAATAACATAGCAATGACAAGCAAGATTTGCGAGGGGATTTTTTTCAGGAAGGCGAAGGGCGATGCGGGCATCGTCCGAAACTTCATGAAAAAAATACACCGCGAAGATGCTTGCCGCAGAGCGGTTGCGATATTTCGGGTTTGCTTCGGCTCCGTATCGCCGTTTACTGGAAACGGTTGGGGGGCCTTGGCGCAGTTTATAATCTTCGGGGCACGGAGTGTATACATGAAATCGTTCGCGTTCAAAGCCAGGCAGATGAAACAGGACAGCATCAAAAACAGTTTTTTATTCATTTTCCCTCCAATGTGATTATAATGATCTTCACCTCGAACGGTTCGATAGTGGCATTTAAAGATTCGAGTTGTTTTTTTCCCGGGTATACTTCTTCATATTTTCCGTTTTCGATATCTTTCATCTGTATTGTACCGTTCCATAATTCTGCGCGGTTATTGAAAAGCCCGAGCAAATAACCACTTCCGGTACGGTTGACCATGACCTCAAGTCCCGACTCCGCCCATTTCACCGGAAAATGCGCGGAGACCTCGCGGCATATCACATTTGTCCAAGCCTGAAGCATATGATCGCCGGCCAGATTCTGGGAAAAAGGCACCGCACACAAAATTACCTTGCCCCGACCAAATGAAAACTCATAAATGATCGGAACGCGGTGATGGTTTACAGCCAGGATTTTCGCGTTCTCGATTTCAAATTTCGCGAACCCGTAATGCAGATTGGTATCCGAAAGCGTTCCGTCAGCCATATGAATTTCGTCGTGGTCCCAGTCTCCGGCCAACCCCGGCAATTGTTTGATGCCGAATGTCTCAAGAAGTCCGGAGGGAAGCTGATTGTACGCCGCCGCGAGCGTGCCGCCGCCGCGAACATAATCGGCCAGAATTTCGGATGCGGGCGCTGGATCGCCGCCGAGCAAAAGCAACTTGTATTCATGGAGTGCATCCAAAGAAGCATTGTCAAGCAATACATCGACGCAGTCGCCGCAGGTCGAAGCAGTGAGCTGCTGTTCATACGGCCGCATGTCGAAACCGTTCCGCAAAGCCTCGCGGTATTGCTGTTGGGTTTTGAGCGGAAAATCCGGCCGCTCCCAGTAAACCGGATAAGCTCGGTAGCCCGGATAGAAAATGTCGAACTGATTGCGGATGTTGCGTTCGCGGTTGGTCAACGGCACGCGGCCGCCCCAGACAGAGTCATCCGCCGAACACGGGCCGCGGCTGAATTCGAACCCGTGGTTATGATTGAGCATGATCGCTACGGGTATGACCGGTTCGCCGCGTTCGATACCGCTCTCGAGCGTGAACTCAGCAAACTTTTTCGCCTGTTTTCCCAGTTCGGAGAGGACGTGTGAACCGTCTTGGCGGTACACCCAGTGCGTGTAATCGCTTCCTTCGCAAAGCAGGTAATCGGCTCCGGCAAACCAGACGGCCAGCCAACAGCGAACGGTCTGGCTTTCCGTAAAACCGCCGATCCGCCGCCCGGATTCGTCATACCAGGTGCATTGGTTGAACAATGGTTCATGAGTTGAATAATCGATCCCCCATTTGCTCTTGCGCCCGAACTGTTTCCATGCGCCGCGGATGTATCCGAGCGAAACTTGCATCTGCCCACTGATCCCGCATTCGATTTCAACATGCGGAAAACCCCATTCGAAATAATAATGAACGGCAAACGTGCTGCAGCCATGTACCATCAGGTTGACATCTTCCCAGGACAATCCGTATTCCTTCATCAATCGCTCGAAAATCGCATTTCCTTTGAAATGTCCAAGGGATTTCATCACGTTTGCATGAAAAAATTCATAAGCTTCGTTCCGGTCGCGAAAAAAATAATCGCGCGGCCACGGATGACCGGAATCGATTTCTCCGGTCGCGCAGAGAATCGTCCGTTCCCGATGAGCGCAACAGAAATCCAGAATTTTCCGGAAATATCCTTCAACATCGTCCGGCAGGCGAAACGCGTCGATGTGGATGGGACAATCCTCCTGCTCCGCGATCCTGAGCCGTCCGCACTCCGGGTAAAGAATATTGCCGATTCGGAACGCCGAAAAAAGTTTTTCTTTTTTTGAACTGAAGAACACTTCAAGAGGAGGGTATTTCACCGGATACTCGCCGGTTGTATCGCGTGGATAATCAGGAACATTCAGTTCCTTATGTCGGCGATAATACAATTCATTCATCTGCTGAAGTTCGCCATAGATATCGAATTTTTTCATTTCGTACCGCCTTTGGAATTGAACACTTCAGGTTGCAAACCGGCTTGAATTTTGATGACTTCCGGGTTGCGCGGGAAGAAATCGGCGAAGTCGAGCGGCGCGTAAGTGCGATCCGGCCGCAGATGTTCTTCGATTGCGGGGGACTTATCCGGTTTGCTGAGTTCGACGGCTTCAGGAACCAGTTTGTGCTCGATATTCATATATTTGTGCTGTATTGGCGGCGCGTCTTTAATCATCAGGTGTTCGGTCAGCACCGGACATTGAGGGTTTACGGTAAGCGAGGTCGCTTTGCCGCCGGTGAATTCGAGCAATTGCGGATAATTGGTCCGGCACTCCATCCGGTCGCCTTCGATATTTGTAAAGCGGAATATACCGCGCTTGTCGGGTGACATGCGCGGATAATAACAGTTGTACGCTTCTTTCAGTGATTCCAGGTGAAAGCTCCCGATGAAACTGGAGAAATATTTGGTGGGGATTACATCGAAAAAGATATTGTGTTCAATCCGTGTTGCTTCATTGGGGAGATTGTGAATATAAAAGTGGCTAATCTGATTCAGGTACCAAACTGTATGGCGGATGGTCAACTGCGGGCAGCGCATGAATTCAGCGCCGTGGAAAGCACGCATGATGACACAATTTTCAACCGTCAGATTCCGGGTCGAGTTGGCCCGGATGAATTCCGGGGTTCCCCCCAGACTGCGGCCGTCGTAGAAGCAACGGCGGATTGTCACATGTGAGCCGCCGTTAACGATGATTCCGGCGGAGTTCCCGAAGTGGTTGATCTCGCGGAAATAGAAACCGTCGATTATTATGTGGGATTTGTTGTCAAGCAGAATGGCGTTGGAAATAAACCGCCGTCCGTCGAGCCAAACTTTTTCACCGGGCACGCTCCGCAAAGTCAGCGGTTTTTCCTTGTCGCCGCCGGAGCGGAACCGGATGACTTCGGAGTAGATGCCGCCATGCACCGAAACCGTATCACCGGCCTTGGCGGCGCCAAGCGCTTTGTTGATGCTGAAAAACGGGGTTTCCCGAGTTCCGGATGCATCGTCGCTTCCAGTCGGGGATACGAAATACTCCCTGGGCGTCATGGGCTGAGCGGTGGTCGTGAAACTGCCGGTTTTCGAAGTGATCTCAGTCCGCGTTTTCAGTCGGTCGGCCAGTGAAAGTTCAACGTTGGAATGATGTTCACGCGGCGGCGTGCGGGAGGCTGTTTTGAAGAAGTATTTCGTTCCGGGCTTCAAGCCAGTCAGCGTAACCGTATGGAAATACGATCCTGAAAACGGTTGACCGGCACGCCGGGAGCATTTTTCGTCTTCGCCCCAACTTAATTCCGAGGTCGCCTGCTTTTCGGCGGTCCACCATTCAATATCGGCTGTGGTATTGGTAAGGGAGCGCGGGACGGGACCGATAAGGGCATTGGCAGAATATTTTTTCACTAACCGGTAAGGTCCCAGGGGCAAGGCGTCGAAACCGCGTCCGGTAAATTTTTCGGCATTCTTCAGGGTAAAGATTCCCTGTTCCGAAGCGGTAAATTCCGGTTTTTCGTGCAGATAATCGAGGTCATATAAACCGCCTGGATTCGTTTGCACAGTATAAATATTGCTGTGTCGGAATCCCGTAGCCTTGTCCAATTCCGGAACTACGGTAAAGGCGTTGTGAACCAGTTCCAGGCCTTTGCCTGCCGCAGTGAATTTTACCGCGAAACCGCAACCGGAAACAGTCCCCTCATCGCCTTGGAATACGACCGGCGAGTTAATGAAATTGACATCTTCAATCCGGCAGTTTTTCCCGGTCACCGCAAGGCCGCTGGAAATCACGGCGCGGGCGCCCGCGCCGCGGGTTTTCAAGGTTACGCCGTTTGCGGAGATGACGCCGCCGGCGTGAGTGCCCGGCAACAGGTAAACAGTCGTTTCCGGTTTGACATTCTTCAGGGTTTTCCACGCGGTTTTGAGTGAGTATCCCGGTTTGTCGTCGTCACCGTTGGGAGAAACGAAAAAGATATTTTTATGGTCAATCAGCCCGTTGGCAATACCCGCCGCATCGCCCTGCGGGCGAAAATCATGATTTTCAGGGTCGGCGAACAGATGGTCGAAATCAGCGGCTTTCAATTTATCGAGCCGCAGGCCGCCGTCCTTGCCGTCGTAAGCGTTCGAATTGCGGAAAACATTGTTGGAGCCATAGCTGGAGGCATAGTGGCGCTCGTTGTAGTTGTTGAAGCAGACATTGCGCAATTCTGGGTCGAGTCCGCCTTTAATGCCAATACCGCCTTCACCGAAAGTCACGCAGTTTTCAATGCGGTTATTGGTCAGGTTGCCGCCGTAAAAACGGATGCCGAGTTCACCCGGGTGTGTGCTGAAAAACGATTTACAGTTCCGTACTGTGTTGCTGTCGCAGGAACCCCAGACCACAAGGTTGCCACCAGAGATTGGTGATGCCGAGCCGTTAGCATAGACGGTACAGTCTTCGATCAGTGAATTTTGCGCCATGCCCAAATGGATGCCATTGCTGTTGAAGAACGCCTTACAGCGCCGGACGACGGCATTGGTTTTGCCATTGAGCCGGATACCGTAAGAGCGTGGCGGTACGTCGAAATGCGAGTAAAATCCGGTAGTCATGATGCCGTCGATGATCACATTGTCTGCGTTTTGCAGGTGTAGTCCGCCGCCGTCAAGTGTGGAAGCCGTCAGAAAGTGAGTAGATGGGGCTTCTCCGTCTGAGGTGGAAATATAGAGTTTTCCGGCGGCGGCGTCATAAAAGAAAAGCCCGCGCGTAAACTCAAGTTCCGCTTTGTCGACGGTCGGAATCAGAATCCGGTAGCTGTCGCGTTCGTTGACCGCGTTGACCTTTTCCGCCCAGTCGGTCACATATATGAAGCGCGTGCCGGGAACTTTTTCAAACGGCGGCAGGACTTTATCGCCGTGCAGCAGTACCGAACCGGGAAATTGGGCTCGAATTGTCGTGGGTTTGTCCGGGGCCGGCTTCATGATGAAGTTAATAGCCTCGTAATATTCGCCGGGACCGATGGTCAGCGTATCGCCGGATTTAAGCGTTCGAATCCCCCGGTTAATCGTTGCGAAAGCACTTTTTCTGCTGATGCCGTCATGGGTGTCATCGCCGTCTTTAGTCACAAAATATTCGGCTGCATTCAAAGTGAAAGTACAGAAAAACAGAAACCATATTTTTTTCATTTTATCATCTTCCCTTGTTTTTTTGCTCAATCATATTCGTTCTGGTTATATCAGAAATTTCTTTTGGATTTACAGTTGCGGATTCATGGTTTTCAGAACTTGCAGTAAATAGTTTTTTTTGTGCCGACGATAATCAGTTCATTCACTTACTGGAGTTCGCCGAGAATATCGAATTTTTTCATTTTATTCTCAATTTCACCATGTGTCGGCGGCAAAAGCGATGGGATTCCAGAAACTTTGAGTATTGCCGAACCCGGTGCCGCGGATTTCAACAGTGGGGATAACCAGATAACTCAGATTTTCGCAATGACCGTCCACGAAAATGATATTGTTGGTTTTATTGCCGCTGTGCGGCAGCGCGATCGGGGCATCGCTGGTTTCCGCGTATGTCTGGTCTGCCCTCGGAAATTTCACGGTTTCAACCGCATAAGCGTTTCGGGAAGGGGTTTTGGCTCGGGAAAGTTTGTAGCCTTCCGTATAACCGATTCCAAAACCATAGGTTATGCTAGTAGACAGACGCACCATTTCGCCGGAATGATTGACTGAAGGGCAGGCCAATTTGCTCAGATAAAATCCAGAGGAGGGGTTATTAGCGCCGCCGATGGGAGCCGGCGTGTCATGATTCAGATAAGATGCCAGCATACCAGTTGCAGGTTTTCCGCTGTACCAGTCACGGCTGGAAGTGCCGCTTGTGGCACCATTTCGGTAAGGAGTTACCCAGCCTTCATTATCTTCAACATAAAATAACAATGCCTTGGAAATCTGTGATTCATTGCCTAAACATTTGATCTGATTCGCTTTTTCTCTCGCTTTATTCAAGGCGGGCAGCAGCATAGCCGCGAGAATGGCTATAATCGCGATGACAACCAGGAGTTCAATGAGAGTAAATTTTCGTTTCATGATTTTATTCCTTGGGGGAATGAACAGCTTTAACTTCTTCGATAACGATATCTTTGGCGGCGGAACCCGCCGAGAGAGACACCCGGAAATTATCAGTGGTCCGGTCGTTGAGGGTGGAGTCAGCCAACACGATCTGTGTTTTATAAGCCGCCATTTCCGGTTTCAGTTTAACATAATTGCCGCTGTCGCAGCTGTAGCCTTTTGGACCGTAATTGATCGTGCCGACGCGAACGCCGTCGGCAACGCCCCTGGCTTTGAATTCGATGGTTACAGTATCTCCGGCTTTGCCGGCAAACGTGCTTTTGGTATAAATACGAGTACGGGGCGCCAAAGCAATCATCTTGGTTTCATTTTCCTCCAGCAATTCCGCTTTAGCATTTTCGCCGCCATCAATCACCCAGCCGGCGATGGCGTCTTTTATGCCTTTGCGAAACGGCATGTTCAGGGGAAGCTCCTGAGCCGCGATGTTTCCGGCGATGCTCAGTACGGCGATTAAAAGAAGTTGCTTTTTCATTGGTTACCTCCTGGGCTGAATTTGGTTTTCGTAAATATTTCCGGTTCAAGGGTGATATTATTTTTTGGGCATTCCGAATTTTCGGCAAGGAAATCGTTAATCGTAAAATCAAGTTTTTCGTATTTTTCCTCATTGTCGGAGGTACTGCCGAAGCACTCTGCAGTCGGAGCGTTCAGAGACAGTTTTTCCAACGCTTCGCCCGGTACAACCATTTGTTCGGCTTCCAGTATCCAGCAAGGGGTATGTCTGGGCGCGATAACCGGATAAAACGATAAATGGAATACGATGCCGTCATTGGAGGCAAAGCCTTCTTCAAGGAGTTCAATCGTCTGGATATCGCGCACTTCATAGATTTTGTCGCCTTTTCGAACACGGTCGTAAAGTTCGACCAGATAACGAATATGGCCGGTATGGGATACATTCATAGCTTGTCCACGATTGTGAAACGGCACCAGCCAGACCGGTTTGGCTGGAATCACGACGCCGGAAACCATATTTACCCCGATCATGATATTGCGGATGGCCTGTTTGCCCAATTCGTACTCGGATTCCTTCAAACCATGCTGACGCGAAAACTCGATGCAGATCGTGTATTGATTTTCCCCTTGCGACCCTTGGTAAGAAAGATTTCCCGCGTTGTAGACAGAGGGGTTCGGGTCCGTCATGACGACAGCTTCGATTCCGGCATAACGGGCAATCAGATTGTTTTTCGGGTGGCTGCTGAAGATCAGGGGCTTTTCCGCCTGCAGAGCATGCAAGTCCAAAATAATATTGGCGTTCCGGCAGATTTCATCCCACAGCCAACGGGTGATTTGACCGGCCACACCGGAGTTGCCCGGATGGTTCCAAAGCCGGTTCATGTTATAAACGGTATCGCCATTGTCTCTGCCCAAGCCCCAGGGACAATAATTATGACGGAAAATGGAATAATAATAATTGTCGATTAATGACAAATCTTCGTTCTCCGGGTAGAATTCATAATCGATTTCCAATGCCAGCGGGTTGGCGCAGGGGCAAACGTGTACGGTACCGGCAAAATCGGTTTGTACCAATTCATCCATGAACTCCGGCAACAGATTCGGTCCACTGTGTTCCATGCCGTGCTGTCCGGCAATAATCGTCATTACCGGTCCCGGCGTCGTTCCCTGTATGGTGAAATAAGTGACTGTAACTTCACGGCCATTAGCCGCGGTGAATTTCCGCCGGATCGTCTTTAGTCTATCCATAATTTCAAATCCCCGTCGGTTTCATTTTACTTGTTCCTATGTCATTAATTTTTAATGATGTTTTCGAAAACAATATAAATTATAACGACCTTTCGGCATAAATCAAGAGCCAGTTGCCAAAAAATACCTTTATTTTGTTTATTTAGTTTGATTTTTTCGTTTTCTCATGATTTATTATATCTCTGAAATGTTTTCGAAAACATAATTATATACAGGGAATATTATCGTGAAAAACAAAATCTGGATATGGGGACAGGATGTTCAAAGTCATCACTATGTTGGAATTGAACAGCAAAACCTCTGGAACCTCCCCGGAGAAAACAAAATGGGCACGATGGAAGGCGCGGCATATCTGGGTATTCGAAATTGCTGCCGCGTGGCTATGAATGGCAAGCCGGAGCCGCCATTCGACGAAGAAGCGGAAAAATTGATATCGTTTAATAAAGTTGTCTGGTCGATAATCGGTGACAGCGGTTCTGCCAGAAATGGCGACAAGAACGATGACTTGCAAAGCGTTCTGGATATCGCTAAAAAATTTCCCAATATCACCGGAGGCGTCCTGGATGATTTTTTCCGCCCGCTCAACGGGCATACAGACGGACAGGCGCGCTTGCCTTTGGAACGGGTCGCAGCCATCCGGGATGCCTTGCACGGCGCTATACGTCCCCTCGAACTTTGGGTGGTGATTTATGAAACCGCCTTGACCGATTATTACCGGCAATATCTGGAACTTTGCGACTGCCTGACTTTCTGGACCTGGAATGCCGACAATCTACCTCAACTGCCAGAAAATATTGCCCGTTTACGGGAACTAGCTCCTGGTAAAAAAATCCTGGCTGGTTGTTATCTGTGGGATTACGGTAATGCTTGTGAAATGCCCATGGGTATGATGCGTTTCCAGTGCGCTTTTTTCGAAGAGCAAATGCGTGCCGAGCAACTTGAAGGGGTCATCATATGCTCAAATTGTATTGCCGATATCGGACTTGAATCTGTGGAATTTGCCTGCAAGTGGATCAATAATTTAAACTGAATCAGTTATACCGGTAGAATCGCGTTCGACCAATACGGCCGGAATTCTCAGTTCGATAATCTTTTGATCTTCCGGATGGTTAATTCGGGAAATCAGCCTTTGCACCGATTGCACCGCCAATTCATGAACCGGCTGTTCGCCGGTAGTGACCGACGGGACAAAATACTGGGTAATAACTTCCCCTGCATGCCCTGAAACTGCGATATCCTGAGGCACCCGGATCCCGTGCCGGGAAAATCCGGAAATCAGTCCAATGGCGATATAATCGGTAATGCCGACTACCGCCGTATATTTCATGCCTTCTCCGACCAGTTTTTCCGCCGCAGCCACTCCGTCCTCAAAAGAAAAAGCATTATCCAGCCAGACCGGGGTCAGATTATTTCGAGTCATGGTTTCTGCATAGCCGGAGTAACATTCCCTGGATTCGAGCCGCTCTGGCACACCGCCGACAAAGACAATTTTCTGATGTCCTTTGGAAAGCAGCAATTGGGTGAGCTGCTGGAAATCCTTTGCGTAATCGGTGGCAACTAAATCAAAAAACGGGCATTTGGACGCACGGTTGATACAGACGACAGGAATTCTTTCCGCAACGAGGCGGCCTTCTATTTCCGGGTCGAGATCAGCGTCTATAATAAAGCCGTCAACCTTTCGCGCCAGCAGAAATTCAAGCTTCTCCCAAGTCACAGGCTCATCACGGGTAGTCGCATTTATCTGGGAAGCAATGATATGATACTGATTCTTTTTGGCCTCGGTTTCAATTTCCGCCAGTAACCTTCCATAAAACTCATGCCGGAAAGTCGGAACAATGACGCCGATGCCATAACTACGCATGCTGCGCAATGAAGAAGCCAACAGATTCCGGCGGTAATTTAACTGCCGACAGGCTTCGAAAACTTTTTCCCGGGTTATTGAAGTTACCAGTGAATGACCATTTAAAGCGCGGGTTACAGTCATATGGGAAACTCCGGCCAGTTTGGCAACGTCGTGTCGCGTAATTATTTTTTTGTCTTTTCCCATTAATTGATTCACCTTGCTGAATTTTTGTTTGTTATATTTATGAGACAAAGGTAAAAAATCAGAGATGAAATTGTTACATTACATCATATTTTACCGAACATGCTTACCAAATGTTTTTTGACCCGTCATAACATTCGTACTCAAAAATGCCATCTACAACGACAGTATTTCCAAAATCAGCGACCGTCACATTTAGCTATTACCGTAATATCACGAGTTCACAATTGTAGATGGTTGTGGAATTTTTTTCACATTTTCTCAATCCTTCCTTAAATAGTTCAGATCATCAGGTTCGGCAAAGGCGGTTTCCGAGGATAAGACATCAGTTGCGCTCTGCAGAACATCCCAGTGTTCCGCATTGTTCAGGCATTGGAAACAGTAAAACATGTTGAGGCGCGCCTCCGAGGAACAGTCTCTTTCCCGAAACTGGCGGAAAGCATCCTCGAAGCGCGTAAAATAATACGGCGCAAACTGGAGCGCGGCACCATGATAATAGCGGTCACAAAGCACATCGTTCTCCAGAATCCGGTTCAAACGGGAAAGCTCATCCAAAAAGCTCACTTTGTCCGTACCGGTCATGAGATCGATTCGGTCGGTGGCCGAATCGTTGTGGTGCGGCAGGACATCAATTGCCGCGATCCGGCTCTGGCCGATATAAAGCCGGAGCGAAAAAGCGCGGTTCCAGAATCCCGGAGCTTCCTCTTTATTGCAGGCTGGAAAATGAAAATTACCGAGGCTATAGGCAATCAGCCCGCCATGATAGTACTCGATTCCTTGAATAATATGCGGATGATGGCCGCTCACCGCACCCGCTCCGGCATCGACAAACGCACGGTAATTTTCCCGCACCCGACGTGAGGGAAACGGAATATGTTCCTTACCGTCGTGGATGACAGCGAGGATGAAATCGGAGTGTGACCGTTCATTGGCGATGGCCGCCGCCAAACCAGCGGCATTGAGCGGGTTGGCCCCAGGGGTGGCGTCCGTGGCGGAACAGGGCTGTTCTAGCGCGGCGGCGAAGATGGACAACCGGAGCGAACCAAGTTTCAAGCGAAGCAGCTCTGCGGCTTCCGTTTGGTTCGCGCCGCCGCCGACAAACGCGGCTCCCGCTTCCCGGATAAACCGCATAGTTTCTAGAAACGCCTTGTCGCCGAAATCACGTGTATGATTGTTAGCTAGCGAAAAAACCGTGAATCCGGCTTTCAGAATATAGTAAAAACTCCAGTTTTCTCCGGGATGCGGGCCGTATTCGATTTCATGGTCATACATGACACTGAAAACATCGCCGGTTTCCACTAGAAATTCCTTGCCAACGGTCCTGGCGAAGCCCCAGTTTGAAGACACGATATACCACCAGTTATAACTGCCAATCGTGAAAACATGACTATCCTGCGTCATCAGGTTTTCCAAATGCCAAAACTTTAATGTACTTTCCAACGGTGAGGGTAAACTCATCAGGGAAAATGCTTCATTTCGGGGTGCCATTACAAACTCCCGCCCGACCTACTATTTTATTTCCCGCCATGTTTATATATTCCTGAAAGTACCGAGTTCTTGTTACTCACGTGCTGAATATTATACAATGTAAAAATAGAAAAGCAAACGGAATTTGCCAAATATTCAGCCCTGCATGTCGGTCTTTTTGACGGGTTCCGCAAGATCAGGGAAATCTTGGATGGAGAGCCATCCGGAGATAACGGAGAGAACTCAACAGGCAGTTGATAATCGGTTGCCCGGAATCTAAAATTTGGCGGGTTATTTACCTGGGAATTCTCCGAGTTCGGTTCTGAATTCCGACATCATTTGATCTGCAATGGCGGCATCGACTCCGGCTTCTTGCGCAAAGTCGCCAAATGATTTTGCCGCTCCACAGACATCCCGCATGATTTCGCCGGGTTTGCCGATATCGAAGTGTTTGGCCAGTTGCAGGAAATCATTCCGGGTAAAATGATCGCGTTTGCCGTTGATTGACATCTGGTGCTGTCCGGTCCATTTGGCGCCCGGCTTATATGCCCAGGCCATATCATAGGCTGGAGCTAGACGCCAAATGCCATCCGGCTTCATGAGGAATGAGATATTTTTCGTATGATCGTCGTGATTGCGAATTACGGTATTGAATACCATTCGCCGGAACATCTGGTCTTTTTCTGCGGGAAGCAGATGCAACTTTTCCATCACTTCGAATGCCTGTTCGTAAGAATTCGCCAACGGATTGTTGTAATCCAAATGCCCGAGCGAGCACAAGGTCTGTATATGAATTTTTTCTCCGTTTACACGGTCGAAACGGCGGGTCATAAAATGGGCCATATCGTCGTCTTGCAGCAGGCGGCTTTCACTTATTATGATGCCGGCCGCTTTCGCCATCAAATAGTAGGCGTATTCGATCCGAGCATAAGATTTTCCCGCCTTGATGGAGTCGAATTTCAGCAGCCAATAGTCAAAGCCGTCAGGAGCGTCCACCTGGCCGGAATAAACCTCATTGGTATCTTTATTCCAGGCAATGACCGCTTTGGGGCGTGCGCCGCCGGCGGAAGAACCAACCTGCAAAATATCGTGAAATGCACGTTTCTTATCACTGAAAGATGCCTGAAAAGCTTCCCGGCTATGCAGAACTTCCGCAGCCAGCCGGGCCAGTTCGTTCACTTCGATTTTCTGGGCTTTACGCACTTTGGAAAGGGCCGGCTGGAACTCCAGCGCCCCCATGCCGCGTTTTCCCATATAACAAAGTTTTTCGATGGCGTTGAACGAATTTTCTTCCCGTCCATGCGACAGCAAATAAGCATTGATGATCTGATTTCCGAAATAATCCGGTAAAGAGTCCGCCAGCAATCCCGGCAGCCCCTGATAAGTTTCTTCGGAGAGATAAGGGAAACTGTAAATATCCTGTCCCCGCAAGGGCATCATCAGAGGCGCCAACTCCAATCCGGACTTCTTGAACTTCGGGTCATATTCAAAAAATGCGACTTTATGTTCGTGATCCCATGCCGCCGCTCCAACTTTTTTCCCCCAGATAAAAACATTGCACAAAGAGTAATTCGTCATAATTTCCTCGACGCTTTTTGCCGCAACTTACCTTGGAGTTTAGCCAGTTGTATGGGACTGATGGCAGGGGCCGGCAAAAAAGATTCTAAGCTGTTCAATGCATCCAACGCATTCAAAACCCGAATAAAATTAGCCAGCGTCGAGCCCTTTCCATCTTCGAGCCGGGCCACGGAATTGATACCGATTCCAGCTTTGTCGGCGATTTCTTTTTGCGACATATTCATGTTGAGCCGCTGCCGTTTGAGCCGCTTGCCTATTTCGCTCAATGCCTGTTCCGTATTCATGCCAAAACCTCTGTTGCTTCTCTCAATATATCAGAATAAACTGAATAATCAAATTAAATACACCAAAAATAGTTGATAGATTAATAAATATTCATGTAATCCACCAATTGTGACATATTTAATCAATACAATATCTAATGTTCTGCATACCGGGCTTTTTTGTTTCCTTTCGGTGAAAGGGGTAATTGCGTTTTAATTAATATGAATGCGAAAGTTTTTGAACTTTCGTGTTTGGGGAT
>JBEBXH010000058.1:0-42526 GCA_040391785.1 Victivallis vadensis
ATGGCACCTATCCGGTCGGGGGGGAATTCCCCAATCTCGACATGATTTCGCGAACCTACGGCATCAGCCGCGTGACGGCCTTCCGGGTTCTGACCGCGCTGGTCGAGGAAGGCTATATCTCGGCTGGCCGCGGACGCAAAAGCATGGTCATCGCCCGTGAAAAACCGTCATTGTGCGGCAATGGGTTCGCGTTCAAAAACATCGCGCTTGTGGCCGATTTTAACATGTCCGGCAGCTCGGAAATCACGCTCAAAATGGTATACTCCATCCAGCACGAATTGAAGGAGGGCGGCCACCACGTGAGCTGCCTCCAATATCACAAAAACATGGATTTGCGCACCGACGATGTCGACGCCTATATCCTGTTCGATATTTTGGACGTATTCGGCGAATACCACGAACTGGTCCGCAGCAGTGGCAAACCCTACGTGGTGATCGGCAGCATGCAGCCGCAAATCCAGCCGAACCGCATCCACGTGAACTTCAAGAGCGCCCTCTGGAAATTGATTAACCACTTCCTGATGAGCAAGATCGATAACTATGTCTTCCTGCTGCTCGACGAGAAATCCGTCTACCGGAATTCGCGCGCCGAACAACTGCAGAAAATCTCAAACTATCTGCAGGAGGAGATCCTCCATCCCTTGCTCGGCGCCTTGGAGTCGCACGCCATCGATTCGGCGAAAATCACGCTCCACTACGGCGGCGCCCGAACGGAAACCTCGCGCAAACAATTGTCCGAAATCTTCCGGAACCTCGCCCCCGGCGCCGCGATCATCGCGATCTCGGAAGCCCACGCCACGGAAAGCTGCAACCACCTGAAACAACAGGGCTTGCACCCGCTGCGCGACTTTCAATTAGCCGTGATCGACATCGCCCCCGACATCAAAAAAGAAGACCTGCGCAATCTCTTTCTGGTGAAACTCGACCTTCCGGACCTCCTCGGCAAAATCCTCCACTCCCTCGAATACCAACACCTCCAAAGGAACAACTTCGCTCCCGGCAACATCACCCACTCCACCCTAGACCGCACCTGAACCAATTTTCAAGCGCATCTGAATCTCTCTGCATGATTGGAGGATTCTGGTAATTCAAGAATAGCATGTTTCAGACGGCGAGTTCTTCCAAACTGGTCATGGGTTGGAAGATATAGTTGGCGGCGCGCTCGGCGTGAGCGGCGGCCTGAGTGATCAGTTTTTGTCGTTGCGGAGGCGTTCGAGCCAGGTCTAGATGTAGGCGGCGGAGTTTTTGATGTATGGGGCAGGGGGGAATCGTAGTGATAATGGCAAGCTAAATTGTATAAAAATGCTGTCAAAAATATCATTGATGTCTATTGATGCTCAAAAATTCGAAATTGTTTAATTGTCAAACATTGTCAAACTTTTTGTTTGAAAAATCATGAAAAATTAATTTTAATATTTTAATGGTTAGGAAGATATGATTATTGTTTCTGGAGTGTATAGAGGCCCTCCTAAGGAGAGGGGCGCAGGTTCGATTCCTGCCCGGGACGCCAACTTTAAATATCTTCAATATAAAGTATTTACGCATTATTTTTCCCGGTGTTGAGGGCTCCCCCGTGTCAAAATTTTGGCCCATCGTGCCAAATCGTGCCAATTTTTCGTGCCAATTTTAACAAAAAATACAATTCTTATGACAATCGAGGTACAACATATGACAAAGATAAATTACAAGATTAGAGATAACCACTGGCATTTTTCATTTTCCTATAACGGTGTCCGGTATCGCAAATTTCGTTGCTTAGTGATGTAACCTTTCCCTGTCGTGAGAAGGAATCGATTGATTCAGAAATATTTTTACCAAAGCTATTGCATTATTCTGTATGGTACAGTATAATATAGAATTAATGACAGCAAGGAATGAATATGAATCCTACGGAATTAAAATCGAATCAGCTCCTGGAGCTTTTGATCAATGAATTGGGGAATTATCGCCCGGGCGAACGTTTTCTGACTGTGCGACAGATCATGTTCCGTTTCTCGGTCAGTCAGTTGATCGTGGATAAGGCATTGATAAAATTGTGCCGCGACGGTTTGCTGGAATCCATTCCACGAAGGGGATTGTTTATTCCCGCCGACGCCGTCGACCGCAATGATTTGAAGCCGACATTTCTGGTGGCGGTCCCGGATTGGGTGTCGTCGGATATTGATGAAATCGCTCTGGCATTGGAGGATTTAAGCAAGGATTACCCGGAGAACCGGTTGCTGTTGTATCGCTTCGATTACAATTGCTCGATTCCGGCCGAATTACCACTGAAACAGGAAAATGTCAAAGGGCTGATCCTGTTGCCCGGCCGGATCAATACGTTCGGTGCGGGAAATATATCCGCATTGGAGATTTACCGCCGCCAGATGCCGGTGGTGGTTTTGTGTCATCACCTGGACAGTTTCGGTATTGCATCGGTCGGGTTGGATGATACCTATGCCGGAAACATGGCCGTGCACCATCTGTCGGGGCTCGGGCACCGTAAAATCGGCATTCTGGTGACCGAACCGCCGAGCAGTGTCATCCGGGAACGGGTTGACGGAATTATCAACTACGGACGGTTGAACGGCATTCAGGTGGAAGTGATCGATTGTGGCATAAAGGGCGGGGATATTCCGTTTGAAAGAGTTTATCACACCATGGAAAAAATCATCAAGCACGGCTTTGATTTTACGGCATTGGTGGGGATTTCCAGCGATTCGATTGCCGGTGCGTTGAATGCCTGCCACAACTATCAGGTCGATATACCGGGCAAACTCGGTATTCTGACGATCGGCAATGCCCGCATTGCCAAGCTGTTTCACCCTCCACTGGATGTGGTTTCGGACAATCTGCGCGGACAGATAAAAGAAGCGTTGATTCTTTTAGGTTCAGGAGAGAACCGCAATATTCATTTTCACCCTGAGCTGGTTACCCGCGGATCAGTAGTCGAACGCGGCAGAAAATCAGCGACATCAAGAAGATAACTATGTTCAAAGATCAATCACAGGCATGGCTGGCTAAAGCGGAGTCCTTGAAGCCGCAGCTTTTCCGGCAGACGGTCAAAGCAGTAAACTGCGGGCGGGCTGTTCGGGATGACAAGGCATTTCAGGGTTGGAAATTTGTATCTGAAATGCCGGCGTCAGAACTCTATGGCCATTGGCAGGGGCGCGATATGGAGGCCGGTATTGATTTCGGACAGTACTGCGTGGGGTGCCTGACCATCCACTGGTCGTTTGATACGATACCGGACGCGCCGTTTCGAATCAAATTCGTTTTTGCTGAGTTTCCTGCTGAGCTTGGGGAAGAATTCGGCAATGCCTCGGGAGGGCCATTGGCCCGGAGCCATCTTCAGGATGAAGTTGTGGTGCTTGACGATCCGGGGAAATGCCTGCGGTTGCCGCGGCGCTATGCGTTTCGCTATCTGAAGATCGTGGTGGAAAATAATTCCATTGGTTATAAGTTCCGGATTGATTCACTTGAAGTTGAAACGGTATCCTCCGCCGACCCAGCCCGGTTGCGGCCGACGGGCTTCGGCCTGGACCGGGAGATCGACCGGGTCGGACTCAATACGCTGGCCGGTTGTATGCAGGATGTGTTTGAGGACGGGCCGAAGCGCGACCGGCGGCTTTGGAACGGCGATCTGCGGTTACAGGCGCTGGTCGACAGTGTTACGACCCGCAATTTCGATCTGGTCAAGCGCTGTATTTATCTGCTGGCCGGGTTGGTGCGGGAAAATGGCGTGATCGGTTCCGATGTTTATGTGAAACCGTACCCGGCCCGGGGCACATCGATGGTCTATGACTATACGGCTCTGTTTCCGTTGATTATCAGTGAATATGCGGAAAGTTCAGGGGACTGGGAGACTGCGTGTGAGTTGTGGCCATTGACGCGGCGGCAGGTCGATTTCGTTTGTGAGGAATTCGATGAAAACGGAGTGTTCATGAATACCCCGAAATACTGGAGGTTGATTGACTGGTGCGATGAACTCGACCGGACGACGCCGGAGCAGGGTGCCGTGATCTGGGGGCTGCGTACCGCGGCGCAAATTGCCGGGCGGATCGGGTATTCTGCGGAAGCCGTTGAGTTGAACGCGCGAGCGGATTTTTATGCGGCTGCCGCGTTAGAATTTATGTTTGACCGCGAACTCAAATGTTTTGTCAGCGGTCCGGAACGGCAAATCTCCTGGGCGAGCCAATCTTACATGGTTCTGGCGGGAGTAGTCAGCGGCCGCGAAGGCACTGCCGCCTTGAAAGCCGCCATGGATCATCCGCAGGCGATCAAGCCCGGCTCGCCGTACCTGATGAGTTATGTGGTGGAGTCGCTGATCAAGTGCGGAGCTTATGCCGATGCACGCAGGCTGATTCACAGTTACTGGGGCAAAATGGTGGAACTCGGTGCCGATACCTTCTGGGAAGTATTTGATCCGAATGATCAATATAAATCACCGTACGGCAATCACTTACTGAACAGTGCCTGTCATGCCTGGAGTTGTACGCCGTCGTATTTTTACCGCATCATGCCGCCGGAGTCCTCTCCGCGGGTGAAACCGAAAATTTTGCAGGCACAGGAGATTTGCTGATCATGAGTATGCGGATTTTGCGGCGCATGGATGCCTGCATGAATATTACCACCCTGAAAGTGGTAAAGGAATCAGCGGGCCCGGATTTCTCAACTGGAATTTATTGGCTTTGTGCATGAACAGATAACCCGGTGAAAAGGAGGAGAAAAATGATGTTTTTTTTGAGGTACCCGTTGCATTGTTTTGTATGGTACAGTATAATATTGACTATGAACGACTTCAATATAAATATAAGATAAGGAAGAAAGATTATGAAATCGAAATCATTCACACTGATAGAGCTCCTTGTGGTGATAGCTATCATCGCGATCCTGGCCGCCATGCTGCTGCCGGCCCTGAACAGCGCACGCGACAAGGCCCGCTCGGCCTCATGCCAAAGCAACTTGAAACAACTTGGTCTTGCCGGTTCTCAATACTCCAACGATAACAATGATTACGTGGTACCTGCCGTGGCCCCGACCGACTTCGGCAACGACAATACGGAGAAATACAAGAACATCAAATGCTGGCCTTCGAAATTGCGTATATACCTCGGCAATTACAAAGAACCGAATGCCAGCGATCATGTATTTGATACGATTAACGATTTCAAAACGGGTGTCTGTCCCTCGATCATGGGGCGCCTGGCATATGGCTACAACGCCACGACATTGAGTGTACAGGCCGTGTCCGGCACGATCAACGATGGCAATGTATTGCGCCGTTATGTCAAAAATTCCCAACTGAAAAATATCAGTTCCTGTTTATTCCTCGGCGACAGCAGGCGCTATGTCAGCGATCCGGAGAAAGATGCGAAAACCACCGGCTGGCACTACATGATGAACCATGACGGCAACGGCGGCAGTTGGGGGCGTCCATATTATGTCCATACCAACGGCTCCAACAATGTTTATCTCGACGGGCATGTCATCTACTACAAATACAATATTCTTGACAATAACAACAACGACGCCCTGCGGGAATATTGGGGCAAACAGTAACGGACTCAACATTACAGAAAGGAATTTACCATGAAATTAAAACAGAAATCAGCGATCTTTTTCCTGGTGTTCTCTATGATATTTGCCGCGACGGGCGCGGCTCCGGTATCGCAATTCGGAGCGACAGGCGACGGCGTGGCCGATGATTCGGAAGCCATACAGAAGGCATTTGATTCCGGCGAAGATCTTACGTTCGAAAAGAAAATATATCTGCTGGCCAAACCGCTTACCTTGAAGGGGCAGAAAAATATCCGGATTGATTTCGGCAGTGCGACTCTGGTAAAGCAGAACCGCGAGGAATACACGGTCAAGATTGCCGAATGCAACAACATCCGGCTCAGCGGCGGCACCTTCGTCATCGGCTCCGCCGAGAATCCGGAAATCCCGGAAATGTATGCGAAATCGGTCAATGCGCATACATTCATGATCACAAGCTCGGAAAATATTACCCTGCGCGATGCATACATCAGTGGTTCCGGGCAGATGGGAATTTGCGCCATGGACTGTATCGGGTTGATTTTTGAGGGCAATATCATTGAAAACTGTTTCCGGGACGGCATCTACAGCCATTACTGCGCCGATGTCCGCTACCTCTACAACCGGCTGAAGAATATCAAAGATGATGCGCTTTCGTTTCACGACTATGGGAGGGGCGGGAAAAAAATCACTGCGGCGGGGTATCGTCAGGCCGGGAATTTCATTGCCACGGGCAACACGGTTCACAGTGCTTATCAGGGCATTGCCACCATCGGCAGTATCGGCGTCACGATCACCAATAATTTCATCGACAGTACGGTGAATGCCGGGATTTGCGTCTTCAATTCCGACCGGGTATTCAAAGGCTCCAAGGCACAGGTGGCCGAAGTGGTTATTGCCAACAATATGATCGTCAATGCGGGAAAAACCACCCGGATCATCACCAAAGAATACAAAAACGGCCTGGATACGTGTACCGCCCGCGCCGCGATCTGCGCACAGGCTCAGGGGATGGATCACCTGATGCCGACTGCCACCAGGCGGCTTTCCAATATCATCATCAGCGGCAACATAATCCGCGAATGCGGCACGCAGGGTATTCAAGGTCATTTCGTTGATAATCTCAGCATCATCGGCAATCAGGTGGAAAACTGTAACTCAAGCGGCAAGGCGTCCACGCAGAACATCATTGAAACCGTTTATTGTTCCAATGTCCAACTGATGAACAACACGGTCACGGACACGCGCCAGAAGCCGCTTCATGGCCGCGGCTGGTCGTTGCGCGAGTCCACGGGCACCGAAAACGGTTCGCAGGTAAAAGGGTTCAATATCGAGGCCGGTACGGCCTCGGAAAAAGCACCGGCCAACTGGCAGCACTAAGCTCGGAGGACATATGAAACAATACCTGCTTTCCATACTTGCTCTCCTGTGCGTCAGTATAATTGCGGCCGAAGATCCATTGCGCCGGGATTTCGCCAATCCGCCCGATGCGGTTCGGGCGGAAAGCTGGTGGCACTGGACCAGCAATTATGTGACCAAAGCAGGTATCACGGCTGACCTCGAGGCCATGAAGGCCGTGGGTATGGGTGGTGCACACCTTTTTCTGGCGCCGTTTTCGAATACGCCGGACGGTCCGCCCATCCTGACGCCCGAATGGATGGAACTCTTTCGTTTTGCGTCTCAGGAAGCCAAACGGCTGGGGCTTTCTCTGGGGATACATAATTGCCCCGGCTGGAGTTCCAGCGGCGGGCCCTGGATTAAACCGGAATTATCGATGCAGTCCCTGGTCTGGATCACCGTGGATGTCGATGGACCGGGGAACCGGAATTTCAAGATGCCGAAACCGCTGGTTCGCGAGGGATTTTATCGTGACATCAAGATTCTGGCGCTTCCGGTTCCCGGGAGTATGCCGGAGCCGGAGATCTCCCTGAGCGTGCCAGAGGGAAATCCGGCTTTGCTGGTCGATAACGACGTCAAAACCGCAATCGTTTTGCCGGTGAAACAACGGGAATCATCCTGTTCAGTCATACTGAAATATCCGGCGCCGGTTTCGGCGCGTTTTCTGGCGCTGACTTTCAATGATCGCCATTTATTTGCCCGGGGCGAGGTTGCTGTACAGAGCGACAGCGGCGACTACCGGAAAGTCGCTTCATTTCACTTCGAACGCGAAAACGACCTGCAAGGCCCCAAATATATTCCATTGGACGAGCAAACGGCGGCCACATGGCGGATTACCTTCGTTTATCCGGGATTTCCGGGGTGGTGGTATCCCCAGGACTTGCGGCTCTCGGAAATCAAACTTCTGTCATCCGCAATGATCGAAAATATCGAAATGAGAAACTCCGCCGCGAACCGTTTTGCTTATGCCCCGCCTGCGCCTGAGAAAAATAATGTCGGTATCGATCCAGCAAAAATTCTCGACATAACTGATAAACTGGGGCCGGATGGCTTTCTGGAGTGGCAGGCTCCGGCCGGAAACTGGACCATTCTGCGCCTCGGTCATACCGCCAGCGGCAAGAAAAATGCTCCGGCCTCGCTTACCGGGCTTGAATGCGACAAACTATCCAAACGCGGGCTCGATGCTCATTTCCCGGCCATGCTGGGGAAACTGCTCAAAGTTGGAACGCTTGATGTGGCGATTATTGATTCCTTTGAAGCGGGCGGGCAGAACTGGACGCCGGGATTCGAAAAGGAATTCGAAGCGCGCCGCGGTTACCGGATCGATGATTACTATCCTGCTCTGGCCGGTTTTGTGGTTGGAAACGAAAAAGAATCCGCCAAATTCCTCTATGATTTCCAACGGACCGTGGCGGATCTTTTTGCCGAAAATTATTTCGATTATTTCACGGAACTCTGCCATAAACATAACCTGAAAACAATTCTGGAGACGTACGGCGGTCCGTTTGAAAATCTCCGTTGTTCGCGCAGTGCCGATATTCCGGCAAATGAGTTCTGGATGGGAGGCTCGCCCAATAAACTGGCTGGTTCGGGTGCTCATATTTACGGCAAACAACAGGCGGCGGCCGAGTCTTTCACCTCATCCGAGAGGCGAGGACACGGACGCCAGGATCCTGCCATGCTCAAGGAATCCGGCGACAACGCCTGGCTGCTCGGCGTGAATAAACTCATGCTGCACAGTTTCGTTCACCAGCCGTGGCTGAACATCAAGCCGGGCCTGACGCTCGGGTCATGGGGTTCTTCGCTGAACCGCAACAATACCTGGTGGAATCAGTTCCACCCCTATATCAACTACATCAATCGCGCCCAGGTGTTGTTGAGCGCGGGAAAGCCGGTCGCCGATCTGCTGATCCTGTCCGGTGAATCCAACCCGAATCAGCTGCCGACCCGGAGCGAGTTGCCCGCAGCCGGTTATGACTACGATTACTGCAATACCGATGTCATCCTGAACCGGCTTGAGGTCGAAAATGGCCGACTCAAATTGCCGGACGGTACGACCTATGCCATGCTTCACCTCGGCAATGACCGCTACCTCACTCATATGCTGCTCGCCAGAATTCGCGAGCTGGTGGGAAAAGGGGCCGTGGTCGCCGGTATAGCGCCTCTTGATTCGCCTTCGCTGGCTGATGGGGCGGAATGGCGGAAACTTGTCAAGGAGCTTTTTGGCGATGCCAAAGAAGGAAGCATGCAAAACATCGGCAAAGGAAAATTCATCATCAGTGCCAAACCGCTTGACGCGCTGAGGCGTGCCAAAATCACGGCGGATACGGTATTGCCTGCCGGGGTGGCGGCTCTTCACCGGCGTTACAACGATTCTGAAATCTATTTTGTCCGCAACGGTAACTCGGCACCGGTCAAAACGGAGATGGGATTCCGGGTTCCGCCAGGTTCGGAGCCTTATATCTGGGATGCCGAATCGGGCGAAGTCTCACCCGCGCCTGTTTTCCGGCGCGAGGACCATCTCTGCTATGTGGATATGCAGTTGAATGAGAAAGGAACTTGCTTTGTCGTTTTCGCCCCGCAGAAGCAGCAACCGGATATACCCGTTTCGGCCATTGCCGCCCCGCCGGGAAAACTCGAAATTCTTGAGGCCCGTTTTTATGCAGAAAATTCGCCGTCGACCGGGCAGGATGTCACCAATGAATTGAAGAAACTGGTGACCCCGGCTGGTATCTGCGTCAAGGTTACGTCGACCAATTTCGGGATTGACGATCCGGCCAAAGGACAACACAAGCTGCTCCGGGTGAAATTCCGCAATGACACCGTGAGCGATGAAATCGTTGCCGCCGAAAATCAGGTTCTGGAAATCCGGGCACTACCGGTCATCGATTCACCGTTGGTTATCCAGCGGGCGGTCTACCGGGCCAAGGGCAGTGAAAAAGGACGCGATGTGACCTGGGAAGTACGGGCGCTTCAAACGGTGCAAGGCGTCGATTTTCCGGTAACAAGCGATCTCCTCGGCGGAGACGCTGCCCCCCGGAAAGCCAAGGAATTGTACATCGAATATAGCTTGAACGGGAAAGCCGCATCCCTGACCATCGGTGAACGCGGTAAAGTTCAGATTAAGACCGGCGTCGTGATCGACTCGCCGATTGTCATCGAAAAGGCTGTTTACCGTTCGATGGGATCAAAAGAGGGGCGCGATGTGACTGCGGCTGTCCGGCAGTTGATTCAACCGGCGGGGCTTGATTTCCGGGTTGAAAATGATCTCCTCGGCGGTGACCCGGCCCCCATGAAGCCCAAAGAATTGTTCCTGAGCTATAAAATCGGCTCCGGCAAATCACGGACCCTGACCGTCAGGGAAAAAGGGCAAGTGATGATTCCTTCCGGCTCACCGGCTCCGGTATCGAAGGCCAATATCATATCGCTGCCGGATGGCCGCCGGATGGCTCGTTTCGAGCAATCCGATGTACTGGCGGTAGCCTTGGCATCCGGAGAGCGGAAACTGCTTGTCGCACCGGTATTGCCCGAGGCTTTATCGCTGGATCGCGACTGGCAGGTTACCTTTCCGTTGCCGGCGGCTTCTGCCAAAACGGTTGCATTTCCCGCCTTGACTCCCTGGAATGAAATGGAGGATGAAGATGTCCGCTATTTTTCCGGTACGGCGACTTACCGGCGGAGTTTCGAACTTCCTCAGGACGGACTGCTGCCGGGCCGCGAATGGGTTCTGGATCTCGGCAGTGTCAAAAACCTGGTCACGGTTGAAATCAATGGCGTTGAGGCCGGAATTCTCTGGCATGCGCCGTTCCGCATGGATGCGGCATGTTACTTGAAGCCCGGTACGAACGAACTGATTTTAAAAGTGACCAATCTCTGGCCGAACCGCCTGATCGGCGATATGCGTATTCCCGGCAAGGATAAAATGCGCGGGCGCGTTCCCGAATGGGTCGCACTCGACCTGCCGAAATCGGAATCGGGCCGAACCGCATATTCCGGCGGAGGCGGCTACAAAGCCGACGATGAGTTGCTGCTTTCCGGCCTGATCGGGCCGGTGCGTTTGCGCCCCGCGGCCCTGATTCCATTGAAATAACAGGAGGCTGTATATGAGTGAAGTAACTGTGGCTGAACTGGAACTGGACAGCATGGGAGTTGAAGACGGGGAATTCGAACGCGAAAGAGTTCCGGAGAAAGCTCAACTCGGTTTCAAATCATTTCTGGGGATGTATGCTGGAGAGCACTGCGCAGGGACGGAGTTGATGCTCGGGCCGTTGTTTGTCGCGGCGGGAGTCAGCGCGTTCGATGTATTGGGGGGATTGTTTGTCGGTAACTTGCTGGCGGTATGCAGCTGGCTTTTTCTGACGGCCCCGATTGCGGTCAAGTGCCGCCTGACCCTTTACTGGCAGCTGGAAAAAATCTGCGGGAAAAAGCTGGTTATTCTTCATAATCTCGCCAATGGCGTCATGTTCTGCTTTCTGGCCGGGGCCATGGTTACCGTCAGCGCTACCGCCATCGGCATGTGGTTCAAATTTCCGATGCCGGCGCTGGATGATATGCTGCCGAACAGCTTCGGTTGGTGCGTGGCGGTGCTGATTACCGGGACACTGATTGCATTGGTTGCGGCCGCCGGTTACAAAACGGTGGCGCGGATCGCCAATATCGCTGCACCGTGGATGATTCTGGTTTTTATCGCTTTCGGCCTGATTTCATTGCGGGAATTTCTGAACGTGACAAATACCCAGATCACCGGTCTTGCATCCCTGTGGGAATTCGCCAATACCGAATTATGGAAAGGCGGCGACCCGTTGCCGGGCCAGGTCAAATTTACCTTCTGGCATGTCATGTTTTTCGCCTGGTTCTGCAATATCGCCATGAATGTGGGCATGGCGGACCTGACCGTATTGCGGTTTGCCCGCAAGCCGTGGTATGCCGTGGCTTCCGGTGCGGGCGTTTTTCTGGGGCATTTCATTGCCTGGCTCAGTGCTTCGCTTCTCTTTGCACTTCAACTCAAACTCAATCCGGCTGATACCTCGGTGCTTCCCGGGCCGCTGGCTTTCCGGGCCTGCGGCATCGCCGGACTGATTTGTGTGGTTGTAGCGGGATGGACGACCGCCAATCCGACGATCTATCGGGCCGGACTGGCTTTTCAGGCGATTTTGCCGAAGGTTTCCCGTTTCAAGGTTACTTTTATCACTGGCATGATCGCGGCAGTCGCAGGGATGTTTCCGGCCTTTGCCATGAAACTGATGGATTTTGTGGCGCTGTATGGATTGGTCCTGATGCCGATGGGAGCGGTTATTTTTGCCGATTTCCATCTGATGAAACGTCTGAAATTGAGGTCCTGGTATGCCGAACTGGCTCAAATCAGTTTCAATCCGGCTGCTGCCGCCGCATGGATTTTGACGATGCTGCTATGCTGGGGATTGGTCAAGTATGCCGGATTGCAGATTTACTTTGTCAGCCTGCCGGGGTGGTTTATTGCCATCGGGCTCTATCTGCTGATCAGCAAAATTTACCAGAAACCGGAGGTCGCCAAATGAAAAATAGCCGAATACTCAGATATGCGGGAATAACCTGTTCCATATTGTCGTTGGTCATGCTGATCATACCGGTTTTGCTGTTCATGAATAACGCCATGTCGCTGGCGGCGGTGAAAAACTGGATGCTTGTTGCAACGATTATCTGGTTCGTGGTAACTCCGTTCTGGATGGAGCGTTCCAAAAAACGAGAGACCTGATCATTCCGGTTACTCTTCAAAATTGGTCTGGACGACGTTCCTGAATTCACGGAAACCTGATACATCGATAACAACGCCGGCATCATACTCTATCCCCAAATTGTTTTACCTGAATTCGCCGATATGTTCATATTGACATATTCGTGCATATTTGACAAGAGGTAGCTCTGACAACTATGTTGGGGATGTAGATAGCAACCGCACTACAAATCCATTTATTTTACAGGCAGAGAATATTCGGCTACTGCGGATTCGACGGCTGCAATGATCTCTTTGGCCGTATGTGTGGAAATATCGACCTTGGCTGCGGTAGCGATCAAGTCCGCATCTGTAATGTCCCTGCCTTTGCCGTTGACCATGGTGGTTTGCTCGCCATTGATTCCGGCGGATGGTGTAAGATCGTAGGCTGGAGCCAGTCGCCAACTAAAATCAGGCGCGAGCAGGAAAGAAAAATTCTTACTGTGATCATCGCGATTTCCGCTTTTAACATTGAAAATCATACGACGAGCCATCTCCCGAACTTGGGCTTCATCCTTGGTCAGAACCAGCGTGAGCTTTAGCAAATTCTCATAGTCGAGGCAGCTGTAACGATGCGAGGCATGCAGAAGTCCACAAGCGGTGTGGATATGAACCTTCTCTTCAAGTACGCGGTCAAAACGCTTCACACCGAAGTAACCGGAATTATTTTTCGAGGCAAACAGATGTGTTTCCGGCATATCGATTCCTGCGGCTTTTGCCGCCAGGGAATAGCGATATTCCACCTCGCCGAAATCATTCCGGTCACGTTTTTCTGTAAATTTAATAATCCACGACGTATAGCCTTTTGGCGCAGCCTTACCGCCATGAGTGATATGCCTTTTATTGTCGGATACCCAAGCTACGATTTTCGGCTGGGCGCCGCCGGATGAGCCGTTGAGAGACAAAAGTTCATCCAATACCTTCGAATCATCACCGTCGAGAATCCGGTCTACTTCACCGGAAAGCGAATCCAGTTCAAGCTCACCGAATGAGTCATCCGATTCTTCCGCCGGTTCATATTCCAACGCCCCCATGGGATTACGGCCAATCAGCGACAGCCGTGACAATGGTGTAATTGCCTCAAAGGAGAGGCTGCGCTGGCGCAATTTACGGTCGAGCAGAAGGCAACCCCAACCATCCGGAAGGCTATCATTGAACACTCCAAACAGTCCGTCGAAAGTTCGTTTCTCATCTTCAAACACCCCAGGCTTCAATGGCAATTTGAATGGAGAAAGTTCAATCCTGGATTTTAAAAAATCAGGCGCGTATTCGAAGAAAACCCGGTTATTGGTTTCATACAATAATCCGACCATACGCCGGACGCCATACATATTGAGCCAAACTTGAAGTTTCATTTACGCCTCGCACGTTGCCTGACTTTCGGTTTTTCCAATTCGAACAAGGACTTTGGTTTATCCTCCGAGTGAAACAGTTCCTTGAATTCGTCCAGGCGTCCAAGAACAAGTGCCAGCCGCAACAGATGATTGAATTGGATTTCCCCGGTCTTTTCAAAACGTTTGACCGTACCAATCGCAATGCCAACCCGTTTCGCCAGCTCTTGCTGCGTCAAATTCTGCTCCAACCGGAGCGCCCTAAGTCGCTGAGCACAACCAAGCATCACATCCTGCGGTGATTGTAGTAACTCGTTAAATGAATCTACTGTATTAATATCCATTATCCTATCCATAATCTGTTATATTGCGTGATTAAATATAGCATAATATCTATAAAATTCAAATTATTCTTTCTAAATCATTAATTTCTTGAAATTCCGGGAAATTCTTTCTGGGTGATTATTTTCTGGCGAGCCTGCTGACGGGCAGCTTGCCGGCTTGCCATTCATTTCGATAAAAATCAACCGAAAGGAATGGGTTATGAGCAGTATGATTCAAATGGATTTGTTTTCGTTCGCCGCTCAACAGGCGGTCGAAACGATTAAAGAACAGCCGAAAGTGGCGGCACCGGCCATGGCGGTGGATGAGAGCAACGAAGTTTGGTTTTCAGCTCGACATGAAACCTTTATAAAGGCTTTAACTGGTTTGTTGCTTACTATATTGTTGAAAGTGAACCGTTAACTGTTCAAATATAATGGCAGTTCACATTTTTGCAACTATTCGATGTGGTAATGGATTGTTTAAACACAAGGGTGAGAAAGGCAAATTTGGCTGATTACCCCGAGGCTGGCGGGCTGTCAGCCGCGCCAACCTCGACAACGGTAGAAAAAGTCTGCGTAATCACGGAACAAACGGGAAAATACAGTTATTGACCAGCCAGGATTTCGGCTCCTGAGCCAAGCAGTACCCCCTGGGTGATCAATCTCTGACGCAATTTTCCAATTTCCAGATTGCGGGGATCGACGGATTCGCGGACCGATAAGGCCGCGGCCGTCCCCGCCGCTTCCCCGGTGATCATGCACTGAACCGTCGGCCGGATACAGCCGAAAGCTTCGTGAGTGCCGGAGATACAGCGGCCGCCAACCAGGAGATTATCGATCTTGCCGACCACCAGCGCGCCGAATGGAATTTCGAAATACCAGCGCGGCGGATACGCCGTTTCCGGATCGTTCAACCATTCGGGGCGGGGGCGGGTATCGATCGGGTGGCTGCCGAGTCCGATACAATCGTCGAAATGTTTCTGGTGATAGATGTCCTCCAGCGTCAACAGGTAATCGCCTTGGATATGACGCGTCTCGCGCACGCCGATTTCCGGAACCTGCAGGAGAAATGCACGCTCAAAGCCCGGCACCGTGCGGATGCTTTCCATCCACCGCTCCAGCATGTCGGCGATGATCTCTTCCGACCGGGTCAGGTCCTCCACATTGCAGCCATCCATGTCCTTGACGCTGGGGCAGCAGAGCGTCACCACTCCGGGCGTCGGCAGGTTATAGATCTGGAAGCGGGTCGGATGCACATTCCGGATCACGTCGATGGTCGCCATTTCGCCTTTTTCGAAACGCTCCCTGGCTTCCTCATAAGTAAACCGGGCAAAAGGTTGCTTCTTGAAATTTTCCGGATGATCGGCCAGCCAATCAAACGTTTTGCGCAAATCGATATTGCCTACTTTGAACATGACGCCCACCGGGTGCATTTCACCGATTTTCGCCTGGCTGGCACAGAGGTCTTTTTCGGTAACGCCGACCGTATAATCCGCTCCCGCCCGGACGGCGAGATCGCCGTCGCCGGTCGTATCAATAAATTGGGCAGCGGGAACCACCTGGCGGCCGGATTTTGACTCCAGGACTACTCCGAGAATCCGCCCGCCCTCTTTGACCACATCGACCAGGTGGGAATGCAACCGGAGCTGAACTTTCGCCTCGCTCATCATCTGCAGCAGGATGCGCTTGAAATCTTCCGAAGAGGTGAACACGTAACTGCCGACCGTATTGGAATTGCCCAAACCATATTTCATTGAAATCAGCCGTTTGACGATCTCCATGGTGATGCCGCCTGCGATATGGAGCTCCTCCGGATTTGTTTCAAGCGTTTTCAAATCTGCCGAATGCAACTCCGGCCGGCCGGAAAATTTGGTGAACATGGTGATCCCGGCGTTTCCGGCCGTCAACATGCCGCCGAGATAGCCACGGCTCTCCACCAGCATAACCCTGGCGCCGTTACGCGCCGCTGCAAGCGCGGCGGTGACTCCGGCCGTTCCGCCCCCGGCCACGACAACGTCCACCGGCGGCAATACTTCCGCCCGAACTTCAGTAATATAATCTTTTCCCGGTATCAACATGATCTTTTGCTCCTTTGCCAAACGATATCTTATCGTCCTTGTGATTAATTATAATATTTCCGCCGCTTAAATCAACCGGATAAAAGCATGATTTACTTGACAATTTCATTTTTGTCGTTATAATAACCGCAAATAAGGTGATTTTTATGGAAAGAGAAACCTGTGACCAACTGAATTCCGTTTTCAATTCGCTGACCATGTTCAAGGAATTATTCTCCATCAGCAACTATTTCGTCCAGCCGCATGTCATGCATATCGGGGTGCAGTCCGCCAGCGAAATCAATGCATGGCACAGCCACAGGACGTTTGAGTATTCGCTGCTGACCCGCGGGGAAATGCTTTATCAGGTTGAAGATACGGAAATTGTGCTTGGGCCCGGCGACGCGGTAATCATCCCCTCCGACATGCAGCATCGCTGGCGCGTGACGAAAGAAGATTCCACGGTATTCGGCTTCATGCTTTATATCTCCTGCCACGGCGAAGGCGCCAGGCAGCAGTTGAATCAGCTGCGGCAGAGTATAACGCGGCATAAGTATCATATCGGCGGATTCAAGGAACTGGCCGATGTGGTGGAGCGGATTATCGCCTCCGCCATGAAAAAATCGGGCTATCTGGAAGAAAAAATTCGCTGTCTCTCCCGCGAAGCTTACGTGGAGATGTTCAGCGCGCTCATGCCGTCGCCGACGATTTCGCGGGTACAGACACAGCCGGCCAGGCAATTGCGCGGCAGCGATCCCCGCAACCTGGTCGAATCGGTCATATTTTTCGTTAACGACAACTCACACCGCATGCTGCAGCCCGCCGAAGTCGGCAGGCGCATGGGCTTAAGCATCAATCACCTGAACAGTATCCTGAAAAAGTACGACGGGCGTTCGCTCGGGCAAATTATCTGGGACCGGAAGGTTTTTCTGGCGTGCAATTTACTGGACAATTCGAACCGCCAGATCAAGGATATCGCGGCTTCGCTGGGTATTGAAGACGTCGACTACTTCTGCCGCCGCTTCAAAAAAAGCCAAGGGCTCTCTCCGTCCGATTACCGGTTGAAAAACCGGATATAAGCGGAATTTTTTGAAAAAAGGTGATTTTATCCAGTTTAATATTATTTTGTCATGTTGATAAAGCATTGCGAATGCGATATAATCTTAAATAGTAAGCGCAATGTGTCAAAAACCATGGAATTGCCGAATATGAATGTTTCCTGTATGAAATTATCCGGTGACGGAATACACGATGATACCGCCGCGATTCAGGGCCTTCTGGATACCGGGCGAAGCTGCATCTGTCTGCCTCCGCCCGAAAAATATTACCTGATCTCAAAGGCGCTGGTGATCCATTCCAACCAGGAACTGCGCCTGGACAAATTCACCGTTATCCGGCTTGCACCCGGGGCCGACTGCGTGATGATCACCAATGACGACCATGACGGCGGCAACCATCATATCGCCCTGACCGGCGGAATATGGGATATGGCCAATACGGAACAGTCGCCCAATCCACTGCTCGGCAGGATCCGGTCGCCGGAAAAATACCGTCCGGAGCATTACCTCGGCGTGCTGATGCGCTTCGTCAATGTCTCTCATTTTTCGATGCAGTCGCTGACCTTGCGCAATCCGGTCACTTTCAGCGTCCAGTTTGCGAAACTGACCCATTTCACCATTACCGACATTACTTTTGAGCAGACCAGCTGGAATCCTTCGCCGAACAACATGGACGGGCTTCACTTTGACGGCGGTTGCCGCTTCGGCAAGCTGACCAACCTGCGCGGCGACGCGCATGATGACCTGGTCGCGCTCAATGCCGACGACGCAGTCATCGAATCGCCGTGTTTCGGCCCGATCGGGGACATCGAGATCGATGGCATTTTCGCGGAAAATTGTCACTCGGCGGTGCGGCTGCTTTCCGCCGGATCGCTGATGAACAATATTTCCATCCGCAATATTCACGGCACCTTCTACCGTTACGCCATCGGCTTCACCCAACATGCGCCCAAGACCGGCGGACGGGGCAGGTTCGAAGCCATAACGCTGGAAAACTTGTTCATCGCCAAATGCGCCGCGCCGCCCGAAACCCGTACCAAGCCGCCGCCGTTTCCGCTGATTTTCTGCGAAAATATGGTGGACATCGAAAATTTGAATATTTCCAACGTCCACCGGGACGAGAACTACTCCACGCTGCCGTTGATGTTGATTCAGGAGGGCGCCCGGATCAATACGCTCTGCTGGGAGAACTCCAGCGCCCGCAACCGTGGCCCCGAAGAGCTCGAGGTGCTGGTCAATTATGGTGAAATCGGACATTTGTCCATGCGCAATATCGATATGAAAACGCCGGGGAAACCGGTAAGCAACCACGGAACCATCGACGAACAGAATATCCATCAATAAAATAGGAGACTGCCGATTATGTTGACTTCATCCCGAAGATCCACTTTCACACTGATTGAATTGCTGGTTGTGATCGCGATTATCGCCATCCTGGCGGCCATGCTGCTGCCGGCACTCAACAAAGCCCGCGAGCGCGCCAAAAGCATCAACTGCATCGCCAACCTCAAACAGCTGGGTACCGGCATCTCGCTTTATGTCGATGACAACGACGGAGTGTTCTGCGGCAATGCCAATAACTGGGGAACCACTTATTCCTGGGCCGATTGCGTTGGCTCGAAAATCCAGCCGGGCTACAAGGCCAACGAATGCCTGAGCATGCCGGTATTCCGCTGCCCCGCCTATCCCGTTTCCGCCGCCGATCCGCAGAATTCATACGGCTATAACAGTTATCTTAATAACTTCAAACGCGAAAAAATCAAGACGCCCAGCCAACAATGCATCCTGCTGGACCGTCTGGAGACGAACCCCGGCAAGACCAATGTCATTGCTCTTACCGGCATCGCGTTTCGCCACATTTCTGTTGCCAATGTGCTTTATATTGACGGGCACAGTGGCAGCATCAGGTCGGCCGAACCGATTTATGAGTTGGTCGCCCCGACCTTTCCCAGCATCTGGCGCCGGGTTCCATCAAGCCAGGGAACATTTTGAGATGAAAAAAATTATCGTAACCGGAATATTGTTCCTGTTTGCGGCGGTGCACGGCGCGGAACCGGAAGGCCGGATCATCACGTATGTCGCCGATGATAACTGGAAAAGCATCGAATGGAAACCTTATGAGATGGTTCCCGGCAGCGCGCTGGATTTTTCCGCCTTCATTCCGCCGCAGCGGCAGCTCTCCATCGAAGGGGAGAATTTCGTCGCCGACGACGGCAAAAGGGTGTTTAACGGGATCGGCATGTCCCATGGCCTGGCTTTCATGACGAAGGACCAGGCGGAGAAGATGGCGAACCTGATTGCGGCAAGCGGCTTCAATGCGGTACGCTTCCATCTTTACCCGGATTTCCTGGGGAAACGCGACCCGGGCAGTAACTGGGCGGACGGGCGCGGTTCCGCCGAACTCGACCCGGAAAAACTCGATCAATTCCATTATTTCCTCGCATGTTTGAAAAAACGCGGCATTTACTATACGATGCCGATGGCCTCCTGGGGCCACTTGAAGCCCGGCGTGATCAAGGACGTCGAGGAATATAAAAACGATAAAATCAGGACCGAATTATCTGCACTTTATGCGGTTTCCGAAGATGCCATGAAGTACATTTGCGATTTTTCGCGCAATCTGCTCTGCAGCGTCAATCCCTATACCGGAATGCGGATGCTTGACGATCCGGCGCTCCTGAGCATTGAGTCGGGCAACGAGAATTCTCCGTTCGCTGTCATGTCGCACCGCCCCAAACTGCTTGTGGTTTACCGGCGTCTATGCACGGAGTATTTGAAATCGCAGGGGAAAAATCCGACGGCCGAAGAACTTGAGCAATATCTTCCGCGTTACATACTGGAGATGCATGAGAAGGGTTTTGCCCGCTTCAGGGAATTTTTGCGCGGACTTGGTTTGAAGCAGCCGATTACGGACATGGATTTCCGCGGCAATATGATCTATTCGCTCCCGCGTTCCGCGTCCGGGTGTGACTATGCCGACATTCATGCTTACTGGGATCTTTATAAGCGCCTGGAGGGCTCGAAAACGCAGTACCGTGTTCGCGGGATCAATCCCTTCGAGAAGAAATGGGAGGCTACGTCCCAGGCTGCCGCCGGCCGGATCATCGGCAAGCCCTTCATTGTCGGGGAGTACAACAGCAACTACCCTTCGCCGCATTGGGCGCAGATGCCGCCGGCCGAAGCCGCGATCGCCCTGTCGCAGAACTGGAGCGGTATTTTTCTTTACAGCCTGACGCCGTTTCCCGGGCCTGCATTCAAGGAAGAGAACATTCCGGCCGAACATGTGCAATCATTTAATCCGATGATCCTCTTCTCCGCCAGGATTGCCGGGAAAATGATGCTGCGCCAGGAAATCAAACCGTTTGAAACTACGATCCCGCTGCTGTTGACTCCGGAATTCCTTTATTCGAAACTCGATATCAAAGGCGGCCCGACCAGTCCGTCGAGCTATCGCGAATTGATGCTCGGCTGCCGTATCGGCACGGTGGTATGGGAGGACGGCAAGAGCGTTCCTGATGCATACGCGGCCATGGCGGTTCCGGGCGGCATGAAAGCTCCGGACAAGCTGAAAAATATCAAACTCGTCACCGCCGATAAAGGCCTGGCCAAGGCGCTCGGGGCAATTGTACCCGGGCTGGAATCCGGGATTATCAAAGGAGTGAACGGACAGATTGAAACAGATACCGTGAAAAAATCGCAGAAAATCATGACTCCCTGGAGTGAGTGCCTGATGTTTTCCGATGAGACGGGAAAAGAACTTGCCGGCCGGACCCTGACGATCTCCGGCAACAGCGGGACTTCGACCTGCTTTGTCGGAAGCCTCGACGGTGCGGAATTACTGAAATCCCGGCGTATGATTGCTTTCTACATTACCGATCTGCGTAACAGCGGATGCCGACTTGAGTACCGGGAAGACGGTATCATTGTAAGAGAACTTGGCAAAGGGCCATATTTGCTGCGTCAGGGCGAAGTGGAGTTTACCGTCCGTTCGGAGAACCGGGAACTTCCGCAGGTATGGGCGCTCAGGTATGACGGCAGCCGCAAGGCCGAATTGAGCGTATCGGCAACTCCGGACGGTTTTTCCTTCAAGGCCAGGGCCGTGAATGCGAGCGACGCTTATTTCGCCTACGAAATCGTCCGGAAATAAAACCGGAAATATCTTGTAACACCAATTCGCTTTCAAGCATGGATGACATTATTTGTGATCTGCGTTTGAAAGCGAATTTCGTATAAAACTCTCCGCGATTTTCCGATCATATCCTACTTTTCGCAAAGCCCTTATCCTTTGATGGCTCCGGCGGAGAGGCCCTTGATGAAGAGTTTCATGCAGAAGAGAAAGAGGATCACCAGCGGCAATGAGGCGATGGTGTAGCCGGCCATCAACTGACCCCATTGCTTGGTGTATTCACCTTCGAGGTGCAAGAGGGCGACTGAGATTGTCTGCAAATTGGTGTCGCGGAGGTAGAGGAGCGGGCCGACGAAGTTGTTCCATTGGCCGATGATTAACAGGATGCCGAGGGTGCCGATGACCGGCATCGAAAGCGGGATGACCACGTGGCGGATTTGCTGGAGGACGTTGCCGCCGTCGATTTCGATGGCGTCAAAAAGGTCCTGTGGGATGTCTTCGATGAAGTTTCGCAGCACGAAAATGTTGAACGCCTGTCCTCCGGCGACGGCCGGGAGAATCAGTGCGAGGTGGGTATTGTAAAGCCCGAGGGAAGTGATCAGCTTGAACATGGGCACCATATTGGCCACCGCCGGATACATCATCAGCAGCATGAAGATGCCAAAAAGGATTTTAGAGCCGGGCATTTTGTAGCGGGCGAAGAAAAAGGCGCCGAGCAGTGCCACGATCAGCGTCCCGGCCGTGGTGGTGATGGCAATGAACGCGGTGTTGAAGATCGTGCCGCCGATATGGTCCCAGGCGATGGCGTAGTTTTCCCAGTGAAACGGAGCTTCCGGGAACCACGGATTGACGGCGAATTGTTCATTGTTCTTCAGCGAAATATTGAGCATCAGGTACAATGGCGCAAAGGCGAAAAACAAGATCAGCCAGATAAAGCCATGCTTGCAGAATTCAGCGGTTTTTGAACGTGTTACCATATCTAATCCTTGAGTTGACGAGTTGGTGAGTTGGTGAGTTGGCGAGTTGGCGAGTTGAAATTTTGCCATTTTGCGATAAATTATAGATATGAATGATAGCCCCGCACAATTGAAGAGTTATAAATTTGCGCTTCGCATGATCAAGATGTATCAGCACTTGACTGAAAATAAGCGCGAATTTATTTTGTCGAAACAAGTTTTGCGTTCCGGAACCAGCATTGGTGCGAATATCCGGGAGGCAAACGGGGCACAGTCTCCAAAAGATTTTTATGCCAAAATTATGATTGCCTACAAAGAATCTCTTGAAACAGAATATTGGCTCATGCTTTTGCGTGATTCCGGATATCTTCAAGTTCAGGCGGCTGAAAGTATCCTGGCGGATTGCCTGGAACTTCAAAATATTTTGGGCAGTATTAAAAAAACAATGCGCAACCAACTTAAAAATTAATTTTTTCATTCTCCAACTCTCCAACTCTCCAACTCTCCAACTCTCCAACTCATTTCTTGACTCGGACAAATTTATTATTAATGATTGTGAGCGTAAGCGTAACGACGAAAATCACGAAGCCGATGGCGCAGCCGTAGCCGAAAAGCCCGCGTGAAAACGCCTCGCGGAAAATCAGCAGTCCCGGCACGGTCGCCATGCCGTTCGGGCCGCCGTCGATGCCGAGGAATAGATAGATGTTTTCCCAGCCTTGAACGGTGTGGATGATCATCAGGATCAAATTGATGCGGATTTGAGTAGTGATCAGCGGCAGTTCGATTTTGGTGAAAACCGTCAGGGGGCCGGCGCCGTCGAGGTCGGCAGCTTCGTAGATTTCTTCGCCGATGCTCTGGAGTCCGGCCAGGTAAATCAGTACGCCGAACGCCCCCACCCACGGGAAGCCCATGAAAACCAGCGACGGAATCACCAGCGCCGGGTCGGAAAGCCATTGAATCGTATCGGTCGGCGAGATAACCCCGAAAATGCGCAATAATCCGTTCAAAACGCCATTGTTCGGTTCGTAAAAATATTTCCAGATCAGGATGCCGACCATGGAAGGAATGATCATCGGAATCACGAACATGACCCGGTACGCATAGCTCCAGCGATTGCTGATCACGTGGTGTAAAACCACTGCCACCACAACCGGCAGGATCATCTTGAACACGTTGGCCGCGATGAAAATCCCGACCACATAGAAACTGCTGAACAACCCGGAGTCATTCCATAACCGAATGGCATTGTTGAAACCGGTGAATTCCTCCACCGTGTCGCCGTCCCAGCGGTAAAACGCATGGATCAGGCCGTTGAAAATTACCTGGTAATTGAACAGCACCACCAGGAACAGCGGGATCGCCACCAGGATGTAAACCGGCCAGTAATGACGGAGTTTTTTGAGCGATATTTCAGTTGCCATTTGGGGATTCCTTTTGCAGTTTCTCAAGTTCCTCAATGGTCAGGAGCTGATTGTCCAATGTCCGCCAGCGCCCGATAATCCCCTCGATGTTGATATTGCCGCGCAGTTGCAGGAATTCGTCGCCGGGCGCATTTTCCCGGCCGTAAGACAAGGCCGAACGGGTGGCGTCCATCACCCACAGGTTGCGCTGGACGCCGTGGATGTTTTCCCTCAATTCATCAATGATCATCGGGCGGTCGCCAAGGAAATCGTTCCAGAAGCTCAGGCCGGGGGCCGAAGTATTGTGAATGATGTTGCGCTCGGCCCGCTGGAGGTTGCGGCGGCGGCTGTACACACCGAGGTCGAACGGAATTCCAACCGGCACGTAATTACTGTTGCTGACCGGTTCAAACGTCTTCATCAGCCCCTCGTATTGCATATGCTTCAGGGGCGACATCCATTTGCAATGCTCGACCATGGTCATGCGGCTGGTTTTATAGGAGGTGATGAACATCAGGAAATCCAGCGCGATATCCTGGTGCTTCGACTTTTTGGCAATGCCGAATTTACCGCTCAGCCCGGCCCCCAGTTCGGAAATCTGGCCCAAGGCATTTGCGCCCAGCGGATGCCCGGAATTCAAGGTGGGAATTTTGATGACTTCCACCCGGAACGACGAATTGTTTACCAGGCTCCAGGCATTGTAAGTGCCGTCGATGAAATAACATACATTGCCGGAAGAAAACAGGTATTTGGTCTGCTCCAGGTCGATGGCGGAAAAACCGTCGGCGAAATACTGCCCGATTTCATTGACCAGTTCATAGGGATGGAGCAGTTTTTCCTTGGGCAGTTCGCCCGCGTTTACCTGCCGGAAAATTTCCGATGCTTCCGATGCATAATTGTACGGCGAACCGCTGTCCGCCAAGCCTGCATTCATCTGTGAATTGTAATTGTTCAGAAGTTGCCCGAGCGTCAATTTGTCGAAACCGCGCACGCCGATCGGGATCAACGGTTTGTTGATTCTCTGTCCGTATTCACGGATTTTCCGGCAGGATTCCAGCCATTCGCCGACCGTTTCCGGCAGCTTCGCGGAACCGCAGGCTTTTTCATACAAATCCATATTCACATATATCCGCGTGGTGTGCATGAAAATACAAACCCCGAAGAAATCGCTGTAAGTCGGATCGAAAGACGAAAGCATGTCGTCCATATAACTGTCGCGCCAGGAATAATTTTCCAGCGGAGTTCCCGCATTCCACGGATTTTTCAAGCCGACAAACGGCGCCAGCGAAATCATATATTGGTTCTGGATATCCGCACTGCCGGTAATCTCGATCACGTCCGCCGGTTCGCCGCCGATCAACTGCGTCAGATACCACTGCGGATAACCGCGGACAGGAATCGCCACCTGCTGCACCTTGACCTTGACACCCTGTTCGGCCTTGCGCTTTTCGTACTCCGCGATCGCCGCGTCGAACCCCTCGCGGAAACCATCCTCCAACTGCCAGTGCGCAAACGTAATCACCTTGGTGTCCGACGAAAGCATCACCTCCATGCCGCCGTGATTCCGGATCACCATCACCACCGATATGATGAAAAATGATATCAGGATCACAAACCCCAGTATCTGGAAATATTTCCTGATCATTATTCCGCCTCCATTTCACGCAAAAATCGCTTCGCCACCACCGCCAGATTCGAAACCGGATACTTCGCCAGATACTCCTCGAAATACCTCTTCCCCTGCGCCTTGTCGCCGAGCTTCTTGTAGTTCAAAAATCCCAACCGGAATAACGCCGCCCGGTCCTCGCTCGGGTTCGAAAACCCCAACCGGTAACCCGCCTCCAAATGCCGGATCGCATTCCCGTAATCGCGCTTCTGGCGGATATATTCGTACTCCGCCAGCAAATGCACCGGCGCCAATAACTTGCGCTCTCCTTTGAAATCCCGGCAATACGCCTCCAGTTCTTCCCAATCGGTCCGTTCGCGCATCAAATAAATAAACGCATCCCGCGCCGCCGCCGTATCCGGCGCAAGCACCATCACCTTGCGGTAAATCTCCACATGATCATAGCCGTCCGCTTTCCGGCCGTAAACCTCGCGCCGCTCCTTCATCAACTGAGCGGTCCGCGCCAAAGCCATCCCCGCCTCCAAACGGTACTTCAATTCCACCCCGTCATCCGCGAAAATCTCCGCACAAACCTTCTGCCCGCGCCCGATGTCCTGCCGGTTCCGGTCATACAGATCGCACAGCGCCCCGATCAACCTTTTTTCCGCCGACTCCGGCGCGGTTTTCAATAACCTGGCCGTCAGGTTATAATCCTGCTCCGCATACGCTGTAGCAAGTTCACTTCCCGGCAGGCATCCGCAAATTAAAAACAATAAAACTACGAATTTCCACATAATGTCATGTTTTTCAAAAGTTCAGGTATGGCACTTTCGTGTTCGCAAACCAGAGCGGCTGCCCGGTTGGCGACACGCTGACTCTCGCTTATGTTTTCACCGTTCAAAATTCCGGCGGCAAAGGCCGCGGTAAAGGCGTCACCTGCGCCTACCGGGTTTTTCATGTTGCACGGATACGCCGGCTCCCGATGGATCTCATCGTCGGAATAAACCATGCTCCCCTCTTTGCCCAGAGTCAAAACGACAATGCCAATGTTGAATTTCCGGCTGACCTGTTTCAGGAATGATTCATTTTGAGATGATAAATCAAACATTTCTGCAACGACTGGCAGTTCCTCATCGTTTAATTTCAACAAGTTGGTGTGCATAAGCGACCACTCCAGGACATCGCGATCAAAATAATTCTGCCGGAGGTTTACATCGAAAATCCGCAACGCGTTTCCCGCCTTTTCCACAATCCGGCGGATAACTTCCCGCGATGTTTCAAAACGTTGCGCCAGACTCCCAAAGTAAACGGCGTCAAACGCAGGAATGTCATGGTATTTCAGATTGTCCCAGGCCACGTTCTCCAGGATTTCATAATCCGGCTGGCCGTTTTTCAGCGTAACCAGAACACGCCCGCTCGGAAATCCGATACAATCGATCATGGATGTATCAACATTCCAATGACGAAGGAATTTCAAAAGTTCATCGCCATGGCGGTCGTCTCCTACTGCCGAGTAAAGGCTTGCCGGAACCCCGAAACGTACCAGGTGTGCCGCGAAATTCGCAGGTGCGCCACCGGGATGACAGCAATCGCCATAATCATCCATCAACAGCTCGCCAATAGCCAGAACCCGCTTTTGCCTCATATCATGCTCCATGCCTTATCCAGCCGTTCAAAATTATCGTTCACCGTGAAATCGGCGCTTTGTCCGGGGAACGGGGTCATTTCGATCACCAGATTGCCCCGTTTTTCCGGCGAAAGGAAACCGGTTTCGAGGAGTATTTCCAATATTCCGGCCAGCTCCGGTACGTCGATTTCGCCGCCGGGATAGCCCATCGGCGGATGGGTGTCGCCCCAGCGCGGATCGCGGGTGTCCTTCAGCATGCAATTGCCGAGGTGAACCCGCTTCAGGTACGGCGCGGAGCGCCTGATGGCAGACGTAAAATCCTCGCGCATCAGCGGCAGGTGCGCCATATCCAGTTCGAAGCCGAAGTTATCAAACCGTGCGGTGATCTTTTCCGCCAGTTTCACGCAATCATCGATGGGGCCGTAAAGGAACTTCTTGTCGATATCCATGTCGAACGGCTCGAGCATGGCGCAGATGTTGTGCGGCCTGAGCTTGGTACAGAGCTCGAGGCAGAACTCCTCGAAGGCGGCGAAGTCACCGGCCTTCGCATCATGAAACGAGGGAATGCCGGAGCCGAAAATGAACCCCTCCGCGCCGATGGCGGCGGCTTGCGCGACCATGTCGTCGATCAGCATATCGCGCTGGGCACGCCCCACCGGAGTGGTTGCCGCCAGGGGCAGCAGGCGCAGCGGATAAAGATGAATCGCGAAACAGACGCTTTTGCCGCAATTCCGAATAACCGGAATGATCCGGTTCCGGTATTCTTCCCCGTAAGGCAGACAGCAGTCGAAGGTCTCGATGTCGGTTCTCCCGGCAAATTCGCACAGCGTTTGCGTATGCCTCGCCGAATCCAGATGCGAATCGGGATAAAGCATGTGGTGAACCAGTCCGAGTTTGGCGTACTTGCGGATATTTTCGTTCATTTCATCGCCTCGAATGTTGCCAGTTTTCTTTGCCAGTATTCGGCCCAGCACGCGGTGACGGTTTTACCGGCGATGGTGACGGATTCGCCGCTACCGAAGGCGTCCGCATAGGGGCCGGGATTGAAGGCCACTTTGAGTTCGGCCAGACCGACTTTCCAGGGTTTGACCGGCGGCGGATTCAACACAATTTCCTTCGCGGCCCGGCGCAGCATGGCGGAAGTTTTCGCCACGGAGAAACATTCGCCGCCTTCGGCTGAAATGGAATTCTTCACCGCAACGCCGCGTACACCGTCGACCAGCTGCTGCGCTTCGCGAACGCCGGCGGAATCGGCGCTGATCAGTACCAGCGGCACGTTCCAGTCTCCGGCGATCGCCGCCTCCACACCGATCTCGCCCACCGCGGTGCCATTGATGAAAATCGCTTTGATGTCCGGTTCGTAACTGTGGTGCAGCAGCTCACCGGTACCGCGCATGGAGTGAAAACCGAGCAGGATCAATCCGGCAAAAGATTCATCCAGTCCGCCCGCCCAATCGGCGCGATACGGCGGCTTGCCGCAGATTGCGACCGCATTTTCCGGCAACAGATCGATATCGATATTCCGCCCGTGGAAATGCTCGTCGTAAATCACGATTTCGTCGGCGCCGCCGTCATTCAGCCCCGCGATCAAGGCCAGCAGATCGGCCATGAACATGCGTTTCCCGAAGCCGAATTCCGGGCGTTCCGGGTCGGCCTGCTCATAGCTCACGACTCCTGAAACCCCTTCGATATCACATCGAATCATGTATTTTTTCATCATAACTCCTTTATTTGTTCGTACGAAATGGTATTGCCGGGAAACCGGTTTTATTATAGAGATTACAGGTCGGGTTGTTGGCCCAGGCATAACGCACCTGAGTCGGCTCCTTAACCTTGCCTGACCAGACCACCACGTTATCGCCTTCGATCCTGGCATCGGCCCAGGCCCACTTGCCGTCGGCTCCCGCAATGGCGAAACCTTCGAGTTCGCTTTGCGGCGAATTCCGCTTCAGTTTGGCCGTTTTTTGTTCGGCGAGCCTGACGTTATAGGTTTCCGGCAGTTCACGGGCGATCAGCCCTCCTTCAATAAAATCAAAGCTGAGCCGGATACGGTCGCCTTCGATCTTCATCCCTTTGTACAGCGGCCCGGAGCAGGGAATTTGCCTGTCGTAAGTTTCAGCCAGGGCCACAGCCGCCAGCCGCTTGCCGGCATCCTGTTTATTGAGGGGATGGATGTCGCCGGATTCGCCGATATCGATCAGGACGGCCTGGCCGGTTTGGGGAATGGATAACGCTTGCGTCTGGGATTCCCGAAGCAGCGCCCAGTTACTGTTGGCGCCCGGATTATCGGTTTTGTCCTGATAGTTGGCTAACTGGCACCAATAAAAAGGGAATTCCCGCCCAAAAGCCTTGCGCCAGTCTTCGATCAAAGCAGAAGTCGCCTCGCGATAAAGTGCGTTCCGCCCGGCATTCGCTTCTCCCTGATACCAGATCACGCCGGAAAATCCGTAAGGAACCAAAGGGTGAATCATGCCATTGTAGAGCCGCGCCGGCAGCCGGAACTGCGGCGGCCGGAAAGCGAGGCGCTTCGGCAATGTTTTTTTCGCCTCGGCCGTAAGCTCCGGAAATTCCCCCAGATAAGCATACTCCCATTGCCCATTGAGCTCGGGACCGCCCTGGACATTGAAACCGCCTGCGCGGCTGACGCCCGGTTCGGAGGTGAAGAACCGGATCGAAAATTCATTCAACCCCGGCTTCACGCCGGCCGCCGGAACCATGATCCGGTTCGCTTCGTTCGCAATGGTTTCAGCGAACGATATTTCGCCAACCTCTTTGCCGTTCCAGAAGAAACGGGCGGGAGCGGAAAAACGGCCAAGATTAATTGTCAGTGCTTTGCTATCAAGGTTTTTGGGAATATCGACACTGCGGCGGACGGTTACTACGCCTCCGTTACCGGGAACGCCGGCGGGAAAACGGAAGGTTTTCCAGTCCGTGTTTTCTTTGAGAACAAGATCGCTTTCGCGGCGCTGATGGTTCTCTTGCCAGAGGCTGTAGCCGGCGCTGAATTTCTTCAGCTGATCGTCGTAGGTATCAAAATCATTATCCATGGCGTCGGCCTGCTTTTTCTGGGCGGCAAAGGCATCAAGGCTTTGGCGGCTGGTCCAGGCCTCGATCGGGCTGCCGCCCCACGAACTGTTGACAATACCGACCGGTACGCCGAGTTCTTTCTGCACTTCACGGGCAAAGAAATACCCGACCGCGGTAAAACCGCCGGTACTTTTCGGAGAGGCCGCCTGCCAGTTTCCGCTATAGTCGGCAGTGGGCTCATCCATTGCCGTTCTTTTTACGGTAAAACAACGGATCATGGAGTTTTCGGAGGCGGCAATTTCGGCCTTGGCATTCAGGGCTCTTGAGACCACCCATTGCATGTTGGACTGACCACTGCAGAGCCATACTTCACCGACCAGAATATCCTTCCGAACAAGTTTATTCTTTCCTTCCACGATCATATCAAACGGCCCGTGGCCGATTCGGGATAAATCGAGTTTGACCAGCCATTTGCCGTTGCGGTCGGTTCTGGCCTTGCCGGAGACATCGCCGATTTTAACGGTAACTTCTTCGTCCTGATCGGCAGTACCGAACACCGGAGTGTCAGCCGAGCGCTGCAGAACCGCGCCATTGGAAAAAAGCGCCGGCAATTTGACGTCAGCCATCAACGAAGCGGCCGCGAGGGCCATACATACGGATACAATAAAACGATACTTCATTTTTCACACACTTTTTTTGTTAACCGGTATCATGGAAAATTCAGGACTACTTTCCTTCTTCTGCCATGGGTTGCTTTTATTTATAATTATATCCTTGATTTACTTATTTCACAACTGGATGATATCATTATTTACTCGACAAAAACACCTTTTGCGAATATATCTTTATCATATAATAATCTAAGCTTAACTTAGCATAGAGTAATTATTGACTCTATCACGGTCTTTGGTGAACTGGAGAATCGATAGTTTTTGCAATAAAGATTACACTGATAGGATAATCAGTGGACACCTCTATCTAGAGTAAGTATTTCGGCATACTCCGCAAATGTAATTTGAGTTGGCTACAGGCTTGCTCTTCTTTTTTTATATCGTGGCGGTTACAAAATGTAACTGTTCATAGAATAGTGGCAGCTTACATTTTTGCAACCGCGTAATATAAATAATGTTTTACTTTTGAATCATAGGGGCAAAATAAAATCGACTTTATTTCTGAGAATTTGAAATAAGGCCGATAATGAATATTGAATGATGATGATAGCGTCAACTGTCGTCGATAACTGATTGCGCAGGGTTATTCGATATGATTTTGCTTTCTTTCGATAATGGCAACAGAAAACAATTCTATTTAGGGAGGTTCCAGCCGCTGCAGTGAATTGATGACGGAATCTGAGCAGGAGTCTGGAACGAGACCGTTCTCTCCTGTCCTGGCGGGATGGATATGTAGTTTTCCCGGGAATAGACCTGTTCATAGGGAATGCCGGGGAGTTCCAGCCGGACGCATAACGCGACGGCCGATCCGATGTTTTCAGGATAACTTGCGAATCTTTCAACACATATTCAAGAGTTGTTTCCGGCAGTTTGAATATTTGTTTGAAATCCGGTACGTCATACAGGCGTTCCGCCTGGAAAACAATTCGCTGCGCGGAAGATATTTTCAAGGTAGCCAGCAAAAGATTTCCGGGTGGCGGCTCCGGGAACTCGAATTCTATGGATTTAATTTGCAGGTCGCTATCGGTCACAAGCGTCAGGTTGACAATAATTTCACCGGAAGCTCTTGAGTCGCGAATGCCCGCTAAGTCAACGAACCGATGATACTTTGAATTGCTGGTAAGTTGTTGTGTTACTGTTGCTGACACCATAGAGTTAGCCGGCTCCTTCTACATTCCAGTATGCGCCAATCTGCTGAACAGTCTGATCCTGGTCTGAATGTTGCGCAGATAGCCGGGATGTCCAGCTGTGTAAGGCCAACCTTGCCTGCTGCTAAATCTGATACCATCAAAGAATACCCGTATCAAAATTGAAGTTGGCTCAATTCGGCAAGCTGAAAATAACATCTAATTAATTCCAAATCACTCAGCGTCATTGTAGTTGATTTAAAATGTTCGGGTCTTTGATTTTCGAATCTTCGGCCAGGAAGAGGATTTTGGTGATGATCTCGGCGGTCTTCGGGTCGTCGTCGGCAAACGGCAGGAAAATCCGGCCGCGCTGCGCCGAATGCACCGCCAGAATATGGATCATCCCCTGCGCGGCCTTGTGGCACACACCGCTGCCGAGGTGTACCGTGTACTCGCCGTATTTTCCCTTGACGAACGCGTGATTGCCCTCCAGCCGTACGTTACCGAGCTTGAAGAGCGGCAGCATGGCACCAATCAGCGCGGTGCGCATTTCCACGGTGGAGTGGCTCGCTTCGGGATCGACGCCGCCCGCGTGCGCCACACTGACCACCAGGTCCACGTCGCGCATGGTTTCGGAGAACAGCCGCGGCGGTATTTCGGCAAACGGCACCGCCTTTTCGGTGCGGCGGTTCAGGAACATGACGCCCCCCAGCGCCGGCGGCTCGACTTCAGACGGCGTCAGCCAGTCCACTTCCGCACTCACCCGCGCGATCAGGTTTTCGCGGTGGAACACTTTCTGCAGTCCGGTGTACGGCACCGGCATCCAGCCGCGGGTACGGAGCAGCGCCGCCGCCTTGCGCGGCTGGATCTGATGCCCCGCGTAACGCATCGAAATGAAGCCGTCGAGTTTTTCGTCCTCATTTTGCACATACAATTCGCGGAATACCTGTTTGAACGGTTGAATCAACTTTTTGCCGATCAACAACTGCTGGAATTCCACCCAGCGCCCGGAATTCAGTAGATCGAGCGGGTGGGCAATGGTCAATGTTTTGATGCCTTTCGGCATTTCGTCCAGGAAAAAGATTTCTTCGCCGTGGTTCCAAAGCAGGGCATTCGCCAGCGGCCCGAGGACCGGATTTTTGGCGATGCTGCGGGCCTCGGCGGCTTGGAAGACGTCGCCGCGCTCCATAGCGCTCTCGAGGGTACGCCGGGCACGGCGGTGCTGCTCGCGCAGCTCGCGGACCGCGGACTGCAGTTCATTGACACAGGCATTGCCCTTCAGCGCGGCGGGGACGGCTTTCAGCACTTTGCCGTTTTTCTCGACGTTGATGGAGGGCTTGCCGGTCTCGTCGATCAACAGATTCAGTATGACTTGCCCGGCTTTTTGCGGTTTGAAAAGCGGGGCAAGCTCCTTGAGTTTTTCGTCCTCCATGGTCCAGAGGAAACGGGTCACGTCGTCGAATCCGGCGGTGCGCGAGAGATTGGCAATGGCCGTTTCGACGGCGAGTTTTTCCGACGCCTGCCGCTGTGCACCGAACTGCTTGGATTCCTTGGCGAACTTCTGCAGTTTCTCGTAGCGGCGGCGGAAGTCCTTGCCGGGCACGATGCCGTAAGCCATTACCATTTCCTTGTTGCGCTTGGAGTCCATATTCGCCTCGATCTCCTCAAGTTTAAGCTTGCCGAGCGCCGCATCGGAGAAAATCTGCGAACGGCGGTGATAAGCCGCGCCCGCGATGTATTTGGCCGCGTCGTAAAGGCGTTTGAACATTTCCTCGCCGACTGCTTTGTGGGCGAAATTAAACCATTCGATATCGAACGCGCCGTCGTTGAATTCCTGCGGCGTGACCTTGGTCCAGCGTGCGATCGCCGTCTCTTTTTCTTCGTTGAACGACTCGCTGATGTGCGCGTGGAAATACCATCCGGCCGCCGGTAAATCCGGCACGTTCAAATACTCGCCCACGATACCGAGCCAGGCCGGGTTGTACATCGCCGCCTCGATCAGCCGTTGTTCCGGGACGGGATTTTCCTTCAGCAGGGAACGCAGGGTTTCAGCGTTTTCGCCGGGCAGCGGACGCACCATTTTCAGGAGATGGGACAATACGTTGTATTTACCGGTGCCGTAAGTGTAGCCGCGGACCAGCGGTTCCTTGCCAAGTGCCGTCAGTATTCGCACGAAATACGAGGTTCCCGGCACATAATTCAGGTTGCTGGCGTAGCTGCTCGCATCGATCGGCAACTCCAGGCGCTCGGTCAGCTCGGTGTCGACGAGCCGTTCGATACAGCGCAGCAGCAACGGATGCTTGCGGAATTCGTCGCGCTGGAAAATCCGGTTGTAACCACGTGAATCGTTGTCCTCGAAGATGAAGCGGTATACCTCTTTTTCGTCGATGAAACCCGCCTCGTGGGCATCAAGATAAGCCGGCAGCATACGTTCGCGCAGCACCGTGAAATAGCGGCGGCTGAACCAGTACGCCCGCAGTTTGAACGCATCCGGCGAGAACGGCATTCGCGCCAGCAGATTGAACCAGAACACGACCCCGGCGTCATCCCAGGCCCAGTCATACCCGGACTGTTTCGTCAGCAGGAAGCTGAAATACCATGGTGTATGGCGGGCAATCGCCGCCAGGTAAACAGTCAGTACATCCACCGACACACACTCCGCCGCCCGCATGGAGAGGATCAGCGGAATGTGATAAATCCAGCGGGGCGGCGTTTCGGTGGTATTCTGAAGCCCCGATCCATAGAAAACACGCAGCGCAAATGGGACTTTATTGTCTTCGCAATACACCGAATGCATCAGTACCAGCGCCGTCAGCACAGTTTCCGGGGAATCCTTGCGCCCGGCGAAAAATTCCCGCCAGACCTCAGGCAGCGGAAACATATCAAACGTCTCCAATCCGGCGTTCTTGTGCGACGACTGCAGATCCAATCCCCAGTATTTCTGATCTTTGCCGAAACTGCCCAGCACCACCCGGCGCTGCGAACCGTCATAATTGGTCTGCAGATATTCGAATTCGCGGTTCTCCTCGACCAGCTGATCGAGGTCTTTGATCAACTGCCGAGCGGCAGCGAAATGCTCCTTCATCCACTGGCGCGGATGGTCGGCGCGCGCGGCTTTCGGCAGCTCCCAGCGCAGCCGCAGGCGCGGCGTATAAAGCCCGAAACCATTCTGCAGATTCCAACGCGCCTTGTGGCGGCGTTTGCGTTTGAACTCTTTCAATGCCAGTTCTTTATTGGACTCCTCGAGGTGCTTGAGAAACGCCTTGCGGTGCGGCGAACGCTTGATGATGCGGATGGCGGCCTCGCGGACGGCGTCGTTTTTCAGTGTCAACAGATTTTCGAGCTTCTCCAGTTCTGCGAAACTGAGCGAGCCCGGCATGAACTCGATGCATTCCAGCGCCATCAACCGGACCGACAGACTGCGGTTATTTACGGATTCCAGCAGAAATGCCCGCAGCTCCGGCGTTCGCGGGAAATCCCGCCGGATTCGGTGATGTTGCCCGGAATAACTCTCCCTCCCGAACAGGCTCACCGGCAAAAGCGGTTTGCGCATGGAGAAGAAACACATCGCTTCGTCGAAAAATACCTTCTGTGCCGGAGTAGGCATGTCCGAAACGCGCCGCGCCAGTTCGTGCAGCATTTTATGATCCGGCCCCGCCACCGCTAACCGCACCAGCGCGACCCACACCGGCTGTCGCGAGAGCTTCAGCTCGCACTGCGGAAAAAATGGATTGTCGATCTTTTTCTCTTTCGCCGGCAGGGCATCCAGCCACCGCAGGAAGGTATCGTACAAACGTCGCTGTTCGGACGGCTCGGACGGGATTTGTTTATTTACCAGCAGATATTGAACCTGCACCTCGGGAAACGTCCGCAGCAAGCACGCCTGCGCCACCTGGTCGTCGCCGAATATCTCACTGTGAGTGGCGATAAAATTATAAGTATAAGGTCGCTGCGCCATTTCCATGAAAAACATGGCGGCGCATTTGCGCGGAACAGTTTCGGCCTGGTCCTGCAGGACTTTCTCCACCGCGGCAAGCGCATCGTCGGTCTCGGAGTTGCCGAGTGCCCAGAAGGCCAGAAAGAGCTGCTGCGGATTGCCGTCCTTCAAGGCTTCGGTGCGGGCTGCGGGATCGTCCAGCATGGTGACGGCGGTGTCGAGGGCGTTTTTGATCGCGGCCGGGCGCGCGGCTTCCAGTCCTAGCCCGGTCCAGGTATCGAAAGCGCGTACCACCGAAGCGAAACGGATCAGGTTGTGCTCCTGAATCACCTTCATCATGTAACGGAATGCATCCAGCCGCCCGTCCGAACACGCCTCCATGATCGTTTGCCGCAATCCTTCCTGCAACCGCGCGGCAATCAGCAGATCGGCCAGCATTTTCCAGCTCGATTCCTGTTCGGAATACAACAGCGCCTCGATTAGCGGACGCCCCGCTGCGCGGGTGTTTTCGTAAATCGCACAGTGACAGTATTCGACGGTTTTCGGGTCGCCCTCGTCGAGCTTTACCGCGATCATCATAGTGAGTGCCTGGCTGACCCAGTAGTTCTGTTCCAGATACTCCGGCCGCTCAAAAAAGAGCTTGATATATTCGTCCGGCGTCAGGTTGTAACGCTGAAGCTGCACCAGCGCGCGCAGCGTACCGAACAGGATCGTGCCGTAATGCTCCGGGTGCTTCGTAGAACGGAACGCGCGGCGGAACAGCCCGAACTGGTGAATCCCGGCCATCTTGTATTGGAGCGACTTCACCACCAGACCGGACCAGTGGTGGTCCCAGACCGTCCGGGTGAAACCGTTGCCAGGCCGGACCAGCTCGCGGATGGTTTTCTCATTCAACGCCGGAGAAGCGGACTCATAAAAACCAAAAGGATTGTCCAATTTTTCCAGCAAACCGCTGAATTTGCCCCAGCCCAGTCGCATTTTTTTCGGCAGCATATGAAATCCATAGGATTTGCGTTCACGGCTCTTCCAGAATGCCGCGGCTTCCTTTTCGATCTGCTGCCTGGTTTGCGCCATTACCACATTCTCCCGGCCAGCATGGTTAATTTGATAATCATGATTTCGGTTCCGTCTTCGAGGCTGAGGTGAGCATCCAGCGCAGTCAGTTCGTCCGTACCGGCAAAGACCCGGAATAATCCGTCTTCAAAAGCCTGTATAGCCACCTCCACCGCGCTTTCCAGATCGGCGTTGCGTTCGTTATAGCGAGCGCCGAAACCAATTTTGCCGGTGGTTTCGGCCTGTTGTTTCAGCTCATCTTCGGACAAGAAAAACTGCAGAGGTGTTTCCAGTTTCTTCGCATTGTATTCGGCCACTTGCCAGCGGACCATTTCGGTAAGCAGCTCTCTTAAAGAGGAAACAGATACGGGAAGTTCGACCTCAAGGTCCATCAATGGTTTGCGTTTTGCCGGATTCTTTATCTTTACCAATATTCTCATATACGATCCCCCGGTAAATATATGCTTGCAATATTGAAGAAAATGCAAATTGCGAGGTAGTGAGCCATTTTGAGCCTTCGCGATAAACATTTTTCTTTTCCGGAGAAAAGATAGCGCCTGATTTGGGGCAATGCAAGAAGTAATGCAATGATTTTAGATTGGAAACTTGACTTCAGGATATCCCGGATGTATTTTCTCCTGCAAATTATTACGCAGGGGGCAATGGTAATGAACGAAGACCGACGAATCCATGATGTTATTTCCCGCTTTTTTAGCGTCTCCCCGGAACGTTACGGTTATGGTTTCCCGGTAGGAATTTTCGCTCAATAAAACTTGCAACAAAGGAAATTTGAAGGATGAGTTGGGATGTCTTTTTTATCAAATTTGAACGGAATTATTCGACCATAGAAGACATTGAAGATGACGCGCAGCCGCTTCCAATGGGAAGCCGTGCGGAAATTCAGGCGAAGATTACTGAGCTGTTTCCGGAAACGGATTGGAATGATCCCTCCTGGGGCGTATGGGACGCCGGGGACGGAGTCATCGAGTTCAGCATCAGCAAAGAAAAAGCAGTGGACTCGTTCGCATTATTTGTACGCGCCGCCTCCGCTTCCGTCGTCGGAAAAATTGTCGAGCTGGCGTTGAAGAACGGCTGGCAGGCTATGGATACCGGTTCTGGCGGATTCCTGGAAAAACAGGAAAATCCGGTGGAGGGTTATGCCCATTGGGAGGCTTATAAAAATCAAGTAGTGAACTCAACGGAAGGCTCTTAGCTGCAAGTAAGGAGTTTTCTGCCCGGAGATTGCTATGTTTGCTGAAAGTAAAATTGTTTCTCTAATCGCCGGAACCGGTATCGTGCTTGTCGCTTTCGGCGCTTATATATTGAATATTGCCGTGCCGGAAAGAACCTGGCTTCCTGTTGCATTCCTTATTTTCGGACATGTTTTGCTCCTGTGCAGCGGGCTGATATTGTTCGCCCTGGCCGGATTGCGCAATATGTTCCAGGTAACGGTTCCCTGGCTTGCTGGTATAATCCTTTTCTCTTTTCAATCTGTGATATTGGCTTTGACCCTACTGGAAAAAAGAAATGAATTCATCATCCGGTTCCTGATTTTCGACGTAGTGATGGTTCTTTTCTGCATACTGTTTTACTTCATTGCTAAAAAACGGGAACATGCAGATCCTTGAAGTTTTGTTGCAGATCAAGAATATTTATAAACTACCATAGGAGTGAAATAGTATGACCAAAATTCCACCAATTGAAAAAATCTATGAAGCGTACAGCGCGATTGCCGATGATCGCATATCTTTATCCGAAAACAAAGCAGTCATCAAGTCGTCGAATGGAGCCAAAGAGTACACGGTCACTTGGAACGGCAGCATCTACGCCTCCGATGATAGCGCCACTTATTGGCAGGGCTATCCGGGTTATCCGGTCATTGCGGTTCTGATGCTGCAGGGCAAACTGACGCTGGACCGGAAGATCGCTACTCATTTTGGCGGCGTCAACTGGACGGAACTGAATCAGAAATACAAGCGCGATTATACCGCCGCCGTAAATTCGATCATACAAGCCCGGCAGCTCGATGCCGTAAAAATCAGCGCCGCCGTGGACAAAGCCTATGCCGAACTCAAGGAACTCGATATCTCCGTAAAACGTGGGAAGAAACCGTAATACGCCTTGAAACTCGCTGGTCACGAGGTATTTTATTCCTAACGATGGCTTGAGTGTTGGCAGAGCAATGAGATCAGGATACAAGGTATGATATTTTTCAATCGGTTCTCGGGGAAAATCAACTTTGGAATCTTTGCGATTGCACCCGGCATGTCCGCTTCAAAGACGATGCGCCGGTATGCGAATTGTGTCCGGTCGTCTTCCGTAGACGGCGCAGTGCGGAAAATCGAGCTTCGGCATGATAATCATGAACTCCGGCTGTTGTTTCAAAAGGATGTGCTTGTCGAGGCGCAATTGAATTGGCTTTATGAAGATGGTACCTTCTACCGGGATGATGATTTTTATGACCTTCACCTGGCGCTTCATATAGCGAAAGTTCCGCAAATATGGTGGGATTTGAGTTCAGGCTCGGAGCATTGGGTACTTCGTCCGTCGAGATGGGTACGGTTGCGGCGCGAGGCTTTCACTGGACCGGTCATTCCGCTTGTACTGTTGCTGGTGGTGTACTGCTATCCGATCAACAATGGCGTGACGCGGTGTCTCATTCTGTTTTTCGCACTAATCGCTTGGGGGATCATTATAAAATCACTGTGGCGGTTCAAAAAGTATTTGGGAATATCGGCGCTGGCACTTTCGCTGGCAGTGTTCTTCGCCGTTGCGCTGGCTCCGGAACGCGAAATTCCACGGGATGAATTGAACCGTATTTATCTTGAACAACTGCGAAAGTACGACGGCACTCGCTACATATGGGGTGGTGAGGACCAGCGCGGGATCGACTGCTCCGGTCTGCCGCGCAAGGCACTTCGCGATGCCCAGCGAATCCTTGGCATAAAAACGTTGAATTTCGGTCTGATTCGTTCTTCGCTCGAAAACTGGTGGTTCGACGCCTCGGCAAGAGCGCTGGCGGCGAGCTATCGGCGTTACACTGTTCCGCTGAACCTCGCCGGTACCGTAGCGACCGCGCCGGAAGAAAAGTTGAAACCTGGCGATCTCGCCATCACCGACGACGGTGTACATGTGATGATTTACCTCGGCCCGGGCGAATGGATTTCCGCCGATCCGGGACAAGGCAAGGTCGTGATCGAACATCCGTCTCAATCGAAAAATCAGTGGTTCACCCGCCCGGTACATTTTTTCCGGTGGTCGGAACTGAAATTCGCAAAATGGGCAATATGAAAAACAACCATCAAAGAGATTCATGCTTATGAAAAAAGCTCCTCTCAAAAATGCGGTGATATTCCTTGCGTTCGGAATCAACGTTTTTGTCGCCTGGATTCATATGCTGCTGTATTTACCGTTCACGTTGCGGATGGAATCTTCTTTGGATGATAAATGGCCTGAGCGTCTAGCTAATATTACCAAATTGTTCTACGCAATCGGACTCTACTATTGGCTGGTTCCATTCGCCATATCGGCAGCCTGTTTGTTGGTCCGAAAACGTTATTTTATCAATGTCGTAACAGCCTCCTTGCTCTGGCCGTTTTTTTGGTTGTCCTTTCTGATCACGGTATATCTGATCACATTTGTTACCATGAGCGGCACTTTTTCGAATCCATAGAATCAGCCAGGAGTTGACAATGGTAAAATCATTCTTTCGGCCGCAATTGTCGATGGGGAAAACAGAGGCGATTTTCCTGATTCTTCTTTTTGTACTCTGGATAATATGGAGCGCCTTTTCCGTTCATGAATCTGACAATCCGCCACTGGAAAGTATTTTCCGGTTCTGGTCGCTGGGATTCTTTGTACTTGGCTTCTGGTGCAGTTTTCTTGGACGTAAAGCCGTAAAAGAAGAACGAAGTACCGTATTTTATCTCTATGGCTCGGCCATGGCTTTATGTTTTGGCTTCGGCGCGTTTCCACTGACAATGATGCTCCTGTTCCATTCACCTTCTATTTTACTTCGTGTGACCGGTTTTTTCCTCTGGCTTTTCCTGGCCGGCGGAATTATCCTGTGGTGCTTTATAGACTTCTGCCGGAAATTAGAAGAGCAAAAAGGCGTATTGAATATCCTGTTCGCCGTACTCATCACAATCCCCTTACTCTGCTCCATGCTCTCCGGTGGAATCCAGTTCTGCGTTCTCCTTCGTCTACTTCTACAGGAGGACCGAGAGAAGAAAGAGAAAACACAGCTCGTTTGTTTCCTGCTGTTCGGGAGCCTTCTGTTCTGGACGGCGGTATGGCTTCGCGGAGCCGGATTTATCTGGCTGCCGGAGGGCGGTATTCGCTATGGATTTTATGGTTTTTGGGTCATCGGATATATGGCAGCGATCGTTACCAATCTCTTTTTGATCTGGCCGCTACTTTTCATCTGGCTCAAGCGGTGGAGTTGGAAATTGGCATGGGGCGTGATGATCCTTTTTTCACTCGCTTTCCTTGGCTGGGGGGCGTACGAAAACCGTCCGGAACGCTATCTGCAGGCGGAATTCAGGACATTGCCGGAGTCCATACGCCTTGAAGGGATGGAAGTAACGCAGCTTTTGGATCGCCACGGCGGCGGGGTCTTTTTCCTGCTGCAAGGAGATGGCGTGGCGGAATTGACGGAAACCCTGATCCGTCAATTAGACTTGAAGGAACGGAACCTGACGACCCGGTATTTCGTCCCGGAATCCATGTGCGGTGACCTGCCGCCAGAAATTTCCGGCTGGAGAGACAGCAGGGCAAAATGCAACAACCAGCTCTACCTTGACCAGGAAAAGAATCGACTCTACTATTTTCGAACCAATTAATCATGATGCCCCAAAATCAACCTTGAAACTCGCCAAAACAGAGGTATTGTTAGGAAAATCAAAGGGGTAGCATGATTATTGGTTATAATTTATCAGGTCCGGATAATGACAGCCATATGTATTACCATGCGGCAGGGCTACCAGTTTGTCCTCAATGTGGTTACAAGATGAACTCTGAATATATCAATCCGGATTTACGAATCAAAAGAAGAAAATATGATTTCTCGTTTACCTATGATAACTGTGCAATAGTATCCTTGAAATTCAAAGAATTTTGCATACGGAATGGCTATTCGGAAATTGAATTTCAAAAACTTCCGGCTGACAGCGCTTTCTTTCTTCTGGCTATTAGAAATGTTTTGGATTTTGATGTGGAAAAAGCCAATACGAGATTTTTGAAATTTTGCCCTGCGTGTAATCGTTATGAATCGGTAGTTGGCATCGCACCGTTTTGCCTGAAAAATATTCACATGCCGCTGGAAGATAATTTTTATCGCACAAACCTGGAATTTGGTAGCGGAAATGAAAAAAATCCGGGAATCATCGTTGGAGTTGACACTTATTCAAAATTGAAGCGGGAACAATTTACAGGTCTGGAATACGCAAGGATCGAAGCTTGAAGGAGCCTATAAAGATATTTCCTTTCTTCCGCAAAAGTGTTGTTAAACTAGTAGTCCGTTCATAAAATAACATATCACATCGTCCGCATTTCTTCCATT